>DAIMYQ010000020.1:0-3806 GCA_036734385.1 Paludibacteraceae bacterium | reverse complement strand
AGGATGTGCACAACAGTGTATGAACTGATAATTTGATGAATTTTGGAGTAAGGATAAACATTGTTTATCCTTATTTTTTTATTTGAATATTAAGACCTTTTGAGGTCTTTTTCGAGAAAAAACGAACTGTTTATTTGTGAAATAAAAAATATAACCATATCTTTGCACCGCTTTTGTAAAACGGAATGATTCGCTAGCTCAGTAGGTAGAGCACATCCCTTTTAAGGATGGGGTCTTGGGTTCGAGCCCCAAGCGGATCACTTTTTTAGTGTTAATGATTCGCTAGCTCAGTAGGTAGAGCACATCCCTTTTAAGGATGGGGTCTTGGGTTCGAGCCCCAAGCGGATCACTCGGGAAGTTCATAATGTTGTCATTGTGGACTTTTTTTGTGCTCGTAGAAATTCTGTAAAATATTTATTTAACAAAGATGTTTACCTATTTTTTTTACTAACTTTGTTTTTTAATAGATAGAATTTTACACCATGAATGTCGAAAGTCTTGTCCGTAAAAATATTCGCAACCTCAAGCCATATTCTTGTGCCAGGAGTGAATTTAAGGGTGAAGCATCCGTTTTTCTGGATGCTAACGAAAATCCTTTGAATTATCCTTATAATCGTTATCCCGACCCAATGCAATGGGAATTGAAACAGAAGATTTCCCAAATAAAAAAAGTTAGACCGGAACAGATTATGCTCGGAAATGGGAGTGATGAGCCGATTGATTTGGTTATCCGTATTTTTTGCGAACCAAATCAAGACAATATTGTTGCCATCGATCCTACTTATGGAATGTATCAAGTGTGTGCCGATGTAAATAACGTGGAGTATCGCAAAGTATTACTCAATACCGATTATAGCTTAGATTCCGATACACTTTTAAAAGCTGTAGATGAGCGTACCAAAGTGATTTTTTTATGTTCACCTAATAACCCCACCGGAAACTTGTTGAATCGTACTGAAATGCTGAAAGTCATACATAATTTTCATGGTGTTGTTGTAATAGATGAAGCGTATATCGATTTTTCTTCGGAAAAATCATGGTTGGCTGATTTGGATAGTTATCCGAATGTAATTGTTTTTCAAACATTTTCAAAAGCGTGGGGATTGGCTTCTTTGCGTTGTGGTATGGCTTTTGCATCCGAGGAAATTATTTCTTATTTCAATAAAGTAAAGTATCCGTATAACGTTAATATTTTAACTCAGAATTTTGTCAAGGAACAATTGGAAGAAGAAGCCAGAAAAAATGATTGGGTCAAAATGATATTGGAACAACGCATTTATTTGGTTGAAGCTTTGAAAAGATTGCCTTTGGTAGAGAAAGTATATCCGACAGATGCCAACTTTTTATTGGTAAAAGTGCCCGATGCCAATGCTGTTTATAATTATTTGGTAGATAAGGGTATCATTGTTCGTAATCGTAATTCTATTTCACTTTGCTTAGGTTGTTTACGCATTACCGTAGGAACGAAAGATGAAAATAAAATATTGTTGGACGAGTTGCTAAAATATAAAAAATAAAAACACCTTGACAAAAGAATGAAAAAAGCCCTTTTTATAGACCGAGATGGAACTATTATTGTAGAACCGCCAATAACTTTCCAAGTAGATAATTTGGAGCAAATGCAGTTTTTGCCTAAAGTAATTCGAAACTTGTTTTTTATTCGTGAAAAGCTTGATTTTGAATTTGTTATGGTTTCCAATCAAGATGGGTTGGGTACACCTTCCAATCCTCAAGAGAATTTCGATTTGGTACAAGGTAAGATGCTACAAATACTTAAAGGCGAGGGAGTTGAATTTGATGATATTTTAATTGACGGATCTCTTCCCGAAGATAATTCTCCTACACGTAAACCTCGTACAGGCTTGTTGAAAAAATACATGACAGGAGAGTACGATTTGGCAAATTCCTTCGTTATTGGCGATAGAATGACTGATGTAGAATTAGCTAAGAATTTAGGGTGTAAAGCTATTTTTTTAGAAAATGCAAAAGCTGTAGAATTTTCTCTTAAAGAAAAAGGGTTAGATACTTTTTGTGCCTTAATAACCAACGATTGGAATGCAATTACTGAATTTCTTTTTGCCGGCGAACGTTGTGCTACAGTTCAACGAAAAACGAAAGAAACCGACATATTGGTACAGATAAATCTTGATGGAAGGGGTAAAACGAATGTTGCTACCGGCTTAGGTTTTTTTGACCACATGTTGGAACAAATAGGCAAACATTCGGGTATGGACTTGACAATTAGCGTAAAAGGCGATTTGAGTGTAGATGAACATCATACTATTGAAGATACGGGTATCGCATTGGGAGAAGCTTTGCTAAAAGCTCTTGGCGATAAGCGTGGCATTGAAAGGTATGGGTATTGTTTGCCTATGGATGATTGTTTGTGTCAGGTTGCGTTAGATTTTGGAGGTCGTCCGTGGCTGGTGTGGAATGCTGAATTTAAACGTGAAAAAGTGGGAGATATGCCTACAGAGATGTTTTTTCATTTCTTTAAATCATTGAGTGATGCTGCCAAAATGAATCTGAATATTAAGGCAGAAGGAGATAATGAACATCACAAAATTGAAGGAATTTTTAAAACCTTGGCTCGAGCACTAAAAATGTCGATAAAAAGGGATATTTTCAATTACGAACTTCCAAGTACCAAGGGTACACTATAGTTTTATAACCCAAAAATCAACAATATGAATGATTTAAAATTTGTTGCCTTAATTCCCGCTCGTTATGGCTCCACTCGTTTTCCCGGAAAACCATTAGCTGATATAGGTGGAAAAACGATGATACATCGTGTATATGAACAGGTTAAAAAAGCTGTAGAAACGGTATATGTGGCCACTGATGACCAACGTATTTACGACGAGGTGGTTCGTTTTGGAGGCAAAGCTATTATGACGAGTATAAATCATAAAAGTGGTACTGACCGTTGTTACGAAGCCTATACCAAAATTGGTAAGCAGTTTGATGTGGTATTGAATATTCAGGGTGATGAACCGTTTATTGAACCGGAACAAATAGAATCGTTAAAAAAATGTTTCGATTACCATGGAATTGATATTGCTACATTGGTCAAACCTTTTTCTTCAGGAGATATTTTTGATAATTTATCAGCGTCAAATACTCCTAAGGTGGTGATTAATAAAAATATGGAAGCAATGTATTTCAGTCGTTCCGTTATTCCTTTCAACCGTGGTATTGACCGTAATTCTTGGTTGTCTGTACATACTTATTACAAACACATTGGAATGTATGCTTATAGATCTGAAGTGTTGGCTGAAATTACACAATTGGAGCAATCTCCATTGGAATTAGCAGAATCGTTGGAGCAACTGCGTTGGCTTGAAAACGGTTATTGCATTAAAGTGGCTATCAACAATCATGAAACAATAGGCATTGATACCCCTGAAGATTTGGAAAAAACAAGAAAATATATACAACGATTAAAAGAATAAATCCGTAAGATTAAAAAATGGGCTCTATTTATTTGTGAATAGAGCCCATTACTTTTTTTTATTTATAAAAGCCGTTTTCTTCGTTTCCAAATATGCAAAATCAGGAAAATAAAGAGGAACAAGGTCATTTTATCGTGTATTTCTATAAATAGTTTTCTGCTTATTTCCTTGGCTTCTAAGGAAAAATACCATGCAATAAATCCTGTAATTGCACAAACGAAAAATATCGACGAGAAAATAAATACCTGTTTATGTTTATCTACTAAATGCTTTGTAATAACTCCTTTTATCCATTTGTAATTCACATATAAGTGGAGAAAAACGATGATTGAACATAACAGCGAGTTTACCTTA
>DAIMYQ010000019.1:31372-32624 GCA_036734385.1 Paludibacteraceae bacterium | reverse complement strand
AATAAATATGGATGGGTGGATATAGGAAGTTCATTTCTACCTAGTGAAGTTATGGCTGCCTTTCTTTGGGCACAGTTAGAGCACCTTGATCAAATACAAAATAAACGCAAACGGTTGTGGAACAAATACTATGAGTTGCTAAAACCATTTGCAGAGAAAGGTTTTTTTCGCTTACCAGATATTCCTGAATATGCCACTAACAATGCTCATATGTTCTATCTAGTTTGTAATAATTTAAAAGAACGAACGGCTCTTATTAAAAAACTAAAAGAAACGGATGTATTAGCGGTATTCCATTATTTGAGCTTGCATAGTAGCGATTATTACACAAAAAAGCATGATGGAAGAAAATTGGCTAATTGTGATATGTTTGCTGATTGCTTGGTACGTTTGCCTATGTATTATGAATTAGAAGAAACAGGAGTAGAACAAATTTGTGAAATTATTAAATCATGATAAAATGGAAAAAGTGTATTCTTTTTTTGAAAATAAATATACAAAATTTATTTGTCTAATAATCGCATTATTGTATTCTATCAGTTTTATTTTCTGGGGTCGGGGAGCGATGGATCCTTATTATTGGATAAATAGATATGCTGATTATTCACAATATTTCATGACTTCAGGTTCATTATTTGTGGGGTACATTTGGGGTGAAGTTTTTGGTAATACACTGCTTTCTTTAAGATTTTTAGGGTGGATTTTCTCAATCATTGCTATTTTATTGCCTTATTTTATTTTACAACATTCCAAAAATTATTCCAAAAACATTTATTATTTATTGTTTGGCATTTTTTTGTTGGGGTATGGATCATATAATGAGTTTAGTCCTGGTTCTAGTACTATTTTGTCTATTTCAATATTGGTAGTGCTTTTATATAAATATTTCGAGATAAGAAAAATTGCTTATTTGATAGCATTAGGCATAATGTCTTCAATTGCTATTTGGTTTCGTTTTCCCAATATTTTAGTAGTACCAGTTATCTTTTGCAGTTTATTCCTGTATTATTTTACTGAAAAAGGTAAAGAAAAACTTAATTTTTTTAAAGAAATTGTAAAACCAACTGGGTTATATTTTTTGATATCAACCATAGTATACATAATTTTGGTAGTATTATCCATGGGATATGGTAACATTGTTTCATTAGGTATAGATTCTTTCTCAAAAGCCAACACGGGCGATCATACAGTCTTTTATATGCTTAAAATGCTGTACTCCGATTTTAATGACATTTTATTGTATTGTGGTGTT
>DAIMYQ010000019.1:0-31272 GCA_036734385.1 Paludibacteraceae bacterium | reverse complement strand
TGCAAAGTTTTAATTACCAAAAAATTCGTGAAAATGAAGACTATATAGTGTATAAGAAAATTATAAAGTAATACTTCATGGATTTTACTCTCAAAACATATCGTCAACTCTTACTGGCTTTCCAAGGTGCCGGTTATAAGTTTCTTACTTTCGAATATTATTGTATATCAAAAGCTAATAATAAAGAATTGCCGGAGAAATTTATACTGTTGCGGCATGACGTTGATCTAAAGGCTGAGAATTCTTTAGCTACAGCAAAAATTGAAGCACAACTGGGAATTGTAGCCAGTTACTATTTTAGGGTTGTTCCTCAAAGCAATAAACCAAATATTATAAAGGCAATAGCAGAACTAGGTCATGAGATAGGATATCACTACGAAGACATGGGATTATATAACGGAAATGAATCATTCGCAATTGAACACTTTGAAAAACAATTAAAATACTTCAGACAATATTATCCTGTTAAAACAATATGCATGCATGGTAATCCTACCTCTAAATGGGATAGCAAAGATTTATGGAAAGCCCATAGATACGAAGATTTTGGTATTATTGGAGAACCATATTTTGATATTGATTTTAGTTCTTTTTTTTATTTGACAGATACAGGTCGTTGTTGGAATGGTTATAATATGAGCATTAGAGATAAGATACCTGTATATCAAGATGAATGGATAAAACAAGGATTGATATTTCATTCCAGTTACAATATTTTAGATGCATTGAAAAACGATGTTTTTGAGAAAAAAGGAATTAATCAGATTATGATTACAACACATCCTCAACGTTGGACTGATTCAAAAAAAGAGTGGATAGTAGAATTTTTTATGCAAAATCTTAAAAATATTGTAAAATATGCAATCTCATTAGTGAAAAACTAGTATTTTTGCTGCCTAACCTGGACAAAAAAGCTCTTTATTCTGATGAACCGTTTGTTTTATAAACCAAATTACACGATATTAATAATAGATTTTATTGTACTATTAATTAATTTTTTGTTTCTTGGAACTTGTTTAAATCAAATAAGCACATTCATTTTTATTTGTAATGGGGTTTATTTTCTTTTTGCACTTCTTTGGTTTGTTTTTAATTATTTATTTAAACGATATAATCCAGTAAGAAATGAAAAAGGTTACTTAGTCCTTTCTTTTAGGCTACTTTATACTACCATACTCAGTTCTTTTCTCTGTGCATTTCTTTTCTACTTTTTTGAAATTTCATTTCCTATCCTTAATTTTTTAAAGTTTTCTTTGGGAGTTTTTCTTGGCTCTTTTGTTTGCACAACTTTACGGTTTGCCTATGTGTATGCCTTGGATATTGAAGATGTTGCTCCAATTGAGGATAGGCTTCCTGCTAAATTGGTGAAAAAAAGTTATGAACTTGATGATGAAACCTATAATGCTATTCAAAAATCCATTATACATGAATCTGGTACCAAGGAATTATTGTACTTGGAAAAAATAACTTCTTTAAGAAGTTCTACGACACGTCTCCTTTCTACTACTTCTATTTTTAACTTTGAACAATTACGGGATTATGGACATGATGTCATTATAAATTTAAAACGACTTAATGATATACGAGGTATCAATGTTTTGTTTTCTAAAATTAATGAAAAACTTCCTGACAATGGTATCTTTATAGGATGTTTTCAAAATAATACAGTCAAAAAGCGTGAAATTCTCAACAAATATCCTAAAGGTATTAATTGGATATTCTATGTGTTTTATTATTTTATAAAACGTGTAATACCCAATGTTTTTCTTACTCGTCGTCTATATTATGATATAACGAACGGTAAAAATAGGGTGTTGTCAAAAGCTGAAGTATATGGAAGATTATATTATTGCGGTTTTGAGATTGTTACAGAAAAAAAAATAAATGGACTTACGTATTTTAAAGCGAGACGTAAAAAAACACCTAATCCACGTAAAAAACGTCGTTATGGTCCTATTATACAGTTAAAAAGGGTAGGTAAGAATGGTAGAGTTTTTAAGTTTTATAAAATGAGAACAATGCATCCTTATTCCGAGTTTTTACAAGAATATATTTATGAAAAAAATAGATTGCAAGAGGGTGGAAAGTTTAATCATGATATAAGAATTACTACTTTGGGAAGACTTTTTAGACGTTTTTGGTTGGATGAACTTCCCATGTTTTTGAATTTCTTTAAGGGAGACATGAAATTTGTTGGTGTTCGTCCTATCAGTAAACAATATTTTAATCTTTATAATAAAGAATTACAAGAAAAACGCACTAACTTTAAACCAGGTCTATTTCCTCCATTTTATGCTGATATGCCTAAAACCTTAGAAGAAATTCAGAAATCGGAAATGAAATATCTTTGTATGTGTGAACAAAAAGGCGAATTATTAACAGATATAATTTATCTTTACAAGATAATTATTAATATTCTATTCAAAAAGGCACGCAGTAAGTGAAAAAGAATATTCGAAATATTGTTTTAGCGAAGAGATTTTTACGACAACGAATGAAATTTCTGGCTTTTTTGTGTGCATTTTTTACCATCTTCACAGTTTATTCTCAATCTGTTCCACAAGATATTTCTTATACACGTATTTATGACTTTGTAGATGAATTGGCTATTGATGGAGTTATTGATATTAGCTCTGTTGTAAAACCCTATACGAGAGAATTTATAGCACAAAAGTTACTAGAAGCTTCCCGGAAAAAATCTTTATTGACAAAAAGACAACGTGATGATTTGGATTTCTTTCTGAATGATTATGCCTTAGAATGTGATACTCTTCCTAAATCTCATTTAAAATTAGTACAAAATCAAAATTGGAATGTTGCTTTTGTTCAACCTGCTGTTAATTATAAAGATGACTCTTTCAAATTCAGAGTTTCTCCTTTACTTGGGATAAATATTTTAAGCAATGATAATGGAATAATTGTTAAGCGTTGGTTTGGTGCTGATATGCAAATGACCATCGTTAATCATATTTCTGTTTACGGTAGTTTACGCGATAATTCTTTTAATGGAAATTATCTCAATAACCTTCCTGCTAATGCTGCTCGTCTTTCAAAACCAAGTTACCTTAATAATCTACCTGGATGTGAGTATAAAGAAGCTGAGTATGGTGGTGATTTTAGTGATATGAAAGGAGGTATTAAGCTATTTGCTAATTGGGGAAGCATTGGTTTAGTGAAAGACAATATTGTTTGGGGAGACAATTATCATGGATCCAACATTATATCCGGAAGAGCTCCTTCTTTTCCCATGATTTCATTGAACTTAAAGCCTGTTTCTTGGTTTGAATTGAATTATATACATGGGTGGCTTGTTAGCAACGTAATAGATAGTACGTACTATTATGTTGAAAATTATAACAATGGAACCGAAAAGAAATATTATCGTCCCGCAAATAAATTTATTGCAGCCAATATGCTAACTTTTACTCCAATAAAAAAATTGAATATTTCTTTAGGAAATTCTATTATTTATTCGGAAAGAAACGTACAAGCAGCTTATTTTATTCCGATTGCCTTTTATAAATCTATAGATCACTTACTTACAAAAGGATTAGGAGTAGAAAACCAAAATTCTCAAATGTTCGCCAATATTAGCTCCCGTAATATCAAACATTTGCATTTGTATGGTTCTTTGTTTATAGATGAATTTAGTTTAGAACGTCTAAAACCTGATAATCCTGAAAATAATCCGATATCTTACAAAGTTGGTATGAATTTGAGTAATTTCCCGTTTAAAAATATTTCTTTTATTGGAGAATTTACTCGTTCAAATATCATTACCTATAAACATTCTATAGAAACTCTTACATGGGCATCCAATGGCTATAATTTAGGACATTATTTAGGGGATAATTCTCAAGAGATATATGTTGCATTAAACTATAAGCCTGTTAGAAGTTTAAATATTAATTTATCCTATACTAATGCCATTCATGGCAACGAATATGAATATATCCGTAAACAGATAGAAGAAACAATAGCACAAGTTCCATTAAAAGATATTACTTGGCGAAACGAAATTATTGGATTGGAAGCTCTTTATGAAATATGGAACAATGCATATGCTACTTTTAGTGTTGAATATAATAATGCAAGAGGTTATGATATAACTTCGCCAACAATCAGTTCAGAAGTAAGAAAAGATGCTCAAGGATATTTAGACATGTATACCCCTGCTTTTTATCAGGGAGAAAATATTACATTTGCAATTGGGCTGGGTTTTGGTTTTTAACAAAGAACATGTACATTTAAAACAATAATGGCAATGAAGAAAATTCAAATGGTTGACTTAAAAAGTCAATACGACAAGATTAAAGATGAAGTAAATGCCGGCATTCAAGAAGTTTTGGATACGACAACATTCATCAAGGGAGGAAAAGTAAATGTTTTCCAAAAAAACTTGGAAGAATATTTAGGTGTAAAACACGTAATTCCCGTAGGAAACGGAACAGATGCACTCCAAATATCATTAATGGCTCTTGGTCTTAAGCCTGGAGACGAGGTAATAACTCCAACTTTTACTTTTATTGCTACAGCAGAAGTAGTAGCTCTGTTAGGTCTTACGCCTGTTGTTGTAGATGTAGATTTCGATACGTTCAATATTTCTATTGATGCTATTAAGAAAGCTATTACTCCTCGTACAAAAGCAATTGTTCCTGTTCATTTGTTTGGACAATGTGCTGACATGGAAAATATTATGAAAATAGCCAAGGAAAATAACTTGTACGTAGTAGAAGATGCTTGTCAGTCGATAGGTTCTATTTATACTTTCAAAGATGGTAGAAAAGTTCAGTCAGGATGCATTGGAAATATTGGTTGTACATCATTCTTTCCATCTAAAAATTTAGGATGCTATGGTGATGGAGGTGCTATTTTTACAAATGATGATGAATTAGCCGCTAAAATGCGTGCTATTGCTAATCATGGTATGGTAGTTCGTTATCATCACGATCTTATTGGTGTTAATTCTCGTTTAGACAGTATTCAAGCTGCTGTTTTGGAAGTAAAATTAAAAAATTTAGATAATTATATTGCAGCTCGTCAAGCTGCTGCTAATTTTTATGACAAGGCATTTGCCAACAATCCCCAAATTATTACTCCAGCAAAAACAGCTCAATCTACTCACGTATTTCACCAATACACATTAAAATTGGTTAATGTAGATAGAGATGCATTGCAAAAAACATTACAAGAAAAGGGTATTCCGGCAATGATTTACTATCCTGTTCCATTGCATTTACAAAAGGCATATCAAGATCCTCGTTATACAGCCGGCGATTTTCCTGTGGCTGAAAAACTTTCTGCTTGTGTAGTATCTCTCCCAATGCATACAGAATTGGATGATGAACAGTTACGATTTATTACCACTGAATTTTTAAAAGCAATATAATTTATGAGCTATTTTAAACATGAATCAGCCTTTGTAGATGAACGTTGCCAAATAGGTGAAGGTACTAAAATATGGCATTTCTCTCATGTTATGTCAAATTGTACTATCGGAGAATCTTGCAATATCGGTCAGAATGTGGTGATTTCACCAGATGTAGTGCTTGGCAAAAATGTAAAGATACAAAACAACGTATCAGTTTATACCGGCGTTGTTTGTGAAGACGATGTATTTTTGGGACCATCTATGGTATTCACCAATGTTATTAACCCTCGTAGCCATGTCAATCGCAAAAACGAATACATGAAGACTATTCTCCATAAAGGGTCAAGTGTAGGAGCAAATGCTACGATTGTATGTGGACACGAAATAGGAGAGTATGCTTTAATTGGTGCGGGAACAGTCGTTACCAAAAATATCAAACCTTTTGCTTTGGTAGTTGGAAATCCTGCTCGTCAAATAGGTTGGGTAAGTGAGAATGGACATAAATTACAATTTGACAATAAAGGCTTCGCAACTTGTCCGGAAACAAATCAGCTATACAAGTTAGAAAATGAATTTGTAAAGAGAATAAAATAAATTTCAGTTTTTGAAGACTTTATGTTTGACTTATAAATAATATAAAAATGATAAAATTTGCAGTAGTTGGTTTAGGTCATATCGGAAAACGTCATGCCGAAATGATTCGTCGAAATCCTAACGCAGAATTAGTTGCTGTGTGTGATGTGTTACCAAAAGAAAAATTAGACCCTGAAATTAAAGAACCTTATTTTAATGATTTTGACGAAATGTTACAATCAGACCTTGGTATTGATGTGGTTAATGTTTGTAACCTAAATGGGTTTCATGCTGAATATGCGATCAAAGCTCTAGAGGCAAAAAAACATGTTGTTCTTGAAAAACCCATTGCTTTAACCAAAGTGGATGCTGAAAAGATAGTTTTCAAATCGTTAGAGATGTCTCGTTCAGTATTTTGTGTAATGCAAAATAGATATTCTCCACCGATGGCTTGGTTAAAGGAATTAGTAAGTAAAGAATTGTTAGGAGAGATTTACTTTGTCAAAGTAGATGCTTTTTGGAATCGTGATGAAAAATACTATCAACGTGGCAGTTGGCACGGAACAAATGCCCTAGACGGAGGAACTCTATTTACTCAATTTTCTCATTATGTTGATATGATTTATTGGCTATTTGGTGATATTAATAATATTCGTGGTAAATTTGCCAATTTCTCACACGGAGATTTAATCGAATTTGAGGATACCGGATGTGTCGATTTTGATTTTATCAATGGAGGTATAGGTTCACTAAACTATTCAACTTCTGTATGGGATAAAAACTTGGAAAGTTCCATCACAATTATAGGTTCTAAGGGAACTGTAAAAGTAGCCGGTCAATATATGGATACAGTAGTGCACTGCCATATAAAAGATTATGAAATGCCTGAATTAACAGAAGCAAGCCATGAAAATGATTTTGGTGGTTACAAAGGGGCAGCTCAAAACCATGGCTATGTTATTCAAAATGTAATAGAAAGCTTAAATCATAAGGGAGCTATTGGTACTAACCTATTGGAAGGTATGAAAGTTGTTGACATGATTGAACGTATTTATCAAGAACGGGACAGAAGCTTTAAAAAATCATTATAAGAAGTTATTTTACAACAAATTAAATGGGATTCTTTATTAAAAGAATCCCATTTTTTATATACATTTACCAGTAACTAATGATATATTAAAATACGACAAAATGTCAGAAGATTTTATGCTGGCAAACTTTTTGAACATCTTGATTAAGAATTTAAATAAGGAGGTATAATTATGAATTTTGAAAAATTTACCATCAAATCTCAAGAAGCCATACAAAAGGCACTTGAAATAACGAATGAACATCGTCAACAAGCCATTGAAACGCCTCATTTACTAAAGGCATTGTTACACGTTGCCGACAATATTACCAATTTTCTACTACAAAAAGTAGGAGTAACTACTTCACACCTTAATTCGGTTATAGATAAACAAATAGAATCTTATCCAAAGGTTACGGGCGGTCAGCCTTATTTGAGTAATGAAGCTAATAATGTTTTGCAAAAAGCTATTGACTTGTCCGAAAAGGAAGGAAATCAGTTTGTTTCTATTGAGTATATTTTGTTAGCACTTGTCGTAGAAAAAAATGCAATATCAGGCATCTTGAAAGATGCAGGAGTAACCGAAACTAACTTAAAAGCAGCCATTGCTGAATTGACAAAAAACACGAAAGTTACGTCTCCATCTGCCGAAGATACCTATCAATCGTTAAATAAGTATGCTATTAATTTGAATGAAAAAGCTCGTTCCGGCAAATTAGACCCTGTAATTGGACGTGATGAAGAAATTAGGCGAGTATTACAAATTTTAAGTAGGAGAACAAAAAACAATCCTATTCTTATTGGTGAGCCTGGAACTGGTAAAACGGCTATTGCCGAAGGATTAGCTCATCGTATAGTACGAGGAGATGTACCTGAAAATTTGAAAAGCAAGCAACTTTTCTCTTTGGATATGGGAGCTTTGATTGCAGGAGCTAAGTACAAAGGAGAATTTGAAGAACGACTGAAAGCTGTCGTTAATGAAGTTATTAATGCCAATGGAGAAATCATCTTGTTTATCGATGAAATTCATACTTTGGTTGGTGCGGGCAAAGGAGAAGGAGCCATGGATGCTGCTAATATTTTAAAACCTGCATTGGCTCGTGGTGAATTACGTTGCATTGGTGCAACAACATTGGATGAATACCAAAAGTATTTTGAGAAAGATAAAGCCCTTGAACGTCGTTTTCAAATAGTAATGGTTGATGAACCCGATGAAGCAAGCAGTATTTCCATCTTACGTGGATTAAAGGAACGCTATGAAAATCATCATAAAGTTCGTATTAAAGATGATGCTATAATTGCTGCAGTAGAGCTTTCAAATCGTTATATCAGTGATAGATTCTTGCCCGATAAAGCAATAGACTTAATTGATGAAGCCGCTGCCAAATTACGTTTGGAAGTTGATTCTGTTCCGGAAGAATTGGATAAAATAGAGCGTAGCATTAAGCAATTGGAAATAGAAAGAGAAGCCATTAAACGAGAAGATGATACACAAAAATTGGCACAATTGAGCAGTGAAATAGCTAATTTAAAGGAAGAAGAACAAAAACAAATGGCAAAATGGAAATCCGAAAAGCAATTTATTGATAAAATTCAGCAAAATAAGATTGATATTGAAAATTTGAAATTTGAAGCTGACAAGGCTGAAAGAGACGGTGATTATGGCAAAGTAGCTGAAATAAGATATGGAAAAATCAAGCAAAAACAGGAAGAAATCACAAAATATCAATCCGAATTACAGGTTTTGCAAGCAAATAACCCAACTATTAAGGAAGAAGTTGATAGTGAGGATATTGCTGAGATTGTGAGTAGGTGGACAGGAATTCCTGTTAGTAAAATGGTTCAAAGCGAAAAAGTTAAATTATTAAACCTTGAAAAGGAATTACATAAAAGAGTTATAGGTCAAGAGGAGGCTATCGTTGCTGTTTCTGATGCAGTTAGGAGAAGTCGTGCAGGTCTGAAAGATCCCAAACGACCAATTGGTTCATTCATATTTTTAGGGACAACAGGAGTAGGGAAGACCGAGCTAGCAAAAGCCTTGGCAGAATTCTTATTCGATGATGAGAATATGATGACTCGTATTGATATGAGCGAATATCAGGAAAAGTTCTCCGTTACACGTCTGATCGGTTCTCCTCCGGGATATATTGGCTATGAGGAAGGAGGTCAATTAACCGAAGCAATAAGAAGAAAACCTTATTCAGTAGTACTATTCGATGAAATTGAAAAGGCACATCCTGATGTATTTAACATATTGTTGCAAGTACTTGACGATGGTCGGTTAACCGATAATAAGGGACGCATGGTCAATTTTAAAAATACAATTATCATAATGACCTCAAACATAGGCTCTTCCTTGATTCGTGAGAATTTTGAACATTTGACAAAGCAGAATCACGAAGAGGTGATTGAAAAAACCAAAACTGAAATCTTTGAATTATTGAAAAAGACCATTAAGCCTGAGTTTTTAAATCGTATTGATGATTTAATTATGTTTACTCCTTTAAATGAAGATGAAATAAAAGAAATTGTTTTATTGCAAGTCAAAAATATTGAAAAAATGATGGCTCAAAATGATGTGAAATTCTCCATGACTGATAATGCTCTAAAATATATTACTAAAATTGGATTTGATCCACAGTTTGGTGCACGTCCGATAAAAAGAGTTTTACAAAAATATGTATTGAATGAACTTTCTAAACAGATAATTGGTCAAACTATTAATAGAGAAAAACCAATAGTGGTGGATTTCGATGGTAATAATTTAATATTTAAGAATTAACTTTAAAATTAGGAAAGTACAAATGCAAAAAAGATGCTGCAATTTCTCCGTAAAGAGGGAATGCAGCATCTTTTTGTATTGTACAACTTAAATATCTTTTTCAATATATCCTATTTAACATAATATTAATTATAAGACAAATACTAATTTAAAACAAACAATGGAGTTTTGGCATGGAAAATCATTTTTCTAGCAATACTTGGTGCAAATAACCGAGCAAACATATTTCTTTTGTTACTTCTGATAACCAATGTATTAACATTGTTCTCCATAATATATTTATCTAATTCTTTAAGCAAAGATTTATTCCCTTGAATAATTTTAAAATTAATACACAATTGGGGATATTGCTTTTTAAAATAATCTTTCAAGTTGTTTAGTTTTTCTTCATTCAATTCTTCTTCTTGTTCTGTAATTACGTGAATAAAAGTCAAATCAAAATGCATATCCTTGATAAAACACATTAATTTTTCAAATGCAGCCAAATCTTTCTGTCCAAAATTGGTAGCATAGGCAATGTGTTTTAGTCCATCAAAATCACGTAATGAAGAATCTTCGGGTATCGCAAATACTGGTATCATGCTCTTTTCAATGACCTCTGCTGTAACACTGCCTATTAAATCTTTTTCCTTTTTGCTTTTTCCACGTGTACCCATAACAATGAGTAAAGGATTTGTTTCATTTGAATAATCTAGAATTTCATCTTCTGGAATTCCACTTCTTGTTATAAATGAAAATGAAATATCTGGCAAATCTTTTTGATTTATTTCACTACGAAACTGATCTTCAATATTATAAATATCGTTTATAATTTTATTAGAAAGCTCTTTTTGAGCCTTTTCCGTTTCTTCAGAGGATAATAAAACCGAAAAACTGTTAGCTTCAGGTCCTAAATAAACATATAAAAAAACAATAGAAACATTCAATTTTCCCGCTAGATGAAATGCAACTCTTGAAGCTTTTAGTGAATAATCAGAGAAATCGAAAGGAACCAGAATAAACTTTTTTGCATTTTTTTGATTTTCTTTTTCTGTTCTTAGGCGTTCAATAAATGCAAGTGCAAGTGGCAAATCTGCCTCTTTAATACGGACTCGCACTCCTACTGACAAATTTCTAATTTTACGAATAAAAGCTTGGATACCTTCTTTTTCCAATTTTTTTTGTAATTGGACTGCTTCTCCCAGTGTATGAATAGCTAAAGTAACGAGTTTTTCTTTCATAATATAAGTTAAATATATCTTGAGTAAAAGTAATGGTAATTTGTCTAATAGACAAAAAATAGAATATTTTTTATAAATTTGCATTTCAAATGATATCATAGAGAATGAAACACACCCCTTTTGACTATAACATAGTAAAAGATGTTATAAAAAGTCTTCATTTATCAGACTTCAGCAAAGCTACTATAAGAGAGATTGTTACGATTGCCAACAAAATTGAGCAATCATCCGGAGAAAAATTTATCCACATGGAAATGGGTGTTCCCGGCATTGCGGCATCAGAAATTGGCATAAATGCAGAAATTGAGGCTTTAAAAAATGGCATAGCATCTATATATCCGGCACTTGAAGGTATTCCTGAATTGAAAAATGAAGCTTCTCGTTTTATAAAAGCCTTCATTAATGTGGATGTGGATGCTGAATGTTGTGTTCCTGCAGTAGGTTCAATGAATGGAACATATGCCTCTTTTTTGGTTGCCGGTCAATGTAGTACAGAAAAAGATACTGTTTTGTTTTTAGATCCGGGCTTTCCAGTTCAAAAAATGCAATTGCAAGTATTGGGGTACAAATCTGAATCTTTTGACGTATATGGCTTCAGAGGAGAAAAATTGTATACTAAAGTAGAAAGTTATCTCAAAAAAGGCAATATTTCGTCAATAATTTATTCCAATCCGAATAATCCTTCATGGATATGTTTAAACGAACAAGAACTGAAGATAATTGGGGAATTGGCAACTCTTTATGATGTAATTGTTTTGGAAGATTTAGCATACTTTGCAATGGATTTTCGTAAGAATTTGGGCAATCCATTCAAGGCTCCATTCCAAGCCTCAGTAGCCAATTATACCGATAATTACATTTTGCTTATCTCCGGTTCTAAAGCATTTAGTTATGCCGGACAACGAATAGGGGTTATTGCCATGTCAAATAAATTGTATCATCGTTCCTACCCTAACCTGATTAAACGTTATGGTGTTGGTGAATTTGGTAATATATTGATTAGCAGAGTTTTGTATAGTCTTTCAGCCGGAGTAACCCACTCTACCCAATATGCCATGGCAAATATGTTGAAAGCCGCAAATGATGGCGTTTATAATTTTTTGGACGATGTAAAAGAATATGGTCGTAGAGCCAATAAATTGAAGAAAATATTTACAAAACATCACTTTCACCTTGTGTATGATACAGATTTGAAAGAACCTCTTGCTGACGGATTTTATTTTACAGTTGGTTATCCAGGTATGATTGGTTCTGATTTGATGAAAAATTTATTATTTTATGGTATTAGTGCTATTTCCTTAAACACTACAGGCAGTAAGCAAGAAGGTTTAAGAATTTGTACATCTTTCATACAAGATTGCCAATACGATGTTTTGGATTATCGTCTTGAGTGTTTTAATAAAGATTTCCCTATATAATTTAATTCCAATTATGAAACCTATCAAAAATTTGGAACCTTTTGCTAAATGGGTAATACGTATTGGTCTGTTTTTGTTTCTGGTAAGTATGTACCACAATCAGATACAATTGTTTAGTTACAAAAATGTTGACTATGTAATCAATATGATATATTTGCTCTCGGGAGCATCTTTATTGTTGGGTGGTTTTCAGAAAAAAGTTACACTGACTATCATTTCAGGAATTTTTGTAACATTTGTTTCAGGATACAAAATATATATTGCTTACGCAGGAAACTTGCTGAATTCGGATATGTATGTATACCTTATTATTCTAGGAATAGGAATCTTTTTTTGTTCTAAAGGCAATTAGTATAACATAGAATTATATGTTAAAAAACACTTTTTTCAAAGAAAATCACTAACTTTGCATTTTGAGAATCACTTAAAAACTTTTAAATAATGGCTAAAATAGAAGGAAGAATTGTTGTTAACAATGAGCGATGTAAAGGTTGCGAATTGTGCGTTGTAGCTTGTCCGACTAATGCATTAGCATTGTCGAAACATGTAAACAACAAGGGTTACAATTATGCCTATATGTTACATGAAGAAGCATGCATAGGTTGTGCAAATTGTGGAAGTGTATGTCCTGACGCGTGTATTACTGTTTACAAAGTAAAAAATAGTTGAAAATCATGAAGGAAGAAGTAAAATTAATGAAAGGTAATGAGGCTATTGCTCATGCTGCTATGCGTTGTGGATGTGATGGTTATTTCGGATACCCTATTACTCCGCAAACAGAAATAATGGAAACATTAATGGAAAACGAACCATGGAAAACAACAGGGATGGTTGTTTTGCAAGCAGAAAGTGAAGTGGCTGCTATCAATATGGTATATGGGGGTGCTGGTTGTGGTAAAAAGGTTATGACATCTTCTTCAAGTCCCGGAATGAGTTTGAAACAAGAAGGCATATCTTATATGGCAGGGGCAAATCTTCCCGCTGTTATCGTTAGTGTGATGCGTGGAGGTCCCGGTTTGGGAACTATTCAACCAAGTCAGGCTGATTATTTTCAAACGGTAAAAGGTGGTGGACATGGTGATTATAAAATGATAACCTTGGCACCAGCTTCTGTTCAGGAAATGGCAGATTTTACGGTACTTGCTTTTGAATTGGCATTTAAATATAATATTGTTTGTGTTATTTTGGCTGATGGTATTATCGGACAAATGATGGAAAAGGTTGTATTGCCTCCTTTCCAACCAAGGTTGACAAACGAGGAAATTAAACAAAAATATCCTTGGGCAACAACAGGAAAAACTCCTGATAGAAAACGAAATGTCATTACATCGTTGGAATTAGATTCTGCATTAATGGAACAACGCAATATTGATCTTCAAAAGAAATATCATTTGATAGAAGAAAATGAAGTTCGTATTGAGGAAATTAATTGCAAAGATGCCGAATATCTGTTAATAGCTTTTGGAGCATCCGCTCGTATTTGTCAGAAAGTGATTGAATTAGCTAGAGAGGAAGGAATCAAATTAGGACTTCTTCGACCAATTACTTTGTTCCCCTTCCCTACTAAGATTATTAAAAATCACACTGAAAAATTAAAAGGTATTTTGACCGTTGAATTAAATGCCGGACAAATGGTTGAAGATGTTCGCCTCGCTGTGAACGGTAAAATTCCAGTCGAACACTTTGGTCGTATGGGAGGTATTGTTCCAACTGTAGAAGAAGTTTTGGACGCTACGAAGAATTTAATAGCCAATATACAAAAATAAGCTGCTAAATAATTAAGAATATGACAACTCAAGAAATAGTAAAACCTGAAAATTTGGTATATACCAAACCTTCAGTAATGAACGATACTACGATGCACTATTGCCCTGGTTGTAGCCATGGTGTAGTACACAAATTAATAGCTGAAGTGATAGAAGAAATGGGTATTCAAGAGGAAACTATAGGCATAGCCCCTGTTGGTTGTGCTGTTTTTGCTTATAATTACCTAGATATCGATTGGCAAGAAGCTGCTCACGGAAGAGCTCCGGCATTAGCTACAGCCGTGAAACGTTTGATGCCTGAAAAATTTGTTTTTACCTACCAAGGTGATGGCGATTTGGCCGCCATAGGTACAGCTGAGACTATTCATGCTTGCAACAGAGGTGAAAATATTGTAATCATATTTATCAACAATGGCATTTATGGCATGACTGGAGGTCAGATGGCTCCTACTACCTTGGAGGGTATGAAAACAGCTACAACACCTTATGGTAGAAATGTTGAATTGAATGGTTATCCGTTGCCAATTACGAACTTAGTTGCTTTGTTAAAAGGTACCCGTTATGTGACACGTCAAAGTGTTCATACGGCAGCTGCTGTTAGAAAAGCAAAACAGGCTATTAGAAAGGCTTTTGAGAATTCAAAAGAAACTAGAGGAACTTCTTTTGTAGAAATTGTTTCAACATGTAGTTCCGGTTGGAAAATGACCCCTGTGAACTCAAATAAATGGATGGAAGAAAATATGTTTAAAGAATATCCTATAGGAGATTTGAAAAACGAATAACATTAAAATCATATGAAAGAAGAAATAATAATAGCTGGTTTTGGTGGACAAGGAGTCTTGTCAATGGGAAAAATATTAGCATATTCCAGCTTACTTGAAGGAAAAGAAGTAAGTTGGTATCCTTCTTATGGTCCTGAACAAAGAGGAGGTACAGCAAATGTTACCGTTATTGTTAGTGACAACAGAATTAGCTCGCCTGTATTAAATAGCTTTGATGCAGCAATAATTTTAAATCAACAGTCATTAGACAAATTTGAAAGTAAAGTTAAACCTGGCGGAATCCTTATTTTTGATGGTTATGGCATTAGCAAGGAACCTACCAGAAAAGATATTACAATATATCGTATCAATGCAATGGATACTTCCATTGAAATGAATGCCGCTAAATCGTTTAATATGATTATTCTTGGCGGTTTACTTCATGTTCTTCCTTTTGTAAAAATTGAGTCTATTATGAAGGGTTTGGCAAAAACCTTACCGGAAAGACATCATCATTTGCTTCCTATGAATGAAGCTGCTATCAAAAAAGGTATGGAAATAATAAAAAAATTATAAGGCTATTAATCAATAGTTGACAAAAAGAAAGCCTACAAATGGAACGTTTGTAGGCTTTCTAATTTTTTCTATAACAAGGCTTTGATTTTATCTTCTATCGTATTTTTAGGGGCAGCACCAACTTGTTTATCCACAATTTCTCCGTTCTTGAAAAACAATATAGTTGGTATGTTTCTAATTCCATATTTTGATGCAACATCGTTATTGTCGTCTACATCAACTTTTCCTATAAGAACTTTACCTTCGTATTCGGAAGCTAACTCTTCAATAATTGGAGTTACCATACGGCAAGGTCCACACCAATTTGCCCAAAAATCAGCTACCACAACTACGTTATTTGCGAGAAGTTCTTCAAAATTCGAATCTGTAAATTCTTTTGCCATGATTTATCTATTTTATGTAATTATTGAATAAAATTTGCTTCTGGTATGGCACAAAATTATAGATAATAACTTGCTTTCCCAAATTTAATTGATAGTATAATCCAATATTTCTTCTTCTTTCTTTTCTTTTAAAAAATGAAAAAAATACTTATTAAATGAGATCTTTTCTTTCCTTTTAAATAGAGAGACATTCCATCTATTTTCAATATCCGTAATATTTGTGTACAACAACGTGTGTTTCTCTTTTTCTTTTTTGCCATTGATGTAAAAGGAAAATTCTTCGGTTAATTCTTGCGAAATATTTACTAAGGGAATAGTTACTTTTATCTTTTCAATAGATTTTTCTTTCAGCTCTTCTAATAACTTTATAGTATTTATTCTGAAAACCAACTCTTTACTTTTGGCTTCATTTTCTGGTTTTGGTTTGAACTTATAATTTGCTCCTTTTTCTTCAACAACACCTTGTAGGTAGATATACAGATGTTCTTTCAAAAATCTATCTAAGTCAATATATTGTTTGCCGAAAAGCACAAATTCATGTGTTCCGGAATAATCTTCCAATACGAATCTACCATAAGGAGAGTTCATTTTACTAATTCCTCGTATAACTTTTGTTATTATACCTCCTACTTTAATTGGATTAGAGCCAAATTTTTCTTGTAGAGCATTAATATCACTCAAATTGCACAATTGTTCGTTACACAGACATTCCATTTCAATCTCGTATTCGTCCAGCGGATGGGCAGAAAGAAAAATGCCAATCAACTCTTTTTCTTTGCTAAGTTTCTCCAAATTAGACCATTCAGGAACATTTGGAATTTCAGGCTTTTGAATCTCAATAGTGTCACATCCTCCAAAAAGAGAATTTTGCATACTTTGTGAGTCTATTTGAAATTTATTAGCATAGCGAATTAATGCTTCCAACACTATTTCGCCTTTACTATTTTCGGCAAAAAAAGCTTCCCTTTTTATGTCAGCAAATTCATCAAAAGCACCCGAAAGAGCTAAACTTTCAATGGCTTTTTTGTTGCAAGCATTTAAGTTGACACGTTCTAAAAAATTAAAGACACTGGTAAATCGTCCATTTTTTTCACGTTCCTCGACGATAGCTTCCACAGCTCCCTCGCCTACTCCTTTTATGCCCCCTAATCCAAAACGAATATCACCATTTTTATTGGAAATAAAATTCAAATTGCTTTCGTTTACATCAGGTCCTAACACCTTTATGCCAAGAGATTTACACTCCTCCATAAACTTAGTGACTTCACTAATGTTATCCTTGTTACGAGTCAAGTTGGCAGCCATGAAATCGGCAGGGTAATGTGCTTTTAAATAAGCTGTTTGATATGAAATCCACGAATAACAAGTGGCGTGGGATTTATTGAATGCATATTTGGCAAATTCAGCCCAATCTTTCCATATTTTTTCCAGTTTCTCAATAGGACCGTACCCATTTTTTGTTGCACCATCAATGAATTTGACCTTTAATGTGTCCATCTTTTTTTGCAACTTTTTACCCATCGCTTTTCTGAGTTCATCGGATTCGCCACGTGTAAAGTTAGCCAAGTCACGGCTCAGTAACATGACCTGTTCTTGATAAACGGTAATTCCATAAGTCTCCTTCAACCGTTTTTCCATAATAGGAAAATCATATTCAATAGGTTCTTTACCATTTTTTCGGTTAATAAAACTGGGAATATACGCCATTGGACCTGGTCTGTACAAGGCATTCATAGCAATTAGATCTTCAAAACAAGAAGGGCTTAATTCCTTTAAGTATTTTTGCATACCTCCCGATTCAAACTGGAATGTTCCGGTTGTTAATCCATTGCTATACAATTGATAAGTTTCTTTGTCGTCAATAGGAATTGTACTGATATCAAGGTCTATTCCTTTCGATTTTTTTATGTTGGAAAGAGCCTCATTGATTATAGAAAGTGTCTTTAGTCCTAAAAAGTCCATTTTTATGAGGCCAACAGTCTCTATGGTTGAACCTTCGTATTGAGTAACAAGAGCATTCTCATTATTTTTATCCGTACATAGTGGAACAAAATTAGTTAGGTCGTCGGCACCAATAATAACGCCACATGCATGAATTCCTACTTGACGAACAGTCCCCTCCAACATTTCAGCATATTTCAAGGTATCTGAAAGTTGTTGGTTGTCAGAATAACGAGCCTCTTTTAATTCGGGTATTCTTTCTATACATTTTTTGATTGTTACCTTGGGAGCTTTACCATTTTCTTCCGGAAAATTTGTGGGAATTAATTTTGTAAGCCTATCTGATTCTGATAATGGTAGTTTTTGAACACGAGCAACATCCTTAATAGCCATTTTTGTTGCCATCGTTCCGTAGGTAACAATTTGGGCTACACGTTCTTTGCCATATTTTTTACTCACCCATTCCAATACCTTACCTCTACCGTCATCATCAAAGTCAATATCAATATCAGGCATGGAAATACGATCAGGATTCAAAAAACGTTCAAACAGCAAATCATATTTTAGAGGATCTATATCGGTTATTTTGAGGCAATAAGCAACAACTGAACCTGCTGCAGAACCCCGACCGGGACCAACTGCCACACCCATATTACGAGCTGCCTGTATAAAATCCTGGACAATAAGAAAATATCCGGGAAATCCCATTGTCTTCATTACATATAATTCAAACGTAAGACGATCTTTGATTTCTTGTGACATATCCTCTCCATAACGAATTTTTGCACCTTCCATCGCCAGCTGCTTCAAATAATCAGCTTCTAGTTTAATACGGTATAATTTATCATATCCACCCAGCTTTTCTATTTTCTTTTTTGCCTCTTTTTCGGATAAAACTAAGTTGCCATTTTCATCGTACGTAAATTCCTTAAACAGGTCTTCTTTTGTATATTTTTTTCTATATTCTTCCTCTGTCCCAAACGTTTCGGGTATCATAAAGGTCGGCATAAGAGCATTAGAATCTAAGCCGTAATATTCTACCTTATTGGCTATTTCCAAAGTATTTTCGAGAGCCTCCGGTATATCCGAAAAGATTTCGGACATTTCTTTGTTTGTTTTTAACCATTCTTGTTTGGTATAATGCATTCGGTTAGGATCGTCCAAATCTTTACCTGTACTCAAACAAATAAGTCTGTCGTGAGCCTCCGCATGTTCCTCCTCTACAAAATGAACATCATTAGTAGCAATAAGCTTGGTATTAGTTTTACGGGCAAGTTGTACTAAATATTCATTTTGCCTTTTTTGCTTTTCGTAAACAGTAGTGTCACCTCCCGGTTTATCAGTCTTGTGTCGTTGCAATTCAATATAATAATCATCTCCAAAAAGTTTTTTAAACCAAAGAATACTTTTTTCAGCTCCGGCAATATCACCCACTTCAATTAGTTTGTGAATTTCTCCTCCCAAACAAGCAGAGCTAACAATTAAACCCTCTTTATATTTCTCCAGTAATTCTTTATCTATTCGTGGTCGGTAATAGAAACCATCCATAAAACCAAACGAAACAAGTTTACATAAATTTTTATAGCCTTGTTTGTTTTTTGCGAGCAAAATAAGGTGATGACCACTTCTATCTTGCTCCTCTTTTTTGTTAAGGCGTGAATTTCTGGCAACATAAACTTCGCAACCTAAAATGGGTTTGATACGCTTTTTCTCTAAAGTTTCTTTTTCGAGTTTTAGTTTATTAATTTCTTCTGTATTTTCGATATCTAAAGCCTGCATTCGTTCGTTAATAGTGGCAATATCTCCATTAACAGAAGAATTTTTAGAAGTTGCATAATCAATAAATTCTTTGATTCCATACATGCAACCGTGGTCAGTAAGAGCTATAGCAGGCATTCCATCTGCCTGAGCTTTATCAATCAAGCCTGAAATTGTGGACATACCATCCAATATGGAGTAAAAAGAGTGAACATGCAAATGGACAAAAGAACTCATAATCGAAATGTTTTAAAAAACTTTACATTTTCAAAGGTAGCAATTTTACACCTGCCTCAAGGAATGATTAATCAAAAGTTATAAACAAAAAGAAGAAATTAGACATGAATTTTTGTCTCTTGATTTCAAATAATTACCTTCGTTTCGCAAATAAAAAAACATTAAATGACTATTGATAGTATACTTACAGAATTACACAGTCATCAATCTTCTGCTGTACTAGCAGGACAAAAACGATTCGGAATAGCGAATGAAACAGGCCTAGGTGTTTCTGTTCCAATTTTGCGAGCAATGGCTAAGAAAATAGGTAAAAGTCAACCTCTTTCCATTGAGTTATGGAATACAAATATTCATGAAGCAAGGTTGCTAGCATCAATGATTGGAGTTCCCACCGAAATAACCGAAAAGCAATTTGACGATTGGACAACTGACTTTGATTCATGGGATATATGTGACATGACTTGTTCTAATCTGTTTGATAAAACGCCCTTTGTTGTTGATAAAATTTTTGAATATGCTTTGAGAAAAGAAGAATTTGTGAAAAGAACAGCTTTTGCATTAATGGCAACTTATGCTGTTCATGCAAAAAACGTTAATAACGAAATTTTCGAGCAATTTTTACCATTAATTGAAAGAGAAGCTTGTGATGATCGCAATTTTGTCAAAAAGGCAGTCAATTGGGGATTGAGGCAAATAGGAAAAAGAAACTTGTATTTACACGAAAAAGCAAAAGCATGTGCTATTCAAGTGGCAAAACAACCAAGTAAATCAGCTCAATGGATTGCAAGAGATGCTCTTCGCGAACTTGGCGAAGAAAAAACTATCAAAAGAATTAAACAAAAATCCGAGTAAAATCCTCTTTAATGAATCCAGAGTTTTTCTAATATTTTTGGGAAAAATTCGTATTCCAAAGCATGTACTTTTTGAGCTACGTCATCGGCCAAATCAGTTACTAAAACAGGACATTTAGCTTGAAAAATAATTTGACCTTCATCGTAGTTCTCATTGACATAATGTATGGTAATTCCCGATTCTTTTTCTCGAGCTTCCACAACTGCTTTGTGGACAAAATCCCCATACATACCCTTTCCTCCAAATTTTGGAAGTAAGGCAGGATGGATATTGACTATTTTGTTAGGAAACGCTTTTAAAATATTTTCTGGAACTTTCAATAAGAAACCCGCCAATACAATAAAATTAATGTTTTCCTTTTGTAAAAGAGACAAAACGTCCCCCCGCATAAATTGATCTTTAGTAAAAGAAAAGGAAGAAATTCCAAGTCTTTTTGCACGTTCGTGAACAAATGCTTCCGATTTATTAGATATAACTAAAGGAAAAACAACGTACTTTTTATCCGAAAAATAGTGAATTATATTTTCAGCATTACTACCTGAACCTGAAGCAAATATGGCAACTCTATTCATGTTGTTTGTCTTTATAATAATGGATACAAAAGTAGCATTTCGAATTTGATTATGCAATTTTGATTTTGTCAATAAAAATTTTCAATAAAAACAAAATAGGTCTTATCTCTAAATAACTGATTACCAAAAAGAATACTCACAAAATCAAAAATAACAAGTGCACAATAGCTCCCCGTTTGTGCACTTTTTTGATAAAACACTATTTTATTTCAATAAAAATATTGTACCTTTGCCTCGCAAAATTTCAATAATTTATTACTAACTAAAAACTAAAAGTTATGTCTGAAGTTGCAGAAAAGGTAAAAGCTATCATTGTAGAAAAATTAGGAGTAGAAGAATCAGAAGTTGTTCCAACAGCTAGTTTCACCAACGATTTAGGAGCTGATTCTCTTGACACAGTGGAAATGATTATGGAATTTGAAAAAGAATTCGGTATATCTATTCCAGATGATCAAGCTGAAAAAATTTCTACAGTAGGCGATGCAATCGCTTATATTGAAGCAAATAAATAATTTATTTAACTTTAATATGGAGTTAAAAAGAGTTGTAGTAACAGGTCTGGGAGCAGTTACACCAATAGGAAATTCAGTTCCGGAATTCTGGAAGAATCTTGTTGCTGGTGTAAGTGGTGCTGGACCTATCACTCATTTCGATGCGTCAAAATTTAAGACACAATTTGCGTGCGAAGTAAAAAACTTTGATCCAAATTTGTATTTTGACAAAAAAGAAGTTAGAAAACTTGATAGATATGCCCATCTAGCCGTAGCAGCTGCACAAGAAGCTGTTGAGAACAGTGGAATTGATTTAGAAAAAATAGATAAGGACGAAGTTGGAGTCATTTTTGCCGCCGGCATTGGTGGTATAACTACTTTTGAACAAGAAGTAGGTTATTATTACGCACATGAAGAACTTGGACCAAAGTTCAATCCTTTTTTCATTCCTAAAATGATTTCGGACATTGCTGCCGGTCAAATATCTATCAAATATGGTTTTAGAGGTCCGAATTTTTCTACATCATCTGCTTGTGCATCTTCAACGAATGCTCTTATTGATGCATTTAACTATATTCGTTTGGGACAAGCAAACGTAATTCTTGCAGGAGGAGCTGAGGCTGCTATTACTCCTGGTGGTGTAGGAGGCTTCAATGCCCTTACCGCACTGTCGACTCGTAACGATTCGCCAACAACAGCTTCCCGTCCTTTTAGTAAAAGTCGAGATGGTTTTGTTATGGGAGAAGGTGCCGGTTGTTTAATTCTTGAGGAATTAGATCATGCGTTAGCTCGTGGAGCAAATATTATTTGTGAAATAGTAGGTGGCGGTTTATCGGCTGATGCCTACCATATAACGGCTACACATCCCGAAGGTCTTGGTGCAATGCTCGTAATGAAAAGAGCATTGAGAGATGCTCATATGGAACCTGAAGCCATGGATTATATTAACGTTCATGGAACATCTACACCAGTTGGCGATATTTCAGAAACAAAAGCAATAAAAGAAGTTTTTGGTGACCATGCATACAAATTAAATATCAGTTCAACCAAATCAATGACAGGTCACCTTTTAGGTGCTACTGGTGCTGTTGAAGCAATGGTTTGTGCATTGGCTGTTCAGAATGATATTATTCCTCCAACAATTAACTTTACCGAAGGTGACGAAGATGAAGAAATTGATTATAAACTCAATTTCACATTCAATAAAGCACAGAAAAGAACGGTAAATGTTGCACTTTCCAATACATTTGGTTTTGGAGGTCATAATGCGAGTGTCATTTTCAAAAAATTCTCCAAGTAGGAAAAAACTTCAAAATTTTTTATCGTTGATAAAAGCTTTTATAAACAAAATAAAGGTTCTTTCCTTTCATAGGAAGGAACCTTATTTTGTTTTAAAGAACACATTAGGATTTACCCCTAACACTATAGAATACTACAAGTTAGCCCTACTCCATCGGTCATCTTCGGTAAAAAATGATAAGGGTATCAGTCAAGACAATGAACGTCTTGAATTTTTAGGAGATGCTATTCTTAATTCTATTGTATCCGATGTATTATATAACCGCTTTCAAGATAAAAAAGAAGGCTTTCTAACCAATATTCGTTCAAAAATCGTCCAACGAAGTTCTCTTGATCAATTGGCCCTAGAATTGGGCTTGGACAAATTAATTGTATCCTCCTCTAAAAACAATCTGCAACGTGCTTTTCATATTAATGGAAATGCTTTTGAAGCCTTAATCGGAGCTATTTATTTAGACCAAGGCTACGAAAAATGTAAGGATTTTTTTGAGAAAAAGGTATTGGAACAATATATTGATATTGATAAAATTGTCAAAAAAGAAAGTAATTTCAAATCAAAATTATTGGAATGGGCTCAAAAAAGGAAATTTAATGCTACCTTCGTCCTTACCAATGTCGAATTAGATAAAGAATCCAACCTACCCGTGTTTTATACAAAGGTTGTTATAGAGACTATTAATGTTGGAAATGGTGTTGGAAATAGCAAGAAAGAATCTCAACAAAAAGCTGCTAGAAATGCTTTGAAAAAAATGAAAAAAAAGGATATTCTAGATAGCATAACTCAAAAAAAAGAAGCACGAATAGTTGAGTTTTCTATTTCTCAATCAGATTCTTCAACAGAAAACCAAATAAAAATATAATGAATACACAAACAACGCATTTATCTGCCTTGATTTTTGAAAAAGCCAAGCAATACAGTGACAAGGCAGCGTTACATTATAGAAATGATGCAACAAAAGAATGGATTCCTATTTCTTGGAATGAACTTGCTAAACAAGTTAAGAATATGGGTAAAGCACTTGCGTCAATCGGTTTACAAGATCAAGAGAATGTGGGAATTTTTTCTCAAAATGTGTGTGAAATAATTGTAGCGGATTTTGCTGTTTTTACAAATCACGCAGTTTCTGTACCATTGTATGCTACTTCTACGGCTCTTCAAATAGAGTTTATCGTTAATGATGCTGAAATTCAAGTTGTGTTTGTTGGAGATCAATATCAATATGATGTTACCCTAGAAGTAAAAAAAACATCAAAAACTCTAAAAAAAATTATTGTTATTGAAGGTTCTGTTGATTTAAGAAATGATCCTGATAGTATTTATTTTTCAGATATGCTAAAGTTAGGTGATTCTTGTGACAATGAGAATGTTATTAAAGAACGAATGGATAAAGCTTCTGAAAATGACTTGGTGAATATCCTTTACACATCAGGAACAACCGGGATGCCAAAAGGTGTAATGTTGCACCAATTTAACTACACAGAAGCTATCAGAATTCATAAGATACGATTAGCTAACATTACAGACAAAGATACTTCTATGAGTTTTCTTCCTATTACACATGTATTTGAACGAGCTTGGACATATCTTTGTTTGGAAAGAGGAATTCAGTTATATATTAATAAAAATGCTGCGGATATACAAAAAACGATATTGGAAGTACGTCCGAATCTTATGTGTACTGTTCCTAGGTATTGGGAAAAGGTTTATGCGGCTATTATTGAAACAAGAGATGCTTTTTCTCCAATATTGAAAAAAATATTTTCATGGGCTATGAGTGTTGGTAGAAAATATAATATAGACTACGTTCGTTTAAACAAAAAAATTCCATTGTATTTAGCCATTAAATACAAAATTGCAGATAAAATTGTTTTTCAAAAAATTAAAAAAACAGCAGGCATTGAAAATATGATTTTTTTTCCATGTGCAGGAGCTCGTTTGTCTCCCGAAATAAATGAATTTATGCACAGCCTTGGCATAAATCTTTGTTATGGTTATGGCTTAACGGAATCAACAGCAACAGTTTCTTGTTATCTAACCGAAAATAAGGAATATATGATTGAGTCTGTTGGTAGAATAATGCCGGATGTATCGGTTAAAATATCAGAAGATGGAGAAATTCTTTTGAAAGGTAGAACAATAACAGCCGGTTATTATAAAAGACCTGATGCAAATCAAGAGGCATTTTTGGATGGCTGGTTTAAAACTGGAGATGCTGGTTACATCGATGAGAACAATAACTTGTATATTACAGATAGAATAAAAGATCTGTTCAAGACTGCAGGAGGAAAATATATTGCTCCCCAAGTTATTGAAAGCTGCTTAAGTGAACTTAAGTTTATTGATCAAGTCGCAGTGATAGGCAATCAACGCAAATACGTTACAGCACTTATTGTTCCTGAATTCGAAACATTAAAAATTTATGCGAACAATAATAATATCACCTATACATCAAAAGAAGAACTAGTAAAAAATTCCCGTATTATAGAACTTTTTGAAAAATCCATACAAGAAAAAATGGTTAACTTTGCTAGATTTGAGCAAATTAAACGTTTTACGCTGGTTACTAAACCTTTTACTATGGAAGATGGTTTATTGACTAATACATTGAAAATTAAGCGAAAAGAAATAAATAAATTCTTTGCTACTGAGATTGAAGAGATGTATAACAACTAGTTTAGACTACGAAACAAAAATACAAATACTATTTTATTCCTTTGAAAATAAAGTAGTATCTTCGTGAACTTAAAAAAGAAGCATAATGATAACCATAGAACAGCTAAAAGAGACTTTAGAACGTGTGCAAGCGTTAAGGAGGTACCTTTGACGTCGATGAAAAGATAATCCAAATCAGAGAAGAGGAAGTCCGCACTCAGGACCCAGACTTTTGGAATGACATAGAAGTTGCTCAAGCCCAAATGAAGAAAATCAAAGATTTGAAATATTGGGTAGAAGGTTTCAATGAAATCAACAAAGCAACCGAAGAACTTCAATTAGCATTCGATTTTTATAAGGAAGAAATAGTAACGGAAGAAGATGTAGACAATGCTTATTCATTAGTAATCAAACTATTGGAAGGATTGGAAATGAAAAACATGCTTTCATCCGAAGAAGACCATTTAGGAGCAGTTTTGAAAATTGTCTCGGGAGCTGGTGGCACAGAAAGTCAAGATTGGGCTTCTATGCTACTTCGTATGTATCAACGTTGGTGCGAACGTCAAGGGTATAAGTGTGAAATAACCAATTTTCAAGAAGGGGATGAAGCTGGTATCAAAACATGTACCCTGCAAATAGAGGGTGATATGGCCTACGGATATTTGAAAAGTGAAAATGGTGTCCATCGTTTGGTTCGTGTCTCTCCTTTTAACGCACAGGGTAAACGTATGACTTCTTTCTCTTCTGTTTTTGTTACCCCCTTGGTAGATGATACAATAGAAATTGAAATAAATCCTGCGGACGTCACTTGGGAAACTTTTAGATCCGGTGGTGCAGGTGGTCAAAATGTAAACAAAGTTGAAACTGGTGTTCGTTTGCGCTATCTGTACAGAGAAACACCAAAAAGTGATCCTGTAGAAATCCTTATTGAAAATACAGAAAGTCGTTCTCAATTTGGAAATAAAGATAATGCTATGAGATTGTTGAAATCTCAGTTATACGAAAAAGAATTAGAAAAACGTCGTGCAGAGTCAGCCAAAATTGAGGGAGCAAAAAAGAAGATTGAATGGGGTTCACAAATAAGGAGCTATGTCTTCGACGACCGTCGAGTAAAAGACCATCGAACAAATTATCAAACTTCTGATGTTCAGAATGTTATGGATGGAGGAATAGATGAATTTATTAAAGCATATCTAATGGAATTTTCAGATTAAAAATCAAATAACAATATTAAATATATAATGAGCACAAACCAATTGAACGAACAAGAGCTGTTTCGTCGTCAAAGTTTAGAGCAAATGCGTGCATTGGGAATAAATCCTTACCCCGCAGAAGAATATTTAGTGAATGCTTACTCTACAGAAATTAGAGACAATTTCAATGAAGAAGAACGCAGAGATGTTTCTGTTGCCGGCAGAATTATGAGTAGACGTATCATGGGAAAAGCCTCTTTCATTGAACTGCAAGATTCAAAAGGAAGAATACAGGTGTACGTTTCTAGAGACGAAATTTGTCCCGATGAAGAAGATAAAGAACTCTACAATACTGTCTTTAAGAAACTATTAGATATCGGTGATTTCATTGGTATAAAAGGTTATGTTTTCCGTACACAAATGGGAGAAATTTCTGTACACGCCTCGGATCTTACCGTGTTAGCCAAATCTCTTCGCCCCTTGCCTATCGTAAAAGTCAAAGATGGAGTAACATATGATGCGTTTACTGATCCTGAAAATAGATACCGTCAACGTTATGTGGATTTATTGGTTAATGATAACATAAAAGATATATTTTTAAAACGTACCAAAGTATTTAATTCGATGCGCGAATTTATAAATCAACACGGTTATACGGAGGTAGATACACCTGTTCTTCAACCTATTCCTGGAGGAGCCACAGCCCGTCCATTTATTACACATCACAATGCTTTAGACATCCCTCTTTATTTACGTATAGCCAATGAATTGTATTTAAAAAGGCTTATTGTAGGTGGTTTTGAAGGTGTTTATGAGTTTTCTCGTAACTTCAGAAATGAAGGCATGGATAGAACACATAACCCCGAATTTACTGTAATGGAGTTGTATGTTTCATACAAAGACTACAATTGGATGATGGATTTTACAGAACGTATGTTAGAAAAAATATGCTTAGATGTAAATGGTACAACTGAAGTTCCAATGGGAGATAAAATCATTAGTTTTAAAGCTCCTTATAAGAGAATTTCAATGATTGATTCAATCAAAGAACATACTGGAGTTGATATTACAGGAAAAGATGAGAACGAACTTCGTGAAATTTGTCAACAGATTGGTATTCAAATAGATGAAACAATGGGGAAAGGAAAACTCATTGACGAAATTTTTGGCGAAAAATGTGAGGGAAATTATATACAACCTACTTTCATTACAGATTATCCAATCGAAATGTCTCCTCTAACAAAAAAACACCGTTCTAAAAAAGGTTTAACAGAACGTTTCGAATTAATGGTAAATGGAAAAGAATTGGCTAATGCTTATTCCGAATTAAATGACCCTATTGACCAAAGAGAACGTTTTGAAGAACAGTTACGGTTGAGTGAAAAAGGTGATGATGAAGCCATGTTTATTGATCAGGATTTCTTGCGTGCAATGGAATACGGAATGCCTCCTATGTCAGGAATTGGTATTGGAATGGACCGCTTGGTGATGACGATGACCAACCAAAATACAATACAAGAGGTATTATTGTTTCCACAAATGCGTCCGGAGAAAATTCAAAAGAAAGATTCTCTAGAAAAATTTATAGAATTGGGAATTTCTGAAGAATGGGTAAATGTTATTTTCAAATCAGGAATTACGACCTTGAAAGAGCTTGCTAAAAATTCTGACACAAAATTACATCCAATTCTTTGTGGCTTGAACAAAAAAAACAAACTAGGTTTACAAAATCCAACCGTGGAAGAACTAGCTATCTGGATACAAAAAGCCGGAACAAATAGCTAGTTACTAAAAATCTAGGTATTAATCTTATTTATTAGAAGATGATTAAAGAAAAGGTTTGTATAATGGGAGGAGGCAGTTGGGCAACTGCTTTAGCAAAAATAGCTATGGCCAATGGAGATAGAATCAATTGGTATATGCGACGTCCTGACCAAATAGAACAATTTAAGCTCCTGGGGCATAATCCCTCTTACCTCAATGGGATTCGGTTCAACTTAAAGAAAATCAAATTTTACTCAAACATAAATTTAGCTGCGAAGAACTCTGATATTTTGATTTTTGCAACCCCTTCTCCTTTTTTAAAACAGCATTTACATAAATTAACTGGTTCTTTGGAAAATAAAATCATAGTTTCTGCAATCAAAGGAATTGTGCCCGATGAAAACATGATTGTTAGCGAATATTTTCAAAAGTTTTATCAAGTAAAAGAAGAGAATATTGCGGTCATAGCAGGGCCTTGTCATGCAGAAGAAGTTGCGTTGGAAAAACTTTCTTATCTTACGATAGCTTGTAGTAATCCAGAACTTGCTGAAAAACTTGAAAAAAGATTGTCGAATTGTTATCTGAGAACAGCCATTACCACAGATGTTTACGGAATAGAGTATTCTTCGGTTTTGAAAAATGTATATGCCATAGCTGCCGGTATTTGTCATGGGCTTAAATATGGGGATAACTTTCAGGCGGTTCTTGTTTCAAATAGCATACGTGAAATAAATAGGTTTGTAAGCAAAATCAGCTCTCAAGAAGGACGAGATACTCAAGATTCTGCTTACTTAGGAGATTTATTGGTTACTTCATATTCCAAATTTAGCCGTAATAGAACTTTTGGAACTATGATTGGTAAAGGCTATTCTGTAAAAACTTCGCAAGTGGAAATGGAGATGATAGCAGAAGGTTATTATGGAACAAAATGTATTAAAGAAATAAATGAAAAATACAATGTAAATATGCCTATATTGGACGCTGTTTATAACATTTTGTATGAACGTATTGCTCCTTCAATAGAAATTAAATTATTAACAGAAAAAATAAGTTAAAAATGGAAAACATTAAATTGGTAATAGACAATAGTCTTAAATTTATTTCAGAGCAAAATATCAGTGCTTATGAAACAAAGGTAAAAGAATATAATACCATGTTGCATAATGGTACAGGAAAAGGAAATGACTTCTTAGGTTGGTTAACACTTCCCTCCTCTATAACTCCTGAATTTATTGTTGATATAGAAAAAACAGCTGCTCAATTGAGAGCTACTTGCGAAGTAATAGTTGTTGCAGGAATCGGAGGTAGCTATTTGGGAGCAAAAGCCGTTATTGATGCTTTGTCAAACAGTTTTACTTGGTTGCAAAAGAAACAAGGTTCTCCGGTTATTATCTACGCAGGAAACAATATCGGAGAAGATTATTTGTCAGAACTAACAGAATACCTTTCTGATAAAGATTTTGGAATAATTAATATTTCAAAATCAGGAACAACAACAGAAACAGCTCTTGCTTTTCGTTTATTGAAAACACAATTGGAAAAACAAGTGGGAAAAGAAAAAGCACGCAAGCAAATAGTTGCTATTACAGACCAGGCTAAAGGTGCTTTGCGTAAATTAGCAACACAAGAAGGTTACAAAACATATGTTATTCCTGATAATGTAGGTGGACGTTTTTCTGTGTTGACTCCTGTTGGTTTGCTTCCTATTGCCGTTGCAGGTTTTGACGTTACTTCTTTACTTGAAGGAGCAAAATCAATGGAAATTTTATGTGGATTAGATACTCCTTTTTCCCAAAACCCTGCTGCTATTTATGCTGCAACTCGTAATGAACTTTACAAAAATGGTAAGAAAATAGAAATTTTGGTAAACTTTCAACCAAAACTCCACTTCTTTGCAGAATGGTGGAAACAACTTTACGGAGAAAGTGAAGGAAAAGATAGTAAAGGAATTTTTCCTGCGGCTGTAGACTTCTCTACAGACTTACACTCTATGGGTCAGTGGATTCAAGAAGGTGAAAGAACAATATTTGAAACAGTAATTTCTGTCAAGACTCCAAACAAAAAGCTTGAAGTGCCTATGGATAAAGAAAATCTTGATGGATTAAACTTTTTGGCAGGTAAACGTGTGGATGCAGTGAATAAAATGGCAGAATTGGGAACCATGTTGGCTCATGTTGATGGTGGTGTTCCAAATTTAAAAATCGAAGTACCTGTTCTTAATGAATACTATATTGGACAATTAATTTATTTCTTTGAAAAAGCCTGTGGTATTAGTGGCTATATACTTGGTGTAAATCCATTTGACCAACCTGGTGTTGAAGCATATAAGAAAAATATGTTTGCTTTACTTGAAAAGCCTGGATATGAAACTGAAACAAAAGCAATTAAAGCCAGATTATAAGATATATTATACTACAAAATGATAAAAAAAGGGAAGGCTTATTTATTTGCCCTTCCCTTTTTTATTGAAAAAACAGATAAAAGAGTTTGAAAAATAAAATAAATAAATTACCTTTGCAACACTTTTGAGGAGACAAGAGGGCGTTTAGCTCAGCTGGTTCAGAGCATCTGCCTTACAAGCAGAGGGTCGGCG
>DAIMYQ010000018.1:32536-33654 GCA_036734385.1 Paludibacteraceae bacterium | reverse complement strand
TAAAGTTCATCATGTGTAGTAATAATACTTTCGATAGCGGAACTGTCTTTGGCTTCCTGCAAGGCAAGTGTATTGATAAGAATAGACGCATTGGGCATAGATTTCACTACACCTTTCAATTCGGCTAACCTGCGGTTAGACTCAATGGTTTGTTTTAACACTGACTTCGTTTCTACATCGAAACTTAGTGGCAAATCGGGGATCTTGTAACTCATATAATTAGATATATCACAAAAGTATGTATAATTAACCAATATTTTATCAAATATATTGCGTTGAAAAATTCATTTATGGTATCGAAAATGGGTGATTTCGTCGCAATAGATATTAACTGTTTTGTCGGACATGGTAGTTACAAATTTAGGTGCATTATAATGCTTTTATATTTAGATTCGAAGGAATTGAAATCTATTTCACCAGCGATATATCGCTCAACTTGAGTGAAAAAGAATTCGATCAACGAATGAATATCATTGTAACATTCAGATAATGAGATTAATAAAATTTCCATGTGCAACTGAATTGCACATTCTATTAATATCCATGGGTTTATTTTATAGAAATCTGAAGTTTCTTTAATTTTCAGTATGGTATTATTATCTTGATTTACGCGAGTATGCACAAAAGAACTTGCCATATCAAAGTGCTGAATATAAGCATTCTTTAGATTAAAGCTTTTAAAATAATTCTCAATTTTAAATGCGTCCCATTTGGGGTGTTTATCTATTTTCTTGTTTAGATTTTTCACTTTAAGTGCAGGAATGGAAATATCATTCTTTCGTTGCTCAGAAATCATCTTTTCAAGCAGTTTAATTTGTTTGCTGTCAGACCACTTTGTAAAATCGGAATACTCATTTCTTTCGACGATTTCCAGTAGATAGATATAGCGTTCTAAATGTGTGCGGTACAAGATAGCACATTCAGCTACTTGAAAGTTTACTAATAATAGGGATTGAGCTTTGAGTAAAGAGTTTGATTTTTGAACAAACTCGCGAATAAGTATAGTTTTGTCATTTTCGACTTTAAAACTATGCAGATTCATGATTAATTCACATAATTCATCCAAACATTTTATTATTCGAACAAAATCAAAGCCTTTTTTATCCATAATCCATTTT
>DAIMYQ010000018.1:21641-32436 GCA_036734385.1 Paludibacteraceae bacterium | reverse complement strand
AATTTGCCTTGTATAGCGTATTGCAATACCGATTTCTTTATCTGCTCGGGGAACTTTGCGTTTAACTCCGTCAGTTCTTTTTCGGCTTTGTCGTACTCCTTTACCAGGGGCATTAACTCCTCTATTTTGGCTACTATGCGTTGTTGCTCAGCGAGAGGGGGAAGAGGGGCTAAAGTTGGATTAACAGATTTCCCTGATATAACTGGCTGAGCAGTTGCACTCGTCGTTAAACCCAAATTGAGAAATCTAAGCATTATTGCAAGAAATTTTATTGAAATATTGTTTTCAGAAAACTTTGTAATAAAAGCATTATCTGTTACCCATGCTTTTGATTTAGTAATATGAATGCTACCACAATAAAAACCAACACGCCCGATAACAATAGTTGGTCTATCTATATTATGTTCGTTATGATACCCTGCAATTCCATTACCCCCATACACAGGGAATTTTCCACTATCTATCATTTTAGTTTTAACTAAATTTCTCCCAGAAGAAATGGAAATTATCTCACCCAATCTCACCCACACCCAACTTTCCGGAATTTCAAAAGGTATTTCCTCGTCGGTTATCGGAGCAAGTGGCTTTTCGGCTTTAATTTTCTTATCTTTAATAAGCTGGGCCTTTTCCGATTTTATGCGTTCTAATAGCACCGAAGCCGGTTCATCGGTCGGGTCTTGGGGCACCAATTTGCCTTGTACTGCATATTGCAGTATGCTGTTTTTTAGTTCCTGTGCTGTCATAGTTCGAAGCCCAGAAGGGTGCTAATTTGGTTCAACACATTGTCTATTTTATCGTTAAGCGCCTGACGTCGCTCTTGGTAGTTTACAATGGTGGCTTTGGGGTCGAGCACCACTTCTTCTACCTGCGGAAAGCCGCATAGGTCGATATTGTAGCTACGGTCTTGTATCTCTTTTAGCGTATATCGGCGTGCTTTGTCAAATCCATCTATCGATATTTCTTCGCGTTTGTTCCACCACTCCATCACAGGAGCAAAATGGTCAATTTTCATCGGTTTGGTTTTCGAGAAGTTTTTGAAGCCTTCGGGCATATCCATGCGGTAGAACCAGGTGGCTTCGGTTTTCTTTGTTTTGTCGAAAAACAGGATATTGGTAGTGATAGAGGTGTAGGGCGCAAACACGCTTTTGGGTAGGCGTATTACCGTGTGCAGGTTAAACTCTTCCATCAGCTTGGTTTTAATGGTGGTTTTGGCATTGTCGGTGCCAAACATAAAGCCGTCGGGCAGGATAATGGCACAACGTCCGTTTTCGCGCAAGCGGAACATAATCACCGACATAAAAAGGTCGGCGGTTTCGCTGCTGCGTAGTTCGGTAGGGAAGTTTATCTTTACGGTATCTTTCTCGTTGCCACCATAAGGTGGGTTCATCAACACCACATCGAACTGGTGCTCGTCTTCGTACTCCCGGACATTTTTTTCCAGTGCATTGCCGTGTACAATGCGCGGACTGTCGAGGTCGTGCAGCAGCATATTGGTCACGCAAAGCAGGTGCGGCAGGGCTTTTTTCTCAATACCAAAGAACGAACGGTTGAAGAGTTCGCGATCTTCCACTGTTTTCACCTGACTGTCCATCAGCTTCATGGCCGAAGTGAGAAATCCACCTGTACCACAGGCAAAGTCAGCCACTTGTTCGCCTAACTGTGGGTTTACCATGAGGGTCATAAATTCGGTAACGGCTCTCGGGGTATAAAATTCACCGGCATTACCTGCACTTTGGAGGTCTTTGAGTATGGTTTCGTACAACTCACCAAAAGCGTGGCGGTCGTCGTACTCATTAAAATCTACTTCGTCAATTACATTTATCACCTGACGGAGCAGTACGCCGTCTTTCTGATAGTTGTAACTGTCTATAAAAGTATCCTTTACAATGGTTTTATTGATAGGTGTATTTTCGTCAATGGGTAATGCTTTGAGCGCAGGAAACAGTGTGTTGTTTACAAACGACAACAGCGCATCGCCGGTTAGCGTTTTACCATCTTTGTTGTCCACCGCCCAGTTGCGCCAGCGGCATTCTTCGGGGATAATGGATTGAAAATTATCGTCGTAGAATTCCCAGTTTTCTTCTTTGGCATCATATACTTTCAGGAAAAGAATCCATACTATTTGTTCAATGCGTTGTGCGTCGCCGTTGATACCTGCATCGTTGCGCATGACATCCTGTAAGCGTTTGATAATGTTGTTGATACTCATCTTTGAGATTTACTATTTATTCATTTACTATTTACAATTAGGTGGAGCTGTAATCAGGCATATAGCTGGGTGCGCAACTCATGCAAGAAATGCTCAAACTGAGGTTTGCCTCCAAAAAGTTTGGCAATTTTAGCCGGACTACCGATTTTGCTGAAAGGGTCGTTCGTTAGTATTTTGCTGTCTAAAGCCATTATCCCGTTTTCGGTGTATTTATCGAGCAGGGCATCTATTACATTTTGAGCCATCTCGGAATGCTTATACAGATACCCTTTTTTACGCACATTGTTGGCACGTTCGGCTTTAGTGAGCGGCTTTTTGTCGTAAGCAAAGTGGCAAATCAAATCGAAATCGTCGAGGTCTTTGTTTCCGCTCAACTCCCGCAAAGCTTCTAAAAGCACACCATGGTTTTTCAGTTCTTCCACAATGGCCTCTTTTCGTTCGGTAGCGTTCCATTTATAAAGAAATGATTCGAGCGTAGCAAAGCTGTCCAGAATGTTTCGTTTGGTATAATCGCGAAGACTTTCGGTAATTAGTTTTCCGTCTTTGTCGTAATACTGTACCCGTTCGGATATTACTTTGACTTCCACATCGTTTACACGGTATTTGGGAGAATAATTCACTGGTGGGTCGCTTATAATACCCCCACCAGGCATACCTGGGTCGCCGTATCCTGTATTTTCATCTTCAGGATTTCCGCTAGGTGTTTCATCCTCAGGTGGTACGGGCGAATCATCGGGGCCGGGTTCGTAAATCTGAATAGGATCGTCGTTGAAACTGCTGTCGGCAAACAATCGGCTGGCGTTGCGGAAGTCCATAATGGTAAAGAATTCTTTGCCATATTTAGGAGCAAGGCGTGTACCACGTCCAATAATCTGTTTGAACTCGGTCATTCCATTCTCTCCAAACACATTGTCGAGTACAATGAGTTTCACTGTTTTGCAGTCTACACCGGTTGACATCAACCGCGAAGTGGTAACAATAACCGGATAATGGCCTGAATTTTTCAGGGCAATAAAGTTATCGAGTTGCGCTTTACCTTCGTTGTTGTCTCCGGTAATGCGCATGACATATTTGGGGTTTTGAGCCACAAGGTCGGCATTTTCGTTTACCAATGCCTGACGCATGCGCTCGGCATGGTCGATATCCACACAAAACACAATGGTTTTGTCCTGTCGGTTGGTCTTTTTCAGAAACTCGGATATCTTGTTTGCAATGGTGAGTGTGCGTTTGTCCAGCACAATTTTACGGTCGAAATCATTGATATTGTATTCTCTGTCTTCAATCAGGTTGCCATTGATATCCAATTTGCCTGTTTCGGGGCGATAGCCTTCCATGTCTTTGTCCAAGCCAATACGCACCACCTTGTAGGGTGCAAGGAAACCATCGTCGATACCCTGTTTCAGACTATATGTGTAAAGCGGTTCGCCGAAGTAAAATGAATTGGAAATATCTTTGGTTTCTTTGGGTGTGGCGGTCATACCTATGTGTGTGGCGCTTGTAAAATAATCGAGCACTTTACGCCAGCGCGATTCATCACGAGCACTACCACGGTGGCACTCGTCCACAAAAATCAGGTCAAAGAAGTCGGGGCTGAATTGACGGAATGGCTCGTTGTTTTCGTCGCCGGCTAACTGGTGATACAGCGACATATAGATTTCGTAAGCACTATCCAGCTTGCGATCTTCAACCTTGGTCATTACCTTTTCGAATGGCTTGAAGTCGTTGGCCATTGTTTGGTCAATAAGAATATTGCGATCGGCCAGATAGAGCACACGACTTACCTTTCCTGCTTTTTTCAGGCGGTAAATAATCTGGAAAGCCGTCATGGTTTTGCCCGTACCCGTAGCCATCACCAAAAAGATTCGCTTTTCGCCTCTTGCTACAGCTTCCACACATCTGTTAATCGCAATGCGCTGGTAATATCGGGGTGAATTACCACCTGTCTCAAAATAATAAGGTTCAGAAATAATTTTTTCCTCTTCCTCGGTTATATTTTTTGTGCCTTTAAAACGACTCCACAACTCGTCGGGCGTTGGAAAACTACCCGAAGGAATTTCTCTTTCTACGCCAGTCATCATGTCGTGTTCCAAAAAACCATCGCCATTGGCACTGTAAGCAAATGGAGCATCGAGCAGAATAGCGTAGTCAATGGCCTGTTGCATACCATCGCCCACACCATGTTTATTGTCTTTTGCTTCGACTACCGCCAGGGCTATTTTACTGGTTTGATCGTTGTAAAACAGCACATAATCCGCCCTTTTCTTTTCGCCCCGGGCAGTAAACTTCCCTCTTACAATGATTCTACCATCTGTAAAACTATATTCTGCACGTATCTGCCTCAGCATATCCCAATTAGCAGCGAGTATATCGGGTGTAATAAAGTTCATCTTTATCTCTTCTTCCGACATATGTTTTTTGTGAAGTGAGTCTGGCATAGAAGAATTGGTCGTTTAATGGTTGAAATACAAAAGTACTAAAAATTATTGAACGTCATGGTTTGGAAGCGGATATAAAAAAAGCAGCCATTTGGCTGCTTTTCAGAATATGTAAGATTAATTTTTCTTGTACTTATTGTGTCCCTCGTGACTAATCCACCCGGCTTTTTTGAATTCAGCCAGATACTTTTCGGCCGTTTTTGGGTTCAGTCCCATTTTTGCTGTTACTTCGAGGTAGCCTTTGCGATTAAACTTTTTAGGGACTGCCTCCAAGAACAGTTGCTTATTTGAATTGCCTTTGCCGACATACATTCTCTCAGCTGGCAACCGACTGAAAACAAAGCTTGCATATTCTATAGTACCAATATCAGTGCCGAATAAATAATAAAATTTAAATTATCGGGATTTATAATTTGTTTTAATCAGGTTTTTTTTGTCTGCAAAAAAGAATAAGGTTATAAATTAATCTTCTTCTATTCGCCCTTCTATTTTTAATTCATGTCGGATAGTGCGTCTAATGGAACTAAATTTGGGATGTATGGATTTTGGTCGTAATGAGCTTTCTTTCAAAAGGAATGCCGCTTCAAAGAAATAGCAGAAAAATTAAGTTATCCGAGTGAGGCTTTTTTGTGTAAATTTTTTAAAAGACATACAGGAATGACACTTTCTCATTTTAGAAATACGAGTAGATGATGTAATGCGTCTTTATAGGTGGTTGTAGTAACTGATTTATTTGCACAACAAAAAATGAAGTTTCTCTACACATATTTTTGTGTTAAAGAAAAATTAATTAATTTCGCAGCACATTATAAATAAGTATTTCCAGAGTGTTTAACGCATATCCTCACACTCTTTTTTAGTACAACCGCTCTTAGGGGATAGAGAGCTAAAAATAAGTTAAGTTTATGAAAAAGGTTTTTATGTTTTTTGTATTGTTATTGGCAACCTCAACAGCCTTGACAGCTCAGGTGTTTGTCGGAGGTGGTTTAGGATTCTCTTCAGATGGTGGTAAAACAACCACAGGTTCTACGGAAATTAAAGATCCGACCACTACGAGTTTCAGCTTTCAACCAACTGTTGGATATTTCTTGAATGACAAATTCGCATTTGGTCTTTCTCTCGCAATTGGAGGTACAAATACAAGCGGGGTTAATGCTTTAAATCAAGATTATGAAAATAAGACAACTTCTTGGTCTGTTTTTCCTTTTGCTCGTTATTATTTTTTGACATTTGACAAATTGTCTTTTTATGCACAAGGCAGCTTGATGTTTGGTGGACAAGATTCTTCTGTAACAGTCGGATCTACTACAACCAATAGTCCTTATGTTGCTAAAATTGGATTTAATGTATTTCCTGCAGTTCAATATTGTTTGTCGGACAATCTCGGATTATTTGCAAATCTAAATTTTTTGAGTCTAAATTACACACATTCTTCACAAAAAGATGAGGATGCCAATCCGACTGTGACAAAAGAAACAGATTCTTTTAATTTTGGAGTAAATGCAGATAATGTCCTTTCTACCAGTGCATTTACGATCGGGTTTTTTTATAAGTTTTAAAAAACAATTAATCAAAAAAAGCGAGTCTATTTTGACTTGCTTTTTTTGATTAATATACTTTCAATGTTCCAAAATATCTTTTAAGGACTCAAGATAAGGTCTTTCTTGTTATTTTCCTTCCATTTTGAAATTTTCTAGACCCCTAAGGGTTACAATTTGGGATGTTTATCTATAAAATATAATTAAACAAATATCCAACGAGTAAAATTCCTGTTGTTACTATTCCGACAAAAGTCAATATTAATGGTAATTTTAGAACTTTTTTGAGGATAATTATTTCGGGCAACGAAAGACCAACTACAGCCATCATAAATGCCAATGCTGTTCCGAGTGAGGCTCCTTTTTCTATTAAAACCGATACAATAGGGATAATACCGGCTGCATTCGAATATAAAGGAACGCCTATTAAAACGGACAACGGAATGCTATACCATGCCGATTTTCCCATCAATGATGCCATAAATTCTTCCGGAACATAACCATGTGCTCCTGCTCCTACGGCAATGCCTATAGCTACATATATCCACACTTTTCCGACAATTTCTTTTACCGCTTCAAAACCAAATTTGATTCTGTCTGAAATACTTATTTTTTCTTCTGCAATTTTATCGTTTCCAAGTTTGGTGGCGTAAACCCACTCTTCCACCCATTTTTCGAGTTTTAGTTTCCCAATAATCCAACCTGCTACAATGGCTATGAACAGACCTGTGCCAATATAAATGGCAGCCACTCTCCACCCAAACATGCCGTAGAGAAGTATAACTGCTACTTCGTTAATCATGGGAGCTGCAATGAGGAATGAAAATGTAATACCTAATGGAACACCCGATTCTACAAAGCCAAGGAATAAAGGAATTGCAGAGCAGGAACAGAAAGGAGTTACAATGCCTAATAGGGCAGCCATTACATTGCCGGTAAATGTTTTTTTGCCTTCGAGAGCCTTGCGGGTTCGTTCAGCAGTAAAAAAACTACGGAGGATACCTACAAAGAAAATAATGAGCACCAAAAGCATCAGTACCTTGGGAAATTCGAAAATAAAAAATCGTAAGGTTTCCGTTAAATGAGCACCTTTAGTCATCCCTAATGCAGAATCAATAACCCAGTCGGTTCCTGGTTGAAGATTGCTATAAACCAAATACCAAATTGGTAATAGTAGCAAGGGAATGATTATGTTTTTATTGAACTTCATGTTTTAAATATTATTGATTTAAATTGATTGTTCGTTGTTTTGCGAACAATCAAACGAAAAAAACTACTTTATAAAGAAAATTGAGATATAATAAATACCCACACCGATAAATACGACAGAAACCACTCTTCGAAACCAAAGTTCAAAAGCTTTAATGTGATTGTAGAGTTTTCCTACGTTTCCTACCGCAAAAGCCAATAACCAAGCAAATAAGACAACAGGCAATCCGGTAGCAAAGGCATAGATAATGGGTAAGTACAAACCGCTTGCACTTGCTATAGTCATGGGAATCAGCATCACAAAATAAAGCACTCCGCTATATGGGCAAAATGCCAAAGCAAATACCATTCCCAATAAAAGGGTACTCCAATAATTTCCTTTCCCCTTTTCTCCTATTTTTTCGGTCAAGCGGGAGAAACCGGGAAGGTTAATCTTGATAATATCTAACATAACCAAGCCGATAAGAATCAGCAATGGTCCTAACAATTTTTCTCCCCAACCCTGAAAAATCATTGAAACATTCATCTTGCCGGCACCGAAAAAGAGTATCAAGGCTAAACCGGTATAACTTATTGCTCGACCAAGTGTATATATCAAACCATTGATAAAAACGCGTTTGCGATTTTCAATATCACAACTGATGAAACCAATGGCCGAAATGTTTGTTGCCAATGGGCACGGACTTATGGCAGTCATAATTCCTAGCACAAATGCTGTCACAAACGCGTACTGTGAATTATCTAAGATGGTTTGTAAAATTTCCATTCTTACTTACATTATTTTATCAGAGGATCAATTGTTTTTTTTAACTTATCCTTTAATTTTTCAGGGTTACTTCTTGCATAAATAAAGCCGTCTTGTGTTATATCAATACGCTTTTTTTTGCCGATAACTAACAGGGATTGTCCTTCTACCTTGTTCTTCTTTGCCAAAGAGGCACTGCTTTCTTCGTCTAAATTAATTGATTTAAAAGTAATTAGACCTTTTTTTATTTGTTCCGGATAGAGTGTCTCCACCGCTTTCTTCGATTCTGTTTCCACTGCCTGACAGGTAATGCAACGGCGAGTAAAATGGAAATAGTAAACTTCTACTTGGGGGGATTTTACGATGGTTTTTTGATCTTTTTTTTCAGCACTTATAGTGAAAAAAGGAATCATTAGAAAGGATAATATTAAAACAGTTACTAGCTTCTTCATAATAAATTAGTTATTGGTTAATATTTGTTTTAACTCTTCATTGGATGGCACACGTCCTTTTAGTACTACTTTGCCATCAACAACTAAGGCAGGTGTACTCATGATATTGAATTTAATAATTTCGGAAATGTCTTCCACTTTTGTAATGGTCGCATCAATATTGTTTTGAGCAACTACTTCACGAGTTATTTTTTCAAGCGTTTTACATTTGGGGCAACCTGTACCCAATACTTTAATTTCCATATACGTTACTTGTTTGTTATGATTTAATTATTTACAACAGCCTTTTTTTTCTTTGCAATTAGTAAAAAAAGCTTCGAAATATGCTTGTGCTTTTGTCCAGTTATCACGGTTAACGCAGTATTTAACCTTGGGGGTTTCTATTTCCCCTTGAATAAGCCCTGCCTCTTTTAATTCCTTCAGATGCTGAGATACAGTTGCTTTTGCAATAGGCAATTCGTTATGAATGTCGCCGAAATAGCAAGTATCCAAAGAAGCAAGAAATTGCAAAATAGTAATGCGAGCAGGATGTCCCATCGCTTTGGCAAAACGGGCAAGTTGCTCATTGTCAAACGTGTAATCTTTATTTTTACAGCATGTCATAATGTAATAAATTTGTTTGTTTGTCGTTCGCAAAATTACGAACATTGTTTGAAACAACAAAACAAATACTAGGAAAAATCCCCTTGTGTCGTCCTGAAAAAACGTTACAGGTTTTGATACAAAAATAATTAATTAATCTCAGTTCAAAAAGTTACCCTTTTGAACTGAGATTTTTTTATAGGTTTTCACACTAATTTTTTCTTGCGAGTGCATTTGTATTGGCGTAAGTAACGAACAAGACATATGCGGTCTAAATTGGTTATAGTACCTTATACTCTGTCCTACAATTAGCTCCATTGATTTCTTATCCACTTTGTACTCTTCTAACAAAAATTCATTTTTCAATATCCCATTTACTCTTTCGGCAACAGCATTTGCATATGGATTATACGATTCGGTCATACTTACTTTAATGTTATACTTCTTGAGTAACTTTTGATAGTCATCGCAACAATACTGTATTTCACGATCAGAATGATGTATAAGAGCTTTATCTTGATACATTCTATTTTTTAATGCAGTTTTGAGTGCTCGAATAGCCCCCTGGGCACTTAAGCTATCCGACAAATCATATCCTACAATCTTCTTTGAATAGGCATCTGTTATTAGAGCCAGATAACAATGACTTCCTCTTGTTCCAATATAGGTAATATCTGACACCCATACTTGTTCTGGTCTAATAATATTAAGTTTATCCACAAGGTTTTTATGCTTGCGAAAACGATGGTGTGAGTTCGTTGTTACATGATATGCCCTACGTGGTTTTATATCCAAATTGTTGGCACGCATTATTTTAAACAACTTGTCTCGACCAATATCATAATCAACACCTTGACAAGATAGCATGTAATGCAGTTTACGAGTACCTATACGGGGCATACGTGAACGGATTGCGATTACTCTTTCCAAAACATGATTAGCTAACACACGTTTTGATTCACGAACCTTCTTATTCCGATAATAGTATTGTCGATTATTCCCTGACAATCCACAGGCAAAACTTATTGACCGCTCTCTTTTGCTCGTGTACTGGTCGATTGTCCGGGTAACGATTTTTTTCTTATCGGTATCTTAAACTCTTTTTCTGCAATATCGACCATCATATTGAAAAATATTGCCTTCTCTTGGGCAATATCAACGGCCTTTTCTAACGAGGCTTTTTGTTGTTCCCCAGCCACTAATAATGTATAAATTATTACTTCCATCGTAGGTTAGATCCTGAGTTTGATTCCATACATTTGTCCACGAATCGGTAGTTGTAGCGCCATTCATACGGCAAAAAATCACATTCGTATAGGTTCCTGATGGAGAAGTTACTTCGTAAGCATCTGTAGATCCGCTTACTAAACTCATATCCACAAATATCCCAGTAGAAGTGCCTGTATAAAAATATGCGGCAAACCGTGCTGTTCCGGAGTCATCCCAGACCCCTGTAGTTAAATACAAAGTTGTACCTTGAGTGATATTATTTGCTTGTAATAAACTTGTGACAAGAAAGAACAAACATGCACAAGCAATACGTCTTGATTGATTAATTCTCGAAAGCAAATGATTTTCAACAAAAGTGGTTTTAATTAAAAGGCTTTTCTTCATAGTAGGAGGTT
>DAIMYQ010000018.1:0-21541 GCA_036734385.1 Paludibacteraceae bacterium | reverse complement strand
TCTCGTAAGGAAGATAAGGTGAATGTTTTGTTAAATCTTCTTCAGAGAGGATTAAAAGCATAGTTTTATTCGTTGTGTGTAAATTTTTTTTAAAATGGAAAAGAAACAAATTGAAACGGAAATAGAATCTATCTTAAAATGGGCTTTAGCAGACGAGAAAACTCCTGTTTCTCATGAGTTGAGTTTCCGAAAATTGGGTTTTGATAGTTGTGATACTCTCTATCTTTTGACATATATTGAGAAACATTTTGGAATCTCTTTTTCCGATGATTTCTTCTCAAGTGAAAAATCAGTAGCGGAATTGTGTGATTTTATAGAACAAAATTTGCAATCAAAAATGTCATCGAATTGACAATCTGTAAATTTTTCAGATTTTTCAAGATTAATCATCTTTTTATTTATTAACTAACAGTTTAAATAATTTATTTAACAATCTAATTTTTATGAAAAGAATATCGTATTTCTTTTTTGCCGTAATTATGTTTACGAGTTGTAGCTCAAAAACAGCGTCCGACGAATCGCAGTCTCCTGTAAAAGTGCAAATAGTCGAAGTGAAGAAAGTTCCGGGAACTTCCTTTTTGCAATATAGTGGTACTATAGAACCTTCGCAAACCATACCTCTTACTTTCCAAACGACAGGCACAGTGGAGCAAATTTTGGTTCAAGTTGGGGATGTTGTGCATAAAGGTCAATTGTTGGCAACTGTTGATAAGGCAGATGCTCAAAGTATGTATGAATTGACTAATGCCAAATACCAACAAGCAATGGATGCTTATAATCGCTTGAAAGAGGTGTATGATAATGGCAGTTTGCCCGAAATTAAATGGGTAGAAATGGAATCGAATTTGCAACAGGCAAAATCTTCTTTAGCGATAGCAAAAACAAATTTAAAGAAGACAAATTTATATTCTCCTGACAATGGTGTAATTGGAAAAAGAAACATTGAACCGGGAATGTCGTCTATCGGAAGTGTAATAAATCCATTGGAATTGGTCAAAATTGAAAATGTGTATGTAAAAATTGCTGTACCTGAAAACGAAATTGGAAAGATAAAAAAAGGGTTGAAAGCAACTTTCAGGGTTTCAGCTCTTAACGATCAACTGTTTCAGGGGGTAGTAACCTCTGTGGGAGTGGTTGCCAACCAAGTTTCGCGAACCTATGACGTAAAAATTACGGTGAAAAATCAGGGATTAGTGCTTAAACCGGGCATGGTATGCGATGTGAAATTAAATATTGCAGCTAATGAAGAAATTGTGGCAATACCCTATTCTGCTGTAGATATTGACAAGGATAATAGTAAATTTGTGTATGTGGTTGATGTCCCTAATAAAAAAGTAAATAAACGAATTATCCAAGTCGGTAATTACCAAAACAGTGATATTGAGATTCTTTCCGGATTATCGTTAGGAGAAAAAGTAGTGTGTGAAGGGAAACAAAAATTATCAGATAACTCTAAAATAACCCTTTAATTATGAAACAGAAAAAAATAGGTTTTATAGGCTGGGCGATGCGTTATCACAATATTACAAATATTTTGGTAACGGTATTTGTCATGATTGGGGTTGTTGCATTATTAAAAATGCCTCGCAATGAGTTTCCGAAATTTACTATAAGACAAGGATTAGTCATTGGAGTATATCCTGGAGCAACTTCGGAGGAAGTAGAAGAGCAACTCACCAAACAAGTGGAAAACTATATATTTGGGTTTAAAGAGGTAAAAAAGGCAAAAACTTATTCTGAGTCAAAAGAGGGTATGATGATTATTTACGTAGAATTAAATGATAACGTAACCGATGCCGACGAGTTTTGGTCTAAATTGAAACATGGTTTAAATGAATTTAAATCTACCTTGCCTCCAGGAGTGGTAGCTTTAATAGCAAATAGCGATTTTGGCGATACTTCAGCTTTGTTAATTACGTTGTCTTCCGATACAAAAGGATATAAAGACATGGAGAATGAATTAAAAAAACTCAAATCTGAATGTCGGAAAATTCCCGCCGTATCAAAAATAAAAGAATATGGCTTACAAAAGGAAAAAATTTATGTCAATGTAGAACCGGAGAAACTCAATGAATACAATATAAAATCTATTTCCCTGCTTTCTTCTTACAGGCCGAATGGAATAATTTCACCTGCAGGAAAATTGAAAACCCCAGAGACCGATTTGTATGTACATTTTCCTCCAAATTTTGAGTCGGAAAAAGATTTGACCGACCAAATTGTTTTTTCCGATCCGCAAGGTGGTGTTGTCAGGTTGAAAGACATAGCCAAAATAGAGCGTAGAGATGAAGACCCTGAAAATTATATCCGGCAGAATGGTAAAAAAACAATTCTGCTTTCATTGGAAATGCAAACGGGGAATAATATTGTGGAATTTGGAAAGGACGTTCAAGCTGCTTTAACAAAATTTAAAAAGACTTGTCCACAAGATATTAAAGTCAATGTTATTTCAAATTCGCCAAAATATGTTGACGATTCTGTTTCCGATTTTATGCGGGAATTTTTAATTGCAATTATTGCAGTAATATTGGTTGTAATGCTTTTGCTTCCTAAAAAGGTAGCCTCTATTGCGGGGTTGACGGTACCTATATCGGTACTTATTACCTTAGGCTTTCTTTATTTTTTTGGAGTGGAATTAAATACCGTTTCATTGGCTGGGTTAATTATTGTACTCGGAATGATTGTAGATAATTCTATTGTTGTAATAGATAACTATATTGACAAAAAAGATCATGGGATGTCCTCGTGGCATGCTGCCATAAAAAGTGCCCGTGAATTGGTTACTCCTATCATTACTGCTACTATGGCTATTTGTGTGGTATATATTCCTCTTGGAATCATGCTTCCCGGAACGCCGGGTGACTTTGTACGTGATTTACCGATGACAATTTGTATTGCATTGGTTGTTTCTGTACTTGTGGCTCTTTTTGTTGTTCCTTTTCTTAATTTCTTTTTCATCAAAAAAGGATTGAAAGTTCCAAATGAGGGAGGAACCTCCAAAAAAACATTTTTAGATTGGATGCAAAGAATATTCGACAGAATCCTGGAAAAAGCATTTAAACGACCAAAAATTACTATTGGATTAGGTGTAGGGGTCGTAATATTAGGTATTCTTTTATTTAAAAATCTAGATCAACGATTGTTTCCCGAAGTTGAAAGAAATCAATTTGCCGTGGAAGTGTATCTCGATCAGGGAACTTCTTTAAATGTTACAGCAAAAGTGATGAATACATTGGCAGCGGCACTGGAAAAAGATAAAAGAGTAACTACGGTAACTAGTTTCATTGGGACAAGCTCTCCGAGGTTTCATACTCTATATGCTCCTAAAATGCCTTCTTCAAACTATGGGCAATTGATGGTTAATACAATTGATAATGAGTCAACAAGGGCTATTTGTAAAGAATATGATGAGAAATTTAAAGATGCATTTCCTAATGCTCATGTTAAATGGAAAATACTTGCTTTACAGCAAAGTAAATACCCCATCGAAATACGTATTTCAGGCGATTCCATTAACGACCTAAGAAATGTTGAAAGTCAGGTACAAGATATTCTTAAACCTGTTCCGGGAATTGTGTGGTTACACGATGATTGGTATCAAAAGCAACAAAGCATAAAGGTTGATATTGAAAAAGATAAAGCAACTCGTATGGGGTATTCGAAAGGGCTTGTTGCCACGTCTCTCATGATGGGCTTAAACGGTATTCCGTTAACTACTATTTGGGAAGACGACTATCCTGTTTCAGTCGAATTAAAACAAGACAATGGTGAGAAAAAAGACATAAATTATATCGGCAATCAAACCATTACTTCTCCTATGAGTTTTTCTTCTTTACCATTGAGGTCATTTGCCAAATTCTCACCCGAATGGACAGAAGGAAAAATTCTTCATCGGAATGGAACCAGAACAATAACGGTTCAGATGGATGTTGATGCCAAAGTGATGGCTTCAAATATTTTATCAAAAGTAAAACCGAAAATAGATAAATTAAAATTGCCCGAAGGTGTTTCCATAACTTACGGGGGAGATTATGAAGGACAACAGGAAGCTTTTATTCCTATGACCTATGCTTTGATTGTTAGTATCATTATTATTTTTTTCATTTTATTGTTTCAATTTAAAAAAGTAAAATTAGCATCACTTATTATGTCCACTATGTTGTTGGGATTGCCCGGAGCAGCTATTGGTTTATTTTTGATGAGATATCCTTTCAGTCTGACCGGATTCATAGGTATTACCAGTTTGTGTGGTATTGTTGTTCGTAATGGTATTATTTTAGTTGATTATTTACAGGAATTAAGGACAGTACATGGTTTTGGCGTAAAAGAAGCTGCTTTAGCTGCAGGAAAACGACGTATGCGTCCTATCTTTCTTACTTCGGCTGCAGCATCGGTAGGGGTAATTCCTATGATTATAAGTCGCTCACCACTTTGGGGACCTCTTGGAACCGTTATTTGTTTTGGACTGTTGGTGTCTATGGTTTTAACTTTATTTATTCTTCCTGTTCTATATAGCGTTGTTTATAGAGATAAACCTAATAAAATAGGCGTAAAAAAGCATATTCCTTATAATAACCTTATCATTCCTGTCATTGGTGCAATGATTGTTCTTGGATGTTGTTGGGTACCTAGCTCAGTAAACGCCCAGCCAAAAGTTCTTTCATTAGATTCATGTAAAAACTTGGCTCTGGAAAATAATAAAAAGATAAAAAGTGCTAAATTTGACACGGAGAGATCCTCGGAAGTTAAAAAGAATGCTTTTACAAATTATTTTCCCAAAATTAGTGCAATGGGGGTTTCTATGCGTTCATCCGATTATTTGATTAAGGGATCGATACCATCGATGAATCTTCCGGTGTATGATGGAAATCCCGCAAATTTAGTTGCTCCTACGCAATTTGCTTATGTACCTTCTATTCCAATTGGAGTATTGGATTATATGAGTGTTGCAAATATTACTGTATTACAACCGGTTTTTGTAGGTGGTAGGGTTGTCAATGGAAATAAATTGGCTAAAATTGGACAAGAAGTAGATGTTCAAAAACAACAGTTAACTACCGAAGAGGTATTGTTAAAAACTGAGAACCTATACTGGACGACTATTTCCTTGCAAGAAAAAATGACCACCATTAATAGCTACGAAGAATTATTGAATTGTTTGTTGAAGGATGTTAATGTGGCGGTAAAAGCAGGTTTGACGCAAAGAAGTGATTTATTGAAAGTGCAGCTTAAAATAAATGAATTGAAAGTCAATAAATTAAAGCTGAAGAATGGAATTAATTTGTCAATGAGAGCTTTGTGTCAACATGTAGGAATAACCTATGATTCAACATTCGTTTTGAATCGAACCATGGAAAAACCTATTTTGCCATCCGGTTTATTGAACAATACTTCCGGACATGAGAGATTGGAAGTCCAAATGTTGAATAAGGCTGTTGAGGCGGAAGAATTACAAAGAAAATTGGCTTTTGGAGAAGCCTTGCCTCAAATTTCCATTGGGGCTGTAGGTCGTGCTACGGATGCCATGGATGCCACTTCTACTAATGCATTGGCATTTGTTTCGGTTTCTGTACCTATTTCTGATTGGTGGGGGACTTCTCATAAAGTAAAGGAAGCAAAAATAAAAAAAGCTCAAGCACAAACTAAGTTGGAAGAAGCAACCGAATTATTAGCTTTACAGGTAGAACAAGCGAAAAATGAAGTAAATGAAACATATTTCCAGATTGGAATTGCTCAAAGTTCGATAGAACAGGCAAAAGAAAACTTAAAAGTTGTAAATGACAATTATAAAGGAGGAATAGTCTCTATGTCTGATTTATTGGAGGCTCAATCATTGTATCAAGATGCATTAAATCAGCATACTGAGGCTCTTTGTAATTATAATATTAAAATCGCCAATTATTTGCAGGCGACAGGAAATTATAAATAATCCCTTGATTTTCAACCAAGAATGTTATCATTGAAAATAAAACAAGAGAAAATGTCAATGGCGTTTTTCTTTGACTAGGAGATTTAGGATGATTGTTTTTTTATTTCATTTTTCTTGGTACTCTTTTTTTTATGTCCATGAATAAAAATGGACATAAAAAAGAGAGTTAGATTTATTAGAAGACAAACAATAAAAATAATAATATGGGTGCAGACAAAAATCAATCGGATACCGATACCGTTTTAAAGACAATTGCTCAGGGGAGGGAACGAACTAATCTTCTTCGCAAATGGGAACAAAGAACAATTGCTTATTTTGTTCAAAGACTTCCTTCTTGGATGACATCCAATATGCTCACAGGGATTGGGTTTTTTGGAAGCCTAGTGACTTTTTCGAGTTTTGTATTAGCTCATTATGTCCACGGCTATTGTTTATTGATAGGCGTTTTAGGTTTCTTCATAAGTTGGTTTGGCGATTCTCTTGATGGCAGGGTGGCTTATTATCGAAATAAACCTCGTAAGTGGTACGGATTTTCACTCGATTTTACTATTGATTGGATTGGGATTGTTCTAATGGGAATGGGTTTTATTGTTTATGTTAGTGATGTTTGGGAAATAATTGGTTTTTTATTTGTAGTTTTGTACGGTTGGGAAATGATGACAGCTTTGCTTCGATACAAAGTAACGAATAAGTACTCCATTGATTCAGGTCTTTTGGGACCTACTGAGGCTCGTGTTGTTATTTCTGCTATTTTGGTTTTGGAAGTTTTTGTGAATACTTCCATCATATATTCTTCGGCGTTGGCATGTGTTATTTTATTTATTTCTAACATTGTAGAAACAAATAGAATCTTAAAATTGGCTGATATCCAAGATAAAGAGGAAAACAGAAATGGTTGAAAAATTATTTACTTTTACTAAAGCTCAGTTATCTGCTTCTGTGGGTGGTATTATTGACTACCTGATAATGATTTTTCTCACGGAGTTTTTTCATGTATATTACATGATTTCCATTGTAATAAGTGGAATTATAGGCGCAGGAATAAATTTTAGCTTGAATAAGATTTGGACGTTTAATTCAAAAGACGTTGCTTACAAAAATTCCTTACACCAGCAATTGCTCAAATTTGTTTTAGTAGTTGCAAACAGCATATTCTTAAAATCAACAGGTACTTATCTTATTACAACGTCTATGCAAATAGATTATAAAATAAGTCGTATTGTTGTAGACTTAATCGTTTCCGTTGGATTTAATTATAGTCTACAAAGATTCTGGGTTTTCAAAAAAGCAAAGTAAATCAAATTTGGTTTACTTTTTTTATGCATAAAATTAAAAGATTACCTTTTTGGGGTGAACTCTCCCACGATATCCAGAATCGTTGCTCCGTATTTTTCCACGGTCTTTTTACCCAAATGAGGTATTTTTAGCAAATCGTTACTGGTTGAAGGAAGCAAATTCGCAATTCCATGTAGTGCTTTTTGATGTAAAATGGCATACGCAGGTAACAATCTTTCTGTTGCTTCTGCATTTCTCCAGGCACGCAAATGTTCATAAAGCTCTTGATGAACGATATCATCCGAAACGACCGACTTTTCTTTGAATAATTTCTTTTTAGAAGTCTCTTTATGCTCTTCTTGCTGTAAAATAGAGGCTTCTGATTTTGCTTTTTGATAAGCTTCTACAGAAAAACCATCTGTCGGAATATGTTGTAATGTCGAAAGTTTAATTCGTAATGCTGTGGTAAGCGATTCTATTAATTCGTTCATTCTTTTTTGTCCCTCTTTGTTATCAATCTCTACCTTCAATGACGAAACAAGCGGTAGTAAAATTTCAATCAAACAATCCGAAAAATAGGTAGCTCCTGAAGAAATGCGTTCTTGTAATATGCTGTTTTCTTTGTAATTAGGATTTTCTTTAAACAAGTGTGTAAAAACATTTTTAAAATTATCGGAAACCGATATTATTTTTGCCGAAAATACATCAAAAGAAATTTTGCATTGTTCAAACAGATGAGGATATAGTTTTCCTGCAGATTCTTCAAATTGTTCTATCGTACGTGCAAAAGTATTCCTTATGGGTTGAAAATCAAATTGTTCAGATAATAGTTGCAAATAATAGGCTCGCTCTAGTTCTGTCATAACCGATTCATTGGGAGCCAAATTTTCTGCTTCTTTTACAAAATCAGTGACTTGCATGTTGCTAATAATGGCTTTTTGTGTAATAGGTGAACTCAATACGATTCCATCCAATGTTTTACACCGACTTAATGCCACATAGGTTTGTCCGTGTGCAAATGACCCTCCAATATCTATAATGGCTCGTTCAAAAGTTAATCCCTGACTTTTATGAATGGTAATTGCCCACGCCAATCTTACCGGGTATTGCTCAAATGTTCCTTCTACTTCTTCCGAGATTTCTTTTGTCTCTTTATTTAATACATATTTACTGTTTGTCCATACTTCTTTTTGAAGTACAAAAGAAGATAAGTCTCCTTGCCCTTGAACCTCAATTTCATCTTCCGTCATACGGATTATACGACCAATTTTTCCGTTGTAAAATTTTTTATCAAATGATGAATCGTTTTTTACAAACATTATTTGGGATCCCTCTTTCAATGTTAATATTTCGTCTGCCGGATAAGACGATTGAGGGAAGTTGCCTGTTACGGTAGACCTAAAGCTATAAGAAGGAGCTTTTATTTTTGCTAGATATTTGTCGTTAATTTCTTGGGCTTGAGCATTATGTGTTGTAAGTCGTATATACTCTTCCCCCTCTTTTGCCTCAAAATTCGGAATGTATCGTTGGTTTAGTGCTACAAGCGTTTCATTATTGGCCGTGTTTTCACGAATCTGATTTAGCAAATGTAGAAAATGAGCTTCGCTTTGGCGAAAAACACGTTTTAATTCAATGCTGATATAAGAGGTTTGTTGCAGTGCTTTGCTATCGAAAAAGAAAACGCTATCGTAATATTCTTCCAACAATCTACGCTCTTCATCTTTTACTACGGGTGCAAGTTGTTGCAAATCGCCAATCATTAGAAGTTGTACGCCACCAAAAGGTTTTGTTTTGTCTCGATAACGACGTAAAATGTGGTCTATTAAGTCGAGTAAATCGGCTCTTACCATACTTATTTCATCAATGACCAGTAAATCTAAACTACGTATAATGTTGATTTTTTCTTTGCCGAACTTAAAAAGTTTATTTGAACTAAATTCTGTTCCGGGGATGTATGGTGCAAACGGTAGTTGGAAAAAAGAATGAATAGTAACACCTCCTGCATTAATAGCGGCAATACCTGTTGGAGCCAACACAACCATCCGTTTTGGTGAGCGTTCTTTTAGTTGTTTTAAAAACGTGGTTTTTCCGGTACCGGCTTTTCCGGTCAAAAATAAGTGTGTTCCCGTTCTTTCAATACAACGCCACGCTAATTCCAATTCAGCATTTGTTTCCATAAATTCTTTTAGATAAGCAAAGATAATATTAATAGGATGAGAAAACAATATTTTATTTTTGGCTATATTTGTGGTAGTCTGAAGATACTAAATTGACTATCAATAGTTTTTGAAGAATCTCGCATGAAACGGGCAGTAGATAAGTAAGAATTAAGTGCTTAGATACACTTAGTTTTTCATGCTTTCAAATAACTCTGTTATCTATTTGCAAAGATAAAACTTATATATTAACTAGCAAAGAATAGAAATGGTTCTTTCTGCTATATAAATACATAATTTGCTTTAAATTATTCTTTCACCCTTTTTTTAGAATAAAACTTTGTTCCATCCGGTGAAAGGTAAAAATCAAATGTTTCGGTAGCCCTTTTATTGGTTAGTGGATCGTCGATTGTATAAGTACAGCGAACTACTATTGCCAATATTTCACTGGTATCTCTATTTTCGTATTTTGTAAGTTCGCCTGGAACACTTTTTTCAAGCGCATCAATCTGTTCGTTTGTTTTGTCAATGCTGGACTGATACGAATTTATCATCGTTCGGGAAAGTCTGCTGGCAGTTTTTGCTTTTTCAATGCTTTTGGTAAATACGCTGAGCGTTTTTTCAAGCGAAGCCGTCTGCCTGTTCCTCTCCGCATTAAAACTATCAGTGATGATTTTAATACTATCAGCAACACTTATCTGACTAATTTCTTCCAGTTTGTCTGCCTTAAAATTAAGGTCGATTTTTACACCTCTTTCTGTTTGTACAACGTCGGCAATCAACTTTTCATATTTGCTTGTCGTCCCTCCGCAGGAGAATAACAAGGCAAATAATGGTAATAAAAAGATTCTCTTCATATCCATATGTTTTTTAAGTCCGTTGCTACTGTTATTTATCTTTACCCTTATCTTTTCCGCCCGATTTGGTGTTATCCATCCGTTTGAGGATTTCTTCACGTAGGCGGTCGAGGCAAGGTGTCGGGTTGTTTCGGATGCGCATATCGTAGAAATTACGTGCGATATTGTTACCAGTCTATATTGAAAATGCTTTCAAAATAGGCCGCTATCTGTATCAGGGGGATTTTACCGTTATTAAAACAGCCTTCGGTATCTAATGCATAGATTAGTTCGATGAGATCGGTCTTACTTCCCGTCCATGTCAGCTTTACTTTAGGGAAAGAAGTATTGGTAGGTTTCTGCATATAATTATCCAACAAATCCAATTCGGATAGCAGATATACCTGTAACATATCATTAGCCATAATCTTAGCGACTTTAAAATCGGCATTGGTTGAAAACTGCGGATCACGTTCATAATAGAACGTTTCCAGATATTGTTCCGTATCGGGTTTGCCCCTTACAAAGTAAGCGGCGTCCAGATAAGTAGCTCCAGAGCGATAATAACGGTAAAAGTCCAGTATCTTATTGTTGAAGTCATGTATGGCATCCATTTTTACTTTCAGATATTCTTTTTGTGCTTCTAAACTGGCAACAGGACGGTGCATTTCAATATTATATACTTTGCGATAATAGATAAGATGACAAAATATCTTAGGTTTTACTTCTTTAAAGAAAAATATTTCTTCGTCTTCATCCTTAAATTTGTATACTATGATAAAATCCTTCAACTGGTCAAAAGTATTTCCTAAAACATGGGAAGCATCAAGGGATTTTCTTAGAATATTTTTATCCTCGGCTTCGATCTGCTGAATCTTTTGCCTGATCTCCTTTTGTAGTTTGTCTATAAAATTTATCATGATTGTAAATTGAAGTTCTTAATATTTGAGCCCACTTGAACAAGTCGAATTTAAGAAGATATAACGTCCTACAGAGGTTTTTGGAAAGGGTAAAATTTAGAAAATATACTTTTTAAAGAAGACTCATATCTTATAGACTTTATAAGTTTTACTTTTATTTTAAAATGTATATGCTAAACCTACTCCATATGTACCAGAACCAAAAGATGGTGCAATGACTAAGCTTTTATTACTATTCTTGACACCTAAAACATCATGAAATACCGGAAGGAGCATATAAGCTATTTCAACACTTAACATACCAATTCCAGCACCGGTAACGACATCGCTTATCCAATGTTTTTTATTCGTTACCCGTAAAACTCCTGTACCCGTTGCAATAGTATAACCGGCAATACCTATCCAGGGTGAAACATCTTTATATTCTTTGAATAAAATATGAGCGCCAACAAATGCAGTTGCCGTATGACCTGAAGGGAAAGAGTGCTTATTTGAGCCATCAGGACGTTCTATATTAGTCGTTCTCTTTATTGTTTGAACAGTAGCGAGCATAAGTATATGTGAGGTAGTCATAATAAACGTTCTGTCTCTGAAATTATGCTTTGCTTTTATTCCGAATAAATCCAAGCCATATACTGCTACTGCCGGAGCGAATTGGGAATAATCATCAATGTGAAGCGAACCCAAATAGTGTTCATGAATTTCATGATTTGTACTATGATCCAAATCTTGCAACCATTTATTTCCTCTTGTTAAAATGCCATATGATATTAATGCGGTAGGAACAATGAATTTAGAATAAGTCGAGTTAAATAGGTTTTTCTTCTGAGAGCCACTTATTTTGAATGTCACACTATTATCTGAATTTATAGAAAACTGATCTTCCAAATAAATAAAATCAGGTAGAACAAACTGATATTTGAGGTTTTCTTGGCTATGCAAAAGAGAATCATTTTTATATACGGTAGGTGATGCAATTAAAACTCTTATTGTATCTCCTTTTTGCGCATATATATTTCCCACTAGAAAAATGAAAAACACTAGAATAGCAGCTATTTGTTTCATATGTACAGTGATGTATTTTTTGTCAAATGTATAATGTGTATTTTGTAGAAAATTAGAATTTACAGGATCATTATATTTATTCTATATATCTACAAAAACAGCAGAGATTTTTGTGTTCACTATAATCAAAATTGATTTATTACTTCTTATTTCCATTTATTCTGTACCCGACACTCCATTCGATAAAGTCGGATACTCGAAATGAATAATCGCGTAAGGTGATGCCGACGAATATATTGTCGGTTATACTGTATTTCAAACCGATGCGTTGATGAAATATTGGTGTTTGATTGGTTGTTTTCTTTCGGTAAATGTAGCAGGCAGGTTGAAGTACAAGCGACATCCGGTTCATTACGAGTTCGTAAGAAAGAAACAGACTAATTTGCGCTTTATCTGTTAATGAACCGCTTACTGGGTCGAAGTCGTCCGAATTGATTGCTTTTATGGCGACATCCTGCGCATTGGCGGTGCTGTTGTACACGTAGTTTGCTCCCAATCCGAATTTTGACATACGGCTTACGTGGCGGTTGAGGGTGGCGGTAAATCCAAAAACGGGGAAAAACAATCCTTCGTACTGTTCGATAATGTCGGCTTGCACAGGTTCGCTGAAAACAAGGTTTTTTAATCCCGCGAAAGTGGAAAATTCCCATTCAAAGTGCGGTTTGAACTCGGGTATAGGACGTTCGATAAATTCGGGGCGTTCCTGCAAATTATAGATTACGCTTATTTTTGGCGCGATGGTATTGATGCCAAAATTCGGAACTTTGAGCGCGCCGTTCGAAAAATGTGTCAATGTAAAACCCGCGTCCAAATCGAAACGCTTACTGATTGCAAAGCGGTAATTCAATCCCGCGTCGATGAAAAAGGCAAATGGCGCACCAATGGCTACGTTGTATTGGTTTGTCACGGGGTTAAACGACTTCCAATTAGTGGAAAGTCCGAACGCGAGCTCGTAATTGAACGACGAATTTTTCCAACGCGCGAAAGGGGCGTTCAGAAAGGCGTAGAGCGCAAAAGGACGTCCAATTTCGATGGAATGGTTGAAATCCGAAATATTGAGACCAACTCCCCATCTCGGATAGTTGAAGAGCTGTTCCCAAGCATTTTCACCTGTTGTTTGCGTAATGAAACGAAGGGACATAGATTGATAGTCGTCCAACTGTTTAGCAGAGGCGTTTTGCCCTCTCAAAAAAATATTGGTCGGGAAAATATAGCCGTTCTGATAACTGACGGAAATGGATTTATTGCTCCAAAAGTTTTTCTTTGGCTCTGTGGAATCTGCCTGCGAGAAAAGAATTATCGGGATATTGGTCAATATAGACAATATCAAAATTTTTATTCCCATTTTAGAGCAATTGATTAATGTTTTGGATTCTTGTAGCTCAACAACATCAAACTCGGCAAAACCACCAACAGCATCGGCAGACCGACGATAAATCCACCGATGACGGCCACGGCAAGCGGTTGTTGCATCTGCGCACCCAAGCCGAAACCCAAGGCCAGTGGCATCAAGGCGAGGATGGCTCCGATGGCGGTCATCAGCTTGGGACGGATGCGAAGCGCGATGGCATAGTTGACCGATTCCACCACATCGCCTCCCGCTTTGCGGTTCATTCGGAACTGATGAACGGTAAAAATCGAATTTTCGGCGATGATGCCGACAATCATAATGATGCCCGTGTAGCTACTCACATTCAGCGGAATTCCCGTTATCCAAAGCGCCAGCAGACAGCCCGAAATGCTGACCACGGACACAAACAGCACGATAAAAGAGATTTTCCATTCGCGGAACAAAATCATCAGCACCGTGAACACCAACAGAATGGCGAGGCAGAGAATGGTTATCAGTTCGGTGAACGACTGTTGCTGTTGCGAAAAAGCTCCGCCATACGTAATGCTGTATCCTTGCGGTAAGGGCAGTTCGTTTTTTATGCGGGTTTGAATGTCCTGCATTGTCGAGCCCAAATCGCGTCCGTCCAAGCGAGCCGTAAGTGTGATGTCGCTTTTCAGGTTTTCACGCTTTTGCTCAATTTCGCCAGGAATTATCCGCACGTCGCAGAAAAACGACAGAGGTTTTGTCGAGCCATCGGGCAAAAACAATAGTTGCTTTTTCAAAATATCGGGATTGTTATCGGCAAATTTCAGCTTGCGCAACAGGATGCGCCTCATCTGTTCGCCATCCTGAATTGTCCCGATTTGCAATCCTCCATACATTGCTGATTGCACAGGATTCGGTTCCACCAGATTCGGGTTTTGTCCCAATGGAATACCTCCGGTATAGATGCTCAATTGCTCCTGAAAATCGGTCATACTGATGCCGTATTGAGCCAGAAGCGCTTGATTGGGATAAAACGCGATGGATGGACCGGCCGTTATCAGCCCGTTATCCATATCGGTAACGCCATTTACGCCAGATATAATCATTTCTGTCTGTGCAGCCAATTTTTGTAACGTGGCGTAATCGTTCCCGAAGATCTTTACTTCGATAGGCTGTGCGGTACTCATCAAATCACCCAATAAATCAGAAATACGTTGTCCGAAACCAACCGTCATTGCAGGGATACTGTTATTAATGGCTGTCCTCAACTCGGAAATAACTTCGGGTGTTGTTTTAGTCCTTGATTTTTTGAGCTGGATAAGGTAATCGCCATAATAGCTCGGCGACGTTTTAAAAGCCATTCCCAAACCTGTGCGCCGGCTATAGGTCTCCACTTCGTGATTAGCCATTATTATTTTTTCCATTTTCAGACACATCCGATTGGTTTCTTCAATATCGGTTCCCGAAGGTGAGTGATAATCAAGGACAATACTACCCTCATCAAGGTCAGGGAGAAATCCTGATGTCAGATGTTGCGATGCGAACCACGCACCCGAAATGATGATGAGTAGAATAGTAAAAGCTATCAGCGGTTTGCTGTAAAGGTGGGTCAGCCAATGCACTTTTGCTGTTGCTTCGTCTTCGTATGATTCATTGTCGCTAAGTTCTTTTTGTTGCAATTTCAGGGTGTGGGCGCTCGGTTTGTAACCAATCCATAGATGCAAAACGGGCAACAGCAACCATGTAACAAAGAACGATGCGATAAGCGTAAGCTGCATCGTATCCGACAATTCTTTAAAGAAACTGCCTGCCAGCCCGCTCATTAGCCGAAACGGAAAATGAATGACAATCGTTGCTAACGACGAAGCAACCATCGCGGGAAACAAATCGTGGATGGATTGCTTGACCACATCGAATCGGCTTTTCTGCGGATTCTCCTCGTGCCCTCGGTATATCTGTTCGATAACCACAATGGCATCGTCGAGAATCAGCCCGATAGAGGCCGCGATGGCGCCCAACGACATTATATTGATGGAAATGCCCGCCAGATACAAGAGCAACAAACTGAATGCCAGCGTCACGGGAATGGTCAGTGTTACGACCAGACTCGACCGCCACGCCCGCAGAAAAAACACCATCACGATAAGAGCGAGGATAAGGCCTTCCACAATGGTGTGGATAACGCTTGTGATGCTGTCGTTCACAAACGCGCTTTGGTTATAATAGGGTTTCAACTCGTAGCCTTTGGGCAAGAGTTCCTTTATCTGCGCCACTTTGCTGTCCACATCGCTGGCAAAATTAATCAGGTTTACGCCAGGCTGTTTCACCAAATCTATCTGCACGGCTTCGTTGCCGTTGGCATTAATTTTGACGAATTCCTGTTGCTCGTCAATCTGAATGTCGGCAATGTCTTTGAGGCGGATGATGCGCGAACCGTCGTTTTTGACCGTCAGGTTCGAAAGTTCTTCGATGTCGTTGATGCGCGTGTCGGTAATCGACAGGTAGAGACGGCTGTAATTGGCCAGATAGCCGTTGCCCGAAACGAAATTGGTGTTGTCGAAAACCATTTTCAGGTACGAGGGCGTAATGCCCAGCGACGACATCTTCATCACATCGGGAATGACCACGAATTCCTTGTTTTTCCCGCCTCTGACCACCACATTACTGATTCCATTCACTTGCGAAAACATCGGGCGAAGCACCAGATTTCCCAGGTCGCGCAGTTCGATGGGGCTGTGCGTTTTGCTTTTCAAAGTAAAACCATACACGGGAAACAGCGATTGATTCATCGCTTCGGTGGTGATGACCGTTCCAGGCGGAAGGAAATTTTTTATCTCGTTGATACGGCTTTCCAGCTCGGTTTTGGTCGTTTTTATGTCCGTTCCCCAATTGAAAAACACATCCACAACGCAACTCCCGCGCCCCGTACTGCTTTTCACGGTCGTTACGCCCTGCACACGTTTCACCGCACTTTCCAACGGTTTGGTTACCGTTATCATCATTCTGTCAACGGGTTGCTGACCCGCGTCGGCAATAATCGTGATGCGCGGAAACGGCACTTCGGGAAACAGATTGGTCTGCATCTGCCTGTAACAATACGAACCCGCCAACAGTAATATCAGACCGATAAAGAGAATCGGGTTGCTGTATTTTTTGAAAAAGTTTTTCGACTTAGCTGTGTTCATATCGCTCACTTAATTATTTTTACCAAAGTCGAATCTTCCATCGCGTAACTTCCGTCCAGCACAATCCGCTCGGATGGCGACAACACGGGCGAAAGGATTTCGATGTTGCTTTTATCGCCATTTCCGACTTGCACTTCCTGTTTCACAGCCAGACTGTCGTTCGCTAGGCGCATTATCCAATATTTCTGCATCGAAACATCGCATTGCACAGCCTGCCTCGGAAGGATTTGCGAGGACGAAACGGAAGCCTTTTTCAAGATTGAAACCTTTGCAATCAATCCTTCGGGCAGAAAGCCGACATTCGCTTTCGCTTTATAAAGTTGCGATTGAGAAGCTGTGTTCATCGAAGCCATCGGCGAACCGATTTGTGCATTCAGCACTTTTCCGTCGGGCAATGTGATGGTGCAATTTTTCCCACCAGCCACATATTGTGTGTATTCGTACGGAACGTTTATCTCGAACACCAAACTGTTTTGGTTGGCAATTTCGCAAAGTATCGCGCCTTCGGTTACATAATCTCCGCCCTGCTGTTTTACCAATGTGATGATGCCCGATGTGGTTGCTTTGATGTCGATGATGCCCGCCGAATTGTTATCGTCCAAACCCAAGGCATTCCGCTCTTTGCTCTCCAATCGGAAAAGCGGTTGTCCTGCCTGCACACGGGTTCCCTGCTCCACAAAAACCTTGGTGACGAAAGACGCGATAGGCGCCGTGATGGTGCTTTTGTTCAGGTAAGCGGTCGTTGCCGAAAGGATGATGGAATCGTTGAATGTACCCTGTGACACCTGTGTGATGGTTACGGCGGTGCGGGGCTTCATTGTATCATTGTTATTTGGCTGATGAGAACAGCTTAATAAAATGAGCGGAATAAAAAATAATATCTTTTTCATACGAATATTTAATGGATTTTTCATTTTCAATTTTCAACTTTCACTTTTCAATTGTGTTACCAATTATAATAATTATAAGCATTAATCAACAGCAAGCGGTTTGCCTGCAACAGATAATAGTTTTCGACGGCCTGACTTCTGTTTTTCAGAACCGTGATGTAATTTATCACAGACAATTGTCCTTTCTGAATCTCTTTGTTGTAATCGCCAAGCACCTGATAATAGGACGAAAGTTGCTTTTGCAGAATGCCTGTCCGCTCGTCGTAACCTTTCAGTTCGGACAAATATTGGCTTTTCCTCAAATCGTTTTGCAGGATGAAATTATCCCTGTTTATTGCCACCGTATTCAACTCCGCCTTGGTCTGATTGCGCGTGATGTGGCGTTGTTTGCCGTCGAAAATAGTCCACGCGAACGTAACGCCCGCGCTCATCCCCATATTTTTGAAAGTAGTGCTGTTGTATTGGTTTGTCCGCAATCCGCCATCGACAAACAGATTGACGCGCGGTTTGTACTGAATCTCCGAAACTGCTTGGCGAGCCATCAGATTGAGGCTGTCCAGTTTGTAACTTTCCAGAAAAGACGAGTTCGTAATTATCTCGTTTTTAATCTTCAAATCAATATCCGCAAGGTTGATAACGGCAGTATCCTTGATTCCGCAGAGGATATTCAGGTCGAGCAAATGGGTTTGATAGTCTTGCTCGTAGCTTCTTTTTGATTCTTCGTAACCTGTTTTTTCAATCGTAATCAGGTTGTAGTCCGATTGTTTCATCAGTGCCGATTGAGCTAGTTTGCGCACCACATTTTCCTGCTCGTTCAGAATCGTGAGAAGCGAATCGGCAAACGCGATTCGTTGCTTATCCAGCAGACACAGAATGTATTGGTCGGTTACCAAACGTTGCAGTTCGTGTGTTTGCAGATGGATATTGTTGCGACTTATATCCTGCGTTACCTGCGCCTGCTGTTGCGCAATTTTGTACGACGAACCAGCAAACAAAGGTTGCGTCCAGGTCAGCCCCGCTTGAAGACTTCCGCTACTCACGCCTTGGTTGTAGCCGTAATAATCGGTGGCGTTTTGCGGATTCAGTTGAAACTGAGTTTTCCCGTTGTCCTTAGAAATTATCGGCACAAACAGCAGATTGCCGTTTGCCTCCACTTTCGATTGGGTGTAAAACGCTTTCAGCCGTTGCGCTTCGTAAGCCGAAACCGTCTGCTGATTTTTGTAGTCGTTAATCAGCGGACTGCTCTTTATCGCGTGTTCGATATAATATTCCAACGAGTTTTGCGAACCCGATTGAGCATACAAACACAGAACAGACAGAAGCAAGGTGCTCAGAAAAATAATTTTCTTCATTATCGAATTTTTGCGACAAAGCTATGGTTCGATTTTGCAGAAAATTAGAATTTCATTCTAGGTAAAAATTGACATAAAAACAATGAATTTCATCCTTGTAATTATACCTGACTTCCCAACCGTGCAGTTTGCAAATCTGATTTATGATTGACAATCCCAAGCCGTTGCCTTTTCGCTCTTCCGAAGTACGGCTGAATCGGCGGAAAACTTTTTCTTTATCCAACGGGGTTTTAGAACCGCTGTTGCCGATTTGAAATGTGTTGCCGTTTACTTCAATATGTATAAATCCTCCGCTATAATTGTGTCGGATAGCATTCGAAATCAGGTTGTTTATCAGGCTTTCCAACAGCACCTTGTTGGCGGTAATTTCCAACGCGTTTTGGATATTTGCCGATAAAGTTATTCCATTATTTGATGCCAATTCTTTGAAATACGTTAATTGGCGTTCCAACAATTGGCTGAAATCAATCGTAATCGTCTCTTTGAATTGCGAATTATCTATTCTCGACAATAACAATAAGTTTTTATTCAGCCTTGTCAACCGGGACGAAACATCGTAAAGCGATTCCATAACACGCATCTGGTATTCATTTAATGAATCGTCTTGTAATAGCAAATCAAGTTGCGATTGAAATACAGCCAATGGCGTTTGCAGTTCGTGCGAAGCATTTTCCGTAAATTCTTTTTGCTGTTGATAACTTGCCACATTTTCTTTCATCAGTTTACTAAGGTTGTTGTTCAATCGTGCGAATTCGGTAGTTGTCGTTTCTTTAAATTCAGGGACTTTCCCTTTCTCGAGATTAAAATTTTCAATTTCGTTCAAACTATTGTAAAAAGGCTTCCACAAACGGCGCGATAATATGAACTGGATACCTAACAATCCTGCTATAATAATAACGAAGAACAACAAATACTGCACACTGAGCGTCCGAAACAAATCTTTCGATTCAATCATTGCAATCTGTGACATAAATACATAGAGTTTCCCTTCGATGCTTATTTTACGGTAATAAATGCGGTAATCGATTTCGTGATTTTCGGCATTACTGAACAGCGATTTTTGAACAACTTTATTTAACGGATATGAATTTTCGTAAGATAAAATCTTCATATCTTCGTTGAATCGGTTCCAATATTCGATGTCCGAAACTTTCAACATCGGATTATTGGTTTCTACAAAATGTTCGCTACGAAATTTGATTAATTCGTCGAGGTCTTTTGTGTAAAATTTTTTCATCGCATAGAAAAACAGTGGAAAACAACATAGCATAACAATACTAATAAAAATCAGAAACTGCCCCGAACTTTTCGATAATAAGCTACGCATCTTTTTCCTCCCATTTATATCCTGTTCCATAAACCGTTTTAATGCAACCCTCACCGCCGGCATCGTTCAGTTTCGATTTCAGATTTTTAATATGCGCATACACAAAATTGTGGCTGTCCAGCATATCGGCCATATCTCCAGACAAATGCTCCGCAATCGCGTTTTTTGAAATCACTTTGTTTTTATTTCCTATCAGAAACAACAGCAATTCGTATTCCGATTTTGTTAATATTATTTCGATATTGCCGACATTTACGGTTTTTGCAAGTAAGTCAATTGTTATGCCGTTAGATGTCAGCGTATTGTTATGTGAAAATTGTTGCCGGCGCATCAAAGCATAAATGCGGACACTCAATTCAGGCAGGGGAAAGGGTTTTGCCAGATAGTCGTCGGCGCCAATTTGCAAGCCTTTTATCTTGTCGTCCAATGCACCACGGGCAGATATAATAATGATGCCACTATCGATTTTACGTGCTTTTATTTCCTCAAGGATCTTCAATCCATCTCCTCCGGGAAGATTTAAATCCAAAAGAATACAATCGTAGCTGTATAAATCGATTTTTTCCAACGCTTCGTCAAACGTAAAAGCCTGTTCACACAAATAATGATCGGATGCCAGATAAGTTCCGATGTTATTAGACAGTTCGCGTTCGTCTTCTATTAGTAAGATCTTCATATAATCTTTATTTATCCGTTAAAATTACCAACGCCCCCCCAGCAATCAATCCTCCCCCTAACAGTACTTTCCAACTGACAGGTTCTTTTAAGATTATAAATGAAAGGAAGATTGTTATCACAACGCTCATTTTATCAATTGGTGCGACTTTTGACGCTTCTCCCAATTGTAAGGCCTTAAAGTAGAACAACCATGATAATCCCGTCGCGACTCCCGAAAGGACAAGAAAGCCCCAATTGGTTTTACTCAACTCTTTTACGCCTCCTAAACTGTTGCTTGCAATGACAATTCCCCACGTTATGAACAATATCACACAGGTACGTATCGCTGTGGCCAAATTAGAATCAACATCTTTAATCCCAATTTTTGCGAATATTGCTGTCAATGCGGCAAATACAGCTGATAGTATGGCATACCACTTCCACATAATTCCAGTTTTTATTCAAAATTACACATCCAATTCTGTAGAAATTTTGAATAATGAATCTATTCATATAATTCAAAATTTCTACAAAGTTACCGATTTATCTTTGAGCCGATTTCAAATTATAATTTTAATAACCCGTTGGCGGAATTAATTCACTAAAAAATGTCAGGAAATAAGTTGTGCAT
>DAIMYQ010000017.1:26377-34354 GCA_036734385.1 Paludibacteraceae bacterium | reverse complement strand
GTAGCCGTTTGACCGTAATTGTATATTCCTCCTCCAGTTGTTGTGCCACCTGTCCCTGCATTAACCGTAATAGTATGTTTAGCAACAGCAAACATAGCAATATATGAGGCATTGGTAGTAACAGTAATCGACCGCGAAGCATTGGTATTGTTATCACTCCATTTGGTAAATACATATCCTGTTTTTGGTGTCGCTTTAATTGTAATGACAGTACCTGTAGAATATGTTCCACCTCCACTTACAGTTCCATAAGTTGTATTGGCAGATATTACTGTAATAGTTTTAGTGCCAAGATCTATTTGAGAAGTTAAAGTATCTGTTATACAACTACAAGTATTTGATGTTACTATACAGTGGTAATATCCGTCATTACTGCCTTGTACATTTGATATAGTATAAGTCTCCGAGCTATTAGCAGCAAGTGATGTCCATAAACTTGCATTGCTCGTATCAGTTGCACAATAGTACCAATCATATCTGAAAGTTCCGGTTCCGGCTACTGTAGCTGTAAATGTAACATTATCTCCTAAAGATATTCCACTAACTGTATTAATTGATGCAGATGTTATATAGGTAGGATAGTCAGAAATAATGGTATTTAGTGCAGCATAACGACCGGAAGAAGTATTTAACCAAGCATCAATATAACTTTTTTGTGTGGCATACGAGGAATATCTGCCAGTCCATTTTGCTGCTTCTCTTTGAACGGGAGTTATATTAGAACTGTTTTTAGCATTTAAGATAGCATCAAGAGCCGATAATTTTGCTTGTATATTAGTGTCTGTCAATGCTCCGCCCGTACCGGTATGTATTAACCAACGTTCTTTCACTTTTGCCTTGAAGCACACATCGTTAAGTAAACCTCCGCCTACGTATGCATTGCCTTTGCCATATCCGTCCCACCAAAATGGTGTTCCAAAAGCATCGCTATGAGCATCGTCATTTTCAGATAAAAGCCCCGACGTACTAGAGCAATCTTTACCGGTATCCCAACTATTTTTAAAGCTTAACTCATAGTCCCATAAAGGAGATACTTTAATCTTAGAGGTAGCCGATTTCATGGTAAACCATGTTGAAATGCGATATCCATCAACATTTTTTGCTAACTCTGTCATTATAAAATAATCAGCCCATGATCCATAGTCGAGGTAAGTATCTCGAATGGTACTGTAATTACCGGCTTTTAACTCTGTTTCAAAAGAATTGATTCTGTCTTTTAATGCTGTAACCCGATTACCCCAAGTTGTTGTAGTAAAATCTTCTTCATCATATTCAGGATAAACCATTTCAAAACCGTGGTCAATAGTTAAACCATAAGTACCAATATTTTGTGTTCCTGTAATAGAAGAAACAAAGGTGCAACCGGTTCCTCCGGAAGTGTATCTGTCACTGGTATCAGTTTTATCTAATTTAAAGATGTATCCGCTATTGTCCATTTGAACACGACTGGCTTCTTTTTTATTTTCTTCCATAAAGAGATAAATTCCTTGATAAACTCCATCTACATAAAGTTCTACGTAACGTGAGTGACTATTCCAATCACCTGTCATATCCGAATAAAGATCAATGGCCAATTTATTACGCAACAAACTGGCATCTGTCCAAGCTGCATATAAAATAAAGTCTTTGTCCTTGGTCTCATTTAACTTGAACATTTTCTTTTTGTCCTTAATCCAAGTGCCATCGACTGTACAGCTATCATCTCCAACCGTGAAAGCATAGCTTCGTTTGTCGTATCCCATACTGGAAGAACCACGGTAGTTCATGCGTGCTTTTTTATCGTAATACAAGCGAGTAGTATCTGTCAGATCGGCTTGTGTATAGATAAAATCCTTGTCGCTTACAGAAGTTTCGTCCCATAGAATTTTAACATCGACACTGCGTTTTGCTTTTCCTGCCAGTAAAGCAGCATTTGAAGATAAAAAAGATCCTGTTGGAAAAGCCTCTACATCCGTGCGTACAATCATTATGGGCAATGTACTATTTAAAGAAATAGTGCTTCCTCCTGCATTTGTTACTTGTAGAGAGTTAGATGCAAGTGTTAAAGGTAAACCGGTATCTGCACTCGTTCGGGTTATTAAGCAACGATAATAACCTATTTTGGGAGGTCTAATATTGTTTGTTGTTGCTTTCTTTCCATCCGTATATGTTGTCCAATTGATGTTATCAGTTGATTTTTGCCATAAAAAAGACGTTGCTCCTGTAAAAGCCGATTCGTTCGCTAAGGAACCTTTTGAACTTACGTACATGGAGGCAAAATCAGTGGGGTTATTCACATTAATATTTGTTCTATGAGCTGTAATAACCGGTTTTTCTCCGGCATCAAAAATAAAAGTTGCAGTCAATGTTGTATCTTTAGTTACAGTAATAATACGAGGGTTGGTCGTGCTACCATCGTTCCATTGAGTAAAGACATAGCCTGTAGTTGCAGTAGCCGTCAGGGTTGCAGTATTGCCTGATGTATAGGTTCCGCTTCCGCTTACTGTTCCATAAGAACTATTGTTTGCGTTTGCTGTTACTGTATAGTAAATAGCTCCTACTGTGTATGATTGGCTTGCTGATTGTGTAAAACATAAAAAATCAAAACCTGTTGTAGTTGGTGTAATGGCACTTAATGGAGATGTGAATACAAAATATGAAATCCCGGCTCCACTTGTGTTAGCTGAAGATGGAATATCTGCAGTATAAACAGTTGATGAAGAACGTGTCATTGCTACAGTAGTGTATGAACCACTATTGACCGAATAAGCCAAATAAACGTACTGAGCACCTTCCCCTGATGTAGTAGAAATAGCACTGCCTAAGTTTGCTGTAATCGTCGTTGCGGTATTTTGGGCAGGAGTAGTTGTCGTAACAGAACTAACACTTGCAGGCGTTTCTGCTGACAATAATACGGCAATATTATTGCTTGATGATGAATTTTGTCCAATGATAAAAGTATAATAACTTCCAGCCGCAATAGTAGCTTGTAGGTTGCTTGAACCACCATATACTGCTCCTAAACTATAGTAGGTATTTGTCGATAGTGTTGTTACAGTTGAACCGCCCCATTGCGATGTCCAAGAATTATCGCTTTGCGTAAACTTAAACCAACCCGTTCCTGCTGCTTTACCTAAACATGTTTTTACTCCGACAGAATTATTCGTTCGAGTTTGTTGTGTCAGTATACGACCAAAAGGAGAAGCAGATCCTCCCACTAATTCATTGTAGTAGGTAGAACTTCCGGCTATATAAAGAGGTTGTGCTGATACTTCTGTTAATAAGCTTAAAGCAATACAGACGGATAAAAATAAGTTGATTTGCTTGAAAAGCTTATGTGTGCGGGTGAAATGTTTCCACGATGGACTTTTTTTCATGAGTATATAAAGTTAAGGTTTCTGTCAACAAGCAAAATATTTCATGCAACCTCCCCGAAAACGGTTTAATAAGAAAGGAGAATGTATGAACATGCTTCACAAAAGCATAAAATACAAAATTAAGAAATTTTCATATTAAGTGTTCATTTTTTAATATATTTTTTGTTTACCCGATATTATAAATAAAAAAGGCTACTCCTAACTGAAGCAGCCTTTGGAAAATATGAAATTAAAGTTTTTTATAAGCAAGTCAATACATTGCCGGCATCAACTAAGCTGCCATATTTTGCACAGTCATCACCGGCTTGAATCATTATAGACCCTCCTTTAAGAGTTAGTATTCCATCAATGTTTATTCCATCAGATTTATTTCCTGTAGTGACAATAACAGTTGTTCCTCCGTTAAAAGTTACATTGCTTATGGTCTTTATTCCATGAGCTCTTTGATCAGCAGCGGCAGTGCCTGCAGGGTAGGTTGTATTAATGCTGATAGTACCTCCGTTAATTGTGATGTATGGTATTATAGTATAGTCAGGAGTTGTTTCTATAGAAGGATCATACGATGCAACAATTCCTTCATCTTCTGAATTTATAGAGATAGTTCCAGCATTAATTATGATATATCCTTTACTGCATTTGATTCCATCGGCTCCGACGGTAACGTTTGTTTCTCCTCCATCAAAGATAACCGACCCGTTAGCACTAATTCCATCTTCTACAGCTTTATTTACTGTGATTTTTCCATCTATAACACGGATATAATCATCGCTTCGAATGGCATTTTTGTGGTTGGCATTGACGTATAAACTTCCGGATCCACTAAAGATTAATTGACCTTCACTAAAAAAACATCCTTTTGCATCTTCCGTACTACCTAAAGATACGGTATAATTATTACTATCTGTTAGTGTGTTGCTTGTACCGCTTGGCAAGTTAACATAAATACGTTTACCACATTGAATGTTGATGGCAGGACCATCATTACTAGTTATATTTGTTCCATTCAATGTCAGTTTCAACTTATAATCGCTATACATTTTCAGAGACCCATTGTTGGTAGTGCCCGATACAATATATTCAACTCCCTCTATAGTGGAAGAAACTACAAGATAAGCTCCGGTTTGAACGATATCTATGCCCGCACCCTCAAATGGATTAGTAATGGTTGCCGTAGTTCCGTTATATGTAATGTAAACTTTATTTACAAATTCATCTTCGTTGATGATGTCCTCATCTTGAAAATAAATGTTGTCAATATCAGCTAAAGTCGCATTAACCGTTGTTTTATTCACCTTGTGAACTTGCAAACTGCTGTAAATTCCTTCTGATCCGGTAAAGGTAACGCTGTCCATTTCTATCAAAGGAAATTTTATTAATTCCGTTGATTTTTGAATATACATACTCATTTGCGAAAATATCATTATGCTGGACAAGCAAAATATCAAGAGTAGGATTACTTTTTTCATAGTTTTCTAAATTTAAAGATTTTGTTATTAACTTTTAGTAGATAAAAACCGCTAGGAAAAGAACTAATGTTGATGGCTTCATTGATCGATTGTGTTTGGCTCATCATTTTCACTCCATCAATTCGATAAATGGCTAAAGAAGCCATTTCATTACCTAGATTCTTTAAATAGATATAGTCTGTAGCCGGGTTGGGATAGAAAAATAATTCACTACTTGTGGTGGTTTGTAAATTTGTTGCAACTCCTTCAAAATACATTATATCAATGTCTGTTACAGCATCTGTATATATAGATGAATTATTGTTACCAATAAAATTTATTTCATTATTGGTAGTGAAAGTCCATTTTCTGATGTCTGATAAGTTTTCGTCGAAAGACGAATTGTTATTTAACTTTGTGATCAATTTTGTTGATGCGTACATACCTGTCCATCCTAGAGCAAGTAGTAGCAATAGAGTAAATTTTTTTTTCATATTTAATTAGATTAAAGGTTATATTTTTATGTTTCACATTTGGAACTTTCCCGTCTCAGTCGTCAAAGTTTTCATACGAAGTCTTTCTTATTGCTGGAATTAAAAAACTCACATCTACAAAAATAATAATAATTAAGATAAATTCCTAAAAAATATAAAAAAGGATTCGAGCAATATAAAATCGTCGAATCCTTTTGCAAAAGTCATGGGTTTATTTTTTCCTAGAAACTACTTATCGTTGTTATTTTTGAAGTTCCTGTTGTGAATGTCTTTTTTGTTGCATTCGTGTTACTATATGTTCCACCTGTATAGTAGCCTCCTAAGGAAGATGTTGCATTGGAATACGACCCCCCTATATAAACGGTATATGTTGTACTTGCTGCCAAACTCGGCGAAGAAAAGTGGTAATAATAAGCACCCCGAGGTGGCATAAAAGTTCCCAAATCAGTACCGCTGGCATTTTGAATATGGAAGTAATTTGACCCGGTACTTAATTGACTTGATGACTTGAGACATACTCCTGTTTGTGTTGAAGAAGATGTTATTGTTTCAAACATACTCGAATTATAGCAAGCCCCAAAGAACAGTCCTCCGTTAATCAAAATATTTCCATTCACATCGATATCTTCGTTTGTATTGTTAGCAGGACCATAAGCCAATAATGTTCCCCCTGTCATGGTGAAATTTCCGTTACAGTCAACTGCATCACCATTGGTTGCACTGGCAACCAATGTTCCTCCTTTCATATAGATGTAACTTGCATCAGTAGTTTCGGTACCACCGCTTACTGTTCCGGCAGTTCCATTAGGTTAATGTGCCATCTGCTGAAATTCCCTTAGAAGCTGTTCCGGAAGTTGTTGCTGTAAGTGATCCGCCCAATATGCTGATATTGCCGTCTGCTTCAAAACAGGAAGATGCATAAGAATCGGCAATGCCCGAAGTGTTGGTGTAGGTGGCTCCCGCTCCTGTAGTAGTTACCCCTACAGTTCCTGATGTCATACTCAAGTTGCCATCTGCGGAGATTCCTTTCGCTCCGGTTCCGGTGCCTCTAACAGTTATGTTTGCTCCTGATATGGTAATATCGGAGCCTCCCTTTATTGCTGTACAATAAGATGGATCATAACCCGATCCGGAAGCAGAAAGGACTGCAGCACCCGAAGTATTGATGGTAATTGTACCGCCACTTAATGTCATGGCTTGTTTCGATTTTAATCCTTTTGCCTGGTTACCACCTACTGTCATATTTATTGTGCCACCGGAAATTGTCATTGTACTGTCGCATGATATTCCTTTTGTATCGGCAGTGGTGTTTACTGTCGTAATTGACCCTCCGGTAATAAGCACGTGTCCGGCTTCACAATCAATATCATCGCTTGTGGCTGTCACATTCAGTGTGCCACCATACATTTTAAAATAATCGTTAGCATGTATACCATCTTTTGCAGCAGCTGAAACAGTTATTACTCCATTCGTAATCTGGATAAAATCATCACTGCAAATGCCATGTTGACTATTACTTTTTACTGTGAGGCTACCTGTACCATCAAATATCAACTGTCCTTCACTAAAGAAAGTAGCCTTTTGGTCTTCTGTACTTGTTGCATAAGAACTACCGTCCGTTAATGTATTTTGTGTACCGGCTAATAAGTTTACCGATATTTTTTTTGAAGATTGAATATTAATAGCAGGACCATCACCATTGGTAATATTAGCATTGTTTAGTAACAATTGTAATTTATAGTCGCTATATATTTTCAGCATACCATTGGTAGTTGTTCCACTTACTAAGTAGATAACTTCTTTTTCACCAGGACTTGAAGTTACTGTTACATCTTGTCCTGACGTACTTACCGATACACCGCTATAAGCCAGAGGATTATCAATGTTTACAGTACTTCCTGTATAGGTTATTTTTACAGTGTCATTTTGTGCAAAAAACATACTGTCTATTTCTGATAATGTCAAATTAACGACGGAATTATCCTTTTTAAAAATAGACAAGGTACTATAGTAAGCATCTGAAGCATTTGCCTTATAAGATCGGATACTATCTATGTAAGCAGAATAAACTTTTAAGATAGAACCATCTGTTTTGCGGAAATAAACGTTCATTTGTGACCAAAGTAGCAAACAGCTAACTAATGAAATGGTCAATAACATTGACTTTTTCATAGTTTTCTGAATTTAAAGATTTTGTCACCTAATTTAAGAAGATAAAATCCACATTGTAGTCTACTTACATCAATGGATGAAGAATCCCCTAATTTTTCTTGCATAGCAATCCGTCCATCTATATTATATACAGAAATTTCTGTATTGGAAGTCATGGGTTCGGTTAGGTAGATAAAATCAGAGGCAGGATTTGGGTAAAAACCTAATGATTCGTTAGCATTTGTTTCGCCTATAGCAACATCACCCGAGAAAGCAATTTTTCTCATGTTTGTTGCAACAAAGTCGTCAGTTAATCCCGTTGTGTAGTTGAAAATTACATCAGTATCACTGAATGTGAACTTCTCTATTGCACTCAAGGCGATAGTCTATTGAGAACTATTGTTCCATGTTATGTTAAGACTCGTCGCAGCATGGGTTTCCACCGCTGCTAAAAATCCACAAAATAGAACAATTCCGGTTAGTTTTTGATTCATGGTTTGTTTGGTGTTAAGGTTAAAAAACAAAAATCAA
>DAIMYQ010000017.1:24797-26277 GCA_036734385.1 Paludibacteraceae bacterium | reverse complement strand
AAATATTTACTAAAGAAGCTTTTTATTAAAAATTATAAAAGAATGTGTTTTTTACAAACAAGTATAATGCCCCGCGTTTATTACGGGAGTCACATTCATACAGTCATCTCTCGCATCAATTTGTAAGGTTCCTCCATTGATGGTAACAGTGCCATCAGTATGTATACCGTCAGATTTGTAGCCCGAAGTTACTATGCTAATATCCCCATTGTTAATGGTAACATTAGAAGCGTTACTTATTCCATGGGCTTTTGTACCTGTAGTGGCAAGCGTTAATGTTCCTCCGTTAATTGTGATGTATGGATCAATTACAGATTCAGTAACGGTTGTTGTGTCGAAAGATGCAACAATCGCTTTATCCACAGAGTGCACATTAATTGTTCCATTGTTGATAACGATATAGCCCTCAGTGCATTCAATGCCATCGTTGGATGATGTTACGGACAAATTTCCTCCGTCAATTAAAATATAATCAGGTGAATGTAATCCATCGGATACGGTTTCCGATATTGTTATATTACCACTTCTTATGTGGATATAATCATCACTACAGATAGCATGCTTATATTTTGCCGTTATATTTAAGGCTCCTGACCCGCTAAATATTAATTGACCTTCGCTGAAGATCGTCCCTTTTCTGTCCTCTAACGTATCAGTCGGGTAAGTATTGCTATCAGCTACGATATTGGTAGTATTATCCGTAAGAACTATGTAAGCGCTTTTACTTGATTGTATATTAATAGCCGGACCATCAGTACTATTGAGTGTTACATTATTTAGTGTAAGTTTGAATTTGTAATCGCTATAAATTTTTAAGGAACCATTGTCTGTAGTGCCGGAAAGTATATATTCCACACCTTTTACGGTTGAGGTTACAACCACTACAGCACCACTTTGGGTAACAGCAATGCCGTCTTTATTTGGAGTAATAGTTGCTGTATTTCCACTAAAATTAATATTAATAGTTTTATCAAAAGTTTGATCTTCCACAATATCACTACTTGTTTCCGTTGCGGAAGGATCGTTAGGAACATCAGTGGTACATGCACTAAAAAATAATACAAACAGACTTAGAAATAAAAATCCACTTTTTTTCATAGAAAATAACGTTAGGGTGTCGGCTGTAAAAATAATTCTTTTTGTCTAAAAAACGTACTTTTAAGCAACAATAAAACGAAAAGGTATTTTTTTTATTGTGTTGAAAGTCTTGATTTTTAAGTATTTATTTTTGCGGAGATCCGATAAATAATAAAAATCCCGATTCTAATTGATTTTTTCAAAAGAATCGGGATTGAATTTTTGTTAAGAGGTTTTATCCATAAATGATTTTACCGTTTTCATCGGTGAACTCACCTAAGTTTTTGCTGTATTGATCCATAGCACGAAGACTCATTCCCATACTGGAGAAACCTCCATCGTGGAATAAATTTTGCATGGTAACTTTTTTTGTTAAATCGCTAAACATCACTACACAGTAGTT
>DAIMYQ010000017.1:20442-24697 GCA_036734385.1 Paludibacteraceae bacterium | reverse complement strand
TGAAAGGAAATAGCTGAGATGTCCAATGTAGTGTCAAGCATATCGTAATCCAAATCATCGTATGTACGCTTTTTTCTTACATTGGGAGACATTCCGATAGAATGCAAAACAAAATCTATTTTACCACCAAGGATTTCCATTGATTTAGTAAAAACATTTTCCAAATCGGCAACACTGGTTGCATCAGCGGGAATAATTTCGGCATGTAATTTTTCACCTAATTCATTGGTGGTTCCCATTCTAACTGCCAAAGGTGTATTTGATAGTGTGATAATAGCTCCTTCTTCTACAGCTCGTTCGGCAACTTTCCAGGCAATGGACATATCGTTCAATGCTCCGAAAATAATTCCTCTTTTTCCTTTCAATAAGTTATTTCCCATATTTCATTTTTTAGATTTAAAAAAAAGACTGCACAAAAATACGGTTTTTGTGCAGTACAATCTAATAATAATATGTTTTTAACATAAAAATTACTCCATATCAGCTCTTTTATCTTTAGAAGAGAGAAACTCATTCTCCAAATATTTTGGGAGGAGAGGCTTTCCTTCCCATATTTTGTATGATTCAAAAGCTTGATTAACAAGCATTGTCCATCCGTTTACGATCGTAGCTCCTCTAGTTTCCGATTGTTGTAAAAAGAGACTACGAATGGGATTGTAAATCAAATCGTACACCAAATGTTTGCTATCAATATATTGGTAGGGAAATGGCGGACATTCCTTTACTTTCGGAAACGTGCCCACTGGTGTTGTATTGATGATGATTTTGTTTTTTTTGACAATTTCTTCTGTTAATTCGTTGTATGTAAGAGCTTTGTTTTTATCTCTAGATACAAATGTAGAGTTTATGTTTAATTTTTTCAAGGCAAAAGCAACCGCTTTTGATGCTCCTCCAGTACCTAAAATCAGTGCATCCGTATGATGTTTTTTAAGATAAGGAGATATGGATTCGGAAAAGCCATACCAATCTGTGTTAAACCCTTTTAAATAGGGTTTCCCGTCAATATTCGTAATTTTTATTACATTTACTGCTCCAATTTCTTGAGCAATAGGGTCAACTTCATCTAAATAGCCGAAAACAGCCTGTTTGAAAGGAATAGTTACATTCAATCCTTGCAGATTGGGGTTGCACTTCAGAATGGCTTTTAAAGAGTCTATGCTGGGAAGCAGAAAATTTTCATAACTGGCAGCAATGTTTTGTTCTCCAAATTTTTCATTGAAGAATTCTTTTGAATAAGAATGTCGTAAGGGGTTTCCTATGATTCCGTACAGTTTCATAATACGTGAAAGTTATTTTTTTATATTTTTTTTCTTTATTGCCTTAAAAATCAGGTAAACGATAAAAACTCCTCCTAATATCAGAAGAATATTAGATATTTCACCACTATATTGGTCAATCAATTCTTTTTGTCCATGAGCAAGGTAACCTAAAAGGGCAAGGATGATATTCCATATACACGCTCCTAATGCCGTATAAATGACAAAATTAAGGTAATTCATCTTAGCAAGACCTGCGGGAATTGAAACCAGATGCCTGATTCCGGGAATAAGTCTTCCTATGAATGTAGATGTTTTCCCGTTTCTATTAAAGTAGTCTTCCGCATGTTTAATTTTCTCTGAACTCAGAAAAAATAAGTGCCCAATCTTACTGTTTGCAAATTTATAAATAATTTTTCTCCCGAGCCAAATGGAAAGAGCATAGTTAATGGTAGCTCCTAGTATAGCACCTAGCGTTCCAAAAATAACTATCAAAACTATATTTAGGTCACTCTCAGGGTCACTGGCAATATATGCTGCGGGAGGAATAATAATTTCAGAAGGGAAAGGAACAAAGGTGCTTTCTACAGCCATTAATGCCGTGATAGTATAATAATTAGTATTTTCTTTGTACCATTTTTCAACTTTTCCAAAGAGTGTCTCCTTTGGAATTGAATCTGTCGTTTCATAGTTTGTTTGAGCATACAAACTTGTTGTAATGATGACAAAAAGAAGCAAAAAACAAGAAAGTCTTTTCATAAAAACAGGTTTAATTTATCGTCAATTTTTTTAGAGCGTCAGGGAAAACTTCCAAAAATAAGTTTACCGATTCAGAATTTAGTGTTATTGCTTCTTCCAAGTAGCTTTGTGCGAGTTGATAATCTTCCAATCCGAAATAAGCCATCGCAATGAGTAATTTAATGTTTTCAGCAGAGTTATCTTGCTCAAAAGCACGTAAATAATAATCGAGAGCCAGTTGGTAATCGGTTTTTTCCAAATACAAGTTGCCTATGCTGACATAGGTTTCGGGTTGATTGTCGTCCAACTCAGTTGCTTTAAGATAAGCGGTTAATCCTTCCTCCGTTTTATCCGAATTAATATAGGCTTCTCCCAAATAAACCCATGTTTCACTTGCGTCAGGTTCTATTTTTAAAGCCTCCAAAAAATAATTTATGCTGTCTTGAAAAGATTCTTTTTCGGAGAAACAAATGCCCATTCCAACAAGTGCTTCGGCATTTTTAGGTTGAGTTTCCAAAACGATAGAATAGTAATGGATAGCCATGTCGTAGTCTTCCATTTTTTCGTAGCATTCTGCGGCAAAAAGGGTAGGACTTTCTTTGTGCTCGCTTTTTTCAGCGTATATCAAATAGCTTTCGGCTGCTTTTTTGTAATTATCATTTTGATAATAAGAATGAGCTTTCAGTTGCCAAGCTATTGCATCATCTTCGTCAATAGTAGTTGCAAATTCGTAAGCCTCTATGGCTTTTGGAAAATTGCCTTGAGAGAAATACACTTGACCTAAATTAAACCAGGCTTCATTGGAATAAGGATTTATATTTAAAATTTTCTCGTATGTATAAATAGCTTTTTCTATTTCGTCCAATTGTTCGTAACAAAATGCTATTTCCGATAAAATTGTTTGATTTTCATTGTTTTTCAGGTAGCCAAGCAGTAGTATGTCAAGTGCTTTCTGGTATTTTTGAGCCCCCAAATACACATAGGCAATGTCTAAATATGTTTCGTCAACATCACCTTCGGCATTATCCAAAAGAATCTGAAATGTTTCTTTCGCCTCATCTTCTATATTACTTTTTAAAAGGATTTCTCCTTTTAGAAGTAAAATATCAAAATCAAATTCGTTTTCTGCAGAAAGTCGTGTAATAGCCTGAAGAGCACTTCCAAAGTCACTTAATTCGATGAAGATTCTGACTCTGCAAACTTCTAAAAATAAATTGGATGGGTGTAATTTTAGACCAAATTCGATAGCTCGTTTGGCCTCTTTGATTCGCATACGACGCAAATAGAACTCTGCTATTTCCTCAATCTCTTCTGCATCAAAATATCTCCCGGAGAGATCGGTCTCGTAGCGTTTCAACAGTTGGGTAAACTTTTCGTTAGAATTATTTATTTGCTTCATCCGAACATTGTTTGCACAAATATAGAACATATCGCATTTGAATGGGAATTTAAGCGGATAAAGTTATTAACAAAATATTTTTTGAATTTGTAAAAAGCAGAGCATTCGAACGTTTTTCTTTTGAATTAATGGGGCTTAACGAAGAATGAATTACAAATTATCTTTCGCTTCTTGTTTAGCAAGGTAGCATTCTCGGCAAAGGGGTATATATTCATCTTTCTCTCCTAACAATACCTGTTTTTCGGAATTGGATAATCGGTATGAATAGTTGGCTAAATGTCCGCATTCCACGCAAATAGCATGTACTTTGGTAACTTCTTCGGCAATAGAGCACAGAGCAGGTATCGGCCCGAAAGGCTTACCCTTAAAGTCCATGTCCAATCCGGCCACAATTACGCGTAAACCTTGATTAGCAAGTTTGTTACAAACGTCTATCAATCCTTCGTCAAAAAATTGAGCTTCATCAATGCCTACAACATCTACGTCACTTGAAAGTAATAAAATATTTTGAGGAGAATCGACAACCGTCGAAAGAATGGAGTTTTTATCGTGGGAGACAACTTCAGTCTCAGAATACCTCACGTCTATGGCAGGTTTGAAAATTTCCACTTGTAACTTAGCTATTTTAGCACGTTTTAGACGACGTATCAGCTCTTCCGTTTTTCCTGAAAACATAGAGCCGCAAATAACTTCTATTGATCCTCTATTTTTTTTGGAATTTCGTAGGGTTTCTAAATATAACATTTGTCTCTTTTACAGTTATTTACTACTTTTGCAAAAGTAAAGAAAATACCAATATGGATACCAATATGGAGAAGAATATTTTTATTGATTTGATTATCAATGATATAAAAGAAGTTGA
>DAIMYQ010000017.1:12348-20342 GCA_036734385.1 Paludibacteraceae bacterium | reverse complement strand
TAAAAGATAATTTTGACTGGAAAGACGACAATGAGACGGTAATTTATCTTTTTGATATATTGAGAAAAAGATTTTCGTAAAGCCCTACTAAATTGGAATCACCTAAAATGAAGTTATTTGTTGTTCCTACCCCTGTCGGAAATTTGGAAGATATGACTTTCAGAGCGATTAAAGTGCTGAAGGAGGTTGACTTTATTTTGGCTGAGGATACGCGTACCAGCAGTGTTTTGCTCAAACATTTTGAAATTCAAAACAAACTGACAGCTTACCATAAGTTTAACGAACACAATTCGTTGGAAGGCATTATTAACCGATTACAACAAGGTGAAGTAGGGGCTGTTATCTCCGATGCCGGAACTCCTGGAGTTTCCGATCCCGGTTTTTTAATTGTAAGAGAATGTCTTGCCCATGGTATAGAAGTAGAATGTTTGCCCGGTGCTACAGCTTTTGTTCCTGCTTTGGTAAATTCCGGTTTGCCGATGGACAGATTTTGTTTCGAAGGTTTTTTGCCACAAAAAAAAGGTCGACATACCCGATTGCAACAGCTTTCCCAAGAATCTAGAACAATGATTTTCTATGAATCTCCGTACCGAGTTCTGAAAACACTGATTCAATTTGCAGAAACCTTTGGAGAAGATAGAAAAGCTTCCGTTTCGAGGGAAATCTCGAAAATATATAATGAGTCATCACACGGTACTTTGCAAGAGTTAGTGCACCATTTTACAGAAACAGCTCCCCGAGGAGAGTTTGTTATAGTGGTTGCCGGTTTGGAGTCCAAAAAATCCGAAATAACAGAAAAATGAAAAAAGCATTATTTTGTTCCGAAATTGCTTTTGATATCCAATAGATTACCTATATTTGTACACAAATTTAAAGACTGTAAAAGAAAATCAAAATGAAAATGAAGAAAGTATTTCTATTATCCATGATTGCAGGTTTGATGTTATCTGCTTGTGGTTACGAAAGTAAAGAGTACAAAGCTTTAAAAAAGCAAAATGACTCTATATTGGCTGTGCAACAACAGCAAATTGCAGAGATGAATGAATATATCGCGACTATTCAAGATATTGATAATGGCTTTGCTTCTATTAAGCAATCTCAGGATTATATAAGCTTGAATGCTTCAGCTGAAGGGCAACCTACTCAAACAGTAAGGACTCGTTTAACCAATGATGTCCAAATTATTAATCAAATTTTGGCTGATAATAAGACCAAAATAGATGAGTTGGAAAAGAAAATACAGAGTGGAAAATTCCAATCAACAGAATTGAGAAAGACAGTAAAACGTTTGACGGAAACGCTCAATCAGAAGAACAAGGAATTGCAAGATATGGAAAAGGTATTAGCTAGTAAGGATATAAAAATTGACAGTTTAACAACTGAAACTCAAAATTTGAATCGTAGAACTGTAGATCTTGAATCGAAGAATGCACAAAAAGAAAAGGAAATTGCAGACCAAGATGCTTTAATTCATAAAGCTTACTACAAAATTGCAACTAGAAAAGAAATTAAAGAAAGTAACATTGACGTGAAGAAAATGAAGACAAATTTCAGAACAAGTTTGTTTACAGCCGTTGATGTGAGACAATTTGATTCTTTGCCAATCGATTCAAAAAAAGCTAAGATATTAACCAAACATCCTGCTAATTCTTATGAATTGAGATTGGGTGCCGATAAGAAATATACTTTGATTATCAAAAATCAAACTGATTTCTGGGCTGTCTCTAAATATCTGTTGATTCAGAAAGACTAATCTTTCCGGGTTACCAGAGGAAGATAAAAATGCAAAGTACGCAAAATTCATTTTATGTGAATTTTGCGTACTTTTGTTTCATAATAGCCATTGGATGAAAACAAAGTACAAACATCTTTTTTTTGATTTGGACAACACTCTTTGGAGTTTTGATAAAAATTCCAAAGAAACTCTGCGTGAATTGTTTGTTGGGTATCATTTGAACTTGTATTTTTCTTCGTTCGAGGAGTTTTATGTTTCGTACAAGAAGAAAAATGAGGAATTATGGGTTTTATACGGAGGTGGAAAAATAGATAAGCAGTTTTTAAATGTTGAAAGATTTGAGGCTATTTTTCGTGAAGCGGGTGTGCCTATTCTGTCGCAAGCTCCAACAATAGCCGATGATTACCTGCAGTTGGTGAAGACAAAAACACATCTTATGCCATTTGCCCTACCTGTATTAGACTATTTACGAGAGAAGGGCTATCAAATGCACATTATTTCTAATGGTTTTAGCGAGGTACAGTATTTCAAAATCAATAATTCAGGGTTGAAACCTTATTTTGCTTCTATTTATTTGTCCGAAACGGTAAAAAAGCATAAGCCGGATAAGCTGTTTTTTGACTATGCCATAAAGTCCTCCAATGCCCGAAAAACAGAAAGTTTAGTAATAGGAGATAATTGGCAGGCAGATATTTTTGGTGCAAGAAATGCCGGAATAGATCAGGCTTTTTATAATATATCGAACGAGAAGGAGATGCCTTTTGCACCTACTTACGAAATCACTTCTTTGGAGGAATTGAAATTGATTTTATAAACATGAGATTAATAGATACACACGCACATTTGTTCGCCGATGAGTTTGCTGCCGATTATTCGGATGCCATAGCCAGAGCTCAATCGGCTGGTGTAGAGCATATTTTTTTGCAAAACATTGATGCTTCTACCATTGATGCTTTGCACCGATTGGAAAGAAAGTATCCTATCGTTTGTCATGCTTTTATGGGCATTCATCCAACAAGTGTAACTGAAAATTATAAGAAAGAAATTGCTCGTTTTGATGCTGCTATTGCTGCCCGAAATTACATTGGAATAGGAGAGATAGGATTGGATTTGTATTGGAGTTCGGAATTTTTTAAAGAACAGAAGAAAGTTTTTGAATATCAAATTGCAATATCCATAGAAAAAGAATTGCCTGTTGCCATACATTGTCGTGATGCCTTTGCTGAAATTGTAGAAAGCCTCCGACAGTTTGATGCCTCAAAACTCAATGGCATTTTTCATAGTTTTACCGGTACTCCGGATGAGGCGGAAACTATTTTCTCTTTGGGAAACTTTGTATTGGGTATCAATGGTATTGTAACGTACAAAAGTGCCACATTTGCCAATACGTTGAACCAAATACCGTTATCAAAAATTGTTTTGGAAACGGATTGTCCGTATTTATCTCCTGTTCCACATCGAGGAAAGAGGAATGAAAGTTCCTATTTACCTTACATAGTCAATCGGTTGAGTGAGGTTTACCAAATATTGCCAACGGAAATAGCCGAAACGACGACCCAAAATGTAAAAAAGATGTTCCCTTCGCTGATTGACAGAAAATAAATTTCTGAATTTGTCGGTAAACCTATTGTCGGGATTGATTTTTTTTCCGTACTTTGCGTCTTTACATCCACAAAAAGAAGATAAAAAGGAGAGGTGCTCGAGTGGTTGAAGAGGTACGCCTGGAAAGCGTATATACTCCTAAAGGGTATCGCGGGTTCGAATCCCGCCCCCTCCGCGAAAAATATTGCAGATCAATATTTTTAAATATTGTACAAAAGCGTCCAAATTTAACACATTTAGGCGTTTTTTGTGTTCAAAACGAAAAAAAGACACATTTCCGCTACCGCATGAATTTTTCGCGTATTGGTATTTCTGAACGGATATGTTATTCGTTAACGAACGTAACAGCCTGATTTATAATGAGCAGTGTATAGTTTCTTCGTCTAAATTAATCTCTGTTTATATATTTAACGCTTTTATTTTAGATGGGACTTTTCTACAAGCCCCATCTAATTTTTTTTTCTAACACAAAAAATGAAAAAAAGTCAAGACCACACTTACTTCTCTTGAACGTATTTCTTTTATTTTTGCATTTGATTATGTGAAATGATGCTGTCAATGGGTAAACAAACGAATTCCGGTATTAAACATAACCATATTATATTCATTTGCTGCTGCAATACAAATATCATCGCGGAGTGAACCTCCCGGTTGGGCAATATATTGGACATGGCTGCGGTTTGCACGGTCAATATTATCGCGGAATGGGAAAAAGGCATCTGATGAAAGGCTTATTCCATTGTATTGCTGAATGAATTTACTTTTTTCTTCGAATGAAATGGGTTCGGGAACTGTTTTTAGTTGAGATGCCATTAATTGTTTTTCATTCTCGGAAAGTTCATTCCAAAGCAGAAATTGATCTACAACATTTGCTTTTTCGGGCTTTTTTAAACCCTCAATAAATTCAAGACCGAGAACTTTTGGATGCTGTTGCAGAAACCATTTGTCGGCTTTACTGCAAGCCAATCGAAGACAATGTACTCGTGATTGTTGACCTGCACCAACGCCAATTAGCTGTCCGTCATAAGCTACGGCAATAGAATTTGATTGTGTGTATTTTAGTGCAATGGTTGCCACAATGAGCGACTGTAACGCTTCAATTGACACATTCTTGTTAGCCGAGATAATATTTCTGAAAAGGTTTTTATCAATTACAGCCTTATTTCTTGATTGTTGTAATGTAAATCCATAAACATCTTTCGATTCAATATCAGCAGGTTCGTAATCAGGATTTATTTGCAGTATCAAATAGTTTCCTTTTTTCTTTAACTTTAGTATCTCCAATGCTTCCGGGTCGTAGTTTGGAGCAATAATCAAGTCGGAAACTTCAGCTTTAATTATATTGGCTAGCGAAACATCTACTGTTTCACTCACAGCGGCAGCATCACCAAATGCACACATCCGGTCACCACCTCTGGCACGAATATATGCCGTAGAAACAGGGGAAAGATTCTTTTCTGAAATAAATTGTGATTTCAAAAATGTACTGTCAAGTTGTTTTGCAATAGCTGCACCGGCAGGACTTACATGTTTAAAGCAGGCTGCACTTGCTATTCCGGTTGCAGCTTTTAGTTCTTTTACTAATTGCCAAGCTGCCAATGCATCTAAAATATTTATGTAACTGGGAGTCCCATTTAAAACTTTTAAAGGGGAAATTTCGCTGTTAAATTGTAGTCTGGCATTTTTCTGATGAGGGTTACAACCATACTTTAATTCAAGAATCTTGTCCATGTTAATATATTTAAATTGTTATAATTAAGATTTTTTTATTACAGATAAATAATCACCAAATTTAGACAAGGAAACTGAGGAACAAAAAAATTTTCACTATTTTGCAATTTATTTTAGTAATTGCCATGAATAGGTGTTGAAATAAAAATGGCAAAGGTGATAGATTCGTCGAGCCAAACTTTGTGTGCTAATTTTTTATTCAACAAGGCATTTCAGTACTTGATTTTTGTTGATGGCGTCGGATATACGAATGAAATAGATGCCTTTGTTTAACGTAGTTGAAAAGTCATTTTCGACTTGTTTTATTTGCACGATTCTTCCGGTTACGTCTATTATCTGAATGGTGGCAGTTCCGGTTATTCCTTCAAGATGGAAGGTGTTCCCTTCATTCCAAAGGCTAATTTTTGATATTTTTTCTTCGTTTATGTTGTTGTATTCGTAGGCTAATTTTTTGTCCATCCACGCCAAACGGTTTTTTACGAAATTTCTAACATTATCTACTTCTCCGGCATAAGAACCATAAACTTGCGGATTCATGTGAACCGCGGTATTTAAAATGTCCCAACGCATGAAATTAATTTGTTGCGATTGTTCCAATAATGTGGCATTATCGTTTACAACTTGTACTAAATTGTCTTCGGTTAATACTCCGCTGTTTCGATAGCTTGCATAGATAGCTTTTAGTTGTTGCATAACGGTTGAATCCGAAAAAATTCGGTTCACCATTTTGCGTACTCCTCTAGCACTGCTGCCTGTGCTTGCATATATCCACTCGGGATTGTCGTTAATAGGATAAGTTCGGTAATCGTTTTCATAGGCAATGTCAAAATCCCACACGGGTCCGAAATAAAATTTATCATTGTTCCGTTTTTTATACATATTGGTACTCCAGTATGTATCGGTATTTCCGCTCATTTCTCCCACTAAAAAATGACGAAGAAATGTTCCTATGTCAATATATTTTCTGAATCCGTTTGTGGTGTCTGTATAATTGTTTGCGTATAGGGTGTTCTCCATTTTATTAAAATGTGATTTGATGTAGGCAACTTGAGCAGCAACAATATCGTCATCTTTCGGGTATTTAATGGTAACCGGTATATTGCCATAGTCGGAATTGAACTTTGTAGTTTCTTCATAGGAATAAGCATCCATTTCTATCAAATAGCCTCCGCTAAGGTTTGGCATAATAGTGTCTGTTGCCTTCATTTTTTCTAGTTCCACACGTCCTGTAGCTACTTCTACTTGGTCACAGAGTTGATAATTTCCTTTATATTCGCCGTTTAAAAATAGGTCTACAGATTTCGCCGCAGGAGTGTAAGGTAACCCCAATCGTTTACTCAAATCGAACGCCAATAGATTACGCATTAAGGTTTTATCACCATAATTGTTTATCAATGTCCATGTTTTTTCTACGGCAGGCATTCCGAGTAAACTTGCTTTTTTATCCAGTTTTATTTTGTACGGTTTTTTGGGAAAATTCCAACTTGCATTTCCACGTCCTTTTATTTCCAGACTATCTGTAAATAGGTTTGTTCCGTTGTTGGAAATGACAGAAATAATTCCATTGACATAGCTTTCTTTGCTAACAATGTCTTGTGCGTCTGTGGTGTGAACGATAACTGTCGGCAGATTTGTAATTTGGATAAATTGTGTGTTATTGCCTTCACCATTGTATCCGTAAAATTTCATTTCTGCAATATCACTATGCGTGTTAGTTGGACCCACGTATCGAACATAACGAAATCCTTTCGAACAATTAATGGTTTGAGAGGTTAGTGTATTGTTAGAAGGACTCGTTGTAATCATATATAACGGAACAGCATCACCAAAATCGGGAAGGTTCGCCCCCTCGAAAACACCTAATAACATACGGTCGGCATGATTGGCATGGGGGCAATACGAAATTTTTGTAATGACATGAGCAGAGCCCAAGTCCAAGCCAACCCATCCACCACTTTCATTGCAGGCAGAAAAGTAATTGCTGAGATTCCCGTCAAATGCATTCGCTGCTGTGTTTACAGTGGACGAACAAGAAGCACTGTTGTAGTTATAATTATCGGTAGTTCCTATAACGGTTCCCGTAAGTTGTACAGAAACACTCCCTGCATGGAGAAAGCTCGTACTCAGAATAATGAAAAGAAGTGTAATTGATTTTCGCATCTGTATAGGCAGTTTTTATTCCACTTAGTGCATTGTTAATTTGTTATTCAATTATTTCATTACCGAAAAAGGGTTGTTTTTTTTTCTTTCCACTGTAATCTATCGTCCAACTGGTCAACGTGAAACTATAATTATTTTTAGCAAATGTAATAAAAAATAACGATTTGCAGCTACCGGTAAATGCCATGGACATTCGTGCCAATTTATAGATACATCCTTTCAATCATAGAAATTCCTGTTGGTGTTTTAAAATATTTTTTTCGAATGCTGTTGATAGAAAGTCTTGACATTTCATCTTCGTAGATATTGACTAGAAAATCGGCTTCAACCAAAATTTGAAAATCCAAGCCGTCAATTTTCTGATAAGAATGATGGTTGCCTATCAAAAAGCAGATTCGGTCAAGGGTCTCTTTTTTTAAGTTAATTTCCGAAAGTAATTCTAGTGCAATTGCCGGTCCTTCAATTTCCTGATAATGACCACTACTCGAATTGTATTTCTTTTCTGCTTCTTTGATACCAATGTCGTGAAGAATTGCGGCGATATCAACGATAAAGATGTCGTTGTCCGACAGGTTTTCTCTTCGAGCAATACAGTCGGCAAATCCGTATACTTTGAGGGCATGGTTTATCCTTCTGGCATCGCATCCAAAGTATTCAATCATTTTTTGTATGGTTCTTGCTATCATTGAATTATGAGGTTATTTAGGTTAACGCTATTACAAACTGAAACTGAAAGAGAACTACTTTCTATGCCAAATCTAGAAAA
>DAIMYQ010000017.1:2266-12248 GCA_036734385.1 Paludibacteraceae bacterium | reverse complement strand
GATTTGTTATTACTTACGAATAACTAACTTTTGTGTCTGTGTGCTATTTTTTGATGTAATGGAAACAATATAAACTCCATTATCCAAAGAACTTACAGGAATTTTTTCTCCATTGTTTATTGCTTTTTCAAATACTTTTCCTCCTTTTATATCGAGAATTGTAAGAGTAGAACCATCTTCGATGCCATTGATTTGGAATGCATCCGTGGCAGGATTAGGAAACAAACTTATAGAGCTGTTATCTTTAGCCCGGTTAAAGATGCCGGTGCTTAACGATTGTGACTTGAAAGCCATATCATCAATAGTTAACTTAGAACCTACAAAGTTAACCGTTTTATTTTCCCAATAAGAAGACTGTACTTGTACGATAACAGAATCGGGTGTATATCCGGCATTAAGAGGAAGTTCTACATACTGGTAATTGGCGGAAGCTTGAAGATTGCTGCAGTTATTCCATCCATAACTAGATCCGTTTTTGAAGAATACACATACCTGTGCAACATCATTGTTTACCGGAATATATTTGTAGTAGAAAGTCAAGGTGTCAATCTGATTAGTAAATGGATAACCTCCTAATGGATATTGATAAGAATTGGAATCGGAGTAGTAGCCGGTTGAAACGACTGCAGGTTGTGCTTGCGGCTCACCATCATTTTCATCAAGATACGTAGTTAATTCCACTGCATAATCCCCTGTATGAGAGCCTTCTGTTTTGGTAATTCCTTTTATATCTCCTTCAGCATTCCAGTCTTGCAAAGCATCTACTGTTACCGATTTCCAAGATTCAAAATCCCCGTTAAACAGTGTTGGTTGGGAGGTTACTCCGGTAAAAGAAATACTATCAACAGTAAGGGTAGAGCCTACCATACCTCCGTTACCTTCTTCCGATATTACTTCCCAACTTGATGCTACAGCAAACATCACAGAATCAGGCGTTTGTGTAAGTGCGGGACTGAAAGGTATTTCAAACAGGGTATAACTACTATGCAATCCACCTATTTTAGCGTAGTAGGTTCCAATGTTACTTCCTGCTTTGCTAAACCCAACTATTATCAAAGCCGAATCAGCAGTAGCAACATTGTATTTATAGTAACCTCTGATTCCGGTAGGTTTTTGGGTATAGGGTATTCCACCGTGCCAAGTGTTAAAATCGCCATCTCCTGGTTGGAAGTTTAAAAAATAACCGGGAACGACTTCGTCTCCTACTTGTTTCGTAGTAAGTTGTACAGCATAATCACCGGCATAGGAAGGTGTTGATTTTTCAATATTAAAAGCAACACCATTCTTTATAAATAAGTCAGGGCTTTCAGCACATGAGTTAAAAAAATAGTTTTCAGGATAGTTATAAGAGCCTGATTGCCAAGATTCAAAATCGCCATTGGGAATTGAATTGATTCCGAACAGTAAAGCGGGAATCCAACATCCAAAAAATAATAGTAGAGGTTTTTTCATCCGATTGTTGTCAGTGTTTATCGAGCTGACTCTGCTCTTTTAGTTTTTTAGACTTAAAATCAAATTTCTTTATCTAAAATCAAAGTCTGGCACAATTATACAAATAAATTTCATTTTATTGTTTTTATTTTGTGATTATTTTTTATCGCTGTGACTCTGGACGACAGAAAGAATCATCTGTATAGATAGTTTGTTCGATTTGAATGAAAGAAGGGTAGTATTACAATCGTTTCAGTAATTTTTTGTTTTCTTGTCTTTTGTAATAGATTTTACCCGACATTTACATTGAACAAATATCCGACAAGTGCAGTTATGCCCATAGCAACTGTGCCCCAAAATGTTATTCTGATGATTGCGTTGATAATACTTGACCCTCCCGTTTTAGCAGCCAATGCTCCTAAAATGATCAAGAAGAAAATAGCAAAACTGTATAGATAATATTCCATACCTTTTAACGGCAGAAACAGTGTTACAATAAGAGGAAGTATCCCCCCTGCTGTAAAAGATAAACCGGAAGCAAAAGCGGCTTGTATGGGTTTGGCTTGATTAATTTCATTTATTCCCAATTCATCTCTGACATGTGCCGCTAATACATCCTTTTCGGACAATTCTTTCGCAACCACTAATGCCGTTTCTTTTTTAAGACCTCTTTTTTCATAAATCTCCGCCAATCGTTGCAATTCAATTTCGGGTATTTCGTTTAATTCTTGTTGTTCTCGTTCAATATCAGCTTTTTCCACATCCGTTTGAGAACTTACGGAAACGTATTCGCCTGCCGACATGGATAAAGCTCCTGCAACCAACCCTGCTAAAGTAGCCAACACAACGGGTACTCTGCTATCACTTGCTGCGGCAACTCCTATAGCAAGACTCGCAGTTGATAATATTCCGTCATTTGCACCCAGCACAGCTGCTCTCAACCAATTGCTTCTATGTATGTAGTGTATGTCGGCTGTAATGTCAATTTTCTTTGTTTTTTTTGTCATTTTTAATTGTTTTATATGTTTTAGCCGATTAATAAAGGTCAAAACGGTTCTTTGTAACCCTGATTTCTTTTATTCGTTTTTTGCAGTGTTCTTTTTCAATGTGAGTTTTAAGCTCAGTAATCCCAAAGTTCCTGCTACCAAAGAAGATAGCAAAATTATAAGTTTAGCGTTATTAATTGTTGTTTCGTTATCAAAAGCAAGCAATGTTATGAAAATGGACATTGTAAATCCTATTCCCCCTAAAAGTCCAACACCAAAAATAGCTTTCCAATTTAAGTCTTTCGGAAGTTTGCAAAATCCTAATTTTACCGCTAAAAATGAAAAGACAAAAATTCCTATAGGTTTACCCACAATGAGTCCCAGAGCAATGCCTAAACTATAATTTTGGGTTAGAATATGTCCTATGTTACCGTTTAAATTTATGGCAGTGTTTGCCAATGCAAAAATGGGTAAGATGACAAAAGCAACGGGTTTATGTAAAAAATGCTGTAGAATAGTCGAAGCGGATTGGTTATTTCCCTCTTTAAAAGGGATAGCAAAAGCTAATAAAACACCCGTAATGGTAGCATGAACGCCCGAATGAAGCATAAAATACCACATTACAATCCCGCCAAGCAGGTAAGGAATCAAATTCCTAACTTTTAGTTTGTTGAAGACCAAAAGTAAGGCAAAAATGCTTAGTGCAGCAAGGAGATTTGTCCATAAAAGTGTTTTAGTATAAAAAATTGCTATAATGAGGATTGCTCCCAAGTCATCAATTACAGCCAATGCCGTTAAAAAAACCTTTAATGAAGTCGGAACTTTATTCCCTAATAATGACAAAATACCTAATGCAAAAGCAATGTCTGTTGCCATAGGGATTCCCGCACCCGATTGTGTCGCGGTACCAACATTCAATAGTAAGAAAAGTACTGCCGGAATTAGCATTCCACCCAATGCACCAAAAATTGGAAGTAAAGCACTCTTTATATTGGAAAGTTCTCCTTGATAAATTTCTCGTCTCAATTCTAAACCTATCAGTAAAAAGAAAACTGCCATTAAACCGTCATTAACCCAATATTCTATGTTTTGTCCTCCGAATTGAGTTTGCCAAAGATGGTGGTATGCCGACCCGTAAATAGAGTTGGCAATGAGTAAGGAGATGATGGTACAAGCCATTAAAGTTAGTCCACCTGCCTTTTCGCTGTCAAAAAATTCTTTAAATAGTTTGGTTATTTTCATGCTTTTATGGTTCTAAAATAAAGGGTATCACAGATTGCGTCTGGCAGAAAAATAGAGAGTCAATGACCACGGTTTTGTAAATCGTGTTTTCTCTTCATAATAAATCGTTGCGGATTTGGAAATTCGCATTAGCGAAGGAAATTCATCTAACCAATATCCATACTTTGTCAAAGGTAAAAAAAAGGAACACAAGAAACCAAAAAACTTTATTTTAAAAACGCCTTAATTTCTTTGGTAACGATCAATTTTAAAAATTCCTGTTCAAAGTTGGGCGTAAAAATGTCTTTACCCAAGGCTGATTGAATGTCGGGAATTGTCCAAAAACGTCCTTCGGAAATTTCTGTGGGGTCGGGGCTAATGTTGCCATCATACACGGTCCAAAAGCTGTTTACCAGCTCATATTCCACTTGCGAGCGAAACGGATAACAAAGAATGAGTTTGGGTTCAAAGTCCGTCATACCCAACTCTTCTCGCACTTCTCTGACAAGGGCTTCTTGGGTGGTTTCGCCATAATCGACGTGTCCGCCTACAGATGTGTCCCACTTGTTGGGTTGGATGTCTTTGTCGGTTGACCTTTTTTGCAAATACAGCTCTTTTTTCGTGTTGAAAACGTGTAGGTGTACTACCGGATGCAACAAAAAACTGCCCGAATGACACTCTTTTCTGGTCGCTTTGCCGATTGTTTCGCCTGCTTCATTGACCAATGGAAACCATTCTGTTGTGTTCATATTTCTTTTTTTATACAAAAGTATTGTTTTTTTTGACAAACAGCAGTTCCCTTTGCGGGTTGATATCTTGATTTATTCGATAAGATTTTTACCTTTGTAAAATCCTAAAGGCAAATATTGTATGATAGATTTTGAAGATGTCAATAAATCCGGTTTCTTATATCGCCTGTTGCATTTCTATATCAGAATTGTGCACAATTGCATTTATTACCGACAATATTATGTGGTAAACAGAAAAAATATTCCACCCAAGGGCGAACCTTTCATAATGATTTCGAATCATCAAAATGGATTGAATGATGCACTGGGAATGATTTTTTCTCTCCCTGACGGACGGTATCCCGTTTTTATAGCACGAGCCGATATTTTCAAAAAAGACTTCATTGCCAAGTTGTTGCGTTTTATTCAATTGTTACCTGCTTTCCGAATGCAGGATGTCGGCAAAGAAAAATTAGCCGAAAACGCTGTTATATTCAATAAATCTGCCGAAATTCTTGCCAAAGATAATGGTGTTATTGGTATTTTCCCCGAAGCCGGTCATCAGGATTGTCGTCATTTGGGTACGTTCAAAAAAGGTTTTGCTCGCATCGCTTTTAAGGCGGTTGAAATGTCCGATTACAAATTACGGCTAAAAATTCTTCCTGTCTCCAATCATTATTCCAATTACTACAATATTCAGGGCAAACTTGTTGTTACCATAGGCGAACCGTTTGAGTTTACCGAGTTATACGAGATTTACAAACAACACCCCGAAAAAGCTCAATATTTGTTGGCTCAAAAAGCCCGCGAACGGGTAAAAGAGCTGATGTTGGATATAGAAAATATGGATACGTATGTGCCGTATGATACTATTCGTCAGGTTTATTGCAAAGAGTTGCTGAGAAGCGAGAAAAAATCTGTGTATTATTTTCCCAACCAGCTGTGGGCAGATAAAAAAATTGTTGCTGCACTTGATAGGTTAAGGGAATCGGATGTCGATACTTTTAATAAACTTATGAAAATAGCACTCCAATATGGTGAAAACCTAAAACAATTGAGGTTGCGAGATTGGATTTTCCGTAGAAAATTAAACGTATGGGGCTTTTGGATGCGTTTCATTTTGATAGTTATTTCGTTTCCGTTATTCTTGTACGGACTGGTGCATAATATCGTCCCTTTTAGTGCGAGTAACCTGATAACCCGAAAAGTGAAAGATAACATGTTGCATGCTTCGCTGCATTTAGGTATTGGGGCACTTGTTACGTTTCCTTTGTGGTATGTGTTGCTAACGTGTGGTATGTATGCTTTTACAGGTTCTTGTTGGATTTCATTACTTTATTTTGGTTCGTTGCCCGTTAGTTTGTTTATATTTTTCCGTTCCAAAGTGCTTTTGATAAAGTTATACAACCGATGCAGAAGGTTTTTCTTGTTGTGCAAAAAGAATCCTACTTTATTGCAAACACAAAAGTTTCGGGATGAAATGACGGGTATATTACACGCTGTGGTTCAATAGATTATTTAAAAATTTTATCATGATAAGATTACACAATATACACAAAACATACTACAACGGTTCACCATTGGAGGTGCTTAAAGGTATAGATTTGCACATAGAAGAGGGCGAATTTGTCTCTATTATGGGTGCTTCCGGTTCGGGCAAATCTACTTTACTCAATATTTTAGGAATTTTGGATAATTACGATGAGGGAGAGTATTATTTGGGTAATCAGTTAATTAAAAACCTGAATGAGAAACAGGCTGCCCGTTGTCGTAATGAGATGTTGGGATTTGTTTTTCAGTCATTCAACCTGATAAATTTTAAAAATGCCCTCGAAAATGTGGCATTGCCTCTTTACTATAAAAATATTTCTCGCAAAAAACGAAATGCTGTTGCTATGGAATATTTGGATAAAATGGGGTTGAAAGATTGGGCAATGCATTATCCGAACGAACTTTCGGGAGGACAAAAACAACGTATTGCCATTGCTCGTGCATTGATTGCCAATCCGCGTGTTATTTTGGCAGATGAGCCTACCGGTGCTTTGGATAGCCAAACGACCTTGGAGGTAATTCAATTGCTCGCGGATATTAACAAAGAAGGTGTTACGGTTATTGTGGTAACACACGAAAATGAAGTGGCGGAAGCAACAAACCGCATTATCAGAATAAAAGACGGCATCATTCAAGCCGATTAATACCAAAAAATATGGTGGGTTTTCAGATGTGGCACGAAATATTTTCTTCTCTACGGAGAAATAAACTCAAGACAGCTCTTACTGGTTTTGCGGTAGCTTGGGGTATTTTCATGCTTATTGTGTTGCTGGCTGCCGGTAACGGATTGAAAAACGGTATGGCACTGAATTTTAAGGAAGATTCCAAAACGGCTGTTTGGATGTGGACTGGTTTTACCAATATGCCCTACAAAGGACTTCCTACCAATAGGCACATTCAATTTACCAACAATGATTACAATATTTTGCGGAAAGAATTTTCGGGGGTTGGAGAGTTGTCTCCCATCATCGATTTGCAGAAAAATGTGGTCTATAATCGTGAACAAGGTGCGTATAACTTACGTGGCGTTATGCCCGATTTTATTGATATAGAGGCTCTTAAGATGGAACCTAATCAAGGACATTTCATCAACCAATTGGATTGTAGAGAGGCAAGAAAGGTCGTCGTTGTTAGTTCCGGTTTTGCTTCCGATTATTTCAAAAATGAAAGTCCTCTTGGCAAACAGGTAAGTGTTGATGGCATCATGTTTACCATTTGTGGGGTATATATAGAACCTCCTCGCAGTTTCGATAAACGGATGTATATTCCCATCACCACGGCTCAGCAGTTGTATGGCTATGCCGATAAGATTAATGAAATTTGTTTTAACTTAAACCTGAAAGAAGAAAATAGCATAGAAGAAAGTAAACAAATAATCGATGGTCTAAAAACTCGTCTTGCCTCTTATCACCAATTTGATGTGGGTGATTCGGGTGCTATGGGCTTTTTTAATACACTGGAAAATTTTATGTTCACACAAAAATTATTTGCCGGTATCAGCTTGTTCGTTTGGATAATCGGTATTGGAACGCTCATTGCAGGTGTTGTCGGCATTAGTAATATTATGCTTATTAGCGTAAAGGAACGTACCAAAGAATTTGGTATTCGCAGGGCAATAGGTGCACAACCGGGTTCTATTTTGTCGCTGGTAATCATAGAATCTGTCGTTATTACCGGATTTTTTGGTTATATCGGAATGGTTTTGGGTGTTGCTCTTACTGAAACTGTCAATTATTTTATGCAAAAAATGCCAACGGGTGACAATTCTGTAACAATGTTTTACAATCCGACCGTCGATTTGAATTTAGTATTGGCAGCTACCTTGTTGCTCGTAATTGCAGGTGTTTTGGCGGGTTATTTTCCCGCACGTAATGCCGTGAAAATTAAACCTATTGATGCTTTAAGAGATGAACAATAAAACTACAAGGCAATGTTTGATTTAGATAGATGGCAGGAAATATGGCAGACTATAACGCGGAATAAGCTTCGCAGCTTTATGACGGCTTTTGGTGTTTTCTGGGGAATATTTATGCTCGTTATTATGCTGGGATCGGGCAAAGCCCTGAAAAATGGCGTTTATGACGGCACTGATAAGTTTGAAAGAAATACGTGCTTTATGATGGCGGGTACCACGTCAGAACCGTATGCCGGTTTTCAGAGAGGAAGGTCTTGGAACTTAAAAGAAAGTGACTTAATAGCAATAGAAAATAATGTTAAAGGTGTCAAATTTACTGTACCTTACGTATTTGCTCGCTTTAGTCAATCGGGGAATAGCAATGTTTCCACGAATAATGTAGTTAATGGGTTGAAAGCAGGAACATTTGACGTACAGGGAATTACACCTAATTTTTACAAAGTAACGCAGCAAACTCTTTTGAACGGACATTTTTTGAACACGATGGATTTGTATCAGAAAAGAAAAGTGTGTGTGATTGGAGAGAAAGTAAAAAATGTTGTTTTTGGTCAGGGAGAAAATCCTATTGGAGCATACATCCGTGTCAATGGAATTTATGTACAAGTGGTTGGAATTGTCAAGTCAAGCTCCAAAATGAATATAGGCGGTTCTCCTGAAGAAAGTGTCTATATACCTTACAGTACTGCTAAACAGGTATTTAATATAGGAGAAACTGTACATTTTATGGCAATAGTAGGGAAACAAAATGCTGATATCACACAGATAGAGAAAGATGCCAAGGATTTATTGAGAGTGCGGAATAAAATTTCCCCCACCGATGAACAGGCAATACTTAGCATTAATGTTAAACAACAATTTCAACAGATGAATGCCATGTTTTTAGGAATTAATATTCTTATTTGGATTGTGGGACTTGGAACTTTGTTCGCGGGAGTGATTGGTGTAAGTAATATAATGCTCATTACCATACGCGAGCGAACGAAAGAAATTGGTATTCGTCGTGCCATTGGAGCTACTCCGAAAACCATTATCAGCCAAATTATTACGGAAAGCACGGTGCTTACTTTGGTGGCAGGAATGGGAGGTCTTGTTCTTGGGGTTTGGGGGTTGCAGCTTGTTTCTTCTATATTAAGTGCACAACCACAAGATGGTCAAATTTTCTTTAAAAATCCCGGAATTGATTTTACAGTAGCTATTATTGCCGTGCTGATAATGGTGATGTTTGGTGCATTAGCAGGCATAATTCCTGCCAAAAGGGCAATCAATATAAAACCTATTGATGCCATAAGAGAAGAATAATAAATTTAATATGAAATACAAATGAAAAAAATTATTAAGATTATTTTAATTGTTGTATTGGCTGTTTTGGTCATAGGAACTTTCGTTCTGCTGTGGAAAAAATCGCAACCTCAAAAAGTTGTTTTTACCACAATTACACCCGTTGTGATGACCATTGAAAATAAAACAGTAGCAACCGGAAAGGTGGAACCTCGAAACCAAATTGAAATTAAGCCTAATATTTCGGGTATTATTACTGCTATCTACAAAAAATCGGGTCAAACGGTAAAGGCAGGTGATGTGATAGCAAAAGTCCAAGTTATCCCTGATATGTTGTCGTTAAACAGTGCCGAATCTCGCTTGAATAAGGCGAAAATTGCTGTGGAACAAAGTCAAATCGATTTTAACAGACAAAAAATGTTGTTCGATAAGGGTGTCATTTCTAAAGAAACGTATGAAAAGTCTACCATTGACCTCAAAACATCGAAGGAGGATTTATCCGATGCCCAAAATAATTATGACTTAATAAAAGAAGGTATTACTCGCAATGCCAGTAAATACAGCAACACTTTGATACGTTCTACCATTGATGGCATGATTTTGGATATTCCCCAAAAAGTGGGAAGCTCTGTCATTCAGAGTAATAATTTTAACGATGGCACAACTATTGCCAAAATTGCCAACATGAATGACATGATTTTTGTGGGCAAGATTGACGAAACGGAAGTGGGTAAAATTAAGGTCGGAATGCCAATCCAATTGGTTATCGGTGCTCTCGACGGACTGAAATTTGATGCTGTATTGGAATATATTTCTCCGCAGGGAGTTACTGAAAACGGAGCCATTGTGTTCGAAATAAAAGCGGCTGTTAA
>DAIMYQ010000017.1:0-2166 GCA_036734385.1 Paludibacteraceae bacterium | reverse complement strand
GAAAAAATTAAATCAGGCACATTAAATCAAGAAAAATGAAAAAAGTTCTTAGTTTATTTATAGTTTTCTCGCTTACTTGTCCATTCTCTTTTGCTCAAAAAATATGGACATTGGACGAGTGCATTAAGCAAGCCAAACAAGAGAATCTGACTGTAAAGCAACAAATAATTCAGGCGGATGTGTCAAAAGTCGATCATCAACAGTCGAAGCAAAATCTATTGCCCGATTTGAATATGACATTGGGGCAAGGCTTTAGTTTTGGACGCTCTTTGACGGAGTCTAATGCGTATGAAAATACGAATGTCCAAAATTCTAGTTTGGGTATTTCTTCCGGAATTACCTTGTTCGACGGATTGCAAATGTTTAACAATATCAAAAAATCAAATTTTGATTTTCAGGCGGCATTACAAGATGTGGCAAAGGCACAGGATAATATTGCACTGCAAGTTATGACCTATTATTTAGAAGTATTGTATGCTAAGGAAAACCTAAAGTTGGCAGAACAGCAAATAGTTTTTACCAAAGAACAATTGCAAAAAACGGCATATTTAATTGAATCGGGCAGAGCACCCAAAGGTCAGTTGTACGAAATTAATGCTCAATTGGCACAAGATGAGGTTTCTCTTTCAACTGCTAAAAATACGCTAAGCCTTGATTTGTTGAATTTAGCACAATTACTCTACATAGAAGATGTGGTATCTTTTGATGTGGATGACAATATCCTTTTGACCGAGGATGGCGTTTTGGAAAGAACTGTTGATGAAATTTATCAAAAGGCACTTGAATTTTTGCCCTCTGTAAAAGCAGAGGAGTTACGTATAAAAAGTAGCGAAACAGCTATTAAGGTTCAACGTGGTGCCTATCTGCCACAATTGACTTTTAGTGCAAGTTATGGAAATGGTTATTATCATACTGACAATGTTGTAAATGTTGATTTTCAAGATCAGCTTGAGCAAAACAGAACTTTCGGAATGTCTTTTAATTTATCCATTCCTATATTTAATCGAATGTCCGTTTGCAATAATGTGAAAAAAGCTAACTATAATTTGCAAACACAGCAATTAAGTCTTGAAAATGTAAAATACAATTTGAGGAAAGAAATTCAACAAGCCTATGCAAATGCAGTTTCCGCACGAGAAAAAATAAAATTGGCAGATGCTAACGTGACGGCATATAGCGAGGCTTATCGTTATCAAGCAGACAAATATGAGGCAGGAACTACTGCTTTATACGAATACAACGAAGCTAAAAATAAACTTACAAAAGCTATGTCCGAAAAAATACAAGCCAAGTTTGCCTATATGTTTCGCTGTAGGGTGTTGGCTTATTACCAAGGAGAAAAATTCTAGATTCGTAACTTTGTAGTGTATATTACATTCTTATTGAAAACTTCTGAAAAAATGCACTTCTAGGTTAGATAAACGTATTTTCGTAGAAATAGATTGTCGTTTTCGGCTAATATTCGCTAACTTTGTCTCCGGAAATGAAATTTATAGAAAATAGTGGAGGCTGAAAACCACTCAAAAAAACGGGGCGTAACTGAAAAGCCATACGAGTAAGAAACAAAAATAACAAAAAATGAAAAAGACATTCGCTATTTTGACTATTCTTCTTAGCATGAGTTTTTATTCTTTTGCACAAGTTAATCCTCATGCAATCGGTGTTCGTTTTGGAAATGCAGCAGCCTCAGCTTTTGGTATGGAAGTTTCCTTTCAACAAGGTATTGGTGATGCAAATAGACTCGAATTAGACTTAGGCTCGAATTTTGGTACTAATGATGGTCATGATTATACTCATTCTATTTTATCCGGTATTTACCAATGGGATTGGAACATCGTAGAAGGTCTTAACTGGTATATAGGTCCTGGTGCCGAAATAGGCGGGTATGTTGATTATGATAAAGCGTCTAACAATTGTTTGACATTGGCAGTTGGTGGTCAAGTAGGTCTTGAATATGATTTCAACACACTTGATGTTCCTATTTTGGTCAGTTTAGATGCACGACCAATGTTGAATTTTATCAATTACAATTCAGCTCTTGATTGGGGTTTATTCCCTCATCTTTCTGTCCGTTATACTTGGTAATTTCATTCCAAAGAAAAAGACAAGGATTAATTTTTTTGAGTTCTTATAAAACAATAAACGCAGTTATGAAGTAATGCCATA
>DAIMYQ010000016.1:0-34540 GCA_036734385.1 Paludibacteraceae bacterium | reverse complement strand
AGTTGTTTATAAAGTCAAAGATACAATTTATATGAAAAAGAAGGTTATAAATATCAATGAAAAATATCATTTAAGGGTGTCTCCAAATGCTCAGACACAAAACGCTTAACAGCAGGTCTGTCGATTTTATGAGTAGTTGTTTGAGGAAAGGGTGAAAGTTGCAGATACGAACGTATATGTTGGTATGGATTTAAATTGCTGTTAATAAGTTGTATTTGCTCCGGATTCAATGATTCTTCGGAAACCAACACCAGCTTTTCGCCCAATTTATCGTCAGTCACACAGCTAATGACGAAATTTCTCGTAAAAAATGGTGCTATTTGCCGCTCTATTTCCTCGGGTTGAATTTTGATACCTCCCGAATTAATTACATTATCTATCCTGCCTAGAATACGAAACTCTCCTGAGGGCAAAATCTCTGCACTATCATTTGTTTGTAACGATTTTGTCAGTAAATCCGGAGCATCAATAAGCAAACAACCTCGCTCATCTAACGAAACAGATACATTCTTCATCGGCACAAATCCTTCTTGCCTCTCGTTACCATTAATACGTCTTAAGGCAATGTGAGAAACCGTCTCTGTCATTCCATAACTTTCATAAGCCATACATGAACAGACTTGCAAACTCTCTGACAACTGCGACGAAACAGCACCCCCTCCGACTAATAATTTTCCTATACGATTTAGAGAATCGACCTCTTTCAATTGTTGAAAAACCTGCATAGGAACCATTGCCGAAAAATCTACAAAACGAGAGAAATCCATCAAAGGCTTACCGGAAGGTGCCACAGCAAACAATCTTAAGTTTCCTAAAATGGAACGAACAATCATCATCTTGCCGGCAATATAATCAGCCGAAAGACAAAGTAAGGCTGTATTATTGGGTTTAATGTTAAGAAATTGTAGCGTTTTTCGAGCAGATACACACATCATTTCTTTGCTCACCTCTATCAACTTAGGCGTACCGGTAGAACCTGAAGTTCGAAGGGTAACAAAAGGACTATCCGAATACCAATCCGCAATAAAACGCCACAAGGATTTTTCCCAATCTGCCAAACCAGTTTGGAACAGCTTCTCGTTAGAAATTGTAAACCATTCTTGAGATGTATGTTCGGAAAAAATAAAGGATAACATGTTTTATTTTTTTACATGCACTCAACCAAATCAGCCCAAGGGTTATTGGGTTTAAAATGCAAACATCCATTTTCTACGACGAGTGGTGAGGCAATGTTGTTTTCATACAAACTTCCCGTTCCTAAACCTTGAGGCAATGGATTATTTTTGGTAAAAGCCCACTGAGCAATAGCATTCAAACCTATATTGGACTCTAAAGCCGAAGTAGCCCACCATCCAATGTTCATTTTTTCAGACAAAAAAATCCATTCATCAGATGCCCGAAATCCTCCCAATAGGGAAGGCTTCAAAATAATATATTGAGGTTTGATATCTTTCAACAATTGCTCTTTAGATTTTTTCTCATATATGCCGATCAACTCTTCATCAAGAGCAATTGCAATAGGAGATTTCTTACAAAGTTCCGCCATTCTACCTATATTTTGAGCTTTAATGGGCTGTTCTATAGAGTGAATATGAAACTGATTCAAGGCATATAACCTTTCCAAAGCCTCATCTAAGGGAAAACCTCCGTTGGCATCCAAACGTAGTTCAATTCCAGGAAAGCATTTACGAAGTTGTGAAATAAAATAGATTTCTTCATCAAAATCCAGTGCCCCAACTTTCATTTTTAAGACAGAAAAACCTTCTTTGAACTTTTTTTCAGCCTGATGCCACATAAAATCAAAATTACCCATCCAAAGTAACCCGTTGATTGGAATAGAGGCTTTTCCTTGGGTAAATTCAGATGGAAAGAGCTGTTTCTTTCCCCCTGTTTGCAAATCAAGCAAAGCAGTTTCTAGTGCAAAACGCAAAGCAGGATACACTTGTAAATCAGCATGAAATGCATTATTCATAAGCTGGTTTATATTCGATACACTTTCCGCAATTTTGGTTTCCAATTCGGGTACGTCATCTACACTAAGCTTTGGAATAATGGAGCACTCTCCTACTCCACTCACCAAAGGATTTGCATCTTCCCAAAGTTGAATAAACCAACTGTCTTTTTTCTGCAAAACCCCACGTGAAGTACCTCCTGGTATAATAAATTGAAGGGTATGTTTTCGAAATTTTGCTTGCATAGTCATAGGAGTAACCTCAAATTAATTTTTCAAGGAAATTTAGGAAATTTCTTAAAGTTAGGAGTACGTTTTTCCAAAAAAGCATTTTTGCCTTCTTGGGCTTCTTCCATGAGGTAATACATCAACGTAGCATCTCCCGCAAACTCCATCAAACCAGCCTGGCCATCTAGTTCGGCATTCAAACCGCGTTTAATCATACGTAAAGCAGTATGGCTACGAGAGAGCATAATTTGACACCATTCTACGGTGGTATCTTCCAACTGATTCAACGGTACGACTTTGTTTACCAAGCCCATATATAAAGCCTCTTGAGCCGAATATTGCCTGCAAAGAAACCAAATCTCACGGGCTTTCTTTTGTCCTACCACACTGGCTAAATAAGATGAACCAAAACCGGCATCAAAACTTCCTACTTTAGGTCCGGTTTGTCCGAAAATAGCATTCTCAGAAGCAATAGAAAGATCACACACCACATGCAACACATGTCCACCACCTATGGCAAAACCATTCACCATAGCCACTACCGGTTTAGGCAAAGAACGAATTTTCTTGTGTAAATCGAGTACATTAAGACGAGGTACTCCATTATCATCAATATAGCCACCCAAACCTTTCACTTTTTGGTCGCCACCGGAACAAAAAGCCTTATCTCCTTCTCCTGTAAGTACCACCACACCGATATCCATACGCTCACGACAAACATCAAAAGCCTCCAACAATTCGTTAATGGTTTGCGGACGAAAAGCGTTACGTACTTGTGGACGGTTAATGGTCAGCTTGGCTATTCCTTCCCAAAACTCAAATTTAATGTCTTTGTACTCCTTAATGGAAATCCAATTTCTTTGTGTCATATCTCTATTAATTATCAAATTATTTATTTCAGGTGATTAAAATATTCTTTCAGAATTTCTGCATTTTCCAAACGAGGTGTTTTAATTTCCAATACTTGAGCATTATCATTTTTAGAAAAAAAGTCAGGAAGCTTAGTTAAAACTTCAGCCTCATTCTCACAACAATGATAATCGAGACCAAAACATTTAACCAATAGCTCACAAGAAATATTTTGTTTTACTTCAAAATAGGATTCCATTTCTTCATTGTCCATTGGTCCTGAAATATGGCGGAATATACCTCCACCGCCGTTATTAATGACAATAATTTTCAAATCGGGTCGCAAGTAATTGTTCCACAAAGCATTGCTATCATAAAAAAAACTCAAATCGCCGGTAATAAATAAGGTTGGCTTATCAGAAACAAAAGCCGCACCCACAGCAGTACTGGTACAACCATCTATACCATTGGTTCCTCGGTTTGAAAAACAGGAAAATTTACTGTATTCTTCAAATAATTGCACATAACGTATCGGTGTACTATTGGCGATTTGCAACAGATAACCCTGTGGAATAAAATTTTTCAACAAGGAAAAAAATCTCAAATCACTCCAAATCAATTGATCTACAAAACGATTGTGTTTTTGCGATGCCAATTTATTTTGCATCAGCCAAAAATCTATGTAGCCTTTTCCCTTAGGTTTTCCTTCTTTGCTAATAGCTTCTAAAAAAGAAACAGGTGTCATTTCAATTGAAGCAGTTAAAGCTCTATAAGTGTCTGGAGCATTCGGCGACAAACTGATATGCCAATGTTCTTGAGGTTTATTTTTTCGTAATAATACCTTGATATTTTTGGATGTTACCTGACCATCGAAAGTAATTAATAAATCCGGAGCTAAAGCATGTTGGTCTTCCGAATCAATGGATGCCAAGACACGGTCAATGCATACAATAAAATTTTTATTGTTAAGATTAGAAGTTGTTTCCGATAATACGAGCACGTTCTTCTCTTCTGCCAAAACGTTTAATATCCGACTCAGTTCCACATTAGGCTTTTGTAAACCAACCAAAATCATTACAGATTTCGAAGAATTATATTTTTTAATGATTTCTTGCAATTGACTGGTTATTACGTGTGATTCAGCCTTACACCTAGTATAAAGCTTTAATTCAGGGGTATTATATACAGTTCTACCGTATAGTGGTTCAGTCAATGGAACATTAATATGCACAGGTCCATTGCTTTGGTGCATACAAAAAAACAACGCATCACTCACAAAACGATTCAATTGCCATTCATCCTCATGGAAATGTATTTCCGCGGGTAATGTGCATGAATACTTAATGAAGTTTGCATAAACTTTATCCTGACGGATGGTTTGTCCATCAGCCTGGTCGATCCATTCTTGTGGACGATCGGCTGTAATCACGACCAACGGAATTTGCTGGTAGTAAGCTTCGGCAATGGCAGGTGCATAATTCAAGGCAGCGGTACCACTGGTACAGACTAAACCGACAGGACGACCCAATTGTTGAGCCATTCCCAAAGCAAAAAAAGCAGCACTACGTTCGTCTACTACAGTGAAAGTTTTAATTTCATCGCAGGCAGAAAAAGAAAAAATTAAAGGAGCATTGCGAGAACCCGGGGATAGTACTACTTCTCGTATACCTCCTTCCACACATAAATCGACTAAGGCTTTGGCTGTTTTTTTATCCGAAAATTGTTTAGTCATATATTAAATTATCAATTATTCCGATCTCGAGAAAAGAAAATTATCATTTTGAAAGTACTAGCATCAAACCATCAGCTTTTAAAAGAGTTTCGTTGTACTCCTCCTCAACATTTGACATGGCTGTAATTCCACCGCCTACATACAGACCTACTCCATTTTCAAAAAACTGCACACAACGAATATTAACATAAAAAGAAAACTGTCCATCAGCATCAATTTTGCCCAAGAAACCGCCATAAAGACTTCGTTGATGTGTTTCCGTTTGCAAAATAAGTTGTTTTGCCAATTTTTTTGGGTAACCGCACACCGCAGGAGTCGGATGAAAAGCCTCCACAAATTTACCTACATTTTTCGGAAGACTATCCTTTGAAAAATGAAAAACAGTTTTTAGGTGAGCAACTTGTCCTACTGAAACCGTCTTAGGTCCAATTTTATCAACAACGTCAACATTAAAATCTCGTAATTGTTCGGAAATGTAATTGGTTACAATATTTTGCTCTTTCAAATCTTTTTTGCTCCAATCCATTTGATTGCTCTGCTTCATAGTTCCTGCAAGAGAAACGGTTTCAAAAAAACATTCATTCCTGCACAGAAACAATTCTGGGCTTGCTCCCATCCATAAACCACAACCGGGAACGTACGATAAATAATTGTAGGTGGAAGATTGCAACACGCACAAATCGAGAAAGAAAGAAGCGGCTTTTAGAGCTTCAACATGCTCCACAAAATGACAACGTGAAAGAATTGCTTTTTCAATTTTCCCTTGTTGAATTGCCTGAAATAGCTTATTAAAAGATTGCTGATAATTCTGTAAACAGGAAAAATCATGATAAACTCCCAAATTCAATGGAATTTTTGGTTGTTGTTCTATCCATTGAATTTGTTCAATAGAAATAGAATCAAGCTCTGCGTCAAATCGAGTTTTAAGAAAATATGCTGGAGCATTTTCATTGTCAAATGGCACTAAAACAAACCCTCGGTGAGAAAACAAGTCTTGTCCTTGAAAAAAAAACGAATCCACCTTCTCCGCTACTAATAAACATATTTTACCGCTACCCGGCAAACGATATGCAACAAAGGGAATCGCTCGTTGTAGGCAGTCTGATAAGATTTTAATCTGTTTTGTATAATTGCCGGATTGCATCCTAGGTAATTCAAAGTTACTATTTTCGAACAGAAAGCTGGAAAGATATCACAAATTAATGGGCTTATTTCCAGCTAACAGTCAGGTAATACCTCCCTTTTGTCGCTATTCCTTTATTCTAAGCCAAAGGTATAACTTTTAAAAATAATTTACAACGAAATAGTTACTAACAAGAAGAGAGAGTAAAAACAATTTATTCGTTTTACCCTCTCCTCATATTTCTTGTACAAATAAGTATCTACTGTATTTTTATTTTTCCAGTTTTAGAACCAAAAATATTACAAGTGGCCTTTACTTTAACTTCACTACCGGATTTAACTTCCGGCACAACAACCTCTACATCTTCCTCTTTTACATTAGTTTGTGTTTTAAAATCTAACGTTTTTACCTGCTTGCCATCAACAAATATGATTATTTGTTTGATATAATGGGTAGCTACATCTTTCACATTATGCACCACAACTATTTTTATCTTACCTTCTTTGTTATAAGTCAAATTTACACTTTTAGGAGGATGTGCCATCAACAATCCTGCAAATGACAAAAAAATTAAAGTTAAAATTGATTTTTTCATACTGTTTATTTTTAATGAAAATTTTTAAGTAAAAAAATAGTAATACAACATAGCAACTGCATGTATTGTGATTATACCAAACCCTACGATTCCTATTTTTTTGTGTATACGATATTGTGCTTTTATTTTAATGATTCGCATACCAGTAAGAAACGAGAAAATCACCATAATAAACCCCAGAATTCCAAAATACACAAACATATTCCCCATAATAATCAATACTATTTACAGTAACTTACTACTTTTTACAAATTTATCATTTTTTTTATAAAAACAAAACGTTATTGAATAATTTCATGTAAATCGCTTTATTCTGATTACTCGCATTAAGGTAAATGAATCAAATTAACTTTGTACATTGCCTGTACGTTTTAGTACTCCCCAATTTGCTATTTCTCCTTTTATAGCTTTTAAGTATGCTTTCAACAAAACGACAAACAATAATTGACGATAAATAAATCGCTGTACAAACAAAGAACATACCTGTTTCAAACTAAATTTTTGATGATCGTACCTATAGGCAAGCGATGAAATAATGCAATCTATCAAATAGTATAGCAAATAAAACAATGTATACTCCAAAGCATGGCGAGTAAACAATCCTGCAACAAACAATATATCGACCAACGGAGAAAAGAACGGTATAATAAAATTAAATATCAACAGATTTGGCAAAGCTACCCACCCAATATTCGGTTTACGAAAACTAAACAGCAAATCCCTATGCTTCCAAAAACTTTGCATCATTCCGAAAGACCAACGGAAACGCTGCTTTATAAACATTTTTAATGTTTCAGGAGCTTCTGTGAGAGCAATTGCTTCATTGCAAATACGAATGGTATATCCACAACGCAAAATACGCAATGTAAGATCGCAATCTTCTGCTAATGTATCAGTTGTAAAACCCTCAATAGCCTCGAGAGCTTCCTTACGAAATGCTCCAATAGCACCCGGAACTACTAAAATAGAATTCACATAGTCAAATGCCCGTCTATCAAAATTCTGACTGGTGGTATATTCAATAGATTGCCAGTTTGTCAGTACATTTACCTTATTTCCAACCCTCACGTTTCCTGCAACAGAACCAACTTTTTCATCTGCAAAATAAGGAATAAGCAAAGGAATGGCATTAGGAGGCAAAACGGTATCAGCATCAATACAAACCATTATTTCGCCCAAAGCTTGCTGAATTCCAAAGTTCAAAGCAGCAGCCTTACCTCCATTGGGCTTTGTAAATACATGGACCTTATCATTTCCGGCAAATACATTTAGGACTTTCTCGTAAGTACCATCCTTAGAGCCATCGTCCACAAATATAACTTCAAAATTGGCATATTCTGTCTTGAGCAAATTTTCAACGGTACGAACGGCATTAAGTTCTTCGTTGTAGGCTGGTACAATAATACTTACTTTGGGAAGAAAATCAGTTGATATTTGAATTGGGTGCTTTTTCTCACGACGATGTTGCAATATTGCCAATAACGCAATAAATAGCAATCGCAAAGTAACAAGAATAATGGCTACCAAGAAAAATCCATGCAAAAAGTGCTCCCAAAAAAAGGTAATCAAGAAAAAGGTATAATCCAACTTTTCAGAAAACTTAAATCTCGAATTTACAACGGGCATAACTTGATCCCGAGTTTTTCCCATTAAGGAAGATACCGTAACAAACGTATAACCTTGACTTCTGTAATAATCTATAATTCTTGGTAATGCCCTAATGGTTGCCTTTCGGTTTCCTCCGGCATCATGGAGTAGAATAATATTTCCCGCCTTTTGGTGCTGAATTGCCCTTGCCACAATCGTATCTGATGTAACATCTTCCTCCCAGTCATTGGGATCTATAAACGAAGTTACAGCAATGAATCTTTCATCATTTGCAACAGCCAATGAACGCATTTGAAACAAGTTTTTCGGTTCAGCATCCGTATTGTAGGGAGGTCGGAAAAGAACTGTAGATTTTCCCAGTATGCTCTCCAGCAACAATCGTGTTGACCGTAATTCTATGCGTTCTCGGTCATCCGACGTTATTTCCAAATTGGGGTGAGTAAAAGTATGATTACCTATTTCATGACCTTCATGATACATTCTTCTGATAAGGGGAATATTATCCTCAATATTCATTCCGATAACGAAAAACGTAGCAGGAACATGCTTTTTCTTCAAAATATCTAAAATTTTAGGGGTATAATCTTCATTCGGACCATCATCAAACGTAATAGCTATTTTTTTTGCATTATCTGCCCCATACCTTTTAAGTAAATACGAACTTGGTAAACTAAGATATTTTTCATTTGTAATAAGATAATCTATTGTATCATAATCAAAATCTGTTTTTCCAGGCGTAGGTGCACTTAGAATTTCCAATATTTCACCCTTTCCGTCATAATTTACAGATGAAATGGCATTAATTGTTTTAATATTTCCACAATTATATGGTTTTTTGCCCAAAGAGTCTATGTTTAATGAACGGTTATAATAATTCCAAATACGGTTATCTTCCGATCCAAGATACCATAAAGCAACTCCACCTGTCCCGTAATCTTCTGCTGTACGCATTAAATTAAAAACTCCTATCGCATCATTACAATGAGCTTCATGCTCAACACCTTTGTTATCATAGTAGTGCAATGTAAGATCTGAATGAAGAAAATTAAAACTTAAGTGTCCATCATGTTCTTTAGCCAAAGACACCATATTCTGATATGAAATTTTTTGTCCGGGCATACCTTTTGCCCAGTCAAACCCATAAGCACCAAGACCTAATATAACTTTACCGGAAGGTACATTTTTAAGTGCAACGTCGAGAGACTTTTCCACAAATGGCAAAGAAGAAACACTTCCAGGTAAACCTTCTGGGGAATGTTCATTATAAGCCATTAAAAATAGAAAATCGTAATATTTGGAAAGCTTCTGATACATATCCTGACGCATATTAACAGAAAGATCAATCGTGGCCAAATAACCTTTTGGCTCAAGCATCTCCTTCAATTCTCTAGAAAACAGCAATAAATCATTTTCAGAACCACTGGGTAAATTTTCTAAGTCAATATTTATTCCTTGAAACGAATATTTCTCTATAAAGTTTACAATTTGGGAAATAAGAATACGCCTGGATTTAGGACTCTTCATGACAATTGAAGCACTATCTCCATTCCATTTATTATTAAAATAGTTACTCAACATAGGCACAATTGCAACTTTGTTCTTCCGAAGCAAATTTAATGCCCTTATATCAACCTTTGTTGTAACGTTTCCCTTAGCATTATTCAAAAACGACCATTCGGGAAGAACCATATTCATTTTACTTACATTTTTCTGCAAAGAATAGGCGGAATTCATATCCCAGTTTACAAAAAAGCCAGCTCTAAGGGGAAGATATTTTTTTACATGTCCAGGTATTTCCGCCATTTTATTAGCCTTGCAAAAAGAATTGGAATGTTTTTTCCTAAATAGCTTTACTCGTTTGGCAAAGTCCTTAAGTTCCCTATTAGAAACATGAGATTTTGCAGCATCAACATTAATGTTAGGCAACCTTTTTGCCTCGTAGGTCAACACTTTTAAGTCATAATCTCTTTTATCAGACAAAGAAATTACAACTGAACTTACGATTACCAGAAGAAAAACAAATAAGACACGAACAAACCAAACAAAACTTTTCCAGCGAGTAGCCGAATTAGTCTGAAATACCTGTTTTTGCATATTGAAATTTTTATTGGCCAAAGGTCTGATATTTTTTATTAAATCATTATCTTTAAAATAATTTTTTTGCACAATGTTTAAACAATTTAAGCAATGTGCTTAAATTTTAAGTAATTTAAACCAAAAGATATCATATTTTCCCTACTATCAACATATTTGAGGTCAGTTAGTATAAATAGATTTAGATAAATAAATACCATTTAATTTTTTAACTTTGCAAAATGGCGGCTGTTTAGAAACTTTGGGATTGTATTTGTTGAAAAATATGTTGTTACGAAGTCAATTTACAGCCGCTTTTTTAAAAATTGACAGAGGAATCAATCCCATTCTTGTACATTAAAAAAATTATACCTAACAATAATTGCCAAGATATACGTCTTTCACAAAAATTTATTTCAAACTGAGTTATAAATAGAAACCTCTTCCAAAGTTCGACCCAATCTTTTATTCAAAAAAAAATGAGCTCTTTTTTACTTTTAAAGACACGAAAATGTATGTTTTTTCATTCAAAATATCTACCTTCGCGTCGTCAAATTTGAATTATGCCCGCTTAACTAGCATTATTATGATAAAATGCTAAAAACGCTGTGTTAGATAAACCTTTAATGACTAATATTTTATAATATGGATTACGCCTTTTTTTTGGTGACTCTAATTACCGGAATCATTTTGGTTGTAGGTGGACTCGGGGTTGCCCTTCTGATTTCTCCCCGATCAAATAACCCTCAAAAGAGGGAAGCGTATGAATCTGGAATTCCCACAAGAGGAACATCTTGGATGCAATTCAATGTAGGCTACTATTTATATGCTATTATTTATCTGATGTTCGATGTTGAAACAGTTTTTTTGTTTCCTTGGGCAGTTGTTGTACGTAACCTCGGCACCTCCGGATTAATAAGCATTTTGTTCTTCTTCTTGATTTTAGTCCTTGGCTTAGCTTACGCCTGGAAGAAAGGAGCTCTTGAATGGAAGTAAAAAATATAAAAATAAAAGGAATAAGCCACGACGAATTCAAAGATAACGAATACCTCGAAAAATATGTCGAAGAATTGCGTGCTAATGGAGTTGGTGTTGTTACCGGAGTTTTAGATGACATCATCAATTGGGGACGTTCTAATTCTTTATGGCCTTTGACTTTTGCCACTAGTTGTTGTGGTATTGAGTTTATGAGTGTTGGTGCCGCAAGATATGATTTTGCACGTTTTGGTTTTGAAGTGACACGTAATAGTCCTCGCCAAGCTGACGTTATCATTGTCGCCGGTACTATTGTAAATAAAATGGCTCCTATCCTAAAACGTCTTTATGACCAAATGGCTGAGCCAAAATATGTAATTGCTATGGGTAGTTGTGCTATTTCCGGCGGACCATTCTGCAATTCTTATTGTGTAGTAAATGGTGTGGAAAAAATTATTCCTGTGGACGTATACGTTCCCGGTTGCCCGCCTAAACCTGAGGCATTACTTTATGGTATGATGCAATTACAACGAAAAGTGAAAGTAGAACGTTTTATGTTCACAGGTAAAAAAAAGGAAAACGAATAGATGGAAAAAATAAAACAACTCATTCAGGCAAAGGTTCCCAATGCCACAATGGAAGAAAAAGAATTTCTGACTGTTACCGTTAAGCCTGAAGATCTCAGGATATTAGCTCAAACGCTTAGATATGATGAATCTGCTTGTTTCGATTATTTGGTTCAACTAATAGGAGTTGATTACGGAGATTCACTTGGTGTGGTTTATTTGCTAAGCACCTCAAAAGATTTGAATAGTTGTATTGTCATTAAAACAACAACAGACCGTGAAAATCCAATGATTCCTACCGTATCTGATATATGGGGAACAGCCAACCTAAATGAAAGAGAAGTATTTGGTTTCTTTGGAATTCATTTCATTGACCATCCGGATATGCGTCATCTCTTCTTAACAGAAAGATGGAAAGGTTTTCCTCTACGTAAAGATTATGATGCTAGCAAAGCACAAAATCCAATGGATCTGACAAGTTATCCTATGCCTGAAACTACTACCCGTTGGGTATCGGGTGAAGGGGCTATCAAAGAAGAAAAAATCCAACTTTTTAAAGACGATGACTATGTGTTGAATATCGGACCACAACACCCCGCAACCCACGGTGTGCTCCATTTTCGTACCATTCTTGAAGGTGAAATCATTCGAAAAATAGATGTAAATTGCGGTTATATCCATCGCGGCATAGAAAAGTTGAGTGAAAGTCTAACCTACCCTCAAATATTACATTTCACAGATCGTTTGGATTATCTTTCAGCTCATATTAACCGCCATGCATTATGTATGTGTGTTGAAAAAGCTGCTGAAATTGAAGTTCCGAGACGTGCCGAATACATTCGCACCATTATGGATGAACTTTCCCGTATCACGTCTCACCTTCTATCTTGGGGCTGTATGTGTATGGACATGGGAGCACTGACTGCTTTTATTTATGGTATGCGTGATCGTGAAAAAGTCCTTGATATTTTTGAAGAAACTTGTGGCGGTCGTTTAATTCAGAACTACAATGTTATTGGTGGTGTTATGGCTGACATTCACCCTAATTTTGTAAATCATGTGAAAGAATTTATTCCTTACATGCGTAAAAATTTAAAAGAATATCACCAAATATATACTGGCAATGTCATTGCCAGACAACGAATGATTGGCGTTGGACACCTTTCCCAAGAGACAGCTGTTTCTTTTGCTGTAAGTGGTCCTGTTGGTCGTGCTTCGGGTTTTCATTGCGACTTACGTAAGATTGCTCCTTACGCAGCTTATAATGATGTCGAATTCAAAGAAATCGTACGTACTGAAGGCGATTGTATGGCACGTTATATGAATCGTTTAGATGAAATTGAAGAGTCTCTTCATATCATAGAACAATTAATTGACAAAATTCCTGATGGAGAATTCTGTGCCAAAACAAAAGCAATTATCAAATTACCTGAGGGTGAATATTTTCAAAGAATTGAAGCTGCGAGAGGTGAATTCGGTGTATATATTATGAGTAAAGGAGAAAAAACACCATACCGTTTAAAATTCCGTTCGCCTTCCATGGCTTTGGTTTCTGTAATGGATACCATTTGTCAAGGAGCTAAAATTGCTGACTTAATTACCATCGGCGGATCTATGGATTACGTGATTCCTGATATTGACAGATAAGGTTAAATATAAAATAACTAAGAAATATGTTTGATTTTTCGATAGTAACAACCTGGATTGACGAGTTTCTCCGGAATTACTTGCCAGAATTTTGGGTACTAACCATTGAATTTGTTGTGGTTGGGGTCATATTGTTGGCATTATATTGTATTATTGCACTGATACTGATTTATTTCGAAAGAAAAATTTGTGCCGCATTTCAGTGTCGTCTTGGACCTAATCGAGTAGGACCATACGGTAGTATTCAAAGTGTGGCAGATATGTTAAAAATGTTAATTAAGGAAATCATCCCTATTAACCACACGGATAAAATCTTGTTTTATTTAGCTCCATTCTTCGTTGTGGCAGCTTCATTCCTTACTTTTGGAGCTATTCCTTTCGGCAATGGACTTCAAGCGATTGATTTTAACATTGGGGTATTTTATTTGATGGCGGTATCTTCCCTTGGCGTCATCGGTATTTTGTTGGCGGGATGGTCTAGTAACAATAAATACTCCATGATTGGGGCTATGCGAAGCGGTGCTCAACTTATCAGTTATGAGTTGTCTGCAGGTTTAGCTCTTATGACAATAGTTGTACTGAGTGGAAATATGCAATTATCTAGCATAATTGAAGGTCAAAAAGATTGCTGGTACTTATTTCAAGGACATATTCCTGCTATCATTGCTTTCATCATTTACTTAATCGCCGGACATGCCGAGACTAACCGTGGACCATTTGACTTACCTGAAGCTGAATCTGAATTAACTGCCGGTTATCATACAGAATATTCAGGACTTCAATTTGGTTTTTTCTATTTGGCTGAATATTTGAATATGTTTATTATTGCATCTATTGCAACGACGGTATTTTTGGGTGGATGGATGCCATTTCATGTTACAGGGTTAGATGGTTTTAACCAGATAATGGATTATATTCCTTCCGTGATTTGGTTTTTCGGAAAGGCATTTGTACTGATGTTTCTGAGTTTATGGGTTAGATGGACATTTCCTCGTTTAAGAATAGACCAACTACTTAATTTAGAATGGAAGTATTTATTACCTATCAATATGGTTAACTTATTGGTGATGGTAATCCTTGTTATTTACGGATTACATTTTTAATATCTAAGAAAATAAATAAGAACGTATGAAGTCTATTATAAATTATATTGCAACCATTTTCAAAGCAATCTATTCTTTGGGTTCAGGAATGGTGGTTACAATGAAAGAATTTTTCACTAAAAAGGTAACAGAACAATATCCCGAAAATCGTAAAACTACGCTTAATGTTTACGAACGTGTACGTGGAGAATTGATAATGTTGCATGATGAAAACAACGAACATTCCTGCTCCGGTTGTGGCATTTGCCAAATGAATTGTCCTAACGGAACAATTAAGGTAATTACTAAAATGGTTGAAACGGAAGATGGGGGAAAGCCTAAACGTACGCTGGATAAATATGAATATGATCTTGGGCAATGCACATTTTGCAACTTGTGTGTCATAAACTGTCCATCAAAAGCCATTGTGTTTAGAAATACTTTTGAAAATTCCGTATTTACGAGAGATAAATTGAAAATGACTCTGAATCATGAAGGTTCAAAAATGAGAGAAAAAAAATAAAGAAATAAAGATATGGCTGAACAAATTATATTTTACGTTTTAGCGATAGTGATTGTCGTATTTTCAATTTTATCGGTTACTTCGAGAAGAATTTTACGTGCTGCAACTTATTTGCTTTTTGTTTTGCTGGCAACTGCGGGTTTGTATTTAATGATGGGGTATCAGTTTCTGTTTGGGGTACAAATATCAGTATATGCCGGAGGCATAATGGTACTTTACATATTTTCAATTTTGCTTACCAGCCATGCTGGTGATAAAGTTAAAAAGGTTTCTTGGAAAAGATTTGTTCCTGCGGTATTCGCTTCATTGATAGGTTTATCTCTTTGTAGTTTCATTATTTTTAAGAATGTCTACAAGGTAGCCAAAACAGTTGCAACTGAACCTACAATGCAGGAGATTGGTAAAGCTATGATGGGAACAGATAAAAATCAATATTTACTTCCATTCGAAGCTATCAGTATTTTGTTGCTAGCCTGTATAATTGGAGGTATTATGATAGCAAGAAAACGCTAATCTGGGTCATGTATAAAAATTAAACAATAACTAATATTATGAGTAACATTCCATTAGTAGGCTACTTGGTAATAAGTACAATAATGTTTTTTGCGGGAATATATGGTTTTCTTGCCCGCAGAAATATGCTGACCATATTAATGTCACTTGAGCTGATGTTAAATGCAGCTGATATAAACTTTGCAGCTTTCAATAAATTTTTGTATCCGGGACAAATGGATGGTGTTTTTTTCACCCTATTTGCCATTGGTGTTTCTGCAGCCGAAACTGCTATAGCAATTGCGATTATTATAAACATTTATCGCAATCTTAAGAATATTAATGTTGATGAAGTAAATAAAATGAAATATTGATGATGAGCTACACATTAATCATAGTTGTCCTACCGTTCCTTATGTTCCTGTTTTTGGGACTTTGTGGCGGTAAAATGAAGCCGGTAATTGCCGGTATAATTGGTACATTGGGTCTTTCTGTTGCGGCTGCACTTTCTTATGTTACTGCTGCAAACTATTTTTTTAATGTTGGAAAAGTTGGAAATGCTTTTCAGGCAATCGTACCATTAAATTTTGAATGGCTCCGTTTTACGGATAAACTTCACATTGATTTAGGTATCCTACTTGATCCTATATCCGTGATGATGTTAGTTGTAATTACCACTGTATCCTTAATGGTTCATATCTACAGTTTAGGATATATGAAAGGAGAAAGAGGATTTCAACGCTATTATGCACTGCTTTCTTTGTTTTCTTTCTCCATGTTAGGATTAGTAATTGCTCCTAATATCTTTCAAATGTACATTTTTTGGGAATTGGTTGGTGTTTCCTCCTACTCTCTTATTGGTTTTTATTACACAAAACCGTCTGCAGTTGCAGCTTCTAAAAAAGCTTTCATAGTTACTCGTTTTGCCGACTTATTTTTCTTAATCGGCATATTGGTATTATCGTTCTATTCTGGAACTTTTAGTTTCAAAGATTTAACAAATCCTGCGGGAAGTGTTTTGGGTCAAAATATTACTGATACTTTTATGGGATGGTCAGTCGTTTCATGGGCAATGTTACTAATATTTATGGGTGGTGCCGGTAAATCAGCTATGCTTCCTTTTCATATTTGGTTGCCTGATGCTATGGAAGGTCCAACTCCTGTTTCGGCTTTGATACACGCAGCAACAATGGTCGTAGCGGGTGTATTTTTAGTAGCTAGAATGTTTCCGTTATACTTTTTTGGAGCTCCCGACGTATTGGTCATCATAACTTATGTTGGTGCTATTACAGCCTTATTCGCAGCAATTGTTGCTTGTACCCAGACTGATATCAAACGGGTATTGGCATTTTCAACTATATCTCAAATTGCGTATATGATTACGGCTTTAGGTGTTTCCGGATACGGTGAACATGCAGGCTTGGGCTATATGGCTTCTATGTTCCACTTATTTACACATGCTTTCTTTAAAGCTTTATTATTTTTAGGTGCAGGAGCTGTTATTCATGCCGTTCACAGCAATGAAATGGATTCGATGGGCGGTTTAAGAAAATACTTGCCCATTACTCACATAACATTTTTGATTGCTTGTTTATCAATTGCAGGCATACCTCCTTTCTCTGGATTTTTTAGTAAAGATGAAATTTTAGTTGCTGCTTTTGATCGCAATATGTTCATTTTTGTTTGCTTATATATTTGTGCCGGTTTAACTGCATTCTATATGTTCAGATTGTATTATCGCATTTTCTGGGGTGATAACAAAAAAGTATACGAACATACACCGCACGAATCTCCTGTATCAATGACCATTCCATTGATTTTCTTGGCAACCTTAACCTGTGTAACGGGATTTATTCCATTTTCCAAATTTATTTCTTCCAATGGTATACCTTTTGAAACGCACATTGAGTGGTCTGTTGCCCTATTGAGCATTTTGGTTGCTGTAATTGGAATAGTTATTGCGACCCTGATGTATGCCAAAAAAAATACATCATCAGACAAATTCACGAACACTTTCAAAGGACTTTACAAGACAGCTTATCACAAGTTCTACTTTGATGAGGTATGGCTTTTCTTTACAAAAAAAGTGGTATTTAATTGCATTTCGAAACCTGTTGCTTGGTTTGACCGTCATTGTGTAGATGGCTTTATGAACTTGCAATCAACCATTACGAACTTTGTTTCTAGAAAAATTAAATTTACACAATCGGGAGAAATTCAAGATTACGCGTGGGCATTTTTCATGGGTACTATGGTTATTATATCACTGCTAATTTTTATTTAATAAGACTTATAACTGCTAAATATACAGAATATGGACTTTCTTTCATTATTTGTACTTGTTCCCATGCTGATGCTAGTAGGCTTCCTACCTTGCAAGAATATCCGCCAAATTCGGACGGTCGCCGTAATTGGAGCTTCAATGCTTTTGGCTTTGTCTATTGCTTTGGTTTGTATGTTCTTAAGTGAAAGAGCAGCAGGTAATACTGCAGAAATGTTGTTCACTTTTGATCGGCTTTGGTTCCCAGCGTTAAATATTCACTACTCGGTAGGTGTAGATGGTATTTCAGTAGTCATGTTACTATTGTCTTCCGTAATCGTGTTTACAGGAGTTTTTGCTTCATGGAACATGAATCCACTTCCGAAAGAATTTTTCATGTGGTTGACTTTATTATCTCTTGGAGTTTTCGGATTCTTCATTTCTATTGACCTATTTACGATGTTACTTTTTTACGAAGTAGCTTTAATTCCAATGTACTTGTTGATTGGTGTTTGGGGTACAGGTAAAAAAGAATATTCTGCCATGAAATTAACTTTGATGTTAATGGGTGGATCGGCCCTAATGATGGTTGGTATTTTCGGCATCTATTTTCACTCTAGTGCAACAAATGATTTTACCTTCAATTTGCTAGAAATTGCAAGAAATGGCATACCGGTCGAAGCTCAACGTATTTTCTTTCCTTTAACATTTATAGGTTTTGGAGTATTAGGTGCTATGTTCCCTTTCCACACATGGTCTCCTGATGGTCACGCCTCAGCACCGACAGCAGTTTCTATGTTACACGCAGGTGTATTGATGAAATTAGGGGGGTACGGTTGTTTCCGCATCGCTATTTCCTTAATGCCTCAAGCTGCTCATGAACAAGCATGGATATTTTTGATTCTTACCGGTATAAGTGTGGTATATGGTGCTTTTGGAGCTGTTGTTCAAAAAGACCTAAAATACATCAATGCTTATTCCTCAGTAAGTCACTGCGGACTGGTTCTTTTTGCTATTTTGATGTTAAATGAAACAGCAATGACAGGTGCAATAATGCAAATGCTTTCTCACGGTTTAATGACTGCTTTATTCTTTGCTTTAATTGGTATGATTTATGGAAGAACACATACTCGTGATATTCGCGAAATGGGTGGTTTAATGCGTATCATGCCTTTTCTTTCTGTATGTTATGTACTTGCCGGTTTGGCTTCCTTAGGTTTGCCTGGATTCAGCGGATTCGTTTCCGAAATGATGATTTTTGTTGGATCTTTCCAACATACAGATATGTTCCATCGAGTATTCACGATTGTTGCTTGCTCTTCTATTGTAATTACAGCAGTATATATTTTACGTGTAGTTGGCAAAATTCTGTTCGGACCAGTTCAAGATGAACACCATAAAACATTGACAGATGCTGTGTGGTATGAAAAGATTGCTGTGGTTACACTCATTCTTTGCATCACTAGTATCGGATTCTTCCCTAGCTTCTTTTCAGATTTGATTAGAAGCAGCTTAACAGCTATGACCAATTGGTAATTATAATTTGTAGAGATTAATTAAAAACTATACTATATACAATGGATTTAAGCAATTATTTGTTGATGAAACAGGAAATGTCGCTGATGGTGGTATTTCTCATTCTGATTGTTTATGACTTGTTTGCATCGGAAAAGTTAAAAGAATATTTTCAACCGATGGCATGTCTGCTTTTTTTGGCTCATACGATCTATGGCTTTTTACCTCAAGCAACAGGAACTTCTTTTGCCGGAATGTATGTGTGCAATGAGGCTGAGATTGCGATGAAAAATATATTGAACGTGGGTGTTTTATTGGTTATGCTTCAGTCAAACGGTTGGTTATCAAAAGAAGATACTAGCTTCAAAAGGGGTGAGTTCTTTATGCTGACACTCCTAACCTTGTTTGGAATGTACTTAATGATTTCAGCCGGCAACTTTATTTTATTCTACATCGGATTGGAAACAGCATCTTTGCCTATGGCTTCTCTTGCAGCCTTTGACAAATACAAGAACAACTCTGCTGAGGCCGGAGCCAAATATATTTTTAATGCTGTATTTTCATCAGCATGCTTACTGTTTGGACTTTCATTTTTGTATGGAGCTTGTGGTTCTTTCTACTTTGAAGATTTGGCATTTAGCATAGAATCTACCCCACTATTAATAATGTCTTTAGTATTTGTGGCTGTTGGATTATTTTTCAAAATATCCTTGGTACCTTTCCACTTTTGGACAGCAGACGTTTATCAAGGAGCTCCAACAAATGTGACAGCATACCTTTCTACTATATCAAAAGGTGCGGCAGTATTTGCTTTGATGACTATATTGTATAAGGTATTCGGTGGTATGTCTTTCGAATGGCACACTATACTTTGGTGGATAGTTCTAATCACTATTACAGTCGGTAACTTATTTGCCATGAGACAAACGAATTTAAAACGTTTCTTAGCCTTTTCTTCGGTTTCACAAGCGGGTTATATTGCATTGGCTGTATTAGCAGGTACCGCTCAAGGTATGGCGTCTACTATGTACTACATTCTTGTTTATATATTCTCCAATATGGCAGCCTTTGGGGTAATCAGTGCCATTGAAACAAAAACAGGTAAAGTGGACATGACTGATTACAACGGTTTGTATAAAACCAACCCCAAATTAGCATTGATTATGATGATTGCATTGTTTTCTTTGGGCGGCATACCTCCTTTAGCCGGATTTTTCAGTAAATTCTTTGTATTTACTGCTGCAGCTGCAAAAGGTGAATATCTTTTAGTATTATTTGCCTTGTTAAATACTATAATTTCATTGTATTATTATTTATTAGTGGTAAAAGCAATGTTTATTAATACAAATGAAAATCCTATTGAAACCGTTAAGAGTGATAATTACATGAAAATTTCATTGATTGTATGCTTTATCGGGCTTATGACTGTAGGGCTGGCAAGCGGAATTTATGAATATTTGAATACCGTGGGTTTCGGTATGTAACTCTTATGATGATCACAAAGAGGATATTTCACTTCGATAGGGACTCGATGGAAATATCCTCTTTTCATTTTAGATGGTTCTGCGAAAGAGATTTTCAACGATTTCTCGATAATGTTTTCCAACAGGTAATACTTGTTTATTTATAATAACGGAAGTTCCTGAAGCCGCCTCTATTTTATCTATTGCTACAATGTAAGAACGCTGTATACGAAGAAATTTCGAAGCCATCAATTGATTTTCGAGGGAAGAAAGGGAACCATAAGCTATGATGGTTCTATCTGACATAATTATCTGATAATAATTACTAATGCTATGAATATACAAAATATCATTTATAGCAATCTTGTACACTTTTCTGTCGGATCGAACATTTATAAATTCTTCAGTTTTATCATTTATCTGATCTTTTTGTATAATATCTTTTGCTTTTTGAACAGCTTTTTGAAAACGATCAAAAGAAATCGGTTTTAGTAAGTAATCAACAGCATCTACATCGTAACTTTCTACTGCAAAACGATCAAATGCAGTACAAAATATTACCTTCGGTTTATTTTCCAAAGATTTCATCCATTCCATGCCATTACATTTTGGCATTTGTATGTCCAAAAATATCAAATCGACATGATGCTGTTCAAGAAATAAAGAAGCCTCTTCTGCACTACTGCAACGCCCTTCAATCTCTAAATAATCCAATTTTTGGATGTAAAGTTCCAGTACATCAAGGGCCAACTTCTCATCATCTACTAATAAACAATGAATGGTTTTCATGATACTAAATTAATGTTTAATACTGTTTTATAAGATAGATCGGAAATTTCTGTTTCAAACGTATAACTACCAGGGTACAAGATATCCAGTCTTTTACGCACATTCTTTATACCAATACCTGATGAAACATGTTGTTGTTTAGGTACTTCAGGGTCAAAACTATTCGAAATTATCAAGGACATTTGCTGGTTATTAACTGCCAAATTAATTTTTATCCAAGCCCCACCCTTTTCATTCGTAGAAGAATGTTTAAAGGCATTTTCAACAAATGGGAGTAACAACAAGGGAGTTATATAAAAATTGTTAATATCCCCAGTTACCTGTAAATCAACGGTAAAACGATCGCTGTAGCGTAATTTTTCCAAATCAATATAATTGCGAATGTAATTGATTTCCTTTTCTATCAAAACAACATCTGCCGCAGATTCTTGCAAGACATAACGCATCAAGTCGGAAAGTTTTAAGATTGATTCAGGCGTTTTCTCCGATTGCATGAGCGACATAGCATAAATATCATTTAACACATTAAACAAAAAATGAGGTTGTATTTGACTACGCAGAAATTGCAGTTCAGCTTGTGATTTTTCTCGCGAAAGAATAAGAATTCTATTTTCCTTTTCCATTGAATAACTGTAAAATTTAATGGAAAAAGGCAGAATCATTACGGCATTGATATTGATAATTTGGTGTAATATGTCTGTGGTATCAAAAAGAGGAACATTAGGATTATAAAATCCTAAAAGTGGACTAAAGGCATAATAACCTAAAATACGCTGTAGAATGCCACTACCAATTATAGTAACTATGGCAAGTAAAATTACACGCAAGTAATTTCCTTTAAACAACTGAGGAATCAAATAATAAAGACCAAAATAAGTAGCGACCAACTTGACCGGTAAAAAATAAAGCTCATTATAAAAACAAACCCAATAATTACCATATCGAGTACCCCAAAAGAAAGTAAAAAGTAACACCATAACTACCCAGTAGGTAATATGCATAAAAACACGATTTTTACTTTTTAATAATTGTACCATATCTGTTAACCGTTTTTCTGAAACAAATATAAAACTTTTCCTGAGGATGCTGCTGTTATTCATTCTTTTAATATCTGTTTTTATACCAAATTAATCTTTTTTATGTGGGCAAATTACCTTCACATAAAAATTAGAGCATTGGTATAATTAGTTTTGAGTAACAAAATCTTTCTATTTTCTTTGGATTAATTAGAAGGAAAAAAACTTTTTGATTCTATGAAAAAACAACTCTTTTTAGTTTTATGTTTAATGCTTTTTTCAGCTTTTGTTTCGGCAGAAAATAGAAAGAAGTTGACAATTATTAAAACAGATGTTCCTCCTAAAATTGACGCTATATCTGACGATAAAGTATGGGATCAAGCTACTATCATTACCGATTTTATTCAACAAAGTCCTGTTAATGGTGGGGTTCCATCTCAACAAACCGAAGTTAGAATGATGTATGATAATGAAGCTATTTATGTACTGGCAATACTATATGACACCAAACCGGATTCCATTTTTTCAGAAATGGGATATAGGGACTCGGGTGATGAAGCCAATTCCGACCTTTTTTCAGTAGAAATAAATCCTTATAATGATGGACTAAATTCGACCGAATTTATGGTATCAGCTGCGGGTGTACAAATGGACTCTAAAAACGATTTAAATTCCATGTATAAAAGCTGGAATGCCGTATGGAAAAGTGAAGTAAAAAAAACAGACATTGGCTGGATAGCAGAAATGAAAATACCTTTTTCGGCTATTCGTTTTCCGAAAACAGATATACAAGTTTGGGAAATTAATTTCTTTCGTTTGATAAAACGTAATGGAGAAGGAATAACATGGAATTTTGTAAATAAGAACAAAAATGGTTGGCTAAACCAAGCTGGTGAAATGCATGGAATGAAAGGAGTAAATCCTCCCCTACGTCTTTCTTTTATGCCATATTTAGCTACGTACTACACTCAAAATAATTTTTCGACTAAAGGCGGTCTTGATTTAAAATATGGAATAAATGAAAGCTTTACGTTAGATATGATGTTAATTCCCGACTTTGGACAAACACGTGCTGATGATACCTACCTAAATCTAACATCTGTGGAAACAAAGTACGATGAAAAACGCCAATTTTTTACAGAAGGAAAAGAACTTTTCAGCAAAGGAGATATTTTCTATTCCCGCCGTATTGGAGGGCAACCTCGTAATTATTACAAGATATATTCTCAAAAAACTGATAATGAATTAGTTAAAAACAACCAAACAGAGGGTAATTTGTACAATGCAACAAAAATTTCAGGACATACATCATCCGGCTGGGGAATAGGTCTTTTAAATGCCATTACAAAAAAGACAACAGCTGAAGTTCAAGATACAATCACAGGAATTTCTCGCAATATTACTACTCAAGGAATTTCTAATTACAATTTATTGGTGGTAGATAAGGTTATTGGCAAAGAATCATACGTCAGTTGGGTAAATACAAATGTTCTTATTCCTGAGGAAAATCATTTATCCAATGTATCGGGACTTGATTTCAAGTATAACTTTAACGACCATGCAATATCAGGAGATGCCTTTCTAAGTTATATCCAAGATAAAGATACTTCAATAGTTTCCAATGAGTATGGTTATAGGTTAAACGTTAATGTTGCAAAATTAAAAGGACTATTTCGATACGAATTATATTCTACCCTATTAAGTGACACATATAACCCGACCGATTTGGGCTATCTGGAAAACAACAATATCATTTCAAACACGTTGAAATTACAATATCTAAATTATACACCAACCAAGTACCTGAACGAGGTAACCAGTGAATTAAATATCTACTATGACAACTTATATAAACCATTATTGTATAGTAGATTAGAATTAGCTTGGAACTTAAAGTTGGTTTTCAAATCTCTGAATTACATTAAATTTTATGTAAGTGCCACTCCGATAGAAAAATATGACTACTTTGAGCCTCGAGTGAAAGGTTGGAAAGCGAAAGAACCCACTGCCGGATATACAGGCATAGATTATTCATCAGATTTTCGTAAAAAACTTGCATTTTTTACAAACATTGGCTACTGGAAAGCCTCAAAATACGGTAAAAGTTCAGAATATTTTACATTCTCTCCTACTTATCGTATAAACGACAAACTTTCATTCAATTACCAACTAATTACCAGTTTTTTACAAAATGCAATTGGTTACGTAGATAAAAACAGTGCCAACGATTCTATCTTTTTTGGTAGAAGAAACATTGCAAATATTGAAAACATAGGAAACATTAAGTTTACCATTTCAAATAAAAGTTTTCTAAATTTAAGAATACGCCACTATTGGTCTAATGTCAATTATCAATCATACTATCTTTTGCAGCGAAATGGCGATTTCCAGGATATGACAGTAAATAAAAATTATAACACGAATGTAAGTACATTAAATGGGGATTTATCTTACACGTGGCGATTTTTGCCGGGAAGTGAACTATCATTGGTATGGAAAAGATACTTTTCTTTCTACAATAATGACGTTTCAAGCAATTATTTCGATAATTTAAAAAATGTATTTGCAAATCCTCAATTAAACAGCATTTCTTTAAAAATTATATATTACATTGATTATCAAACAATAAAATCAGTATTATGAGAAAAATCGTAAAAAATACTTTTTATTTCAATTTGTTTTAATGTATCAAGAATTTTCTCGTTCTTTGCACGAATGTTGTCCTGTCTTATCAATTTGATAGACAACAAATATTCAAGTGATTCATATCTTTTAAGGTTCATTAGATATCTAAACATGAAAAAAATATCATTAAAATCAGGAATTGAAAGAATTTACCTAGGTGCCATGCGTTTCCCATTGACATTGGTTTTCGTATTCGGTTTAGCTATTTGTTTGTTTCTGGAAATTAATGGGCACAATGTTAAAATACAAGAAAGCTATTGGACTCTTTTAGGTTTGGGCATTCCTCTAAGTTTATCAGCAGCACTGTTCACGGAAGACCTCAAAAACAGGTTTCTTAAAATAGCTTTAAACCTTTTGGCTATTATCTTGTTATTCAGCTATTGCTATTTCTTACCGGAAAAATTACTTTCTTATCAATTTTATCAAATAACCATTTTAGGAATGGTCTTTACATTATCATCCTTTATAGTCTCTTATTTGGCAAAAAACAAGGATATTCCATTTTGGGAATTTAGCAAAAAAATTGTTATACAACTAATTATAGCAACACTTTTCTCCCAAATACTTATGGCCGGACTGAGCTTGGCGGTTCTTTCACTCGATGAGCTTTTTAAGATTAAAATCAACCCTGACGTATATGCAAATTTGGCTGTAATTTGTTATGCCATATTTGCCCCGGTTTATTTCTTGTCAAATATTCCCAATAAAAATGAGAAACAGAAACAAGAATACACTTTCAACAAATTCTTTAAAATCCTTGGGTTATACATTTTACTACCAATTTTAGGTTTGTATTGTTTAATTCTCTATGTCTATTTAACCCAAATAATTGTACATTGGAAATTACCAAACGGCTGGGTATCCATGCTTGTCTCAATTTTAAGTATCGGCGGACTAATTTGTCTGATGATTTTATATCCATTACGTATGGAAAATAAAAATAAGATAATCAAATTCTTCTCAAAATACTTTAACCTCTTGTTATTGCCTTTACTTGTATTAATGTCAATAGGTATTTATCGTCGTATCAGCGATTACGGAATAACAATAGATCGTTGTTATATTTTAATTTTCAATGTGTGGCTTTATGGTATAAGTATTTATCTGTTCTTATCGAAGGCAAAACATATAAAATGGATTGTTGTTTCATTTGCGACAGTAGCCCTGTTGACCTCTGTTGGACCTTTAAGCGTATTTAATGTTACAAAAAAAGCATTGGTAAAAGAAATCGGACAAATGCTTAACGAAGCAAAACTACTCGAAAACGGGAAAGTGATCGGTTCTTCCAGAGAAACAAAAAAACTGAATATTAAAACTTCAAATGCATTAGCTGAGAAAATATCCTATGTATGTGATAATTTTGGTAATGAAAGTCTTCAAAAATACTTTACCAATTCTATTCAAAATAAAACAAACTTAGAAATAAATGACTTTCTTGGTTTAGAATCCTCCGTAGACAATGAAGAATATTTCTATGCAACTATGGAAAACAATCAATCAATTGATATTGAACCCTATAAAACATTGCTGCCATTGGAATACAACGGAGAAACGGAAACCGTTTTCACATCAGATGAAATGAAAATTATCATTGATAAATATGCAATAATAGTAACCCCAAAAGCTGAAAAGAAGCCCATTGTTATTTCGTTAAAAGAAGAATATGAGAGGCTTATTAAAGAAAAAAAAGATTCCTACACAGCCAAAGAAATGTCCTTAACTGGTGAAAACTATAAACTTGTAATATCTAATATATCTGGACGTTATTTTCCTGAAAATGACAGTATTTCACTAAATAATATTGATGCAAACTTATTCCTAAAATAAACTTTATATGAACAAAAATCACTTATTATTTGTTGGTCTTTTAGCGTTATCGGCTTGCCAACCAACCTTAAATCTGCCTAATGACTCTGAGAACAACAAGAACCTAAACTCGTTGATAACCTTAACCCCGGGCAAAAACACAATTTATTTACAAGATTTTGTCATGAACCCTGCCGACATTGACTCTATTACCAGCTCTTCAAAAAAATTGGTTTGTCAGATTGATAGTAACAAAATGACGGCAACTTTTAATGCATCCAAGGATATCGAACATTTCATAAATGCTAACCTTTGGATGAAAGGTGTTCCTTATATAATTCCTTGTCGCAAAACCGACAAAATTGAATATACCTTTACCTTTAATCCACAGGGGAAAACGTATAAAAAAGTAATGATTGCGGGTCAAATGAACGATTGGACTCCCTCAAAAACGCCTGAATTGAAACTGAATAGTAAAGGTTTATATGAAGTAAAACTATTACTAAGCCCACAAAGTTATTTGTATCAGATGAACCTGGATGGTGATCAAAATGATGACTCCAATAACCCCAATAAAGTGGATAACGGATACGGAAAATTTAATTCTATACTACAAGTTCCTAGTGAAAGTGATAAGTTTCCCAAAATATACACGGACAAATTTTCAAACTCAACCATCACTTTGACTACCCAAAATGAAATCAAAGAAGTTTTTGTTTACTGGCAAAATTATTGTTTATCGAAAAAATTTGTTAAAAATAGCCATGGAAAAATCAGAATTAATATCCCTACAGAAGCAAAAAAATTGGATAGATCATTTATTCGTGTTTGGGCAAGTAATGAATTTGGTATAAGCAACGATTTGTTAATTCCTCTCGAAAAGGGAAAAGTATTGACTAATGCCAAACAAATTACACGTACAGACAAACAAGCTCAAATCATGTATTTCATGCTGGTCGACCGTTTCAAAAATGGCGACAAATCCAACGATCATCCCTTGAATCGTCCCGATGTAAACCATAAAGTAGATTATTGGGGTGGCGATTTGTCAGGATTAAAGCAAACAATTGACGATGGTTATTTTAAAAGATTAGGCGTGAATACCCTGTGGATTTCTCCACTAAATCAAAATCCAATGGAACCTTACGGATTTTACGCTCCAAAAAATACGAAATTTTCAGGCTATCATGGCTATTGGCCTATTTCTTCTTCAAAAGTGGACTTTCGTTTCGGAACAAATCAAGAATTAAAAAGTTTAGTTGCCGATGCTCATACAAAAGACATGAACATTTTGCTCGATTATGTAGCTCATCATGTACACAAAGAACACCCTTTTTATAAGCAACACCCCGAACTGGCAACTCCACTGTATTTACCTGATGGGACCTTGAATACAGAACGTTGGGACGACCAAAGATTGACAACATGGTTCGATACCTTTATGCCGACTCTTGATTTAATGAACCCAAAAGTAGCCGAAATTTTTACCGACTCAGCCATGTATTGGCTCAATGAATTTAAATTGGACGGCTTCCGTCACGATGCCTGTAAACATATTCCCGAACAATTTTGGCGCAAATTAACACTGAAAATAAAGAAACAAAATCAAGGAAAGGTACTATACCAAATTGGTGAATCATACGGAAGTCCGCAACTAATAAGTAGTTACGTAAACACTGGGATGCTTGACGGACAATTTGACTTTAATGTATATGATATTGCTAATGTTACCTTTGCGGGAGTTGGCGGAGGAGACCTCCAAAAAGTCGAATCTGTGTTAACGTCAAGTTTGTATACATATGGTAGTCACAATCTTATGGGTAATATATCCGGAAATCAAGATAAACCAAGATTTATGTCATTAGCTTCCGGAGATTTGAAATTTGGCGAAGATTCGAAAGCAGCAGGCTGGTCACGTGAAATTGGAATCACCGATTCGACAGCTTATAATAAATTATTTTTAATGCATGCATTCAATCTTACTATTCCCGGTATTCCGATTATTTACTATGGTGATGAAATTGGACTCACAGGTGGAAACGACCCCGATTGCAGACGAATGATGAAATTTGAAGGATTAAACAATCGCGAAATTGCCCTTCGCGACAAAGTAGCCAAACTAGCTCATTTGCGTAGTGAGAATCCCGTCTTAATTTATGGTGACTTTATGAATATTATAACTACAAAAGATACTTGGGTATTTGCTCGTAAATACTTTGATAAAGAAGCCATTGTTTGTATAAACAACTCTGCACAACCAAAAACAATAGAAGTAGAAATACCTGCGATTTTGAATATAAAAAATCTAAAGTCATCCTTTAACAATAAGTTTGTGATATCAAATCATAAAATTACTATTCAGTTACCGGCATACGGAGCCGATATTTTGCTTTAAGATTGTCAGAAATATGATTCAAATAAAGGATAATATTTTAGTTTCTGCTTCCGAAAAAGGAATGGATGAGTTTTTGCAAGTTTTTACCGATGCTTATTTGGACGCTATTGGAGGAAAACTAACGGAGGAGACCATGCCCCTGCTCAATGCAAATCAACATACATTGTTGGCGTGGCATTTTTTCTCTACCGAAATGCGTGAAGGTGGATTTGTACAGCTCATTCAAAATGGTTATGGTTCTTATATCTTTGAAAATCCGTTTGCACGGGCTATTAAACAATTTGGAGCTATCGAATTATCAAAACTCATTTACAAAGCCAAAGAAATTTACGTACCCAACAAAGCTGCCTTAGAACGTGAAACAACTGATGAAGAGTTTCACGCATTGTACGTTGATTTTGAAGTATTTGACGATTTGGAAGAAATCTATTTTGCTATAGAAGAACAACAAACGAGTGCTATTGCAAGTTATGTAGATAATCACATTGAAGATTTTGCAGAGATTATTTTGTAACTAATCTTCATTAACGCAAAAACGCCCGAATACACTTTATTATTCGGGCGTTTTTGCGTATAACAGATTCTATTTCAACAATTTAACGCAATCTTTTGCATAAACAAATGTGCATAAAGATTTCATAAAGTAAATAAAGCAACAAATAATTGTTACATATTTGAAAACCTAACCTACTAAAAAACAGAATTATAACTATGAAAAGAACAATTTTTTCTGCATTAATGCTATTTCTATGCATCGTGCAAGCAAGACCAACCACGAACGTCCAAATCCAAATTGTTAATTTACCAACAACTTTCGAAGGACAACAAATTGCTTTTGCAGGTAATTTAAACAATTGGAATACCAGCAATACTGTTGCTACTGTTACAAATGGTATTTTAAATTATACACTAAATGATGTCACTCTCACAGAATTAACTTTCGAATGGATAGATAAACCGACAGGTGCAAATGCAGGATTTAGATTTGTCAAATCAGGGTCATGGGAAGAAAGAATCAGGGCATATTTTCAAACAAATGATTGCAATTTCAGACTTACTCTGACTCCTGACATCTCCAATACTATTATTATTGATGCATTAGGCGAGTCAATGCCAATTGTAAATCAATCTAAATGTGTTACTGTAAATGGTATAAAAGAAGATTCCAATCCCGTAAATAAAATTGATTTAACAAGATTTACATTTCCAAACGGTAAATGGAAAGCTCTAATAATGAGTTACGATGATAGCGGAACTCAAGATCGAGATTTAGTAAATATTTTTAATACTTACGGAATAGTAGGTTCTTTCAATTTAAATTCAGGATTTCTTGGTAACTCTGATAAAATATCAGCTTCCGAAGTTGCTACTTTATATGCAAATGGAAACCATGAAGTTGCATTACATACTGTAAGTCACCCGTATTTGGAAAGTTTATCCGATAATGACCAATACCACCAAATTGCCGATTGTCAAACAACTATTTCAAATCTGGTTGGATATAAAGTTACAGGAATGGCCTATCCTTTCGGAACATACGACAAACGAGTTTTGCAAACCTTACAAGATCTTAACATTATTTATTCACGAACAACCATCAATACATTTGCTTTAGCAATTCCAAATGATCTTCCAAGCGATTTATTAAGGTGGAATCCTACTTGTCATGAGTCTTCCGCAGATTATTACGGAACACAATTAATTAACTGGGATAAAGAAGAAATGGCTCTTTTATATATCTGGGGACACAGTTGGGAACATGCTAGCAGCTGGACAACTTTAACAGCATTCTGCCAAAAGATAGGCAAAAGAAATGATATTTGGTATGCCAAGGCATGGGAGGTTGCTCATTACCTAACTGCAGTTGCCAACGTTATAAAAACAGGAGAAACTAGTTACTATAATCCATCGACAGATACGTCTGTTTGGATTAAAACAAACGATGGTATTGTTGAATTAAAACCATTAAAAACCCTTATCATCTCAGCCATCAAAGATGTAAATTCAAAATCTTTTGTTTTATATCCAAATCCGGCAAAAGACGTTTTAAACATGACTTCAGAAATAAATGGTAAGCTAACTATTGATAATTATGCGGGGAAGCCTCTTCTACAAAAAGAAATAAAAGAAGCAAGCACGGAAATAAGCCTAAACAATATTCCGAAAGGAACATATTTAGTCCAACTGGAAAACGAAAACGAACTTATTACTTCAAAAATGATAAAAAACTAAATCGAATAAATCAAGAAGTTATAATATAATACGAGCTTGAAAATCTTCAAAGAGGAAATAACTAAATTATTTTTTCTTTGAAGATTTTTTCTGTTTTAAAAACCAATCTACAGTTTCTCTTACACCATCTTCCAATAAATAGTGAGGCGTATAGTTAAAATCTTTTTTCAATTCCGATATATCACACACCCAATTACGAGCACTCATAATCTTATACTTATCGGCATTCAGGGTCGGTACCTTTCCTATGCACCCACCAATCACATCAAATCCATAAAAAAGAGCTTTAATTATTGACAACGGAAGAGTTATTTTGAGTGTTTTTCGATGCAAGTATTTTTTAATCAATTGAGCATATTCTTGTTGTGTGTAAGTCTGGCCATCCGAAACAAAATAAGCCTTTCTCGTAATATTCCCTTCTAACATAGAAAAAATAACATTTACCAAATCGGTAACATAAATGAATGAAAGATATTGCGGTTTAAAACCTAAATATGGCTCAAAGCCTTTATTTATAGTCGATACATAAATATTATATTCTTTGTCTTCGGGTCCATAAATTCCTGTCGGACGAACAACAAGATAAGGAAAATCTGTTGTAGATTGAAGAAATTCTTCAGATTTAAGTTTACTGATACCATACAACGTATTTGGTTTCGGAGTATCAGTCAACATAAGAGGCTCCAATGTTTTATCATTTCCCGGACCAACAGCCCCTAAACTGCTTATATAAATAAATTTACGAGGTACTGCGTCGGTTTCTATCAAAGCCTCTACAAAATTTCGAGTATTTTCAAAATTTACACTATCAAAATCGGATTCATGTTTGCACTTGGTTATTCCGGCATTATGAATAATATAATCAAATGTACCCCATTGATTTTTACACTCCAGTAAATACGATTTTAATTTTTCCTTGTTAATGTAGGGTAAATCAACAAAAGTAACTGACGACAAATCTTTAAATTGACTCACATTACTAGTAGCTCTTACTCCTGCAAAAGTTTCGAAATTACTCTCAACGGCTTTTCTCACTAGATGACCTCCTAAAAAGCCACTGGCTCCAGTAATTAATATTTTCATTCGATTTTATTTAAACTCAAAGGTCTTTCAACCTAAGAGGTAATTATTTATTTATGAAATTCAAAGGTACTCTTTTTGATAAAAAATAGCAATTTTGGTGTCACAACAGACAAATAATTAACAGATATTAAAAAACCGCATTGTTAAATTTTATATATATAAACAAATGTTTTAGCTTCATGAAGAACATCGTCTTTATAAAAAGATTAATTTTGTACCCGAATTTTCGTTAAAATATAGAACATGAAAAAACAATTATTTTTCGTAACAATAACGCTCATATCGGTATTGTTTTCTTCGTGTAAAACGGCTATGCAAATAGAAAAGCCAAAAGAATCGTACTTACCTTCGAACATAGCTCCGGCAGTTTCCGAAATCCCCTTGCAGGTAGAACTTGACGTAAAAAAGCTGGAAGCTGCAGTAAACAAAAAAATGACCGGACTTCTTTACGAAGGTTCAAATATTTCAGATAATGATTTGTCCATTAAAGTATGGAAAGCTCAAAATTTCACTTTTGACATTCAAAATAACGTAATAGAATATCGTGTTCCCGTTAAAGTTTGGAGCCGCTTTGCATGGAAAGTACAAAAATTCGGTTTATCTGTCGGCGACAAGTACGAAGCAACCGGAAGTATCGCCCTAAAATACAAAACGACCATTGGTATCGATAAAAATTGGAAAATTGTTTCTAATACTACCGCTTCAGGGTACGAATGGATTGAAGCCCCTCACTTAAACATTGTTGGAGTAAATATACCTGTTAAACCTATTGCCAACCTTGCCTTGTCACAGTGTGAGAAACTCATCTCCGATGAAATTGATAAATCTCTTGCTCAGTCCGTTAATTTGAAAAAATACGTGAATATGGCTTGGACAGAAGCCCAAAAACCAATCCAAGTAAACAAAGAAAATGATATGTGGTTGCGTATTACTCCAAAAGATATTTATATGTCACCACTCTCCTCTTCGAACAATAAACTGAATATGTTAGTGGCAATGTATGCACAAATAGAATCTTTCATGGGTGCAAAACCCACTGCCAATACAGCCGTTACATTACCTGCATTTAGGTATGTCAACCGATCAGGAAAACAATTTAATCTCAATGTCGGTGTGGATGTGACATTCGACAAGATTGCGGAACTGGCTAAGAAACAATTGGTTGGAAAGAAATTTACGCAAGGAAAAAAATCAATTACCATTACTGATTTATCTGTTTTCGGAAGTGAAGGAAAAGCCGTTTTTGTAGCTGATGTTACCGGTTCACTCAAAGGTCGTATCTATTTTAGCGGAAAAATGGCATACAATCATGAAAAAGTTGCCCTAGAAATTATAGAACCTGAATTTGACGTAAAAACATCCAACGCATTGGTAAAATCCGCTAATTGGCTGTTACACGGAATGATTTTGAAAACACTAACGCCCTATCTAACTTACCCTGTGCAAAAAGATATTGATGATATGAAAGCACAAGCTAACCAAACGCTAAACAACTATACAATAATGGATGGCATTTCACTTCACGGGTTGCTTAATGACGTCAGTGTCACAAGCCTGGATCTTGTTCCCGGTGCTGTGCGTATTCAAGCTAATATGAAAGGGAACATAGACTTAAAAGTAGAAGACCTCAAATTCTAACGATTATAAACCTTATGGCATAAAGATTCAAGGGCTGCTTCGGTCAAGAAACCATCGGCAGCCCCTTTTTCGCCAATCTTCCAAGAAGCAAAAGCAATAGCCTTTTTCAAAGCTTGATGAGGATTTTCTCCTTTCGCATAACAGTGAATAAAAGCTGAAAAAAGAGCATCTCCGGCACCTATCGTATTGACAATCGGTCTGGCATCCACAGCAT
>DAIMYQ010000015.1:31405-35035 GCA_036734385.1 Paludibacteraceae bacterium | reverse complement strand
TATGAAAATATTAATTCTTTGTACAGGAAATAGTTGTCGCAGTCAAATGGCGGAAGGTTTTTTGCAATCGTTCGATAAAAGTCTAACCGTTTGTTCCGCGGGCACACAAGCAAGTGGAAAACTAAATGAGAGGGCAGTAGCTATTATGAAAGAAGCCGGAATAGATATTAGTCATCACACGTCCGATTCTGTAGAAAAATATTTGCACGAGGAGTGGGATTATGTGATTACCGTCTGCGGTGGAGCCAATGAAGAATGTCCTGCATTTTTCGGCAAAGTCAAACATCGTTTACATATGGGATTTGATGACCCAAGTCATGCCGTTGGTACTGACGAATTTATTTGGAATGAATTTCGCAGAGTGCGAGATGAGATAAAAACTATGTTTTACCAGTTTTATCTCGAAAATTTGAAAAATTGACAATTAATAGAAGCGCCAATTTATCTTTAATGTTCTTTCAAAATTATTCGTGTTTCGGAATTACACCAAATCTAATTTTAACTTCAAGTTATGAACAGTCACTTAAAATTTCTTGACCGCTATCTCACTCTTTGGATATTCCTAGCCATGTTTATTGGCGTACTTTCAGGTTGGCTACATCCTTCTGTTGCCAAATTCTGGAACAGTATGTCCTCAGGAACAACCAACATTCCCATTGCTATCGGATTGATTGTGATGATGTATCCACCTTTGGCAAAAGTTAAATACGAAGAATTAGGAGAAGTCTTTAAAAACACCAAGATTCTTGGATTGTCGTTGATACAGAACTGGATTTTCGGACCGGTTTTGATGTTTGCGTTGGCTGTTTTGCTTTTCAAACTTTTTCCTGGAGAAAATAATGCCAATCTTCCGTATGTGTATGGAATTATCATGATTGGATTGGCACGTTGTATTGCCATGGTTATTGTCTGGAATGATTTGGCGAAAGGAGATACGCAATATGCCGCGGGTTTGGTAGCTTTCAACAGTATTTTTCAGGTGCTGTTTTTCTCTGTTTATGCTTATTTTTTTATTGCGATAGCTCCTGCTTGGTTTGGTATTCCGACAAGTGAAGTTGTTGGTGCAATTACCATTGGTCAAATTGCCCAAAGTGTTTTCATTTATCTTGGGATCCCATTTATTGCAGGTTTCCTGACACGTTTTATTCTTATTCGGGTAAAAAGTAAAGAATGGTATCACTCCAGATTTATTCCAAGGATTTCTCCGTCAACCCTCATTGCATTGCTTTTCACTATTATTGTTATGTTTTCGTTGAAAGGCGAATATATCGTGAAAATTCCAATGGATGTAGTAATGATTGCCATTCCGTTACTTATTTATTTTATCATTATGTTTGTCGGTTCATTTTTTATGAGCAAAAAAGTGGGTGCAACTTACGAACAAGCTACGACCCTTTCTTTTACTGCTGCCAGTAATAATTTTGAATTGGCAATTGCCGTTGCAATTGCTGTTTTCGGCATTAACTCCGGAGAAGCTTTTGCAGCCGTTATTGGACCGTTAGTAGAAGTCCCCGTAATGATTGGTCTGGTCAATGTTGCTTTTTGGTTCAAGAAAAAGATGTTTTGATCGACCATCCTTTCCACACTTCCAAGTGTTAAATTAATTTAAATATGTGAGATTTTATTGAAAGAATGATTCTTTGTTCAAAGAAGAGTTGTTCTTTTGTACTTATTAATAGCATTATTAAACTAATTTATTAAACATGGATATTAATATTGAAAAATCAATGGAAGAAGCTATTTTAGAAACAGCAGAACGCCTGTTTCTTGAAAATGGATATGCCTCAACGTCAACCACTCTCATTGCGAAAGAAGTCGGATGCAATCAGGCTTTAGTACATTATTACTTCCGTACAAAAGAAAATTTATTTAATACCATTTTTGAAAAGAAGTTTAAAGCTTTTTTTCAACAGATTTTTGACATGAATCATTTAGAAAATTTGTCTTTTCTTGATAAATTAAAGAAAATAATAGAAACACATTTTGATTTGATTAGTCAAAATCCGCAGATACCACAACTGATTATATCAGAATTGCCCAGACAGCCGGAACAAATAAAATCATTGAAAGAAAAATTATATAGTTATCCAGAAAGTTTGTTTGCTCAATTGGGAGAAGAATTGCAAGTGGAAATTGCTGCAGGAAGGGTAAGGAATGTTGATTTGACAGATGTAATCATTACTATTGTTTCTCTCAATGCGGCTTTGTTTACATTTTTACCTATTGTTTCGGATATTATTGATTTTGACGAAATTCAGCGAAAAGAGATTCTTGAACATCGAAAAATAGAACATGTTAACATCGTGATGAGTTATTTGAGACCGTAATATAGTATACTACTCCAAATAAAATATGATATGAAAAAAATATGGTTATTTTCGGTTATTGCTATGGCATTTCAACTGATATCAGCCCAGTCTGTAACACTGGAAGATTGTTGGCAAAAAGCACGCAACAATTATCCATTGGTAAAGCAATATGGATTAATTGAAAAAACGGCAGAATATAACCTGTCAAATGCAAATAAAGGTTATCTGCCACAATTGAATATATCGGCAAAAGCTACTTATCAATCGGATGTCACCGAATTGCCGGAAGCCCTTATCCGGCGACTTGGAATTACGATGGAAGGGCTTTCCAAAGATCAATATCAAGTGGCGGCGGAAGCTTCTCAATTAATTTGGGATGGGGGCGTCATCAATGCTCAAAAAAAGGTTACCAACGCCACTACAGAAGTAGAAAAACAAAAAGTAGAGGTTGATTTGTATGCTCTTAATGAAAGGGTAAATCAGTTATTTTTTAGTGTTTTGTTGATTAATGAACAGTTAAAGCAAAACGAAATTTTACAAGATGAATTACAAACGAATTACAAAAAGGTTGAAGCGTATAAACAAAATGGAGTTGCCAACCAAGCTGATTTGGATGCCATAAAAGTGGAACAGATTAATGCCGAACAACGAAAAATAGAACTTTTGAATACAAAAACGGCGTATTTAAAAATGCTTTCGAATTTTACAAAAATGGAGATAGATGAAAATGCAACGTTGATTAGACCGGAAAAAAATCTTTTTGTTTTACAAGATACAGTCAATTATCGCCCTGAACTCAATTTATTTGCGGCTCAAAACAAATTTTACGAAAATCAGAAAAAAATGGTAAATGCCGGAAATCTTCCCAAACTATCAGCTTTTTTTCAAGGAGGATACGGAAAGCCAGCATTGAATATGTTTGCCAATGAATTTGCTCCTTTCTACATAGGAGGAATTCGTTTTTCTTGGAATCTCAGTGGTTTTTATTCTACTAAAAATAATATCAGCAAATTGGATATCAGTAAACAAAATGTAGCTATTCAAAAAGAAACTTTTTTGTTTAATACAGATTTAAAAAATGAACAAGACAAGCTCGCCATAAAAAATCTTCAAGCACTCTTAAATACGGATGATGACATAATTCGTTTACGTGAAAATATTAAGAAGGTTGCAGCTTCGAAGGTGGAAAACGGAACTCTGACGGTAACCGACTTAATACGAGAAATTAATGCCGAAAACCAGGCAAAACAACTGAAATCATTGCATGAAATACAACTTTTAAAGAGCCTTTATGAATTAAAAAACAATATCAACAAATAAT
>DAIMYQ010000015.1:13718-31305 GCA_036734385.1 Paludibacteraceae bacterium | reverse complement strand
CGTCCTGATATTCAAAAACAAATAGCAGCCTTAGAACAACAAATTGAAACGGCAAAAACAGAACGTAAACGAGTAGAAAATTTAGTAAAAGCAGAAGCTTCCACAACCAAACAATTAGATGATGCAAACGCTCAAATTAAAGTTTTAGAAAGACAATTGGAGGCTGCAAAGTCATCCCTTGAAACGACAACTAATGGCATTTCGGGTGACAATGAAGCATTGCAAATACAAGTAGAACAAATAGAAGATCAGTTAAGAAAATGCTATATAACTTGTCCGATTTCAGGAGTTGTTTTGACAAAATATGCCGAACAAGGAGAATTAGCAACTCCCGGAAGGGCATTGTTTAAAGTGGGTGATGTTACCAATATGATTTTGAGAGCATACGTAACTTCCGACCAATTAACCCAAATTAAATTGGGACAAAAGGTGAAGGTTTATGCTGACTATGGCGAAGATAGAAAAGAATACGAAGGTGTTGTTAGTTGGATTTCGAGCAAATCGGAATTTACCCCCAAAACCATTCAAACACGCGACGAACGTGCTAATTTGGTGTATGCCGTAAAAATCAACATAAAGAACGATGGGTTGTTGAAAATTGGTATGTATGGCAATGTAAAATTCAATTAAAGATAAAAAATTGGAGAATATATGAATACGGATACTGCCATTCAATGCCAATCAATAAGCAAAAAATACGACAAGATTGAGGCTTTGAAAGATATTTCTTTCGAAACTAAAAAAGGCGAAATATTCGGGATTATAGGTCCTGATGGAGCCGGAAAAACAACCCTGTTTCGTATTCTTACTACCTTGATTTTGGCTGACAATGGAACGGCAACAGTTGATGGTTTTGATGTTGTAACCGATTACAAGGAAATCCGTAAACGAGTGGGGTATATGCCAGGACGATTTTCGTTGTATCAGGATTTGACGGTGGAAGAAAATTTGAATTTTTTTGCAACCGTTTTTAATACAACCGTTGAAGCAAACTACGCGTTGATAAAAGATATTTACCAACAAATAGAACCCTTCAAAACACGTAGAGCAGGAAAACTTTCGGGAGGAATGAAACAAAAACTGGCATTATGTTGTGCTTTGATTCATAAACCAAGTGTTCTTTTTCTTGACGAGCCGACTACCGGAGTTGACGCAGTTTCTCGCAAGGAATTTTGGGATATGCTTCAGAGTTTGAAGACACAAGGAATCACTATTCTCGTTTCAACGCCATACATGGATGAAGCAAGTTTGTGTGATCGTATTGCATTAATTAAGGATGGCGAATTTTTAAAAATTGATACACCCAAGAACATTGTCAAACAATTTGAAAAAACACTTTGGATTGTTCAGGGAGATGATATGCCGAAGTTACTAAAAGACTTGCGGGCTATGCAGCAAATTAAAAGTTGTTATGCTTTTGGCGATAGCCACCATGTTACAGTAGAAAAAGGAGAGTTGACAATGGATATTTTAAAAGAATATCTTGTGAAAAATGGACATTCAAATGTGTGTATTCAGTCCATTGTGCCGACCGTAGAAGATTGTTTTATGGAACTTTCAAACAGGTAGAAGAGAATGAATAGAAAAATCTTACATAATGCAGATGAGGTTATTATTGTTGAAAATTTAACAAAGAAATTTGGCAATTTTACAGCAGTAGATGCTATTTCGTTTGAAGTAAAACGAGGTGAAATTTTTGGTTTTTTGGGAGCAAATGGAGCTGGAAAAACTACGGCTATGCGTATGTTATGCGGTTTGAGTATTCCTAGCGGAGGAAAAGGAATGGTAGCAGGCTATGATATTGCTCATGAACAGGAAAAAATAAAAAAAAATATCGGCTATATGAGCCAAAAGTTTTCTCTTTATGATGATTTAAAGGTGTGGGAGAATATCGAGCTCTTTGGTGGCATTTATGGCATGAAAGATATTGACATAAAAAGAAAAACGAATGAATTAATGCTACAACTTCAATTTGAGAATGAACGTGATAAATTGGTAAAATCCTTGCCATTGGGGGTTAAACAAAAATTGGCATTCTCGGTGGCTATTTTTCACAATCCACAAGTAGTTTTTTTGGATGAACCCACTGGAGGGGTAGATCCAATAACTCGTCGCCAATTTTGGGAATTAATTTATGATGCAACCGCCAAGGGTATAACGGTTTTTGTAACAACACATTATATGGATGAAGCCGAATATTGTGATCGGGTATCTATTATGGTAGATGGAAAAATAGAAGCATTGGATTCGCCTAAAAACTTGAAAAATCAGTTTCAGGCAACAAATATGAATGAGGTTTTTCAGCAATTAGCCCGAAAAGCCACCAGAGCTGACAGTTAAAAGCATCGTTATGAAACAACTTATATCATTTATACAAAAAGAATTTCGTCATATTTTACGTGATAGAACAACGGTGATGATTTTACTTTTAATGCCGATTATTCAGATAATTTTATTTGGATTCGCACTGACAACAGAAGTAAAAAATACCGAAGTTGCTGTTTTGGTACCAACAAATGATGAAGTAACGGATCGGATTGTTGACAAGATTCATGCCAGTGCCTATTTTGATGTTGTAAAAAATATTCATGGTACAAATGAAATAGAAACTGTATTCAGAGATGGAAAGGCAAAACTAGTTGTGGTTTTTGAAAATCATTTTGCACAAAATCTTCAGCATACAGGCAAAGCTCATATTCAGCTTATTGCCGATGCAACAGACCCCAATGCTGCCAATTCGTTTGTGTTTTATGCTGGCAATATTATTGCTGCATACCAACAAGAGCTAAGTTCTCAGGGCAAGGAAGGTTTACTTATTCAACCGGAAGTTAAGATGCTTTATAATCCGCAAATGAAGGGAGCTTATAATTTTGTTCCTGGTGTTTTGGGCATGATTATGATTTTAATTTGTGCTATGATGACCTCCATTGCCATTGTCCGTGAAAAGGAAATGGGAACAATGGAAATTTTGCTCGTTTCGCCGATGAAACCGATTTATATTGTATTGTCTAAAATTGCACCTTATTTTGTTCTTTCGTGTATCAATTTTGCAACGATTATATTACTTTCTGTTTTTGTTCTTAACGTTCCTGTTGCTGGTAGTTTTGCTAGTTTGATAGTTGTTTCGTTGATTTACATATTTGTTTCACTGGCATTGGGGTTATTAATATCTACTCTTACAAGTTCGCAACTAGCCGCTATGATGATTTCTGGTATGGCGTTAATGATTCCTGTTATGCTACTTTCCGGTATGATTTTCCCCGTTGAAAACATGCCAACGTGGTTACAATGGATTTCAAACTTTGTGCCGGCACGTTGGTATATATCTGCTGCTAAATCTATTATGATTAAAGGCTTAGGAATTACATCCGTTTTGAAAGAGCTTTCAGTTCTTTCTGTTATGGGAATTACCTTATTGCTAATAAGTTTGAAAAAATTTAAGATACGACTCGAATAATTTGGGTAACGAATAGTTTTTTTATTAATGTATGTTGTATGATAAAATACCTTCTCAAAAAAGAATTTAAGCAAATTATTCGGAATCCTTTTCTTCCGAGAATGATACTTGTATTCCCATTTGTGGTGTTGCTTGTTTTTCCTTGGGCTGCCAATTACGAAATACGCAACATGAATGCAAGTATTGTTGATAATGATCATTCTTCTTATTCGCGACGTCTTACTCAAACCATTGTTTCTTCTGAGTATTTTAAATTGGCTGATTTTTCTTCAACTTACAACGAAGCGTTGAAAAGTATAGAGCAAAATAAAGCAGATGTAATTATTCAGATTCCTGCAAATTTTGAGAAAGACATCATTAATCGAAATGGAACAAAAATAATGATTAGTCCGAATGCTGTCAATGGAATGAAAGGAGGTATTGCCGTAGCTTATCTTTCACAAATTGTAAGCAAATTTAATTCGACTATTCTCGTGGAGAGATTTCCCCAATCGGCTGTGATGAGCAATTCTTTTATTCAAACAGACAGTCTGTTTCAGTTCAATAAAGAATTAAACTATCAAGTGTTTATGGTACCTGCTCTTATGGTCATGGTTTTAACTCTTTTATGCGGGTTTTTACCTGCCGTTTCCATTGTTTTTGAAAAAGAAATTGGAACTATGGAACAAATTAACGTAAGTCCTGTGCCTAAAATTGTATTTATTTTGGCTAAATTAATCCCTTTTTGGCTAATTGGGTTTATCGTTATCACCATAGGTTTTGGTGTTGCTTGGGGTGTTTATGGATTGGTACCTAATGGACATTTTTATACCATTTATATCTTTGCGTTCATCTTTATTTTAGGAATATCTGGTCTTGGTCTAGTTATTTCTAATTATGCACAAACTATGCAACAAGCCGTTTTTATTGTGTTCTTTTTTATGATGATTTTTATTATGATGAGTGGTCTATATACTCCGATAGATAGCATGCCTAATTGGGGACAATGGATTGCTGCATTTGATCCTTTAAAATATTTTATGTCGGTAATGAGGTCTGTCTATTTAAAAGGGAGTGATACGATTCACTTACTAAAAGATTTGTGTATATTGTGTATGTTTGCTGTTTTTTTTAATGCTTGGGCGATAATTAGTTACCGTAAAAGTCAATAAATTTTAGTTTTTTCACCATTTTCTTATTAAAATTTAAAAAAGAAATAACTGTTTGTCAGGTAACAAAATTTGTCGTAATTTTGACACTCATGTCAAATAATGCTAAAAACGAATGATTGAATCGTGTAGTACAAAACAAAAAATTATAGAATCTGCTCAACATGTTTTTTTGGAAAAGGGACAGGAAAAGGCAAAAATGCAAGACATTGCCAATGTTGCCGGAATTAGCAGAACTTCTCTGAATTATTATTTCAAGACAAAAGAAAATTTGTTTCAAGAAATAATAGAACAAATGTTGGATGGCGTTTTACCGAAAGTGGGGGACGTTTTAAAAGAGAACAAAAGCATACAGTGTAAAATTGATGCTGTTATTGATATTTATGATGGAATGCTTCGTGAAAACGAATTTATTCCTCGGTTTCTTTTTGTGGAAATACAGCGGAATCCGAAAATGTTTTTTGATTTTGTAAATAAGAGTTCAAGAATACAAGAATATTTGCTGTTGGTAAGCGAAATTCTTAGTCAGGAAATGGAAAATGGAAATATGCGTAAAATGCCATTAGATAGGTTGTTAACTATTTTCTACGGATTGCTTTTTTGTCCTTATTTGTTAAATCCGTTGTTGAGTCAGTATTGGACAAAAAATACAAAGGCTAAAATAGCGTTTTTAGACGATCATAAAAGAAACACAAAAAAATTGCTAAACGATTTTTTTGAAGTGTAAAAGTATTTTGCAGAGACATTAATTTATTATCACGAAGTAGGAGAGTTATTATATAAAGATGAGTTCAAAAGTAAATATAGGATTAGACGCCGGATCGACCACCGTAAAAATTGTAGCAACCGACAGCAAGAATAAAATTATTTTTAAAGCATATGAGCGACACTTTGCGGATATTGCAGGAACAATTATTGCTGCATTTGAAAAATTACAAAAAGAAATAGGAGATGTTCCGGTTCATTTATCTATAACGGGTTCTGCCGGAATGGGTGTTGCCGAACGTTGTGGGATACCCTTTGTACAAGAAGTGGTAGCATCATGCGAGGTTATTGCCTCTCAATTTCCTTCAACCAAAACCTTGGTTGATATCGGAGGAGAAGATGCCAAAATGATTTTTTTTAGCGATAACAAATCGCCCGATATGCGTATGAATGGCAATTGTGCCGGTGGAACGGGTTCTTTTATCGACCAAATGGCTTCTTTATTAGCCGTTGATGTGAGTGAATTGAGCGACTTGGCTGAAAAGGCAACTACTGTTTATCCCATTGCTTCTCGTTGTGGTGTTTTTTCCAAAACAGATGTACAAAATTTGTTGAGTAGAAATGTCAGTAAAGAAGATATTGCGGTTTCTGTTTTCCATGCTGTTAGTTTACAGGTAATTACATCACTTTCTCGTGGGTACAGTGTTACTGCTCCACTTTTTTTGTGTGGTGGTCCGTTTACTTTTTTACCTGCACTTAAAGCAGCTTTTATTAAGCAATTAAATCTTACAGAAGAAGATATTGTTGTTTCCGAAGATACTGCGGTAATATCCGCATGGGGAGCTGCTATTACTGCCGGTCAACAACGGGAAAAGAAACTTATTTCCGAATATGTAGACCTTTTGCAACATACCAATAAAAAAAGCTATATCTATCAACCTCACCAATTGAAACCGTTTTTCAAAGATGAAGAAGAACTTAATGCGTGGACCGAAGAAAAGAAGAAATTCAATATGCCAACTGTGGCGATTGAGAATCTTGAAAATAATAATTGTTATGTGGGGATAGATAGCGGTTCAACCACAACAAAAATTATTGCGACTGACGATAAGGGTCGAATTTTCTTTCGTTTTTATGAAAAAAATAAAGGTAAATCCCTTGAAACAGTGGCTAAAGGTCTATCTCAATTGTTACAAAAAGCAACAGAGGTCAATAAGAATCTCAGTGTGTTGGGAAGTTGTGTAACAGGTTACGGAGAAGATTTGCTAAAAGCGGCTTTCCCTATCGATAGAGGAATGGTGGAAACAATAGCTCATTATACAGCTGCTTATAATTTTAACCCGAATGTTAGTTTTATTCTTGATATTGGTGGGCAAGACATGAAAGCAACATTTATCGAAAATGGGGCTATTAAGCGGTTGGAAATTAATGAAGCTTGCTCCTCGGGTTGTGGTTCATTTATCGAAACATTTGCTCAATCGTTGAATCAAACTCCAACTAATTTTTCAAAAATTGCTATAAAATCAAAACATCCGTGCGATTTGGGAACGCGTTGTACGGTCTTTATGAATTCGAAAGTAAAACAATCGTTGCGTGAAGGAGCTTCTGTCGCCGATATTTCTGCAGGATTGGGTTATTCTGTCATCAAAAACTGTTTAAATAAAGTTTTGAAACTCAAAAATATTGCCGATTTGGGCGATTGTGTGATGGTTCAAGGGGGAACGTTCCGTAATATTTCCATTATCAGAGCATTAGAAATAGAAATTGGCAAAACCGTAATGATAACGGATTATCCCGAATTGATGGGTGCTTATGGGGCTGCTCTTTTTGCTCGTAAAAAAATAAAAAAAGACGTGGCGAGTGCCATTCCATTGGTCGATTTGGTAAAGCCACAATCTTATACCGGAAAAATATCTTTGTGCAAAGGATGTGAAAACCAATGCACGGTTACTCGTTTCCATTTTGAAAACGGAGGTCAGTATTTTGCCGGCAATAAGTGCGAAAAAGTATTTTCCAATAGTGGGGATAAAAAAGCCAAGGGACATAATTTGTATGCAGACAAATATCATTTATTGTTTGACAGACCAAGCGTTGAAAATAGTAAATTGACCATTGGCATTCCTCGTGCTCTTGGTATGTATGAAAATTATCCGTTTTGGCATGCTCTTTTTTCTGCTTGTGGTATCAGAGTGGTGCTTTCCGACCCTTCTACCATGAAATTGTACGAAAAAGGACTTAGTACCGTGATGGCTGATAATATTTGTTTTCCTGCCAAATTAGCCAATGGTCATGTTTTAAATTTGATAGATAAAAAAGTTGACCGCATTTTCATGCCTTTTGTAGTGTATGAAAATCAAGAAGATGAAAAAATAGCAAATAGCTATAATTGTCCTATTGTTACCGGTTATTCTGAAGTAATTAGAAGTGCTATTAATCCGAAAAAACAATTCGGTATTTCGTTTGATGCCCCGACCTTTACATTTAAAGACCGGAAATTGATGAAAAAAGCTTGTGTTGAGTACCTTCGCTCATTATTGCCTGAACTTGGCTCTAAAGAAATAGGGAAAGCCTTTGATGGAGCTTTAAAGGCTCAAGAAACCTATGAAGAACAACTGAACAACAACTGCAAAAACGTATTGGAAAAAGCCAATGCCGAAGAACGTTTGGTAGTTTTATTGGCAGGTCGTCCTTATCATACCGATCCGTTAATACAACATAAGATAGCCGATTTGATAGCCGATTTTGGGGTAGATGTAATTACGGAAGACATTGTTCGTGATGTCGATCCTACAGCCGAAAATGTACAAAGCGTTATGCAATGGGCATATACTAACCGAATTATAAAATCGGCTCTTTGGGCAGCAAATGCTCCTGCCAATGTTCACTACATTGAAATAACATCTTTTGGTTGTGGTCCGGATGCTTTTATTTTGGACGAGATTACTGATATTCTTAGCCGGAAAGGCAAAAATGCAACCTTGTTGAAGGTTGATGATATAAACAATATAGGTTCTACGCGTTTGCGAATCAGATCGCTCATTGAAAGTTTGAAATTTAAAGATAATAGGACGTTTTCCAAGAATTTACGTGCTATTCATACGCCTCCTTTCGAAAAGAAGGATAAGGACAGAAAAATCTTGGTGCCTTGGTTTGCTGATTTTTATTCTCCATTTATCCCCACAGCTTTCGGGCTGTTGGGATATAATGCGGAAAATTTACCGCCAAGTGACCAACAATCGGCTGAATTAGGACTGAAATATTCGAATAACGAAATTTGTTATCCGGCAACTTTAGTTGTGGGTGATGTGATGAAAGCATTGAATAGTGGAAAATACAAAAGTGATGAAATTGCTTTGGGAATAACACAAACAGGTGGTCAATGCCGAGCTTCGAACTATATCACTTTGATGAAAAAGGCTATGATTTCGGCAGGGTACGATGATATCCCTGTTATTTCGGTAGCAGTTGGCAGTGGCGGAGCTATGAATGAACAATCCGGTTTTGAAATAAAATGGCGGAAAGTGATAAAATCAATAGCCGCTTGTATGGCATATGCCGATTGTTTATCCAAAATGTACTATGCAACGGCTCCTCGTGAAGTAGAAGAAGGCATTGCCGAAAAACTCAAGCAAAAATATATCGAACTTGGTATACAAGCTTTGCAACAAAATAATGCATCCGCTTTTTATGATTTGGCGGAAAAGGCTGCTCACGAATTTACCAAAGCAAACAATCGAAAAGAAATTCCTAAAATTGGGATTGTGGGTGAAATTTATGTAAAGTACAATAATTTTGGACACAAAAATATTACCAACTGGTTGGTTTCAAGGGGAGTAGAGCCTGTTATACCTGCGTTAACCGAATTCTTTACAGAAACGTTTGCCAGCAGAGAAGCACGTGTTTCGGGTAATATTTCCAGAAGGACTTCTTCCAAATTTTTCATGAATACGATTGAAAAATATGTCTTTAGTATTATTCGAAAAATGGAGTCAAAAGTGCAAGTTTTTCCTTATTATCATCCGGTTGGAAATCCCCATAAGGATGCACTGAAAGCATCCAAAATTATTAATTTAAATGCTCAGTTTGGCGAAGGTTGGCGTATTCCTGCCGAATTTGCTCAATTTGCTGATTCGGGAGTTAATAATGTAGTCAGTTTGCAACCTTTTGGTTGTATTGCCAACCAGATTATTTCAAAAGGAATAGAAAAACGTACCCGCGAGTTGTATCCTTCATTGAATTTATTATTTCTCGATTTTGATAGTGGAATGGGTGAAGCGAACATCTTTAATAGACTACATTTCATGATTAAAAATGCTGAAAAAGAAATGATTGTTTGATTTTGAGTGGTAAATAATATTTTGCATAAGAGAAAATAAATTTTCTGTAACAATTTTTGTATGAAAAAAACAGTAGTTATCGGAGCGTCTGAAAATCCTGAACGCTATTCATTCAAGGCAATTACAAAGTTGGTCAACCATGGATACACAGTGAAAGCCTTGGGGCTAAGAAAAGGTCTAGTGGCAGGAGTTTCCATTGATACGGAAAAAATACTTTATCCCGCTATTCATACCGTAAGCATATATTTGGGCAAAAATAATCAGCCTGAATATTATGACTATATCGAACAGCTGAAACCTCAACGGGTTATATTCAATCCGGGAACAGAAAATCCTGAGTTCAAATCTCGTTTGGAAGAAAAAGGAATCCAAGTAGAAGAGGCTTGTACATTGGTTTTGTTGTCTACAGGTAGTTTTTAGTGCTTATCTAGGCACATTTAATTTATAATTTATTTGATATTTTTTCGATGCAATAACATTTGAAGGGTAAAAGACTAGTTTGTTTCGCAAATTTTCTATCTTTGTTTGACCTCAAGCAAACTATGGATTTTTCACAACCCGAAATATTGTTATCTGAGATTCAACAAGGAAATCAGCGGGCTTTTGAGTTTTTATTCAAAAGTTATTATCCTCGTTTGCGTCATTTTGCGTCTCGTTTTGTCGATGAAACCACAGCAGAGGATATTACTCAGGAATGTTTCCTGAAAATATGGGAAATGCGTTCCGAAATCCGAAATCCAAATATTGCCTCTTTGCTTTTCACCATGGTACGCAATGCCTGTCTCAATCATTTAAAGCATATCGCTTTGGTGGATATTTCTTCCATCGAATTTTTAGAAAATTTACAAGGAGATGAACGTTTGTATGCAAAAGATTTTGCTAGCAATACCGATTATTCTTGTTTGTATAATGACTTGAAAAGTCAAGTGGAAAAGGTAATGGATACACTCCCGCAACGTTGTCGCGAGGTTTTTGTATTAAGCCGAATGAATGGGCTCAAAAACAAAGAAATAGCCGATCAGCTGAATATATCAACTACTATGGTAGAAAAACATATAGCAAAGGCGGTTTCCATTTTTTCATCACAAATCAATGGAAAGTAGAATATCGTTTTATACATCTTGGTTTGGGTTTTTCTCCCGTCCCATGAAACGGGATCAACTAAATAATGTTAAATTTAGATTAATTGATCTATTTCAGGTTGGGGAAATGGACTATTTAATTGTCTTACTGCTAAGTAATAGGTGAATTTATGGATATGAATATCGATTTTAGGGCATTGGCAGAGGCTTATTTCACAGGAAATATAAGTCCGGAAGATGAGTGCCGTTTATTTGCCTTTATCACCGAAAATACGGAAAACGAAACACAATTTCGTGCTTACGAAGAAGCTTGGAGGAAAAAATCTGCTGATGTTTCTACCCGTGCTGCTTGGGAAAAACTCAAAAGTAACATGCAGATTTCGGAATCCGTGGTTATTCCGTTTACTCCCAAACGTCACATTCCTTGGATGTCTGTTGCCGCAGCGGTAGCTGTTTTGCTTGTTGCTGTTTCGGGTATATTTTTCTGGCAAAAAAGAGAAGAAGCTTCTCAACATCGTTACGTATTTGAAGTTGCTTATGGAGGAAAAGGTCAAATTACGCTATCCGACGGAACGAAAGTTTGGCTGAATGCCGGATCTACATTAAGTTATGGTAGCGATTTCAATAAAAAACGTGAAGTAGAACTTAACGGCGAAGGATATTTCGAGGTAACCAAGAAAAATGGTAAGCCTTTTGTGGTACGTTCGGGAGATTATGAACTGACGGTATTGGGAACAAAGTTTGATTTATCTGCTTATCCTGATGAAAAATTGATTACAGCGGCTTTGGTTGAAGGTTCGGTGAGAGTTGAATGTAGCAATGAAGTTCGGCATATGACTCCAGACCAAACCCTTAGTTTTGATAAGAAAAAAGAAGAGTTTGTAGAATTGGATGCTCTTGCTGAACAGTCTTGTGCTTGGAAAGAAAACAATATCGAATATGACAATATTGCGATGTCTGATCTTTTCAGCAAACTTAATCGAAAATTCAACGTCGATATCCGTGTAAATTCAGAACAGATTTTAAACGAAGAAGTACGTGTTTCATTTCGTAATAACGAAAATGTGGATGAAATTTTGTCGGCCTTGAAGGAGTTGGTTCCGATGCAGGTAGAGCGACAAGGAAATACAATTACCATTAATTAGAAGTTGGTGATTAACAGAATACTACATAGTATCCTGATTGCTCTTTTACTCTCCGTGATAACGCCTCTTCAGGCACAAATTGTTACCAAAGAGTTTAGACAGAGTAGCCTTGCCTCGGTTTTGCACGAAATCGAGCGGCAAACAGGGTATTCTATTGTATACAAGCCCTCCGATTTTCTGGGAAAGGATAAAGTCTCCGTCTCTTTCAAAAAAGTGAAATTGGAAACTGTTTTAAACAAAGTTTTCGTTTTGCGAGGTCTTCCCTATAAAATTCAAAATCGAACTATCATTGTAGGAACGTCAGCTTTGCGGAATAGTCAAAAAACAGAAAAACAGGCAGAAAATCCCCCTATAAAAGTAGAAAAAGAAGTACCGAAAACAGAAATTGTTTGGCATGACAGCACAATCATTTCCTATGAAACAAAACAGGTTATTGATACAATCTCTGTTGATAGTATTTTTAAACAAAAATGCGACACAACTTTGTTGCCCCCTAGGCATCCGCGAAAAGGAAAAGGCTCTTATGTTCAAGTGACTATTGGAGGTGGATATGGAGTTCTCAAACAAATAGTGAAAGAAACATATCCTATCGGAGCCTGGCATGCTAATGCCCAACTTGGTTATTCCTACTTCTTCCGTCCTTCTTGGGGAGTAGGTTCCGGTATCGGATTAGCTTCATACCAATCCTCTTATGTACTCAATTATACAACTGTTGAATATCACCAAAAAGATTCGGAGGGTGAGTCCTATGATCACATTGCTGCGACATCTGATAGAAAAGAAGTCCGGAAAAGTTTGTTTATAGAAATCCCATTGGCTTTGCAATTTCGACACAATTTGAATGAAAAGATTGCTTTATGGGCTTCTATTGGAGGTAAAGTTGGTTTGCCTGTTTACGCAAATTATACCGTAACATCGGGAACGATTCACAATAAGGGTTATTATCCTCAATGGAATTTAACACTAGAAAATTTACCCGGACGTTTTGAAGATGAGATTCTTGCAGGAGAGTCAGGCGTGTTTGACTTAAACCTTTCTTATGGTGGGTTCGCAGAGGTAGGTTGTTTGGTAGATTTCGGTAAACGTACAGAATTAATGGTTACCACTTTTGGAAACTACAGTACAGAAAATTATGCTATCGGTGTACGTATAGGAGTTAATTTACAATTGGATAAAATGAAGTCAATAAGGAAGACCAATTGTCGCGATTTATTTGATTTTGTAAAAGCCGATACTACCTACAAAGAAGTGAAGGTAGAACACAGAAACAGCATACAAGTCCCTGTAATTATAAGGAAATGAAGAAAATAGTAATTCATATTGTTTTTCTGCTTTTTGCTCACTCTCTTTGGGCAGTTCCCATTGTTGGAGGAACAAAAATATATCTTAATACAGGAGGTTCTTCTCTTTGGAATCAGGATAATGCATGGTTTGTTGCTTATTTTTATAACGATTATGTTCCGGGTTATGTTACGATGACTCCAACAATTTATTCAAACATTTATGTAGCTGAGGCTCCGAGTACGGCGTGGACACATGTTATTTTTGTTCGGATGAGTCCAAATTGCTCCGCATTCTCTTGGGGTTGTGCATGGAACCAAACAAATGACCTCACTTATGATGGAGTACGTAATATGTACACAATTGATGGATGGGGTGAAATTGCACCGATAAAAAGTACCGGGACGTGGTCTGTCGCTCCTTTTTGTTCCTTCCCTGAATTTACTGTTAATGTTGATACATGTGATGGTTCGACCTATAATCTCTCAGGGAAGGCAAGTTTTTCCAATGCTCCTTTATTCGGAGATTTGATAGTAAGGGATCTATTGTCCGGAAAAACGGTGCAAACATCTTATCCGTTTACATCTCCTTATGAGTTTAGTATTGAGAATATTCCTGTTACCACATCAGAAAAACAAGCAAGTTTGGCAATTAGTTTCTCACAGGGTACTTGTAATAGCACTGTACAATACATTAAGCCTCGTAAAGAAGAAATTCAAGCGTGTCAGAATAGCACATTGACTTTAGAGACTCAATTTGATGGATATGAGTATCTTTGGAATACAGGAGAAACGAATAAGGCAATAAACGTTTCCATACAAAAAGACACAACTTATATTTGTTCTGTAACCACTATATCTCAAGAACCTGTTATTGAAGATAATATTATGTCAAATGGCGGTTTTGAAGATATATCGATTCCTTATTATAAAGGTTTTTCTACTGATTATGAGCAGTTTGCATTAAATGCTTCTTTCGATTATAATCGTTCCGATCGTGGGTGGGCAGTTGTCAGTTCAAATACCAAAAATCAAAATGTATCTCTTACGGAAGTAATACCACATAGTGGAGGATACATGCTTTTTATTGATGGAAATACCAAACGATCTTCAGCCTGGATTGCACAAACAAGTCAAAATAACCCGAATCTGAAAATCGAAGCAGGAAAAACCTATCGATTTTCCTATTGGGCATCTGGTGTAGGAGAAACGAATCCTGCTAAACTCAGTTTTTGGATTAAATATAATGGCAAAGAGCAACAGTTGGGAACTACTCAAACGCTGATTCCTATATGGAAAGAAAATATTGTTTTTTTTACAGCACCTGAAGATTGCGACGATATTACCATTTCTGTAGTGGATGAAAATATTAGCACTAATACTTCAGGCAATGATTTTGCTTTGGATGATATTTTATTTCAACCCATCTCAACAGGTAAACAAACTCTCTTTGAAGTCTTTGATATCAATGTTTTGACGCAACCCAAAGTCAGCATTCCTTCAGAAATTCATTCCTGCTCAGATGCTGTGTCAATATACATTCCTTTTAAAATAGAAGAAGGTTCTCCTAATCATTACGATTTGGATTTTTCTTCCCCCTTATTTACAGATATTGAAGATGCCGCATTGCCTCAAAATGATACGATTAAGATTCCCTTACCAACTGCGGCGGCTAATTTGTATACTGCTAATTTAACGGTAAGAAACGACGAAACTGGTTGCGAATCTTCGGATTCATTCACCATTAATGTTTCAGCACAACCGAAAGTCAGCATTCCTTCAGAAATTCATTCTTGTTCTGATGCTACATCAATATCTATTCCCTTTAAAGTAGAAGACGGTTCTCCTGATCATTATGATTTGGATTTTTCTTCACCTTTATTTACAGATATTGAAAATGCCGCATTGCCTCAAAATGATACAATTAAGATTGCTTTACCAATTCGGGAGGCTAATCTCTACAGTGCCAAATTAACCGTAAAAAATGAGGAAACGGGTTGCGAATCTTCGGATATATTTGCCATTAATGTTTCAGCACAACCGAAATTCAGCGTTCCTTCAGAAATTCATTCCTGCTCAGATGCTACGACAATATCCATTCCTTTTAAAATAGAAGAAGGTTCTCCTGATTATTACGATTTGGATTTTTCTTCACCTTTGTTTATTGATATTAAGAATGCTCTGTTACCCGCAGATACCATCTCTTTTGCTCAACCTGAAAGGGCGTTTGCGGGACTTTATTCTGCCAGTTTAACGGTGAAAAATAACGAAACAGGTTGCGAATCTTCTGAAAATGTCAATTTTACCATTGATAAATCTATGGTTTATGCTAAATGGGATGATGTCTTGTTTTGTGATAATTTGGAACAACACTTTGTCGCTTATCAGTGGTATCACAATGGAGAAGCAATTGTAGGGGCTACTAATCAGTATTACTATAATCCTGAAGGGTTTTCCGGATTCTATTACGTGGTAGCCTCAACGGCAAAGGGAACATCCTATTTTAGTTGTGTCCTAGATTATGAGTTTGTCCCTAAAAGCAAAGATTCAGGGCGTGTATATCCTGTTCCTGCGACACAAAATGAACCAATTACCATTGTTTTGCCATCATCTACCAAAAAAGCTATTGGTCAACTAACCATTGTAAATAGTCTTGGACAAACAATCTCCACAGAAACCGTTAATAGCAACGAAATCGTAAAATATATGAATGCACCGCAAGGCATTTATCTGTTGGATTATTCTGAAAATGGAGAATCTTTGTGGACAGAAAAAATTATAGTTCATTAAAATCTATATCCTTTTTTTCCCTTAAAAAGCTCTGTCCATTGATATTTGGAACGTTTTTTATACTTCTTCAATGAGATTTATTTTTATTTATAAAATCTCTTCGTTCATTTGGGGGCTACTTCCAAAGGTTCTTCTTGGGTAAAAAAGCTTTTTTGTATCTGTTAGTTGTTCGAGCAAGATTCTGTCTATTATCAAAAGAATATAACTTGTCTGACTAAATTGCATTGATCTCTGAATTGCATAGCAGAAATTTATTGTCAGATTTTCGAACAAAAAAAGTCCCATAATCTAAACTGATTATGGGACTTTTGGTTTAAATATTTTTTATTGTTTTATCACTTTCTGTAATGATATTTCTCCATTTTCCAATTCTATTTCCATAAAATAGATCGCAGGAGTCAAGTTAGAAAGGTTAATTTGTGTACCTATTCCTTTCCAAAGTACTCTTCCGCTAAAGTCTCTGATAGTTACTGAGTTAATATCTTTTTCAGAATTAATATTCACGGTTCCTCTAGTTGGATTAGGATAAATAGTAAGGAATGAAATTTCATTTTCATCAATTGCCATACCTCCACAGTTTGCATTTAGGGAAGCATTGTAGTGTCCTTGACTGTCTGTTGTTGTTTGTGCATCCCAACAAGCACTAGTAGAAGTGAATAGGTCAACACTTTGTTTGGTTGACGTCGATGCTCCATCATTGAACAGCAATCCTATTTCGGCAACTGCAACATTAGGAATTGTGTAAGAATAGTATCCATCTGTTCCCAAAGTCATTGTTGCATTTCCCGGCCAAGCAGTTCCTCCTGCAATATTTGCTTCTGTAGCCTTATCCCAAGCCCACAAGTTACAAGCAGTCCAATCGGAAGGAGCCTTAAATTTAACAGTAATAGAAGTTGCTTGGGTTAAATAAGACTTGCTCACTACTGTTGATTTATTGCCGGCATTATCAATCGCAATTGCATTAATAGTTGTGTTCGAACTAATAGTTATGGCACTTGTATATTTTGTACTTGATGCTGTCGGTGTTGTACCATTTGTCGTATAGTAAATGGAAATTGGGGTATTTTGACCTGTGGCCTTCATGGTTACGCTTGTGCCACCCGTATAAAGTCCACTTTCCGGAGTTACGGATAGAGAAACTGCTACTTTTACCGGAACATTGGCATCAACGTCAAAATTGGACGGAACATAAAATGCCCAACCCGAACCTGATGCAGCTTCTTTGTATCCACTTGGTGTACCCGTAGATCCTATTTTGCAAATTAGTTTTGCTCTGGTTCCTTGTGTTTCGCAATAATAACCGTTGTTGGCATTTGCACTACAAACCGATTCACTATTTACGCCGCAAGCTTTACGTACTTTAATCATACTGTTAATAGCCGCTTTATTAGCTGTCCAATGAGGCCAAAACACGCAAGGAATACCCGGTGCCGATAAGATAAATGCGTATGCTTTTTGCACATCACCCGTATACTTACTACCATCACGGTATGTATCATGGTTGTCTACAAAAGTTGTCGAATAACGGCTGTATTCAGGTTTGTGAATAAGCCCGGCAGGACCTCCTGACCAAATCATGTTGCCATAATTACCTGCAGCCAATCCATTATTCAGAGCAGCGTATTTCATCGGAAAGTCAAAAG
>DAIMYQ010000015.1:7722-13618 GCA_036734385.1 Paludibacteraceae bacterium | reverse complement strand
CCACTTCCTACACATTCATCGTCTTTACAAATATGAGCAGAAGTAAGTTGGAACTTACCATAAGTGCCAAAATCGTCTTCAAAGAAGTCGTTCCAAGTACTTTTACCACCGCGGTGATTTACCACAATGTCGGCGATAGAACGACAACCACCGGCTTTTAAGTCGGCAATAAGAGTTTTTAGATCGGCTGCGGCACCCCAATTACTTGATTGATTGTTCCATTGGCGAGGGTGGTACCCTACACCACCATCTGATAGGGAGGAAGGCGGAAGCCATACCATATCGAAGTTGGTGGCAATTTCCCCTGCCATGGCGTCTAGTTTTTTCCAACTGGTTTCTGACTCAGAGTCCCAATAGAAACCCTGTAACATAACAGCTTCGCATTTTGCCGGAGCTTGTGCGAAAGAGGGAAAGGAAAAGAGTGTGGTCATCAATGCAACCACACTCCAACCTACGAGAGTTTTGATTTTTTTCATTGTGTGAAAAGGTTAAGGTTGATGTTAAGGTTAAGTAAGTGAACAATTCAATGTTCACTATAAAGACAACTCGAAACAAACTTACCCAACCTTGAATTTAATCAAATAACATAAATTAACACTTATCGTTTTAAAATAATTTCCGAGAAGTCTATTTCCTCGTAACAACTTGAAAATATATCGTTTGTTTTTTTTGTTTTTAAATTTATTTCATACCTTTGCAACGCTTTTGCGGTTGTGGCGTAATTGGTAGCCGCGCCAGACTTAGGATCTGGTGCCGAGAGGCGTGGGGGTTCGAGTCCCTTCAGCCGCACAACACAAATAAAACCGTTGTCTTAGGTAAGTTCAACGGTTTTTTTATTCCCTAAAGATAATCCTAAAACTATATAAGTAATTTATTAATTTCTTAAAAATGAATGTTTTACAAAGCAATATCGACAATGTAAATGCTCTCTTGAAGGTTCAAGTTAGCAAAGCAGATTACTCAGAAAAAGTAGAAAAGTCCTTAAAAGATTTTCGCAAAAAAGCCAACATGCCCGGATTTCGTCCTGGAACAGTGCCCGTGAGCTTAGTCAAAAAAATGTACGGAAAATCAATGTTAGCGGAAGAAATTAACAAACTTGTATCGGAAGCGTTGTATAATTTTATTCAAGAAAAGAACTTATCTATTTTAGGAGAACCTCTTCCTGCTGAAGATTCTACGTTTCCTGATTTTGATAATGACGAAGATTTTGAATTTTCTTTTGACATAGCTCTTGCTCCCGAGTTGGAATTGTCTCTTAGTGCAAAAAATAAAGTAACATATTACGATATTACTGTTAGTCAGGATATGATTGACAAACAAGTGAGTGCATACAAGAGTCGTTTTGGAAAATATACAGCCGCTGACAAGGTAGAAGAAAAGGACGTTATTAAGGGGGAATTGATAGAGCTTACTGCCAATGGCTCTCCAAAAGAGGGAGGCGTTCGTGTAGACAGTGCAGTACTTAGCCCTGCTTACATGAAAGACAAAAAAGAACAAGCAAAGGTGGTTGGATTGGCAAAAGATGCTCAATTTACATTTAACCCAAGCAAAGCTTTCGATAATAATGAAGCAGAAATCGCCTCATTGTTACAGATTAACAAAGACAATGTTAAAAATTGCACTTCTGATTTCTCTTTCACCATCAAAGAAATTACTCGTTATGCTGAAGGAGAGCTAAATCAAGAATTGTTCGATGCAGCAATGGGAAAAGATAAAGTGAAAACAGAAGAAGAATTTGTTGCAAAAATAAAAGAAGCATTACAACAACAATTAATAGCCGATAGTGATGTTAAATTTTCTATTGATATGAAAGATTTAATTGTCTCTCAATTGGCAGATGTAAAATTCCCTGATGTATTCTTGAAAAAATGGTTGAAAATTTCTAATCCTAAATTAGATGAAGAAGCTATCGAAAAAGATTTTCCTAAAATGTTGGAAGATTTGAGATGGCAATTGGCTAAAGATAAAATTGGAAAAGAAAATGATTTAAAACTTGAACAAGCAGATATTGAAGCTGTTGCCAAAAAATCAGCCTTGGCACAATTTGCTCAATATGGTATGTTAAATGTTCCTGATGAAATACTAGAGGGATACGTTAAAGATATGTTGAAAAATAAAGATGCCGCCAAAAGTGTGGCAGAAAGAGCCATTGACGACAAAATTTTCGAAATACTTAAGACAAAAGTAAGTCTCGTTAACACAGAAATCTCAATGGAAGATTTTAATAAAATGTTTGAGAAATAAACGGATATTTTATAAAGTAACATAAAAAGGCTTTCTAGTAAAATTTGGGGGCAAAAAAATATTGTTTTAGAACAAAAATATTTTATACCTTTGTTTCCCTCGTTTAGTAGAAAGCCTTTTTTATGTAAAAAGGTGAACCATTTAAAAACCAAAAATATATGGATAACGAATTTAGAAAATATGCCACAAAACATCTCAGGATGAATGGGTTGGCTTTAGACAAATATGCGGACATAACCAGTAATTATATTTCTCCTACGATTATAGAAGAAAGACAGTTGAATGTAGCTCAAATGGACGTTTTTTCCCGTTTGATGATGGATAGAATTATTTTTTTGGGAACACAAGTAGATGATTATACTGCCAATGTAATTCAGGCACAATTGTTATACCTTGATTCTGCTGATCCCGGCAAAGATATTGCTATTTATTTAAATACACCCGGAGGTTCAGTATATGCCGGCTTGGGAATTTATGATACTATGCAATTTATTAGCAGTGATGTTGCTACTATTTGTACCGGCATGGCGGCCTCCATGGGAGCTGTTTTGCTTACTGCCGGAGCCAAAGGCAAACGTTCGGCACTGAAGCATTCTCGTATCATGATTCACCAACCTATGGGTGGAGCTCAAGGACAGGCTTCTGATATTGAAATTACAGCACGTGAAATTCAAAAATTAAAGAAAGAACTCTATATGATTATTGCTGATCATTCAGGCAATACATACGAACGCATAGAAAAAGACTCTGATAGGGATTATTGGATGACAGCTGAGGAAGCAAAAGAATATGGTATGATAGACGAACTACTTCTCAAACAAAAATAATAGTTATAAGGAGAGTATAGATGCCAAAAAAGGATGATAAATGTAGCTTTTGTGGAAGAGACCAAAAAGATGTTGCACTTTTGATGCAAGGTCAGACCGGTAGTATTTGTAATGAATGTGCCGAACAGGCCTCAACAATAGCTAAAGAAGCTCTAACAAAAAACAAATCAACGGATAAATTTCCTCTGAACAGAGACGAACTACCTCGTCCACAAGAGTTGAAAGCCTTTATTGATCAGTATGTCATAGGTCAAGATGACGCAAAAAAGAACCTAAGTGTCGCGGTTTATAATCACTACAAAAGATTGTTGCAAAAAGATACTTACGATGAGGTTGAGATAGAAAAATCAAATATCATTTTGGTTGGTTCAACGGGAACAGGAAAAACTCTTTTGGCTCGTACCATTGCAAAAAAGTTGCATGTCCCTTTCACCATTGTCGATGCAACGGTTCTGACCGAAGCCGGTTATGTGGGTGAAGATATTGAAAGTATTTTAACCCGATTGTTGCAAGTAGCTGATTATGATGTAAAAGCGGCAGAAAAAGGCATTGTTTTTATAGATGAAATAGATAAAATAGCTCGCAAGGGGGACAATCCTTCGATAACAAGGGATGTTAGTGGAGAAGGGGTTCAACAAGGTTTATTGAAATTATTAGAAGGCTCTATTATCAACGTGCCACCACAAGGAGGCAGAAAACACCCTGACCAAAAAATGATTCCGGTAAATACCCAAAACATTTTATTTATATGTGGAGGTGCTTTTGACGGGATAGAAAAAAAAATTGGAGCCAGACTAAATACTCAAATGGTTGGCTATTCGGCGGCAAAGGTTTCGCATAAGATAGACCGTACAAATTTGTTGCAATATATTGCTCCACAAGATTTAAAGTCATTTGGGTTAATTCCTGAAATAATAGGTAGATTGCCCGTACTTACTTATCTGAATCCTTTAGATAGACATGCTTTAAGACAGATTTTGACGGAACCTAAGAATTCCATTATCAAGCAATACGTAAAATTGTTTGATATGGATAATGTGGAACTGACTTTTGACGAGGAAGTTTTTGAATTTATTGTTGACAAATCTATCGAATTCAAGCTTGGAGCAAGAGGGTTACGATCAATTACGGAGATGATTATGGTTGATTTCATGTATGAGATGCCTTCTACGAATCAGACGAAATTGAATATCACCCAAAAAATCGCTGAAGAAAAATTTAATAGAAGAGGTTTTATCCAAATTTAAACTGGGAAATATAAAAAAATGTATTATAATTGTTTTTTAATAGCAAGTTTGTAAATTTGTTACACATTTGTTGATATATAAAGAAACTTAACGTATGCCTAAGAACCTCGTTTTAACAAACGAACTGAAAAAGCATTTTGGTTTTGATACCTTTAAAGGAAACCAAGAAGCTGTCATTAAGAACCTTTTGGAAGGCAAGGACACATTTGTTCTTATGCCGACAGGAGGGGGCAAGTCTCTTTGTTATCAACTTCCTTCGCTCCTTATGGAAGGTACCGCTATTGTAGTATCACCTCTGATTGCTTTGATGAAAAATCAGGTGGATGCGATGAAAGTGTTTAGCGAAGAAGATGGCGTAGCCCATTTTTTAAACTCCTCTCTTTCCAAGATTGCTATTGAAGAGGTAAAAAATGATGTTTTGTCAGGAAAGACAAAGCTTTTGTATGTAGCTCCCGAATCCTTAACAAAGGAAGAAAATATTTCTTTTTTGAAGAGTGTAAAAATTTCTTTTTATGCTGTCGATGAGGCTCATTGTATATCTGAGTGGGGACACGATTTTCGCCCTGAATATCGTCGTATTCGTCCTCTTATCAGCGAAATAGGGGAAGCTCCTGTTATAGCTCTTACCGCAACTGCCACACCAAAGGTACAACATGATATTCAGAAAAATTTGGGAATGAGTGATGCCGTTGTTTTTAAATCTTCTTTTAATAGACCAAATCTGTATTATGAGGTAAGACCAAAAACGCAAAATGTAGATAAAGAAATAATCAAATATATAAAAAGTCAACCTGGTAAGTCCGGAATTATTTATTGTTTAAGTCGTAAGAAGGTAGAAGATTTAACCGAAACCTTGCGAATAAACGGAATAAGTGCCTTACCTTATCATGCGGGAATGGATTCTGCTGTGAGAACGGCGAATCAAGATAGTTTTTTGATGGAAAAGGTTGAGGTTATCGTTGCAACAATTGCCTTCGGAATGGGTATTGATAAACCTGACGTAAGGTATGTTATTCATTACGATATTCCCAAAAGTTTGGAAGGTTACTACCAGGAAACAGGTCGTTCCGGAAGAGATGGAGGAGAAGGTCAGTGTATAACTTTTTATTCATACAAAGATTTACAGAAGCTTGAGAAATTTATGCAAGGCAAGCCCATTGCAGAACAAGAAATAGGCAAACAATTGTTAATAGAAACAGCTGCTTATGCAGAATCTTCTGTGTGTCGTCGAAAATTGTTGTTGCACTATTTTGGAGAAGAATACACACAAGATAATTGTGGTAGTTGTGATAATTGTTTGAACCCAAAGAAACAAATGGAAGGACAAGATTTATTGTGTACCGTGCTAGATACCATTATTGCAGTAAAAGAAAAATTTAAAGCAGAACATATTGTCGACATCATAATGGGCAAGGAAACCGCTGAAGTTTTGGATTATAAGCACGAAGACTTGGATGTTTTTGGAACAGGGCAACATGAAGAACCTAACGTATGGCATGCAGTTATTCGTCAGGCTATGATTGCCGGTTATATTGATAAAGAAATAGAAAACTATGGAGTCCTTAAAATAACAAAATC
>DAIMYQ010000015.1:0-7622 GCA_036734385.1 Paludibacteraceae bacterium | reverse complement strand
ATGGAAGAACTTCAAAATATTCCCGGTGTGGGTGCAGGGAAAGCCAAACGTTATGGTGAAGAGTTTTTGCAATTAATAAAAACTCACGTTCATGAAAATGAGATAGAACGTCCGGAGGATTTGCGTGTCAGAACAGTGGCAAACAAATCAAAGATGAAAGTGTTTATTATTCAAGCGATTGACAGAAAAATAAGCTTAGATGATATTGCCATTACCAAAGGATTGGACTTTTCTGAATTGTTGGACGAAATAGAAGCTATAATTTATTCGGGAACGAAAATTAATATTGACTATTTTATTGAGGAAGTAATGGAAGAGGATCATATTGAAGAAATTTTTGAATACTTCAAAGATTCTCAAACGGATAATATTCATGCTGCTATTAAAGAATTAGGTAGCGATTTTACCGAGGAAGAAATTCGTTTGGTTAGAATTAAATTTATTTCCGAAATGGGAAATTGAAAAGTTTGGAAATTTCACACAAACTTTGCCTCGTACATTGTGAGCTGATTTGAGAAATAATCAGCTTTTTTAATAATAAACAGTTTAATCTTATGGAAGAGATTTCAAAAAAAATAGTTGTGACCATTGGTCGACAATTCGGCAGTGGTGGCAGGGTTATCGGAAAAAAGATTGCTGAACAGTTAGGCATTGCTTTTTACGACAAGGAACTTATTGAAAGAGCCGCCAATGAAAGTGGCATTGACAAATCGTTTTTCCAAGATATGGATGAGAAAAAGATAAGCCAAGGCTATTATTCTCTTGCCAGTAATTTTTCGTTAGGAATGGCTTTCTTTCCCAACGAAAGTATGTTATCCGGAGATTCCATGTTTTTGGTGCAATCGGATGTTATTCGTAAAATAGCCTTACAAGAGTCATGCGTATTGGTGGGAAGATGTGCTGATTATATCCTTAGAAATCAGGCAAATAAAATAGATATTTTCATATATGCTAATAAGGAAGAAAGAATAAAGCAAGTAATGAAATACAATGAAGTATCGGAGGCAGAAGCGGAAAGCCTCATCAAAAAAGTTGATAAAGAGCGGTCTTCGTATTACAATTACTACACGGATAAAAAATGGGGAGTTGCTAACTCATATCATTTGTGTGTCAACTCGTCACTATATGGTGTTGATAAAACGGCTGAACTCATTTTGCCATTTATTTTAGGATTAAATAAAGACAATTGAACGATGCTATTTTGCATAAAAAACGGCAGTCTTTTTTAACAAGGACTGCCGTTTCGTTATTTTGTTTGTGTCCATTTATAGCCATTTTTTCTTTTTGAAAAACCATAGAATAAGAACGGAAGAAACCACCATAAACAGAAGGCAAAATCCATAACCCCATTGCCATTCTATTTCCGGCATGTGTTTAAAATTCATGCCATAAATAGTTCCAATTAATGTTGGAGGCATGAAGATAACAGTTACCACAGTAAATATTTTTATGATTTTATTTTGTTCTATATTAATCAAACCTAAATAAGTATCTTGTAGGTAATCCAACCTGTCAAAGTTAAATTTAGTGTGGTCCAAAAGGGAGTTTATATCCTTGATTACCATCGATAATTTACTATATAATTCATTTGGGAACATTTCACTTCGGAGCATATTCGAAACCACACGGTGTTTGTCGATAATGTTTTCTCTGAGCAGCATAGTTTTTTCTTGCAAGTTCTTGATGCTAATCAAAATGCCCTCGTCAATATCCTTCATAATCATTGTCTGACTTAAGGTTTTAACTTCACTAGTCAAATCTTCAATCATGTCTGCATCTAATTCAACCCGAGTCTCGAGTAATAAGGTGAATACTTGAAATCCATTAACATAGTTTTTCGGACTAGCTGCCATTTTTTTTGTTGTTTCGTGAAATGATTTCAACTCACAACTGCGAACAGAGATTAAAATGTTATTTTTTAGAATAAAAGAAACCGGCTCTTTTTCAAAATTATCTAGCAAAAAGTTTGAGTTAGCAATTATTGTGTCTGCCGTTTCTACGTAACGCGAACTAATCTCAATTTCTTCAATCTCTTCTTCTTCTTGAATATAAATCTTTAAGAAATCTTCCAACTGAGACTCAATTTCTTCATTTACATCGTTGAGGTCAATCCATACGAAATTTTCTAATGGATTTTTTTTAAGGAAAGAAATGTCCCGACTGATTTTTATCCTTCCATTTTCTCTGTAATAAAGTCTTATTTCTGACATAATCAAATGTTTTAATGGTTAATAATACAAAAACACACCACCTGTTTTGATTATGAACACGTTAGCCAAATTCCTTTTTTAGAGCGATATTTCTCCAATGAATTTCGACACAATCCTTTACGTAAAAAGAAAAATGCATTTATTGTTTGTCTAAAAGATAAAATTACAAAATCAAGCAAAGGTAGTCTTTCTTAACTACAAAAACAAAAGGTATTTGTTATCCACTTACGATTGAATATAAGGTTCAACCAAATTAGTGAGATAAATAAATTCTTCTACGCTAAGTTGTTCGGGTCGTTTGTCAAATATTTTATCTGAAATTATTTCAGGGTCTTTTGTTAGAATGCTCCTCAAAGAATTTCGCATTGTTTTGCGTCGTTGGTTGAAAGCTGTTTTTATAACTATTTTGAACAATTTTTCGTTACAATCTATTTGCTTTGTTTTGTTACGTACTAAACGAATAACTCCTGATTCTACTTTTGGGGGTGGGTTAAAAACGGTTGGAGGAACGGTAAATAAATATTCAATATCATAGTATGTTTGCAATAAAACGCTCAATATGCCGTATGCCTTCTTTCCAGGTTTTGAAGCAAGTCGTTCTGCTACCTCTTTTTGCAGCATACCACAGATAACTGGGATTTGGTTCTTATTTTCCAAAACTTTAAAAAAGATTTGACTTGAAATGTTGTATGGAAAATTTCCAATAATAGCAAAAGGAGAATTGCCATAAATAGTTGTCAAATCGGTTGTTAGGAAATCTTGAAAGAAAATACGATCTTTCAGTTTAGGAAAATTTTTATTAAGATAAGTAACTGATTCTTCATCTATTTCAATAACCTTTAAATCGATTAATTCATTTTCAATTAGAAATTGGGTAAGTACACCTGTTCCGGGTCCAATTTCGAGAACTTTTGTTGGCTCTTTTATTCGTAATCCCTCTGTAATATTTTTTGCGATTTCTTGGTCAACTAAGAAATGTTGACCAAGGTACTTTTTGGGTTTTACGTACGTCATATATTAAAATCGTAAGTAGGTTTTTGGGCGGTTAAAGTATCCCCTAATAATTAAATAATCATATCTTTGCAAAGATATAATTAAAAACCATGCCATATTAGGATGTTTCTAAAACTTGGGAAAATAATCCGATTAAATTACCTGAGGGTTCTTGATTTTTTTTATCCACTGGTTAAAAGATGGATAAAAAAGGATTTGTATTATTATTTGACTTCAGGGGCTCTTAACACCTGTTCAGATTGGATAATGTATTTTTTGGTTTATAATTTTTTAGTCCAAAAGCAAATAATAGATTTTGGATTTATTGCTTTTACTCCACATATTGCCAGTTTGATCATATGTTTTCCTATTACTTTTTCTTTCGGATTTATTCTATCCAAATATATTAGTTTTTCCGGTTCTCCCATTAGAACAAAAAAACAGCTTTTACGCTACCTGATTATCCTTACAGGAAACTTCATTATAAGTTACATTTCATTAAAAATATTGGTAGAATGGTTTACTATTTACCCTACACCGTCAAAAATGATAACGACCATTTTTACAACCATATTTAGTTATTTTGCTCAAAAATATTACACCTTTAAAAAATAGTTAAAGATGAATTTTGTCGAGAAATATTACAAGTGGATAAAAATCATTATTATGGTTTTTGCCTATGGGTATTTGGGGTATATTTTAATTAATTTTAAGGATTACGCTGCTTTTAATCGAAGTTTTAGAGACCTTTCTTGGGAGCGATTCGGTTTGATTGTTTCGATTTTTTTACTACTGCCGGTTAATTGGGGGATGGAAGCTGTAAAATGGAAAACACTTGTTTCTCCTTTGCAAAAAAGTTCTTTTTTTCAGTCATATAAATCAGTTTTGTCAGGTCTTACAACTGGTTTTTTTACTCCTAACCGAATAGGAGATCCTTTAGGAAGAGTTCTTTTTCTGGAACCCGAAAATCGACCAAGAGGAATAGTCTTATCTTTAGTTGGAGTTTTGGGTCAAAGTTTTGCCACTCTTTTTTGTGGGATGTTAGCGGGGTTAGCATTTATTTTTTCCTCTTCAAAGGTTCAATATGAAAATTCAATGAGTTTTGAGGTCGCGGCATTTTTACTTGTTTTATTTTTGGCTTCTCTTTATTTTTCTTTGCCCTATTTATGTCGAAAATTGGGTGAAAGTACTCGATTTGTAAAACTGAATAATTTTTTGGAAGCTATATCGGCTATTTCTCTCAGAAAATTGTTTCTCATATCAGGACTATCTTTCATAAGATATTCGGTATATGTTTTCCAGTATTTCTTTATGTTGCGTCTTTTTGGCGTTGATATTCAACTGACTACAGCTTTAATAGCAATTCCCCTTAATTATTTGTTTGTATCCGTTACTCCATCGGTTGCTTTTTCGGAAATGGGTATACGAGGCTCGTACGCTGTGCTTTTCATTGGTGCTTTTTCAAAAAATACTGCAGGGGTAGCATTTGCCGGAATTGCCGTTTGGTTGGTCAATTATGTTATACCAATGATGATAGGCTCTCTTTTTTTAACGACAAAAAAGAAACTTTAACAGGAAAACGAGTACAAGCTTTGTTCTGCAATCATTAATAAACGAAAAAATAGTTAACTTTGTAGAAAGCAAATGACTAAATTTTCTCTAACAATAATCAGAAATTCAATAGGATGAAAAATGTTACCATACTCTGGGTTGACGATGAAATAGATTTATTGCATTCTCATATCCTTTTCTTGGAAACGAAAGGATATTCAGTTGTCACTGTTAATAATGGGCATGATGCTGTTGATGTTTGTAAAGAAAACACTTTTGATTTAGCTTTTTTAGATGAAAATATGCCCGGTTTAAGTGGTTTGGAAACTCTTGCCCAAATAAAAAAGATTGCCCCTTCTTTGCCTGTTATTATGATAACAAAAAGTGAAGAAGAAGATATAATGGAACAGGCCATTGGTCAAAAGATTGCCGATTATCTTATCAAGCCGGTTAATCCAAACCAGATTTTGATGGCCATAAAAAAGATATTGCAAGCCAAAGAACTTATTTCTGAAAAAACCACAAGCCATTACCAATCGGAGTTTTCTCGCATAGGCATGGAAATAAACGATTCATTTTGCTATGAAGATTGGAAACAACTATACAAAAAACTTGTTTTTTGGGATTTGGAATTGGAGCATGCTGATAACCAAATGGAAGATTTATTTAGAATGCAAAAAACAGAGGCGAATTCTTCCTTTACCAAATATGTAAAGAAAAATTACGAAAGCTGGTTTTCGACTCCCAACGATAGACCATTATTGAGCCCTGATGTATTTAAAACTAAAGTTTTTCCTTTGTTGGATAAAGGCGAAAAGGTGTTTTTTGTGTTGATAGATAATCTTCGATTGGATCAATGGAAAGTGCTTCAAAAAGAGCTTTCCCTATTTTACAATTTTTCGGATGACGACCTCTATTGCAGCATTTTACCGACAGCCACACAATATGCTCGAAACGCCATTTTTTCAGGATTAATGCCTTTGCAAATAAAACAAATGTTTCCTGAATATTGGGTCGAAGAAGAGGAGGAAGAAGGCAAAAATTTGCATGAAGAGGAACTTATTCAAACCCAATTTGACCGTTTCAGAAAGAAATATTCTTACTCTTACAATAAAATTAACACCTCTGTTGCAGGAGAAAAATTGAATGAAAATATTAATAATCTATTGCACAACGATTTGAATGTAGTGGTATTTAATTTCATAGATATGCTTTCTCATGCCCGAACCGAATCAAAAGTGTTTAGGGAGTTGGTCTTTGATGAGGTGTCTTATCGTTCTTTGGTACTTTCTTGGTTCAAGCACTCTTCAACCTTCGAGTTTTTTCGTATTTTATCTGAAAAAGGAGTAAAAGTTGTTCTTACAACCGACCATGGTACTATTCGAGTGAAAAATGCATTGAAAGTTGTTGGCGACAAAAGTACCAATACAAATTTGAGGTATAAGGTAGGCAGAATGCTTAATTATAACAATAGAGAGGTTTTTGCTGTTACTCAACCTGCCAAAATTGGTTTGCCAAGCCCTAATATTAGTTCCCACTATATTTTTGCTGCAAACGAAGATTTTATTGCTTATCCCAATAATTACAATTATTACGTAAGCTACTATAAAGACACATTTCAGCACGGAGGAATTTCTTTGGAAGAAATGTTGATTCCGTTGGTCATCTTAGAACCAAAACAACAATAATCATGAATGATATTTTGCCTCCTTTTTTAAAAAAAGGCGATCACGTTGCTCTTATTTCACCTTCCGGAGTTATAGATGAAGCATTGGTTCTGGCAGCCAAGGAAGTCTATGAGTCGTGGGGATTGGTTGCTGAAATAGGAACAAGTGCATTGAAAAAAAATGGTCGTTTTGCCGGTACTGATGAAGATCGAATTGCCGATATTACTTGGGCATTAACTGATAAAAGAATCAAAGCGATATTTTGCAATAGGGGTGGATATGGATTGGTGAGGTTGGTTGGTCAGATTGATTTTAATAAGTGCCTGAAAACACCAAAATGGGTTGTCGGATTTAGTGATGTAACTGTTCTTCATAGTGTATTATCTAATTATGATATATGTTCTGTTCATGCTATTATGGCAAAACATGTGTCTGAAAATCCTGAATCTTTGCCTGTGGTATATTTGAAGAAAATATTATTTGGCGAAATGCCATCTTACACTATACCTTCGTACGCATTAAACAAACAAGGCGAAGTAACCGGTAAACTCCTCGGAGGAAATTTATCTGTTTTGTACGGATTACGAGCAACCCCTTTTGACGTTAATTTTGACGATGCAATTTTGTTTCTTGAGGATGTTTCGGAAAGAACTTATCACATCGACAGGATGGTGCAGAATTTGAAATTGAGTGGTGTTTTTGGAAAGATAGCAGGTCTGATTGTCGGACAATTCTCGGATGTCGATTTTGACGAAAGTTTTCCATTGTCTCCGTATGAAATTATAAATGAAGCAATAAAAGATTATTCATTTCCTGTTTGTTATAATTTTCCTGCAGGTCATGTCTCTGAAAATTTTCCTCTTGTTTTGGGAAGAGAAACCATGTTACGGGTATCAGAGAATCAATCGTTAATAATTTAGTTTGGGATGTTAAAAGGACTCTTTGCACAAAGTAAACCGTTTAGTTTATTTCTTATTACTGTTTTTGTGGCGATCTTTATGATGCTGTTTGCCGTTGCCTCTTTTGCCCTCTTGATGGTTACTATTGGATTGTCTGATTTTTCTTCTAATGTTTTTTTGACGCTATTTGCTCAAGCCTACCAATCTCTTTTTGTTTTCTTCCTAACGTCCATCTTTTGTGCTTATATATTTGATAAGAAACCTGTACAATATTTGCATTTATACAGTCATGCTCAATGGCA
>DAIMYQ010000014.1:0-36173 GCA_036734385.1 Paludibacteraceae bacterium | reverse complement strand
CCTGAGCAGATATTTTTAGTTTCACTCTTTTGAGCTGTTGTTTGTAGGCTAAAAGCACAACAAAAAATGAAAAAAATCAACGTTTTTTTTCTTACTAACATAGCTTTATATTGCGGTTAAAGGTTGTTGTATAGAACTTACTTTTTTGAGAAAATAGCGGAAGTCAAATATCGACTTTGAAAAAAACGCCAATGTTTTTTGACTTTGTGTGGAGAAGAAATACCTCATAAGGTAGGATAATATTCCAAAAAGAGGGTGGAACAATAGACGTAATGAATATATCCAAAAGCCCTTTGCTTTTGCTTTGAGAAGTCTTTCCATAGTACTGAAGTTAGGTTATCAGTTGCAAATGTAATTAAAAATTTAATAGAATAAAATAAATATGTATAAAAAACGGGTTGCGGAAATTGTTTCGGGTGTAAAAAACATCTGCAACATAGAGCATACTGTGCCTCAAAAAGTTAAGTATTTGCAAAAAAATAATCTTTTGCTTTTTTTTTGTTTAAATCTTGATTAGTTATAGTATATTTGCGGGATTTTTAAACTAAAAGAAAACACGTGTAAAAAATATGGAGAAAGTCAGTTACGCCCTAGGTTTGAGCATCGGCAATAATTTAATCGGTAGTGGAATAAATGATGTTAATCTTGAAAAATTTGTTCAAGGAGTAAAGGATGTTTTAGAAAAAACGAAACCTGAGATTTCCTACGATGAAGCTAAAAACGTATTGGATGCTTATTTTACCGAATTGGCTACTAAAGTGCAGAAGGTCAATAAACAAATTGGAAAAGAGTTTTTGGAACAAAATAAACAAAAAGAAGGTATAGTAGAACTTCCAAGTGGTTTGCAATATCAGGTTTTACAAGAAGGTAAGGGAAGTAAACCTTTGGCTTCTGATAAGGTTCAATGCCATTATCATGGTACTATGCTTGATGGAAAAGTTTTCGATAGTTCTGTACAACGAGGAGAACCTGCTGTTTTTGGTGTAAATCAAGTGATCGCAGGTTGGGTAGAAGCCTTACAATTGATGCAGGAAGGAGCTAAGTGGCGTTTATTTATTCCTTACGAATTGGCTTACGGAGAACAGGGTGCAGGTCAGTCAATTCCTCCTTATGCAACATTGATTTTTGATGTAGAATTACTTAAAATTATAAAATAATGAGAAAAATATTAATTGTATTATCTATTTGTTGTTTTGCTGCTTTTTCAGCACAAGCTTCTAAGAAAGACTCTTCCAAGAAGAATAAAAAATCAAAAAATGAAGTTCAGGTTGCAAGAAAATTACTCAACTCGACTGACTCTGTAAGTTACGCCCTGGGTGTAAACATGGGAACATCAGTTAAACAACAAATGACTCAATTTCCTGGTGGTCAATACGATATCAATGTTTTTGCAGAAGCTTTTGAAAAAGCCATTAAATCTGATACTACCCTTGTTATGACCTCTGATTCGGCAAATGTCTATTTAGATAAATATATGACTAAAATGCAGGCACAAGAAAATAGCAAAGCAAAGGAAGATCAGGCAAAGTTTTTGAGTGAAAACAAAAAGAGAGAAGGCGTTGTGGAATTGCCCAGTGGTCTACAGTATCAAGTCGTTAAAGCCGGTACAGGACCAAAACCTCAGTTAACTGATAAAGTGAAAGTTCATTATGAAGGATTTTTACTGAACGGAAAGAAATTTGATAGTTCAGTAGACAGAGGTGAACCTGTAACATTTCCCTTAACTCAGGTAATTAAAGGCTGGACGGAAGGTTTGCAACAAATGAATGTGGGTTCAAAATATACACTGTATATTCCTTATGAATTGGCTTATGGAGAACAAGGTGCAGGTAAAGTGATACCCCCATTTTCTATGTTGATTTTTGAAGTTGAACTTTTAGAAATTCAGAAATAATTTTTATTAGCGATTTAATTGAATATGAATAATTTTAATTTTTTAAAAATGAAAAAGACGAGTGTTTTATTTTTGTTTGGGGCTGTTTTATTGAGCCTTTTTGCTACTTCTTGTGATAAAAATGGCAAGAAAGTAGAGATGAAGAATGATATTGATTCTATATCTTATGCTTTTGGTGTTGCCAATACAGATGGACTTTTTGAGTATCTGGAAACTAGAATGAACATTGATACGGCAAACCTTGAAGATTTTATCAAGGGAGTAAAAGAAGCTTCCGGAGAAACAACTCCTAAAAAGAAAGCTTATTTGGTCGGTTTGCAAATTGGAGATCAAATTAAGGAACAAATGGTGCCTAATTTAAATCATGCATTATTTGGTAGTGATAGTACTAAAACTATCAACCAAGATTTATTCTACAAAGCTTTTTATGATGCTCTTCTTAAGAAAGCGTCAATGAGTAAGATGGAGGCTTCCGAGTATGCAAAAAAGAAAATGGAATCCATTCAAGAACGTGCCATGGAACAACAATTTGGAGCAAACAAAAAAGCAGGTATTGCTTTCTTGGAAAATAATAAAAAGCAAGCTGGTGTACAAACAACAGCCAGTGGATTACAATATCAGGTAATCACAGAAGGAAAAGGCGAAAAACCTCTACCAACGGATAAGGTTAAAGTAAATTATCATGGAACGTTGATTGACGGAACTGTTTTTGATAGTTCTGTAAATCGTGGTACTCCTGCCGAATTTGTTTTAAGTCAAGTTATTCCGGGTTGGACAGAAGGTCTTCAATTGATGTCTGTAGGGTCAAAATATAAATTTTTCGTTCCTTACGAGTTGGCCTACGGATCCAGAGAAATGGGTGTAATTAAACCGTTTTCTACTCTTGTATTTGAAGTAGAATTGTTGGAAATCATTAAGAAATAGTTATTTCTAAATAACAACAAAACCCACTGGAGAATTTTTTTCAGTGGGTTTTGTTTCTCCGAATCAATTAAAACATTGTGTATGGAAAAGATAGATGATTTAGATAAAGAAATCTTGAAGATCATAATTAAAAATGCGAAGATTCCTTTTGTTGAAGTTGCTGAAGCTTGTGGCGTGTCTAGAGCTGCTGTACATCAGAGAGTTCAGAAACTTATTGATATGGACGTTATTGAAGGTTCCGGTTATCAGGTTAATGCACAGAAGATGGGCTACAATACTTGTACATACATAGGAATAAAGCTTGAGAGGGGTTCAATGTATAAGGATGTTGTTCCTGAATTGCAAAAAATTCCGGAAATTGTAGAATGTCATTTTACTACAGGTCCATACACGATGTTGGTAAAACTATATGCTTGTGATAATCATCATTTGATGACTTTACTAAATAATAAAATACAGGAAATACCTGGTGTAACTGCGACGGAAACCCTTATATCTTTACAAGAAAGCATAAAAAAAGAATTGCCAATTTTTTAATTATTACAAATAAATATTTATAAAAAAAGAGAACCATATTTGGCTCTCTTTTTTATTGTGAAAAACTCTCTTTTCTTCGGTATTATTTAGTACGTTCTACATAAGAACCATCCACCGTGTTAATTCTAACTTTATCCCCAATGTTAATGAAAAGAGGAACGCGAATTTCAGCTCCGGTTTCTACAGTTGCAGGTTTGAGTGTGTTTGTAGCTGTATCTCCTTTTAGTCCAGGTTCTGTATAAGTGATTTCCAAAATTACATTTAAAGGAAGATCGGCAAACAAAACAGTTTCAGTATCAGCATGTACTGTAATATCAACGTTTGTACCTTCTTTTAAGAAATCAGCACCATTAATTTGGTCTTTTTGTAAAGAAATTTGTTCGAAAGTTTCGTTATGCATGAAATTATAACCCATATCATCTTTGTATAAAAATTGATATGGACGGCGTTCGATACGAACCTCATCTATTTTTACTCCTGCGTTAAATGTGTTTTCTAATGTACGACCAGTTTGTACATTTTTCATTTTAGTTCTAACAAAGGCTGCCCCTTTACCTGGCTTTACGTGTAAAAATTCAACAATAGTATAAAGTCCGTTGTTAAATTCAATGCACATGCCATTCCTTATGTCTGCTGTAGTTGCCATATTGAAAAGTTGTCTGTTAAGTAAGTTGTTAATTTAGAATTAATTCGGGGCACAAAGTTAGTGAATTGTTCTAAATTCTCAAATTTTTTTTGAATGTCCTTTATTTCTGCTTTTTAACGTCGTTGTACAACTCAGAAATAATGTTTGTCATATTGCTCCACGCATATTTTTTCTTTTCTATTTTTACATTGTCAACCATTTCGGTTTCTCTTTTTTGATCGAAAAAATCAAACAATGCATCTGCAATTTCCGTGACATTAGGATTAATAACGTATCCTACCTTTTTATTTGGGATGGAGTTTCCTCCGTCAGCAACATTTGTAATTAAAATAGGTTTGTCAAAGTGATAAGCAACTTGTAAAATGCCACTTTGATTTACTTCTTTATAAGGTTGAGCGACAATACTGGACGCGGAGAAATAAAGGCTGACAACATTATTAGGAACATATTCATCAACAAAAATTATATTATTTTTCAATCGATATTCATACATGATATCAAAATAATAATCTTGGTTATTTTTCAGGTCTCCTACAACTAGCAATTTTACGGGAAGTCCTCTTAATCGGTTATCAGCAAAAGCTTCAATAAGTAAATCCAATCCTTTACTTTCTTTGATTGCTCCAAAAAATAGTACATATTGGTAGTTTGCATTCAGACCAAGTTGTAACATAGCTAATTTTTTGTCGGTACCTTTTCCAAAAAGGTCATAAATAGGATGGGGAGAAAATAGTGTTGGCTTATTTTTTTTATCAATCGATTTGACATTTTCTATTACTTTTTGAGACATCGCAACGAATCCATCCATCTGGCTTAACATCGAAGGAATAAACATTTTTTGAAAAGTACAACTTCCCTTCTCGGGTTTTATTTGGTGCAATAGTGCTAGTTGTACTGTCGACTGCTTATTGTTTTTTGCGATGAGAGTAAAACATCCTACTGATGCCACATCTGAATAACAATAAATAATAAGATCAAATTTTGCTCTTTTTATCTCAATACTAATTCTTTCGGCCTCAAAAGGATTGTAATTGTCTATTTTTTCTTCAATGTGTAAACCCTTTATAGGAATATCATTGTTGTTAAATCTATTGCTTGTATATTTTGATAAAAAAGAGTAAAAGAGAGAGTAGGTGTAGATTGTTACATCATTTCCTTCACTCATCAATTCCATTGCGAGTCGTTCGTTGAAGGCAGCTATACCTCCTTTGTATGGAAAACTTTTGCCTATTAAAAGTATCTTCATTTTTATATTTTTACGCACTTAAAGATAAAAACATCATTAGAGAATGTACTATTTTTCACAAAAATAACACATTTGTACCAGCAAAGCTTTACAAATGTGTTACAAAAACGAGGGTATCACAAAAAACTATTTTACATAAACTCTATATTCCCAAGGTTTCATAGAGATTGTTGCTCCTTTATCATCAAATGAAAAAGTTGTATCGTCAAAATGATTTTTAAATTTTCCTTTTGGCGTTTTGTCAATGAAGTTAATATTTACGGTATTTGGTGTTAAATTAAGCATGACCAAAACTTCATTTTTTTTGTCTAGTTGACGAGAAAATACATAAACCGCTTTGTCATTGCTAGTTTGATAACGAATCATCTTTCCTCCATTTTTTCCTGCTGCTAAAGCTTGTTGAGAGTGCTTAAGTTGATTTAGCTTTTGATAAAATCTGAAAGTGTCATTTTCTTCCCACGTTGGAGCTATGTCTTTTGCAAAAAACTTAAAACGATGATTAAATCCAACTTCTTGTCCTGTATAAATAAGAGGCATGCCATTTAATGTATAAGCAAGTACGGCAAAAGCTTTTACTCCATCTCCTAATCTTTCAAATTCTGTTCCCGCCCATGAATTTTCGTCGTGATTTGTAATAAAATTCATTAAATATACGTCACAAGGATAAATAGAGTCTTGCTTGGCAAGAACAATGTCAATGTCTGCTGCTGTTTTGATTGGTGACTTATCTTTTGCACTCAGTGATTCATGGATGTATTCTGCTTTTTTAGCATTTCCTCCTTTTGCTATTTGATTTGTCACGTCTTTTATAGGCCAATTATAAAGCATATCAAAAGATTTGTAGGACAATTCCCGATTTTCTGCTTCAGCAAGCATGAAAATCGGTTTAATAGAATCAAGTTGTGTTCTTGCTGTTTCCCAGAAGTCGACGGGAACTTCAAATGCTACATCACAGCGAAATCCATCAATATTACAATGTTTAACCCAAAAGGACATTGCGTCTATCATACCCTTACGCATTTCTTTGTTAGAGTAATCAAGTTTATAAGTATCTGTCCAATCGTAAGGTCCAACAAAGTTCCCAATGCTATCTTTTACATACCAGTCAGGATGTTGTTCTACCCAAACATTATCACAGCCGGTATGATTAGCTACCCAGTCCAGAATAACTTTAAATCCTAGTTGGTGTGCCTTTTTTACCATTTCTTTAAATTCTTCGATTGAACCGTATTCGGGGTTGATGGCTTTGTAATTTTGAATTGCGTAATAGCTACCCAATTCTCCTTTTCTGTTTTTCTCCGAAATAGGGTACACCGGCATAAACCAAAGAATGTCAACACCTAATTTTTTTAATTGAGGAAGATGTCTTTCAAACGATTTGATTGTTCCTTCATTTGTATATTGACGTAAATTTACTTCGTAAATGACAGCTTGACGAGACCATTCAAGGTGTTTTATTTTTGTACAGTCTGTTTTCTCTTTTATAGTTTTTGTGCTGGTACAAGATGCAACCATTGCAAGAAGTAGCGAGGAAAAAACGATAAGGTAAGTTCTTTTCATGAGGTTAGAGAATTTAGTGTAAAGCAAATGATATTATAATTTATTTAGAATGTAAACCGAACGCAATACTACTATTTTCTTTTTTATTTTACAAAATAAAATGACGTTTGTGCGTTTTTTGATGTAAAATCAGTTTCTTTTGGTAGTAACAAGTTGTATCTTTGTGCAATATGAGCAGCGTTTACAAGAAAATATTGTTGGTGTTGTTGCTGTTATCTTCAGCTTCTTGCAAGAATGAGCCTGAGACATCAAGCATCCCTTATGCTTTTGTCTCTTTCGATATTGATGTGTCTTCTTCAGGTGCTCACAATGAATTACGCTATGATATGTTGGGTGGAATAATTCTTTTCACAGAAGCAAATCCTTCAATTTTATCATCAGTTAGTACCAGTGGTTATGGTTATGGAGGCGTTGCGGTTGTGCGTGGATATGATAATGGATTATATGCATTTGATATGGCTTGTCCCTATGAACATGATGCAGATATTGTTTTGAAAAGTGATGGGTATTTTTTGTATTGCCCCAAATGTGGTACGCATTATGACGTTGCTTGGGGAGTAGGAAGTCCTGATAGTAAAACAGGTCCGGGAACTGAGCGACTGAAAAAATATACTGTTTCTCACATCTCCAACTACACATATCGAGTAACCAACTAGTTTTGATTAATTATAGTGGAAAATTGCCAAGCTTCTTGTTAAATAACTGTCATCTTGCTCGGTTTATTCCTAATTATTGATTAACTTCGTGCGATTTTTTCGTAAAAACAAACCCGTGGATACTGTACAAATTAAAGACAAAAAATTCCAATTATCTATACCTGAAAAAGATATTTTGGAAGCTATACAGAAAGTTGCCGCTCGGATAAATGAAGATTTGAAAAATGAAAATCCCTTGTTTATTTGTGTGTTAAATGGAGCTTTTATGTTTGCTGCCGATTTGATGAAATATGTAACGATTCCCTCGGAAGTTACATTTGTTAAATTATCATCTTACGAAGGTTTATATTCTTCCGGTAAGATAAGAGAGGTTTTAGGCTTGACTGAAAATATTGCAGGACGTACGGTAGTTGTGGTTGAGGATATTGTCGATACAGGACGCACTATGGAAAAAATGTTGGAATCTTTAGGTGCAAAAGATGTTGCCAAAGTATATGTTGCAACCTTATTGCTTAAACCTGACGCATTGGAAAAAAAAGTGCCTCTTGATTACGTGGCAATGGAAATACCCAATGAATTTATTGTGGGTTATGGACTTGATTACGATGGCTATGGAAGAAATTTGAGTGCAATTTATACATTGGTAAAATAATAATAGATATAGATATGTTTAATGTTGTCATTTTTGGTGCACCAGGTTCCGGTAAAGGAACGCAAAGTGAACTAATAGAAAAGAAGTACGGTTTAGTCCATTTTTCTACAGGGGATATTTTAAGAAAAGAAATAGCAGCAAAAACCGAATTAGGAAAGATTGCTGATGGTCTGATTTCAAAGGGATTATTTGTTCCTGATGATTTGGTAATTGATCTTTTGAATAAGCAAATAGATAAATATCCACAAGTAAAAGGTTTTATCTTTGATGGATTTCCGCGTACTGTTGTTCAAGCCGAGGAATTAGATTCCATGTTGAAAAGACGGAATATACGTGTGAGCGTTATGTTAAACATAGATGTTACGAACGAAGAGCTTGTTAAACGTTTGTTGCTTAGAGGTAAGGTATCTGGTCGTTCTGATGATAACATGGAAACTATTAAAAAACGTATTCAGATATATGAAGAACGTACAATGCCTGTCATACAATTTTACCACCAACAAGGTAAACATGTCAAAATTGACGGAACATCTTCCATCGAAGATACTTTTGATAATATTTGCAGGGTGATAGACGCTGTTTTATAGTTTTTTTTATTTTTTTGTTTATACAGATAGTAAATTCTTTTTGTAAAGTACATACTATCTGTATTTTTGTATTTATAAATATATACTTTTGAAATTATGGCTAGTTCTAATTTTGTCGATTACGTAAAAATATATTGTCGTTCAGGTAAAGGCGGTCCTGGATCGATGCATTTGCACCGAGAAAAGTATATAACCAAAGGTGGTCCTGATGGCGGAGATGGCGGTAGAGGAGGTCATATTATCCTCAAAGGCAATTCTAATTATTGGACATTGTTGCATTTAAAATATGCTCGTCATGTCTTTGCCGGTGATGGAGGCAGTGGTAGCTCTAGCCGAAGTTTTGGTAAAGATGGTAAAGATCAAATTATCGAAGTTCCGTGTGGAACCGTGGCATATGATGCAGAAACAGGCGAGTTCCTTTGTGATGTGAAGGAAGATGGACAAGAGGTACTTTTGATGAAAGGCGGTCGAGGTGGCCAAGGAAATTGGCATTTTCGATCATCTACCAATCAAACACCCCGTTTTGCTCAGCCGGGAGAACCCCTGCAAGAAAAAACGGTTATATTGGAATTAAAAGTGTTGGCCGATGTAGGTTTAGTCGGATTTCCCAATGCCGGAAAATCTACTTTATTGTCTGTTGTTTCTGCTGCGAAACCTGAAATTGCTAATTATCCTTTTACAACCTTGGAACCTAATTTGGGTATTGTAAGTTATCGAGACCATCGTTCGTTCGTTATGGCCGACATACCGGGTATAATAGAAGGAGCTCACGAAGGTAGAGGGTTGGGTTTACGATTTTTACGACATATAGAACGTAATTCCGTACTCTTATTTATGATACCTGCCGATAGCCCTGATATACATCAGGAATATAAAATATTATTAAACGAATTGGAATTATACAATCCTGAATTGTTGGATAAGCATAGAGCACTGGCAATTACTAAGATTGATATGATAGATGATGAATTGGAGGAAGCAATGAAAAAAGATTTACCCGATATTCCTTGTGTATTTATATCTGCTGTAGCAGGGAAAGGTTTAACGGAGTTGAAAGATATTCTTTGGGAAGAAATAAATAAAGAACCTGTTAAAGAAATAAGTCATAAGTCAAGGTTTGTTGATGTTGATGACTTGTATGAAGAGGAAGATGAGGAGCTTGATGATGACTTAAACGAGGATGATTAAATAGCTTTTTTGATTATTTGATTTTTCACAAGATTAGAAAATTTCTGAATATTTTGAACAGTACCCCAAAAGTTTTTTCTAACTTTTGGGGTACTTTCATCTTATAGATAGTTTGTTGTGTTAAGAGGAGTATTTATTCGGTTACACTTTGTTGGCAAGTACAATAATTGCCATAAATAGAAGATTCTTCTACAGAAATATTATCTATGAAAGCAGCCTGTTTAGCCACTTCTGCTTGTCCATAATGGATGTAACTTTTAGCAGATGTTTCAAATATGTTATCTTTATTTGCATCAATAATAAGCAAATAACCCATAATGATATGCCCTGCCATTTCTACTAATTTACGAGCATTTAAATCAAGATAGTGTGTATCTTTCTTTTCGGTAACAGAAGCAACTGTTCTTTCGTATGTAGTCGTCATCTTGATTAAGCGGTCACGTAAATCCGCATACTTCTGATTAGCTGTTTCGGTTTCATAAGCACGAATTTGAGATAGATATGTGCCGGTGGTTACGTGACGTATGGCAGCGACTGTTTGTAGTTGAGAAGTGCCTTCATAGATTGTAAGAATGCGTGCGTCACGGTATAAGCGTTCACATGCGTAATCTTTCATAAATCCCGAGCCACCATGTATTTGTATCGTATCGTAAGCATTTTGGTTGGCATATTCACTCGCAAACATTTTCAAAAGTGGGGTGAAAGCATCAGCCAAACGTTGGTATTCTTTGTAGTCGGCTTTTTCTTCCGGAGTCAATTTTCTCTCTTGTTCAATAGCTTCATACGCTTTGTAAACATCGACGAAACGGGTGCATTCGTAAAGTAAAGCACGAGATGCATCTAATTTTGCCTTTATGTTTGCCAACATTTCGGAAACCGCTACAAATTCAATGATAGGTTTACCGAATTGACAACGATCCTTGGCGTAAGCCAAAGCTTCTCTATAAGTTGCTGCAGATAATCCAACCGATTGAGCACCAACCCCTAAACGAGCACCATTCATCAAAGACATAACATATTTGATAAGACCCATTCTTCGAACGCCCACTAATTGGGCAGGTACATTGGTGAATACCAATTCACAAGTAGGAGAACCCTTAATACCTAGTTTGTTTTCAATACGACGAACTTTAATTCTATCGTCATGTTTGTTGTCTGCAACGAAGTAAGATAAACCTCTACCGTCGTTTGTTCCTTCTTCAGAACGAGCAAGAACTAATTTTATTTGGGCATCACCGTTAGTAATAAAACGCTTTACACCGTTTAAGTACCACGTATTTTCTTTTTCATTAAAAGTAGCTTTCAATTGAACAGCTTGAAGGTCAGATCCTGCATCAGGTTCCGTTAAGTCCATAGAGCAAGTATCTCCCTTACATACACGAGGTAAAAATTCCGCCTTAATTTCTTCTGTAGCAAATTCAGCAATAGTTTCCGCACAGTCCTGCAATCCCCAGATGTTAGCAAATCCCGCATCTGCACGACTTACCAATTCAGCTGCCATGACATAGGGAACCATAGAAAAGTTTAAACCTCCGTATTGACGCGGCAAAGCCATACCATATAGACCGGCTTTTGCGAGAGTGTCATGATTTTCTTGTGTTCCTTTAGCATATATAACGCGGTTGTTCACAACGGTAGGTCCTTCATGGTCAACATCTTCGGCATTTGGAGCTATCACATCGCCACAAATTTCGCCTATAATTTCAAGAACTTTTTTGTAACTGTCAACAGCATCTTCAACATCGCTAGGGGCGTAGTCGTACTTATCTTTATCTATGAAGTTTTTTTCTTTCAGCGTAACAATTTTTTCCATCAAAGGATGACTTAGCTGATGTTGAAGTTCAGGGGAATCTAAAAAAAAGTTTGCCATTGGTTTTGTATATTTTTGGAAGAATCGGAAAATTTATAAGTGCTGATTTGGCTCAGTTTGTATATTTTTCTTTTCTTCTTTTGTTTACTATTATTTATAATTTATTTCGTATTTTTTTTGTAATACTTAATCAACTTTGGAACTATCTCTTCTACAGTTCCTGTAATTACGTAATCTGCAATAGAATTGATAGGAGCAGCGGGATCGCTATTTATTGCGATGATGATAGAACTTTCTTGCATTCCTGCAATGTGTTGAATTTGTCCTGAGATACCGCAAGCAATGTAAAGTTTAGGTCGTACTGTAACTCCTGTTTGACCAATCTGCCGTGCATGATCAGCAAAACCTGCATCAACAGCAGCACGAGAAGCTCCTACTTCAGCACCGATTACACCCGCTAATTCATATAACAATTTGAAATTGTCCTCAGATCCCATTCCGTAACCACCCGAAACAATTATAGGGGAACCTTTTAAATTAATTTTAGATTTTTCCATGTGTCTTTCGATAACAGACACAACAAAATCTTCGTTAGAAACATATTTGGAAACATCTAATTTTTTTACAGTGCCTTTATAATTTGCATCATAAATTTCTTTTTTCATTACACCTTCACGAACAGTTGCCATTTGGGGACGTTGGTTCGGGTTGACAATTGTTGCTACGATGTTTCCTCCAAAAGCGGGACGAATTTGATATAACAGGTTCTGATAAATTTTGCCTTCTTTTTTTTCTTCGTAATCGCCAATTTCTAATGAAGTACAGTCCGCGGTTAACCCACTGAAAAGTGCAGAAGAAACTCTAGGTCCTAAATCGCGTCCCACTGAGGTTGCTCCCATAAGTGCAATTTGAGGTTTTTCTTCTTTGAAAAGGTTTACCAACACTGAAGTGTGAGGCAGCGATGTATAAGGAGATAAACGTTTGTCCTCTGCTATGTATAAAACATCTACACCATAGGGAAATACTTGTGACGGAACCTTATCTAACTTATCACCTATAGCGACTGCTTCTAATTGACATTGGAGTTTGTTTGCCAATGAACGTCCTTTGGTTAGTAATTCCAAACTTACTTCACCAACAATGCCATCTTCTATTTCGAGACATACAAATAAATTATTCATAATATATTTTCTCTTTTAATTAATACGTTCAGAACTTCTCGTTATCCGATTGTATGGTTTGTTATTAGTTCAACCATTAGTGATTCGATATCACAGTCGGAAGCTGTTAGTTTTTTACTTTCTTTAGCTGCAAAAACTATGTTTTCAATTTGTTTTACTTTGGTAGGAGAACCTAGTAAGCCGAGATAGTTATTATCACAGTCAAGATCTTTTACTCCTATTTCATTAATAGAGAGGTAGGGATGAGCAGCTATAATGTCGTTGTATTTACCTCCGGTTTCAACTTGTTCTGATGGAGATTGAGCGTATTTATATTTCAGAGTCAATTTTGCATGGCGAGGTCGGCAGTTTGGTGCAGTTCCATTAACAGTTACCACTAATGGCAGTTTAGCTTCAACAATTTCAATACCTCTTTCCAAACGACGTTTGATAGTGAGTTTGTTATCTTTCAAACTAAGAATTTCTTCAGCATAAGTTACTTGTGGCAACCCTAATTTTTGGGCAACTTGTGGACCAACTTGTGCCGTGTCACCATCGATTGCTTGGCGTCCACATATGATAATGTCGTATTCTTTTATTTTACGAATGGCACAAGCTAATGCGTAAGATGTTGCCAATGTATCAGAACCGGCAAATTCTCTACCGCTTAACAGGTATCCTCCGTCTGCTCCTCTAAACATGCTTTCGCGAATGATTTCTGAGGCACGACTTGGTCCCATTGTCAAAATGGTAACAGTAGAATCCGGAAACTTATCTTTCAGTTTTAATGCTTGTTCTAAAGCGTTTAAATCTTCGGGATTAAAAATAGCGGGTAATGCTGCTCGATTAACGGTTCCATCGGCTTTCATAGCATCTTTTCCTACATTCCGAGTGTCTGGAACTTGTTTTGCTAAAACTATGATTTTTAAACTCATACGGTGTGTAATAAGGTTATATTATGTTAAGAAACTTCACAAGAGGTGCAAATGTAGTAAATGTAATCAATTTTCCAAAATTTCTCACAAATTTTATTACTTTTGTCCTTTAGAAATTTTTTATAAATGGTAACAGAAAATGAAATAAAAGGCTTTAAGGAAAAAATATTTTATTTCCTGAGTAAGAGTAAATTAGGTAGGGCATTTGAGCTTCTTGATAAGTTGTTACTATTGTCACAAGAGGCCGTGTTTGCAGATAAAATAGACGGGTTAAAAACAACTTATAAGTTGATGTTGCAGTATTCTTTTCAAGGTATAAATGACCCGGAACAACAGGTCGTTTACCAGCGATTGCTTAAAGAAACTTACGAGATAACTGATGCTGTTACTGAAAGTTGGTTAAAACTGAATAGTTTTTCCTATTACTACTCTTCTACCAGGTTATTTCTTACTCGTGATATAGACAATTCTTTTGTAATGCAGGAGTTGGAAAAAAATGATTTGGAAAAAGTTTTTCCTACAGAGGATGATGAGAAAGAATATGAATTTTATTTATCACATTTGTTTACTAAATTTTGGTTGACTTCTCAATACAATGATGATTCGGTTATCTTTTGTAAAAGTCTTGTTGAGAATGTCCGAATTAAACCCGTCGAGTTGTCTTTGGCAGCATCTGCTATTATGTTGAGTACGTTGCATTTATTTGATGAAAAAAAGTTCTTATGCCTTTTTGAATTGCAAAAGTCTTCTTATAAAGAAGTGTCTTTGAGGGCTTTGACGGGCATTGTGCTTTCTCTTTTTTTTCATAATGATCGTATTGTTTTTTATCCGACTATTCGAAATAAGGTTATTCTTCTCTTTGAGGATGAGAAATGCGTAAAAGAAGCTCAACTTATTATACAACAGCTTGTTAGAAGCAAGGAGACGGAACGTATCACCAAAGATATTACGGAAAATATTATGCCTCAGATATCTAAAATTGCTCCTCGGATGAGGGATGATTTAGTAGATATTGATCAAAATGAAGATTTTGAGGAAAAGAAAAATAATTGGCAGGATTTAATTGATGAGACTGGAGTGGGCGATAAAATGCAACAGTATGCAGAGTTACAAGAACAGGGTTCTGATATTCAAATGAGTACTTTTTCGATGCTGAAAAATTACCCGTTTTTTACAGAGGTTGGTAATTGGTTTCTGCCATTTTTTATCCAACATTCTTCTGTAAAAGCATTATTTTTAAAAGATGCAGATGGAACACAAGATTTTGTTTCTTCATTGGTTAAAAGTAACTTCTTGTGTCACTCAGATAAATATTCTTTTTGCTTGAATTTGGTGATGGTGCCCGAAAATTATCGCAAGGCAATGATGAATGGTTTACAGGTTGAAACCGACCAAATGAAAGAGTTGGAAAAAGATAAAAAAGTTTTATCGCAAGATTCTATTGCAGAGGTAATTATAAATAAGTATATCCAAGACTTATACCGATTTTTTAAACTTTTTGTTGTTTCTCATAAGGATAGTTTTGAAGATATTTTTTCGTTTCGATTTGATTTTCATAAAGCATGGTTTTTCCGTTTTTTGAACCAAAATAATGATTTTTTGGTAAAAATGGGAGAATTCTTTTTTGCCAAGAACCTTTTTGAAAATGCATTGTCGTCGTTTTTGTATTTGGACGAACAGTCTCAACCCGATGTGGAACGTTACCGAAAAATAGGATTTTGTTACCAAAAGTTGTTGAATTTTACGTTTGCTATTGATTATTATAAAAAGGCGGAATTAATAGAAACGGATAACCTTTGGACGATACGGAAGATAGCTTATTGTTACCGAAATCTTAAACAGTATGATGAGGCATTAGATTATTATCTGGTGGCAGATTCACTTGCAAAAGACAACCAAAGCATATTGTTTAACATTGGTATTTGTTATTTTGAACAAAAGCAGTTTGATAAAGCGTTGAATTACTTCTTCAAAATTGAATTTATTAGCAATAACAATAAAAAGGCGGAGAATTATATTGCACTTTGTTCATTTTTTACCGAAAATTATGCCACTGCTGAAACCTACTACCTAAAGCAACCTGAAGATAATGGCTATTATGAATTGCTCTATTTGGCACATTGTTATTGGTGTATGAAAAATAAGAGCAAAGCATTAGAATATTATAAAAAGAGTGCCGGTTTGGTAAGGAAAGAACAAAAAGGCAATTGTAAACTTATTTATGAAACACTGGAAGAAGAAGCTGATACACTTGCCAAATATGGTATTTCGGCGTTAGATATTTCTTTTATTTCTGATGCTGTTCGTTACGATTTGTAAAATATCAAGTAAAATAAAAAATCACATAAATGAAATTAGAACTAAAGAATCCGTTGGTGTTTTTCGACCTTGAAACTACAGGTATTAATATTGTAAGCGATAGAATCGTCGAAATTTCGTATTTAAAAGTTTCTCCGAATGGAAAAGAGGAGTCGAAAACCTTCCTGATTAATCCGGAAATGCCGATTCCTAAATCTTCTACTGAAATTCACGGTATTACGGATGAAAAAGTAAAGGATTGTCCTACCTTTAAGGAAGTTGCTAAAATAATAGCTAAAGATATTGAAGGTTGCGATTTGGCGGGTTTTAATTCTGTTCGTTTCGATTTACCTTTATTGGCGGAGGAATTTTTGCGTGCCGGTGTGGATATTGATTTGGGGAAGCATAAAATGATAGATGTGCAAGTGATTTTCCACAAAATGGAACAACGGACATTGGCTGCTGCCTATAAATTTTATTGCGATGCCGATTTGGAAAATGCACATACTGCTGCTGCCGACACAATGGCTACCTATGAGGTATTAAAATCTCAGTTGGAACGTTATCCTTCTTTGAAAAATGAAGTGGGCTTTTTGGCTGATTTTTCTGCACAAAACAGAAATGCCGATTTGGCAGGAAGAATTATTTTTAATGAAAAAAATGAGGAAGTATTTAATTTTGGCAAGTACAAAGGTCAAAAGGTATCGGATGTTTTGAAAGAAGATATCGGCTATTATGGCTGGATAATGAATGGTGACTTTTCTTTATATACTAAAAAGGTATTGACTGAAATTAGGTTGAGAGAATTTAATAAATAATAGCCATTGAAAAAATATTCCCCATTCTCGCAAAAAGAGTGGGGAATACTGTTTTGTAGTTGTAAGAAAAATGTCACTTGTTTGCTAAGTAGTTTGTTACGTTCTTTTCTATCCTTTGTAAAATGTCTTTTGTGTCGGCTTTTACAAACTTTTCACCGGTAATGTTCTCAAACAATTCGATATACCTTTCGCTGATACCACGAACAATCTCTTTGGTCATTTCAGGAACTTTTTGACTTTCTTTTCCTTGAAAATTATTGTCCATTAACCACTCTCTGACAAATTCTTTTGAAAGTTGTTTTTGAGCTTCTCCTTTTTTGAAAAGACTTTCGTAACCTTCTGCGTAAAAGTAACGGGAAGAATCGGGGGTGTGAATTTCATCCATCAAATATATTTTGCCATCTCTTTTGCCAAATTCATATTTGGTATCTACCAAAATCAAACCTCGTTCTTTTGCAATTTCAGAACCTCTCTTGAAAAGAGCTAACGTGTATTTTTCGAGCAATTCGTAGTCTTCTTTTGAAGCCAATCCTTGGTCTAAAATTTCTTCTTTGGAAATATCTTCATCGTGAGCACCTTGTTCCGCCTTGGTAGTTGGTGTGATTATGGGCGTTTCAAATTTTTGGTTTTCACGCATTCCGTCAGGAATTTTTACACCGCAAATTTCACGAACTCCACTTTTGTAGGCTCTCCACGCACTTCCGCAAAGGTAACCGCGAACAATCATTTCTACCGGAAAACCTTCGCAACGTAGTCCGACAGTTACCATAGGATCGGGAGTTGCCAACTTCCAGTTGGGAACAATATCAGTTGTGGCATCCAAAAATTTAGCTGCTATTTGGTTAAGCATTTGTCCTTTGTAAGGAATTCCTTCAGGTAGAATTACATCGAAAGCTGAAATTCTGTCAGTAGCTACCATCACAAGGAGTTCATCGTTGATGTTGTATACGTCTCGTACTTTTCCGTGGTAAACATTCTTTTGTTTTGGAAAAAGAAAATCTGTTTTAGTTAGTGCATTCATAAAATAGTATAAATTATATTTTTTTAATTTCTTTCTTTTTGTCTCTTTCAGCCTGTTTTTCGTATGCTTCGATAATGCGACTTACCAATTTATGTCGTACAATGTCTTTTTTTGTAAATTCTATTTTAGCTATTCCTTTGATATTTTTCAGTACGCTCATTGCGTGTATAAGTCCCGACGTTTGGTGTATAGGCAAATCGATTTGAGTCACATCTCCTGTGATGATCATTTTGGAACTGACACCCAATCGGGTTAAAAACATTTTAATTTGTTGAGTGCTTGTGTTTTGTGCTTCGTCTAAAATAACGACCGAATCGTTTAATGTACGACCTCGCATAAAGGCCAAAGGTGCAATTTGTATAATGTTGTTGGCAATGTAATCTTGTAATTTGCTGCCTGGTATCATGTCTTGCAATGCATCATAAAGCGGTTGTAAGTACGGATCAATTTTTTCTTTCATATCGCCGGGTAAGAAACCGAGTTTTTCCCCTGCTTCTACGGCTGGTCTGCTCAATATAATTTTTTTTGCTGTTTTGTTTTTTAGTGCTCTTACAGCAAGGGCAATGGCAGTATATGTTTTTCCCGAACCTGCCGGTCCAACAGCAAAAATCAAATCATTCTCATCAAAAGCTTCTACCAATTTTTGTTGATTCTCAGTACGGGCAACAATCGGCTTTCCATTCAATCCGTGTAAGATTAAGTCGGTTAGCTTAGGAATTGTTGGATTTTTGCCTTTTACAATATCAATTATAATTTCTTCGTTCAATAGATTGTATTCGACGATGTATTTTTCAATTTCGGCAATTTTTTTGCAAAAAACAGCTACTTCTCCTTCTTCACCTACTGCCTTGACAGTGTTTCCACGAGCAATAATGCGAATCTTCGGATAAAGATTTTTTAGTAATAAAATATTGGTATTATTTATACCGCAGAATAGAACCGGATCAGCCTGTTCAAGTACAAGAATTTGCTCTGTCATCAACTAAAAATTTGACACAAATGTACAAAAAGAATTGACATTTATATATCATTTTTATGTTCCAAGTATCTTTTTTTGGCTGAAGTATTTTTGGAGAATTTTTTTTCTTTTTTTTGTCAAACAAATAAAATGCGGAACCGCGGTAGCTGAAACAAAAAAATATACTATTTTTGTACCGATAGTGGAAAAGTTGAAATTTGCCTGTTGAAAAATATCTTAAAAAAAGCCTGTTTCTTTAGTTTTATTTTGAGATTTTTTTTGACTGTTGCTTGATTTTTTTCATGGAGAATATACAGAAAAAAAATTACACGTTGCCCATTGCAATGTTGTTTGTACTTTGTTTCATGTTAGCGTTTGTGACAAATTTACAAACTCCTTTTGCTGATGTCGTCAAGGGGCAATTTCATCTTTCTAATTTTCAGTCTTTGTTGGGCAATGGAGCTAATTTTATTGCCTATGTTATTATGGGTCTTCCTGCGGGATGGCTGTTGCAGCATATCGGTTACAAGAAGACGGCTTTATCAGCACTTGCTGTTGGCTTTATTGGGGTGACGATTACCCTGTTTTCGGGGTTTTTAGGCAGTTTTGCCATTTATCTTACAGGAGCTTTTATTTCGGGTTGCTCGATGTGTATGTTAAATGCACTCATTAATCCGATGCTAAATAGTTTGGGAGCAGACGAAAGAAAAGGGAATCAATTACTTTTGTTCGGTGGAGTTTTTAACTCCTCAGGAGCTACTATTGCTCCTGTCTTTGCAGGCATTTTGGTAGGACAAGTTGTCAATCCTCAAATTTCGGATGTAAGCCCTGCGTTGTATGTTACTATGGTAACTTTTGTGGCAACGTTTATCGCTCTTTATTTTGTTGATATACCGGAACCTTTTTCTTTGAAGAAACGAGGGGAAACGAATGAAAAGAAAGAACTGTATAGTCCACTTTCTTTTAGGCATTTCAGATTTGGAATGATTGCCATGTTTTTGTATGTCGGTTTGGAAGTTGGTATTCAAGTTATTGCTTATCTCTATATGACTGCAGGAAGAAGTTTTACCGATGGCTCTGCAGGTATGGGAATGGAAAAAAACATTGCAGGAACGATTGTCGGAATGTACTGGTTTTGTATGTTATTGGGACGATTCTTTGGAGGTCTTATTGCTAAGAAGTTTTCTAGTAAGTCGATGCTGATTACGGTAACAATTATTGGAAGTGTTCTTGTGTTGCTCTCGATGTTCGTGCCGATTTTGTGGGTGAAATTTCCTGTTATTGATTCAACATTGTCTTTTAGGTTTCATTATGTTCCTTTAAATGTTGTGTTTCTTGTTTCTTGCGGACTTTGTACATCGGTTATGTGGAGTAGTATTTTTAATTTGGTACTCTCAGGTTTAGGTAAGTTTACGGGAATGGCATCCGGTTTTTTGATGTTAACCGTTTCCGGTGGTGGAGTTCTTCCCGCTTTGCAGGGTTTTGTTGCTGATAAAGTAGGGTATATGGCAAGTTATTGGGTCATTTTCGCAGCTTTTTTATACATTATGACTTATGCTTTTGTAGGATATAAAAATGTAAATAAAAATATTCCCATAGAATAAAATTAGTCTAACATTAAAAATAAATTAATTATGCAAAAACCTTATGTCGTTGGTATTGATATTGGTGGAACCAATACCGTTTTTGGTATAGTAGATGCACGTGGAAGTGTGTTGGCTACGTCTTCTATTAAGACGCAAAAACATGTTTTTTTGGAAGATTATATCAAAGAACTTTATCAAGAATTGTCAAAATTGATTAAAGACAATACGGATATTTCCAAAATTAAAGGAATAGGTATTGGTGCTCCTAATGCTAATTATTTTACGGGAAATATTGAACAGGCTCCAAATCTTCCATGGAAAGGAATTATTCCTTTCGCAAAAAAAATAAATGAAAAATTTGATCTTCCGGTGGCCATTACCAATGATGCAAATGCTGCAGCCATAGGTGAAATGATATATGGAGCGGCTCGTGGTATGAAAGATTTTATTATGATTACCTTGGGTACAGGTGTTGGTAGCGGAATCGTTTCAAATGGCTCATTAGTATACGGAAATGATGGGTTTGCCGGAGAGTTAGGTCATACAACTATGCGTCGTAATAATGGCCGTTTGTGCGGTTGCGGTCTTACCGGTTGTTTGGAAGCTTATGCTTCTGCAACGGGTGTGGCTCGTTCGGCTTGTGAGTTTTTGGAAACTCAAAAAGATTTGAAAAGTCGTCTTAGGGATATTCCTGCCGAAGAGATTACTTCAAAAGATGTTTTTGATGCTGCGGTTGCGGGAGATAAATTGGCTCAAGATGTTTTTACTTTTACCGGACAAATTTTAGGTGAAGCTTTTGCTGATTTTGTTAAATTCTCTAGTCCTGAAGCTATTATAATGTTTGGTGGACTTTCTAAGGCAGGCGAATTATTATTACGACCTATAAGAGAATCAATGGAAAAGAATTTGATGCCTATTTTTAGAGATAAAGTCAAATTGTTGTTTTCTGAGTTAAAGGAGTCTGATGCTGCGGTATTGGGAGCAAGTGCTTTGGCTTGGGAAATTAAGGAATAGTAATTGAAAAACTAGATTAAGTGGAGGATGTATCCTTTTGGATATAACCTCTACTTTTTTTAGTTAAAGAGAGTTGCTTCTAATTTGCCTAATAAAAATGACCGTTTTGTTAGTGTAATTGGTACTCAACAACTTGACTTTTTATATTTTCATATTTTTTTATTAATAAAGACCTGTCCAGTAATTCATCTCCCCAAAATAGACCTTGGTTTTTTTTGAGAAAATCATAATGATTTGTTATTTTTTGCAAAATTTTGTCGGACTTTTGTAAAGTTGCTCGAGTGCAGCTTTTTCCGCTGACATCATCATATACATCTAACACGTATGAACGAAATGATTCCAATTCGTATAAATCATTCAAATTGTCTTGATTGCACAATCCATTTTCCCAAAGTTGAATAAAATGTTTTTGCCAAACTATAACGTCATTATCTGCCATATTTTTTTCAAGCCAATATGCCTTTTTTATATAAATTTCCAATGCCGATTCCTTAGTTATTTTGAATGCGTTTAGAGCCGAATTGATATTCTGATGGTTCTCAATATCCATTAAATATTGCATTAGACACCTGCTTTCTAATCTTTCCGCCATATGAAAAATTGGAATTTCTTTACCATCTGAATTGAAGTGCTGTAATGGATTATACGGATACATATATCCAAAATCGAAAAAGTGCACACGGTTGTTATTATCTACCAACATATTGGGTAGCGATAGGTCACATTCAAATAATCCAATTTTCTCTACTTCAAATAGTGTTTGAAAAATAGAGCTGAAAATATCTTTTGAGAAATGTGTAATAAATTCACCTTCAATCCATTCTGATAAAATAAAACCTTTGGTAAGGCTAGCATAGATAGTTTCAACAATACCTCTAAAGTTTTCCGGATTATGTTTTTTAGCCTCCTCAAAATCAAGTCTTCGTTGTATTTCGTTTAGAAAAGAAGTTTGTCCATCAGTGTTTAGTACCAATATTTCTTTTCGCTTTTTCTTTAGATTATAATATTTCCCATCAATTTTTAGTTTATAAACGATTGCTGTTAGACCCGAAGAAAAAACTTGTTCAACGCACTCCGAATATTCATCAATACGGTCAATCACGTCTACACTTACCGGTAAATCTTTTACGTTCCCAACCTCAATTTCTTGCCTGCTTGTTAAAAAATAGAGTTGAGATTTTCTGCGTCTTTCAGCTGTATTCATGGCATTTACTAGGTTAAAATTATATCTTGGGGAAATTGATTCTAAAAAAAATACCGATAAGAATTTTAAGATGGTCGATTATTTAGGTATTAAATAACACCGAATTGTAGTAGAGTGATCCCAGAAGGAATCGAACCTTCATCATAAGAACCGGAATCTTACGTTTTATCCATTAAACTATGGGACCTGCATTTTCACAAGTGCAAACTTACACATTTTTTTGTATTTTATAATTCAAGTAAGTTTATAAATGTAGAGGAAGTTTCTTTTTAATGGGTGTTTTTTCAGATTAAAGGTCAAGTTGCATTTAAAAACATCGTTTTTGTGTGATTTTCGTGGATTTTTTTTACTTTTGCTCTACAAATAAGAAAAAACTTTAATATGGGAAATTTAATAAGACCGGTAAATTACAAATCTCTTTTGGATTTGCAGCAAACAGAATTGGCTATCAAATGTCTGAAAGATTTTTTTCAATCGAATTTTTCAGCAGAATTAAGACTAAGAAGAGTTACTGCACCTCTTTTTGTTTTGAAAGGAACCGGCATTAATGATGATTTAAACGGCGTAGAACGTGCTGTAAGTTTTCCTGTAAAAGATTTGGGCGATTTGCAAGCTGAAGTTGTGCATTCCTTGGCAAAATGGAAACGTATTATTTTGGCTGATTATGCTATTGAAAAAGGATATGGTGTATATACGGATATGAATGCCATCCGTTCTGATGAAGAATTAGATAATTTACATTCTTTGTATGTTGATCAATGGGATTGGGAGATGGTGATAGGTAAGGAAGACAGAACAATTGCTTTTCTAAAGGATATTGTACGCCGAATTTATGCTGTGATGGTGCGTTCGGAATATGCTGTTTATGAGATGTTTCCTTCCATCAAACCACAATTGCCTCGTGATATCTTTTTTATACATGCCGAAGAATTATTGGCAATGTATCCTGATAAAACACCTAAAGAACGTGAAAATCTGATCGTTAAGAAACATGGAGCCGTTTTTGTGATGGGAATAGGTGGAAAGTTGGCAAATGGAGAAAAACATGATGGTCGTGCTCCGGATTATGACGACTGGTCAACTCCGGGTGACAATGGATTGCTTGGCTTGAATGGAGATATTCTGGTTTGGAATAATGTTTTAAGTCAGGCTTTTGAACTTTCTTCAATGGGTATAAGGGTAGATAAAGAAGCCCTTTTGCGTCAGCTAAAGATAACGGGCAATGAAGATCGCTTGAGTTATTATTACCATAAACGTTTGGTCGAAGGCTCTTTGCCCTTTTCTATCGGTGGCGGTATTGGACAGTCCCGTTTATGTATGTTTATGTTGCACAAAGCACATATTGGAGAAATACAGTCCAGTATTTGGTCTGATGAGATGAGAAAAGATTGTGCTCAACATGGAATGTATTTGTTATAATAATTATGGCAAAGAAAAAAAATAAGTTTTTTCGTGTAATTAGAAACGTTTTCATAGCCTTATTTTTTTCAAGTGTTTTTTTCGTTGTAGTATATCGTTTTGTTCCTGTTTGCTATACGCCACTGATGTTTATCCGAGTGGCAGAACAGATATCAGATGGAAAGCCTGTTATACTTGAAAGAAGTTGGGTTTCCATTGATAATATTTCTCCTAATATGATTCGGGCAGTTATAGCTGCCGAGGATAATCGTTTCCTTAAACATAATGGTTTTGATTTTAGAGGCATGAAAAAGGCCTATGAGGGAAATAGAAGAGGAAAAAGAATTAGAGGAGGCAGTACTATTACCCAGCAAACAGCGAAAAATGTTTTTCTTGTTCCAAATCGTTCTTACGTAAGAAAAGCTTTAGAGGCTTATTTTACACTGCTAATAGAAATTTTTTGGTCAAAAGAACGTATTATGGAGGTTTACCTCAATGTTATAGAAGTGGGCAATGGTATTTATGGTGTTGAAAAAGCATCTGAAGTTTATTTTCATAAATCGCCAAAATATCTTACTGAATCGCAGGCAGCGTCAATTGCAGCTTGTTTGCCAAATCCAAGAAAATATAAAGTTGTTAATTCAGGTCCTTATATGCAAAGAAGAAAGGCCAGGATTCTTAGACTAATGCCCAAAATGGGTCGAATAGATTTTGATAAATAGGAGAGGAAATCAATTAAATATCACTGTATATCCTTTTTTAAACGAACCTATCGAGGATTCTATAGAAGCTTTGTACCCTTCTGCATATGTCGCGGGTAATGAATAATCAACTATGAATAATTGCTGATCTTTTTCAAAGAAAAAGAGTTTGATTAGCAGTGCTTTATCATTACTACAGCGGATTTCTGTTATGGTATATTCTTCGTGCAAATATCTTTCTTTTTCAACATTTTTCCAGTAATTGTTTTGATTGAAATATTTTTTGTATTCCTTTATGTTTTTACTGATTTTTTCTTGAGGAACATAACGCATATCAGAAACTATGATGGATGCTCCATTTATGGTGTCAATATAAATGGCACAGATTCTACTTGCCGCAGGATCTCTTGACATTTCTTCATTGGAAACGGAATCTGTGAAATCTTTGCTTACGGCACTAAACGAAGATGGTATTTTGTATGATACTTGTAACTCACTATTGGTAATCTCGTCGCTAAGTAGATTGTCGTTTATTTTAAAATCTTTTGTTCGTAAACAAGAACAAAAAAGCGTACCTAAAAGGATGACCACTAAGCTTATTTTATAAATATTTTTCGTGTGCATTGTCAGAATTTAAACTTGTTTTATTCTTGGAAATAGACTCTTTTGACACGTTGAGAAACGCCCGTTAATATCTCATAAGGAATGGTATTTACTTTTTCAGCAAGGGTTTCTATCGTTAGGTCGTTGCCAAAAATAATGACAGGGTCGCCTTCTTTTACATCATCTATTTCGGTAATGTCTATCATGCTGATATCCATACAAATATTACCTACAAAAGATGCTCTTTGGCCATTCACCAACACATAACCATTTCCATTTCCGAAACTTCTTCTCAATCCGTCGGCATAACCGATAGGGATGGCTGCAATTCGAGAATCACGGGTTAATTTCCCGTTTCGACTGTATCCCACAGTGTCTGTCGCTTTAATATCCTTTATTTGTAAAATGATAGTTTTGAGTGTTGCCAAATGCTCTATTTCAGTTTGTTTTTCGGAACCTACACCATATAGAGCAATGCCCAAGCGAACCATGTCAAATTGATTTTCGGCAAAACGCTGAACGCCTGCACTGTTGAGTATGTGTCTGATAATGTAGTGTTCGGTATGTTCTTGTAAGAAAGAACTGCATTCTGAAAATATCTTTATTTGTTGTTCGGTAAAGTCATTGAATCGAGTTTCATCGCTACCTACCAAATGTGAAAATACCGATTGAACTTGAACAGAATGGTTGTTCTTTAATTCCTTTACCAGTTGTTCCATATCTTCGGGATTAAAACCCAAACGATGCATTCCGGTATCTATTTTTATGTGAATAGGGTAGTTCACGACACCTTCTTCATTTGCTTTCTTTGAAAATTCTCTCAATAAGTTGAAACTGTAAATTTCCGGTTCCAATTTATTTTCAAACAGTACAGAAAAACAGCTTGGTTCGGGGTTCATTACAATGATTGGAGTGTAAATTCCTGCTTTTCTCAATTCTGCACCTTCGTCAGCAACCGCTACTCCAAAATAATCGCAACGATGGTATTGTAGCGTTTTTGCCACGTCAATAGCCCCACAGCCATAGGCATTGGCTTTTATCATACACATTGTTTTTGTTTCGGGCTTCAACTTAGAACGCAAAAAGTTGAAATTATGGACTAATGCGTTGAGGTTAATTTCCATAACCGTTTCATGTCTTTTCTGTTCCAATCGTGAAGAAATACGTTCAAAATAAAATTGACGAGCACCTTTCAGTAAAATGGCTTCATTGAAAAATGAATCCATTAAATCGGATGCAAGAAAAGATTCTGTATCCTTGAAAAAGTGTTTTTCGCAGGAAAATAAATTAGAAAATTGGCTGATGGTTTCCCCAATGCCAATGATTTTAGAAATATTTTTTTGTCTTACCGAATCGGCTACCCGTTTGTACAAATTTTCATCTTTTTCACCTGATTGTATAATGTCTGATAATATCAATGTCCTTTTGTCCTGTTTATTGCCGGAAGAATATACCAGTAAGTCCAATGCAATGTTTAAAGAATTAATATCGGAATTGTATGTGTCATTTATTAATGAACAGTCATTTATTCCCTTTTTGACTTCCAGACGCATTCCTACAGGTTCAAGTTTATTTATGCGTGCATTAATAACTTCAGGTTTCAATCCGAAAAATAAGCAAAAGGTCAAGCAGTTAATGCTATTTTCTATGGAAGCATCATCGACAAAAGGCAATGAGTAATTATATTTTTCACCCTCATATTGGTAGTCAATAATGGAGTTTTTTTCTTGTTTTTTGATATTACATATTTTGACGTTAGCATCTTCTTTTTCTGACCATGCAAACAATTGAACAGCACGATTATTCTTTTGCATAATTCTTTCCACATTTACATCCTTCTTGTAAATGAGAACTTTGCTATTTTTGAAAAGAAGTAATTTTTCTTGCAGTTTTTCTTCTAATGAATTAAAATTTTCCTGATGAGCTTCACCTAAATTAGTGAAAATTCCAATTTCAGGTTGGATGATAGGTGCTAATTTGCTCATTTCGCTAGTTTGCGAGATGCCTGCTTCAAAAATTCCGATTTGAGAACTTTTGTTAAGTTGCCAAATAGAAAGAGGAACTCCTATTTGTGAATTGTAACTTTTTGGAGATCGCGTGATAACAGAATCTTCTTGTAAAAGTTGGTTTAACCATTCTTTTACAATGGTTTTGCCGTTACTTCCGGTAATGGCAACAATAGGGATTTGAAAATTTTCTCGATGTTTTTTTGCCAGAGTTTGAAGTGCTGTAAGCGTATCTTTAACTACTAAAAAATTTGCATCCGGTGCATTCCATTTTTCCGAGAAGGTGCGAATTACAAAATTTCGTACTCCTTGCTTGTATAAATCATTGATGTACTTATGCCCATTGTTCGTAGAAGTTTCTAATGCAAAAAACAGACTTTCTTTTGGGTAATAAACCGTTCTGCTGTCGGTCAGCAAATATTGAATGTCACTATCTTGATGTAACTTAGCATCTGCATCAATGGCACTTGCAATTTTTTTGATAGAGTAATACATTTTATTTATTTTATTTATTGCGTAAAGTTTCGGAAAGTAAATCTTCCATTTTTAATCCGGTTAATTTTTTTAGCGAAGAGAAAATATACCAAAAAGCGAAAAACATGATTATTGTACAGGGTAGAGCGATTACCGGATAACTCAAAGCTGTCATTTGGCCCAATTCTTCATTAAATTGTGCGGTACCCGAAGGACTTTGTATCAGGACTTTTGCTAACGTGAAATTTAGAATTGCTGAAATTAAGAAAGAACCGGCTAACATAAAAGTGGCTTTGACAAGAGACTTTTCCAGTTTTTCTTTGTTATTATTTTCAGCCAAAAGATGTTCTATGTTTTCTATATCAAGTAATTCATCATTATACAGAAACTTTTTTACCAAAGGAAATGGTGTTTTCAGAGAGATAACGATGGCAAGTCCAATGAGCAGAGGCACAGATGCTTCTTTGATAGCAATCCACTCAGATGGAAATTTAAAAACGCCGATAATTCCGGTAAGGAAAATACTAACAAATCCAAGTATGGCTATAAAACCGGCTTTTTTAGTTACTATAAAATTGTATATAGCAAATGAAATTGGGAAAGCCAGTGCGATAAGAAATCCCGGTAATACACCCAAACGGTCGGGCGAACTAAATTTAGATAGTATAATAGCCGGTATTATTATGCTGAATATTAGACTTATGAGAGGATTTTCTTTTTTTTTCTTTTCCATCTTTTATAATTTTACGAAAGGATATTTTAATTTAAATTGTTCTGTTTTTTCTTTATTTTCTGACAAAAATACGGCGTAATTTTCACTATTGGGCTGAAAAGGTCTGTGATTTTCATTTTTTACCAAGACGGCTACCTCTTTGTTTATTTGTTTCGTCTCTTTCGCGAAAAAACAATTGCCGAAAGCTTCCCAAATATATTCGATTGCTACATCGTTTGGGTGTAACATGTCTTCCTTGTAAAAACGATAATCGCGAAGATCGTCCAACATAAGTTCGTATGCAGGAAAATATAGTGCACAATTGTTTAGTCTTACTAATTCATCTATAGCCAAAAGTAAAATGCTTTTACTAATTTGATTTTGGTGTGCTCCATCTTTCCAATGTCGAATCGGGCTGACGGTAAACACGATGGTAAGGTCTGGATTTATTGTTTTTAACCCGGTAATTAACCTGTTGTAGGTCGAGACAATACCTTCTACAGAACATTGTTCTCGAACGAATTTATTAGCTTCTATTTTATGACAATTGGCAACAACTTCTCCGCTCGATTTTAAACGATAAACGAAAGAGGTGCCGAAAGTAAGAACCAAAAAGTCAGCCTTGCGTATAAACTCGGAGTTTTGAACAATTTCGTCATTAATTTTACCTAAGCATTCTTCTCTAGAGTCGGCAGAATAGGAGCTGTGGTAAGCAAAACTATGCCATTGATTTTTGTCGAAAAATAAGTCTTTTTCCGTGAATGTTTTTTGTTCAAGAAGAATATTCAATCCTTCTGCAATTGAAAGAGGATTGTACAATACTCCAAAAGGGTTTTGAACGACGAATTTATTTTCGGAAAGCTTTCTTGCCATGTTTTGAGCAAAACAAGAACCCATCAATAAAATCTGGCTTTTGTGTGAAATTTTCAAGCTTGACTCCGGTATGTTTATAATAGTCCTGAAATTCACAATGTTTATTTGTTCGTTAATGTTTATTCAAAAGCTTTTATTAAACTATCCAAATTTGGAGTTAAGATAATTTCAGTTCTTCTGTTTTTTTTGCGGGCTTCCGGAGTTCTTCCCGTTTCAACAGGAAAAAATTCGCCATGTCCTGATGCTGTGATGCGAGTAGGGTTTATCTCATTGTTTCTGAGCAAAATACGAACGATAGAAGTTGCTCTTTTTACGCTCAAATCCCAATTGTCTTGAATATTTCCTGTCCCTTTGTAAGGCACATCATCTGTATGACCTTCTACAACAATATTAATATCTTTGTTTTGTGCTAAAACGTTGGAAAGGTTGTTTAGTGCACTAACACCTCTGCTGTCAACATCCCATTTTCCTGATTGGAACAAAAGCTGTTCGTCAAGAGAAACATATACTCTTCCGTTTTTGTTGTAAATTTCCAAACCGTTTCCTTCAAAACCAACCAATGCATTTTTAACCAAGTTTTTAATTTCCTGCATTTTTTGTTCTTGTTGTTCCACTGTTCGTGTTAGTTCAACCATCTTTGCATTTTGAATTTCCAATTCTTTTTGTTTATCCAAGAGTAAACGTTCCGCTTTAAAAAGAGCATCTTCTCGTCTAACCAATTCATCTTGCAGACTATTAATTTCAGTCATCAATTTTGTATATTCTTCTTCACTTTTCGAAGCTTGCAACTTTTCAATCAATTTTTGACTTTCTTCTTGCAATCCAATACATTCAGATTGAACCCGTTGTAATTCCCTTGATAGGTGTGCCGTATCGGCTTCAGCCTTTTCCTTTAGAGATTTTGCTCTTGCCAGTTCACTGGTCAATTCATCATTTTTTGTTTTTGCATTAAACAAATCTTGTTCATACCGTTTAGCTTCATCATAATATCTTTCTTCGCTATCTTTCAACTCGTTATATTTCTGTTGTGTTACACAAGAAGTGGTTCCCATCACTAGGGCTAACAGTAAAAATAGAATGCTTCTTTTCATCGGTCAATTAGTTTTAAAAGTTGAGTCGGGATAAAAATGGTTATGCAACTTCAGTACTCAGTATATATATTTTAATACCATAATTTTGAGCTTATTACAAAATCATTGCTATACTTCGGCAAATGTAATAATTAAACCCCATTCAAATAGATATTTTTGGGTTTAAAAATATTAAAAAATTGATTTAATTAGTACCTTTGCGTTTAAATATAGAGTTATGCAACAAGATTTTCCATTATTAAATAAAATAAATTACCCATCAGACCTTCGTGCTTTGAAAGAAAATCAATTGGAGCAATTATGTGCTGAATTGAGGCAGTTTATTATTGATGAACTTTCGTGTAATCCTGGTCATTTTGCTTCCAGTTTGGGTGTGGTAGAACTTACAGTCGCCCTACATTATGTCTTTGATACTCCGAACGATCGTATAATATGGGATGTAGGCCATCAAGCTTACGGGCATAAAATATTAACAGGACGGAAAAATGTATTTAATACAAACCGAAGGTTTAAAGGAATAAGTGGTTTTCCTTCTCCAAAAGAAAGTTTGTATGATGCTTTCATATCCGGACACGCTTCCAATTCTATTTCTGCCGGCTTAGGAATGTCCATTGCAGACAAAATGCAGCATATCGATAATCATGTAATAGCTGTTATCGGAGACGGGGCTTTGACGGGAGGTTTGGCATTTGAAGGATTAAATAATGCATCCAGTGCTCCCAATAATTTGCTTATCATTCTCAATGATAACAATATGGCGATTGACAAAACGGTAGGTGGGTTTAGTCAGAATCTGATGAGAATTACTACCTCAAAGTCTTACAATCGTTTACGTTTCAAACTTTACCATTTGTTTAGAAAGATGGGACTGATAGATGAAGATAAACGTAAATTCCTTTTGAGATTTTCCAATAGTATCAAAAATGCACTTTCCGGAGGCACTCGCAATATCTTTGAAAGTCTGAGTATACGATATTTTGGTCAAATTGATGGTCATGATGTGAAACAATTAGTAAAAACTTTGACCGATATTAAGAATTTCGAAGGTCCTAAAGTCCTTCATATTAAAACGGTTAAGGGGAAAGGATATGCTCCTGCTGAAAATTCAGCAACGGAATGGCATGCTCCCGGATTGTTTAATAAGGAAACGGGGGAACGTATTATTGAATGTGATGAAAAATCGGAACCTTCTTTGTATCAGTATGTTTTTGGAAATACCTTGTTGGAATTAGCCGAAATGAACAGTAAAATAGTCGGAGTAACTCCTGCGATGCCTACCGGGTGTTCCATGAATGTGATGATGCATGAAATGCCCGATCGTATTTTTGATGTTGGTATAGCAGAAGGTCATGCCGTTACTTTTTCGGCAGGTTTGGCCAAGGAAGGTTTGATGCCTTTTTGCAATATATATTCTTCTTTTATGCAACGGGCTTATGATGAAGTTATTCACGATGTGGCTTTGCAAAATCTGAACGTTGTTTTTTGTTTGGATAGAGCAGGCTTAGTTGGTCCCGATGGTCCTACGCATCATGGAGCTTTCGATTTGTCTTATTTTCGGTGCATTCCGTCTTTAACTATTGCTTCGCCATTGAATGAAACGGAATTAAGAAATTTAATGTATACTGCACAATTGCCGAACAAAGGTCCTTTTGTTATCCGTTATCCAAGAGGAAAAGGTGTGCTGAAAAATTGGAAAACTCCATTTGTCGAAATACCCGTAGGAAAGGGAATTTGTCTGAAAGAAGGTTCGTCTTTGGCGGTCTTGAGTTTAGGAGATATCGGAAATACGGTTACTCGTGCCATTGAATTATTGGGTAGAGAAGGCGACAAAATAGCTCATTATGATATGCGTTTTCTTAAACCTCTTGATGAGGAATTATTACGTACCATAGGTTCTAAGTTTACTAAAATTGTTACCGTGGAAAACGGATCTTTAAAAGGAGGTTTTGGGTCTGCAATACTCGAATTTTTTGCTGACAATAATTATTCTTCTTTACACGTAAAAAGACTGGGATTGCCTGATGAGTTTATTGAACACGGTTCCAACCATGATTTGTACAAAATGCTGAAACTTGATGAAGAGGGCATTTCGATTACTCTAAAAACGGAATTGAAGTCTTGATGTAGTATTGTCTTTAGAAGAAAATGATAGTAAGACTAAGTTCTTTCTATTAATTTCGATGACATGTTGGAGATTGTTTCGTCCTGCTGATACTTTTCTACTTTTTTTGAAAAAAAACACAATGCTTACCTTTGAGAATAAACGTTTTATAGAAGAAAACCAAGATCGAGATGTTGAAAAGATAGCGTTTAAGTCTTTTCCTGCAGGTGTTGACAGTTCTTTTGTGTTGAATCAAATAAAAGGTCGTCAGATTCTAAAAAATAAAATTCCATCGTGGTATAGAAATCAAGAGGTTATATGTCCGCCTCCATTGTCTCTGGAACAAGCCTCTTCCGAGGCGACTGCTCGTTATAAAGCAAAATTGATAAAAGCCGATTCATTGGTAGATTTGACGGGTGGTTTTGGTATAGATTGTGCTTTTTTAGCTCCTAATTTTCAACAAGTTACTTACGTTGAACAACAAGCTGAACTTTGCCGAATTGCTACACATAATTTTCAGGCTTTGGGTTTGTCAGCCATTCAAATAGTAAACGCTGATTCTGTTTCTTTTTTGCAAAAAATGCCAAGTGTTGATGTTATCTACATGGATCCGGCAAGGAGAGATAAGCAAGGCAGAAAAGTATCGTTACTTGAAGATTGTAGTCCCCACATTCTTGAAATAAGCGGTTTGTTGTTGCAAAAGTCGAATAGACTTCTTATTAAGCTTTCCCCCATGTTCGATGTTGAGGCGGCTTTAGTGGCATTGCCGAATACGGCTGAAGTGCATATTGTTGCTATAGATAACGATTGCAAGGAAGTTTTGCTGTTACTGCAAAAAGAAACTCCACTTGCCGTAAAAATGTACTGCGTCAATTTGCAACCGAATAAGAACGATCAATTTTTTGTTTTTGACCGAAAGGAGGAATATTCAGCTCATAGTACCATAGCTAAGAAACCTTTACGATATTTGTATGAACCGAATGTAGCTGTTTTAAAATCATCAGCGTTTAAGTTGATTTCAGAAAAATACCATGTAGACAAATTGCAGGTAAACAGCCATTTGTACACTTCTGAAAATTTGGTTTATGATTTCCCCGGTCGTTCATTTGAAGTGGAAACGGTTTTTTCCTTGAATAAGCAAGAAATGAAATCAAATTTGCAAGGAATAGAGAAAGCAAATATAGCTGTGCGTAATTTTCCTGCAACGGTGGCAGAATTACGAAAAAAGACGAAGTTAAAAGAGGGTGGAGATGTTTACCTTTTTGCTACCACTTTGTCCGAGCAAAAGAAAGTAATGATAAGGTGTAAGAAAGTATAAAAATTAACCGAAAATGATGTTGACTTCGGGAACAATATCAATGCCAAACTTTTCTTTTACCGATTCCCTGATTTTGTCAGATAAATAGATGATGTCCAATCCGTTCGCTCCTCCTTTGTTTATCAATACCAAAGCTTGACTTCCATGAACGGCAACTTTGCCAATGGCTTTTCCTTTCCATCCACATTGTTCGATAAGCCAGCCTGCGGGTACTTTTATTTCTTTTTCGGAAACATGAAAACTTGGAATTTCCGGATACGAAGCTTGTAATTCTTTGAAATGTTCTATTGAAATAATCGGATTCATATAAAAACTGCCTGCATTGCCTAATACCCTGGGCTCAGGGAGTTTGCGTTGGCGGATTGCAATAACTGCTTTTCTGGCATTTTGAATATTTTGTCCGTCGTATTGTTGTATTTCCGTTGCCAAACTTCCGTAGTTTACATTAAGAACCGGATTTTTTGCCAATTTATACGTTACATAGCAGACAATATATTTATTACGGAAACTATTTTTGAAAATGCTATCGCGGTATCCAAAAGCACACGCTTTATTGGTGAAAATTTTCTTTTCGCCGGTTGCAATTTCAATACATTCTACAGAGTCAATAATATCTTTTACTTCGGCACCGTAAGCTCCAATATTTTGGATGGGAGTGGCACCTACTTCACCGGGTATAAGAGAGAGATTTTCGGCTCCTCCCCAGTTGTTATTTACGCAGTATTCTACAAAAGAATCCCATTTTTCGCCTGCTCCGGCACGTAAAAACACATGGCTCTTTGTTTCTTTTGTTTTTTCAATGCCTTTTATTTGAGAATGGAGGATAACACCTTCATAATCGTTAATAAACAAAAGGTTACTTCCTCCACCGATGTGGAAGAATTTGTTTTCTTTTAGTAAGTCACTTCCGAGTAATTCCTTTAATTCAGTTACGGAAGCATACTCAATAAAATAGTTTGCTTGGACGTTGATGCCAAATGTATTATGGTTGATTAAAGAAAAATTTTCGAGTGTTTTCATAAAAAAACTTTATTTGCAAAGGTATAAAAAATCTGTTTTGAACTGCTTAAATCGCCAAAAAAAAGTACTTTTGTACACATGAGGTGTAAACGAATTATCATTTCTGTTGTTAGTGATTTGGAAACAGATCAGCGGGTGCATAAGGTAGCTTCTTTTTTCGAAAAAGAAGGATTTGATGTCCTTGTTATAGGAAGGAAACTCAAGAGAAGCGGTAAATTGTCTCGTTCTTATTCAACGAAAAGAATGAGGATGTTGTGTAGTGGTGGTTTTTTGTTTTATACCGAATTCAATATTCGTCTTTTCTTTTTGCTGCTGTTTTCTTCTTTCGATTGTCTTTGGTCGAATGATACGGATACTTTATTGCCCAATTTTTGGGTGTCGAAAGTAAGACACAAAAGGTTGTGTTTTGATGCACATGAGTTATTTCCACAGTTGCCCGAACTTATTCATCGTCCTTGTATTCAGTATTTTTGGGAAAGAATTGAAAATTGCATTTTCCCCAAATTAACCTGTGCTTTCACGGTTTGTCAGTCCATTGCCGATTATTATGAAAAAAGATACGGTATAAAAATGACCGTTTTGAGAAATGTGCCGGAACAAAAGGATTTAACACAATATGTTCCGATATTAGATTTTCCGGGTAAAAATATCATGTTGTATCAAGGGGCGGTAAATGTTGGTAGAGGACTGGAACAAACTATTGAGGCAATGTCTTTGTTGGAAAATGCAGTACTTGTGATAGTGGGTGATGGGGATGTTTTGCCACAACTTCAACGGCAGGTAATAGAATCGAATTTGTCGGACAAGGTTGTTTTTACCGGAAGAGTTCCTTTGGAAGAATTGCCAAGGTATACCATTTCCGCGAAAGTGGGATTGGCTTTGCTCGAACAAGAAGGACTAAGTTATTATTATGCGTTGCCGAATCGCATTTTTGATTTCATACAAGCCGGCATACCTATTTTGGCTACCGATTTTCCTGAAATGGCTCGTGTGGTGAAAGAATATCAAGTAGGAAAAACCATTGCTGAAAATCGACCTGAAATGATAGCTAAAGCTATTCGAGAAATGCTATCACAGAACTATTTGAAAGAAAATTTTGCTAAAGCTGCATCTGATTTTTGTTGGGATAACGAACAACAGAAGATAAAAAAGCAGCTACGTGCGTATGGCTTGTTTGAGTAA
>DAIMYQ010000013.1:30959-38138 GCA_036734385.1 Paludibacteraceae bacterium | reverse complement strand
AAAGCGAGAAAACATCGAAACTCACATTTGGACGAGCCTCATAAATAATGCCAATGACTCCGAAAGGAACGCTTATTTTCGTTAGTTTAAGAGCATTTGGCAAGGTACGTTCTTCCAGTAAACGGTTTAGAGGCGAGGGCAATGAAGCAACCTTTTTTATGTCAGTTGCGATACCTTTTATACGCTCTGCAGACAGCAATAAACGATCGTACATCGGATTGGCTTTATCCATAGCAGTCAGATCCTTTTGATTTTCAGCTAAAATAATATCGGTTTTTGCAATAGCTTCATCAGCTACTGCAAGCAGTACTTTGTTAATCGTTTCATCCGAGATCAAGTTTAATTTGCGAGAAGCCACGAGAGAAGCTTCTCCCCAAAATGTATTTTGTGTCATAATATTTCTTTGATTTAGTTATTCGATTTAATCCAAATACAAATAATCGTAATGTACTAATGGGCGTTGTCCTTTTTTCCCGATTAATTGGCGTGCTTTTACACTCTCATATTGTGTTTTCCCAACGCCTACTTGTATGCCTTTTTCGTCAATGATTTTTACAATATCGTCTTTTTCAAAATCTCCTTTTATATGGGTTACTCCTACAAATAAAACGGATGTGGCTTTATTGCCCAATAGTGCTTCTTTAGCTCCGGCGTTTACATGGATTTCTCCTTTGGCGAAATCGTTGCTGTGTGCAATCCATTTTTTTACACTTGAAGCTTCTTTAGTAGCAGCAACAAATCGTGTGCAAATCGTGCTACTTTGCTTGTCTAGTAAATCCGGTAAAATATTTTCCTTTTTCCCGTTTGCAATAATTACTTCAATACCCTCATCTGCCACTTTTCCTGCAATATTGGTTTTAGTTTGCATGCCTCCACGTCCGAAAGAGGATTTAGAAGTTTGAATGTATTCCGATAAATTGCGTTTTCCCGGCAATACTTCAGAAATTACGCTAACGCCTTCTTCTTGAGGGTTTCCGTTATAAATGCCATCTACATTACTAAGTATAATTAAGGCTTGCATATCCATCATAGTTGCAATTAAGCCGGAAAGTTCGTCATTGTCAGTAAACATTAATTCAGTTACTGAAATGGTATCGTTTTCGTTCACAATAGGAATGACCTTGTTTTCGATCATTGTATTCATGCAGTTTTTCTGGTTCAAGTAGTGCCGCCGAGAGCCCAAATTTTCTTTTGTAGTGAGTACTTGTCCGCAAAAAATGCCGTGTTTGCGAAACAATTCATAGTAATGATTTATCAATTTGGCTTGACCTACGGCAGAGAATAATTGTCGGCTGGAAACAGAATCCAATTTTTTTGCCAATTTCAATTCGCTTTTACCTGACGCAACGGCTCCTGAAGAAATAAGAATGATTTCTACTCCTGCATTATGCAATGTTGCAATTTGGTCGACCAAAGCAGCCATACGGGGTAAATCCAGCGTTCCATCTTTTTGTGTTAAAACGTTGCTTCCTATCTTGATAGCTATTTTCTTAAATTTATAACTCATCCCCTTGTTTCGTTACTATTAAAATAATTACTTTTGCAAAGTTAAAAATTTAATTTGTTAAATAACATAGTTTTAAATCCCGTTACGTATGAAAAAAATTATATCTTATGCTTTAGTGATTTTGTTATTAGCTTCGTGCAGTAGTGTTCCCTTAACTGGTAGAAAACAGCTTCTTCTGGTTTCGGATTCAGAAGTTTTGCAAGCAAGTGCACTTAGTTATACCGAATATATGTCTACAGCAGTTATATCTAAAAATATCACAGACACAAAGAAAGTAGAAACGGTTGGCAAAAAAATTGCCGCAGCTGTAGAAAAATATTTGAAAGATAACGGGATGGAATCAGAAATTGCCAATTTTGCATGGTCTTATTCTCTTGTAAAAGATACCACGGCAAATGCTTTCTGTATGCCCGGAGGCAAGGTCGTTTTTTATGAAGGAATTATTCCTTATTGTCAAACAGAAGCAGGTATTGCCGTTGTGATGGGTCACGAAATTGCACATGTTGTTGCCAAACACGGTAACGAACGTATGAGCCAACAGATGTTGGTTGAAACAGGATCTCAAATTGCAGGAGCTGCTGTTTCCAGTAAAACAGCGGTAACACAACAGTTGGTACAAACTGTGTATGGTTTGGGAACTCAGGTTGGAGTTTTATTGCCATATTCACGTAAACATGAATATGAAGCTGATCATCTAGGGCTCATCTTTATGGCAATGGCGGGATATAATCCTGCTGAAGCTGTTACATTTTGGGAAAGAATGTCTGCAGGAAAAGGAGCCTCAACCGATTTTTTGAGTACTCACCCTTCTGATGCTAAGAGAATTGCAGCTCTTAAAACACTTTTACCGGAAGCTCAAAAATACTATACTAAATAATTTTGCTAATTATATGCAAAAAGCGACAAACTCTATTTGGGTTCGTCGCTTTTTATTTTTATATAAAGTTTCTTTATTTCTTTTTTGCTTTTGCTGCATATTTGCCCTTTTTTACAGGCTTTGTTGTGCCTTCTTTTTCTATAATAGCAAGACAATCTTCGTAGCTTAATTCTTCCGGTTTTTGCGTTTTTGGAATTTTATAGTTGGTTTTTTCTTTGCTAATGTAAGGACCAAATCTCCCATTTAAAACTCGCAAATCGGTGTCTTCTGTAAAAGTTTTGATAATCTTATTTTTATCAGCTAAACGCTTTGCATCAATTATACTGATAGCTTCATCTTCTGTTACTTTCAATGGATCAAGGTCTTTGGGTAAAGAATAAAATGTTCCATTATGACGAATGTAAGGACCAAAACGCCCTACTGCGGCTATCATTTCTTCATCTTCGTATTTTCCTACCTGACGAGGCAGTTTAAACAGTTCCAATGCTTCTTCAAGCGAAATTGTTTCGATAGATTGTCCTTTTTTAATTGATGCAAATTGTGGCTTTTCTTCATCGGTAGCTAACCCGATTTGTGCTACAGCACCAAAACGTCCAATTTTTACGGATACCGGTTTACCTGTTTTGGGGTCTGTGCCAAGTACACGCTCTCCAACCTTTTTTTCTGTGTTTTGTAAAGAATCTTCTACTAAAGGATGGAATCCTTTATAGAATTTATCAATCGCTTTTCTCCATTCTAATTTTCCTGCGGCAACCAAGTCAAACTCTTTTTCTACCTTTGCTGTAAAATTATAGTTGATAATAGCATTAAAATATTCGTTTAAGAAGTCGTTTACAACAGCACCTGTGTCAGTCGGAAAAAGTTTTGATTTTTCTGTGCCAATCACTTCTGTATTATCTAATTCTTTTATTTCACCTTTTATCAAACTTAGGCTTTTATATTTTCTTGTCTCACCTTCTTTATCAGCTTTTTCCACATATCCTCTATTTTGTATGGTACTGATAGTTGGAGCATAAGTAGAAGGTCTTCCGATGCCTAATTCTTCTAATTTTCGAACCAAACTCGCTTCTGTGTAGCGTGCCGGACGTTGGGTGAAACGTTCGGTGCAAATAATTTTTTTATAAGGCAATACAGTATTTACTTTTAGCGGAGGAAGCATTTTTTGTTCATTTTCATCGTCATCATCATCTTTCGATTCCATGTAAACTTTCAAAAAACCGTCAAAAACGAGAACCTCTCCGACGGCAACAAATTTTTCGTTACTGTTTGAAATATTGATTGAAACGGTTGTCTTTTCCATTTCTGCATCTGCCATTTGTGATGCAATAGTCCGTTTCCATATCAATTCATACAAATTTTTTTCCTGCTTAGTGCCTTCTATTGTATGTTTGTTCAGATAAGTTGGGCGAATAGCTTCGTGAGCTTCTTGTGCTCCTTTTGAGGTCGTTGTGAAATGCCTGCTTTTGCTGTATTTTTCTCCCGCGAAAGAAAGAATTTCTTCTTTTGCAGTGTTTAGAGCCAAAGAAGATAAGTTTACGGAGTCAGTACGCATATAGGTAATGTTTCCACTTTCGTACAACTTCTGTGCTATCATCATTGTTTGAGAAACTGAATATCCCAGTTTTCGGGCAGCTTCTTGTTGTAATGTTGAAGTGGTAAAAGGTGCGGAAGGAGACCTTTTTGTAGGTTTCTTTGAAATATCGGCAATGGTAAAAGTTGCATCCTTGCATTTTTCCAAGAATTGTTCCGCTTCTTTTTTTGTTTTGAAACGATTTTGCAATTCAGCATTTAATTCGGATAAAACACCCTTATCATCTTTTATTTCAAATATGCCTGTTACACGATAGCTTTCTATCGGAACGAAACTGTTAATTTCTCTTTCTCTTTCAACAATTAAACGAACAGCTACCGATTGTACACGACCTGCTGAAAGTGATGGTTTTATTTTTTTCCAAAGTACGGGAGATAATTCGAAACCCACGATGCGGTCAAGCACTCGTCGGGCTTGTTGTGCATCAACCAAAGCCAAGTCAATTGTCCGAGGGCATTCGATAGCGTGTAGAATGGCTTCTTTTGTAATTTCGTGAAAAACAATACGCTTTGTGTTTTCGGTTGAGAGTTTAAGTTCCTCGCATAAGTGCCAAGCTATGGCTTCTCCTTCTCGGTCCTCATCGGATGCTAACCAAATTATTTCTGAATCAGCTACTTTCTTTTTTAATTCCGCAACAAGTTTCTTTTTGTCTGTAGGAACCTCGTAAATGGGAGTATAATTGTTTTTGAAATCAATACTTATACCGTTTTTTTTCAAATCTCGAATATGACCAAAACTTGATGTTACCTGAAAGTCTTTTCCTAAGAATTTTTCTATCGTTTTGGCTTTGGCAGGGGACTCGACAATGACTAAATTTTTTCCCATTTTATATTTTTTCCACACTTTAATTACAAAAATCAGTGCAAAAGTAATAAAATAGAATCTCTTTCAGTAATTTTTTCATTCTTTTAAGTTAAAGAAAATGAGAGAAGTAGTTTCATTGCCCTTTCGTAGCAGGTCTTTTGCCAAATATTTTTTTCTGTTTAAGTTTAACAAGCAATATAAAGTCTGTTTGCTATGAAATGAATATTTTTTTGATTGTTTAAATTACTTTTTATAAAAAAACAGTCCACTTTTGTTTTAAATGGTAATAAAAAATTGCTTGTATTGGGTAAATTATTTACTTTTGCCATTCAAACGACCTGTAAAAGCTATTTTCTCCATTTTCAATTATAGATTAATAAACCATATAAATTGTAAAAAAAGTATGTCAAACAGCAATGCATTTGTCGGTAAAAAAATCAAAGCTATCCGTGAAGAGAAAAAAATTACAATTGAAGAACTTTCGGAACGTAGTGGCTTAACAAAAGATCAAATTTCTTCTATTGAAGAAGATAAAAATCTGCCATCTTTGGCTCCTCTTATCAAGATAGCCAGGGTATTGGGCGTGCGTTTAGGAACATTTTTGGATGATAACAATGAATTGGGTCCTGTTTTATGCCGTAAAAATGAGCGGGTGGAAAGCTTGAGCTTTTCTAATGGAGAAGTAGGTGCTCGTAGACACATGGAATATTTTTCTCTTGCTGAAAATAAATCCGGTCGTCATATGGAGCCTTTTATTATAGATATTCAACCTTCTGAAAGCAAGAAATTTACCCTTTCTGCACACGAAGGAGAGGAGTTTATTTATGTTTTGGAGGGTGAAGTTGAGATTAACTATGGACAGGGAGTTTATTATTTACAGGAAGGAGACAGCGTTTTTTACGATTCTATCGTAGAACATCATGTACATGCTAAAAAGGAAAAAGGTGCAAAAATTTTAGCCGTTGTTTATACTCCATTTTAATTAACCCATAGTTTCAATAGAACTTATAATAATAAATATGCAATTATCAGATAGAACATTAGGCGATTGGCTTGAGCACTGGGCAAAAGTGACGCCGGATAAAGAATATGTTGTTTATTCCGATAGGGATTTGCGGTTTACTTGGAAACAATTTAACGAAAGAGTAGATAATTTGGCCAAAGGTCTTATGGCTATTGGTGTTGAGAAAAACAGTCATGTAGGGATTTGGGCTACTAATGTTCCCGATTGGCTTACTTTTTTATATGCAACCTCCAAAATAGGAGCTGTCTTAGTTACCGTTAATACTAATTATAAGCAGAGCGAATTGGAATACTTGTGTCAAGACTCTGATTTGCATACTCTTTGCATTATTGATGGTACATGGGAGTGTGACTATGTAGATATGACTTATAAAATGCTCCCCGAACTGAAAACTTGTCAAAGAGGGTACTTAAAAAGTGAAAAGTTTCCTGCCATGAAGAATGTTGTTTATATAGGACAGGAGAAATATCGTGGAATGTACAACACTGCCGAGTTGTTATTGCTTGGGAAAAATGTTGAAGATACGACTCTTTTGAAAGCTAAAAGTCAAGTGAGTTGCCATGATGTTGTAAATATGCAATATACTTCAGGAACTACAGGTTTCCCCAAAGGAGTTATGCTTTCACACCACAATATTGCCAATAATGGTTTTTTGACAGGTGAACATATGAAATTTACACAAAACGATAAATTATGCGTTTGTGTTCCGTTGTTTCACTGTTTCGGAGTTGTTCTGGCAACCATGAATTGCCTTACTCATGGTTGTACACAGGTTATGGTTGAAAAATTCGACCCTCTTATAGTGTTGGCATCTATACACAAGGAACGTTGTACGGCTCTTTACGGTGTTCCTACCATGTTCATTGCGGAATTAAATCATCCAATGTTCGATATGTTCGATATGAGTTCATTACGTACGGGAATTATGGCGGGTTCATTATGTCCGATAGAATTAATGCGTCAGGTAAATCAGAAAATGTTTATGGATGTTACTAGTGTTTATGGCTTGACGGAAACTTCTCCCGGCATGACACAAACGCGTATTGACGATTCTTTTGAGGTTCGTTGTACAACTGTGGGTCGAGATTATGAGTTTACGGAAGTTGTAGTGATTGATCCTGAAACCGGAGAACTTTGTCCTGATGGAGTTCAAGGTGAGCTCTGTTGTCGTGGCTACAATGTTATGAAAGGTTATTACAAGAATCCAAAAGCTACGGCTGAAGTTATTGATAAAAATGGTTATTTGCATTCGGGTGATTTGGGGGTAAGGGATTCCAATGGTAATTATGCTGTTACTGGTCGTATCAAGGATATGATTATACGTGGAGGAGAAAATATTTATCCGAGGGAAATAGAAGAATTTTTGTATCACATGC
>DAIMYQ010000013.1:7959-30859 GCA_036734385.1 Paludibacteraceae bacterium | reverse complement strand
CGTGGAGGAGAAAATATTTATCCGAGGGAAATAGAAGAATTTTTGTATCACATGCCCGGAATTAAGGATGTTCAGGTAGCCGCAGTTCCTTCCAAAAAATATGGGGAAGAAGTTGGAGCTTTTGTTATTTTGAAAGAGGGAGCTAAAATGGATACAGAAGAAGTAAGAGAATTTTGCAGAGGTAAAATTTCTAGATACAAGGTGCCTAAATATGTGTTTTTTATAGAACATTTTCCCATGACAGGAAGTGGAAAAATACAGAAATTTAAATTAAAGGAATTGTCGTTGGAGCTCTGTGCAAAACAAGGTATTGAAATAATATAACATTACAGTTTAAAAGAAGCGAAACTCATTTGAGTTTCGCTTTTTTTCTTAATATTTAAATGTGCTATTGCCTAAAAATTCTCGTAAAAGAGATGTGCCTGGAATTTCTTTATATTGGATAGGTTCAAAAAATTGTAAGAGCCTTAATAATCGATGGGCTTCAGGGTATGCAGGAGAATCTTGGTGTACTTCTGTCAAAATAGGTTCAGCCTGTTTTTTTATTGCTGCTAATTCGAAAAGCAATGATGAATTAAACATTTCATCGGCATTTTCTTGAAATGGAAATATCCATTTTTCTTCACCTCTTCTTATACTTGGCCATCGCAATAACGTTTCTGTAGCAGAATAACCTCTGTATTTGTAATCTCGGATAACACGCCTTAGGATTCTTGTATCTGTTGTCGGAATCCAGTTATGGTCATTGAGAGAAAGGGTAGTGAGAGCGGAAACATAAATTTTAAATTTAATATCATCAGGAATATTTTTTGTCAGAATAGGATTTAAACCGTGTATTCCTTCTATAATCAATATACTATCTTCTGCTAATCGGAGTGTATTTCCTTTGAACTCGCGTTTCCCTTTTTCAAAATTAAAAGTAGGTAATTTTACTTCCTCTCCGTTAATTAGTTGATTTAATTGTTCATTGAAAAAAGCTAAATCAACTGCATATAAAGACTCAAAATCAAGTTCTCCATTTTCATCTTTCGGATTATTTTCTCTATCTACAAAATAATTATCAAGAGATAAAGAAACGGGTCTGACTGCCGAAGCCATTAGTTGTATGCTTAATCTTTTTGTAAAAGTTGTTTTTCCCGAAGACGAAGGTCCGGCAATAAGAACAATTTTTATTTTATTTTTATTTTGAGCAATTTTATCAGATATTTGAGCAATTTTCTTTTCATGTAAAGCCTCTGTTACTTTAACAAAATCGTTTAGGCGATTTTTTTCTATTGTATTGAAATCAGCCAAGTTGTTTATACCAACAATACGACACCAATTTCGGTGATCAGAAAAGACCTCAAATAATTTGTTTTGAACAACGATGTCTTCTAATACTACAGGATGTTCTCTTTTTGGTATTTGGAGCAAAAACCCTTTATAATAATCGTGAATATCAAAAAGAGAAAGATACCCTGTAGAAGGAACCAATGTCCCATTATAGAAATCAGGTAAGCCTTCCAAAGTTTGGTATTCGGCGTAATATTGCTTAAAAGTTTTTAGAAGTTCAAAGTTATCTTGTTTCTTCAACTGCCTAAAAATCTCAATAACTTCAGCTATTGGTTTATATTCTGCTTGAAAAGGAATATCCTGATTAATGATATTTCTCATTCGTTGTTTTACCTGATCCAATTGTTTTAACGATATTTTTTCTCCATTTTGTGTTATTTCACAATAATAACCCTTTGAAACAGAGTGTTCTATCCTTAATATTCCTTCGGGGATAAGATCATAAATGGCTTTGTAAAGGACGAATATAAGTGAACGTACATAAACCCGCATCCCCGTTTCGACACTTAAATCAATGTACTCAATGGTTTTATTTCTATACAGTACATAATTTAAACTCTCTATTTTGTTGTTGACTCTTGCTGCTACTAGTTTATATGGTAATTTAACATCCAATTTTTTGTAAACCTCTATTAGATTGTAACCAATGGGGATATTTACTTTTTGATTATTATTTACGCAAAAAATTTCGATTGTTTGATTTGGGTCTAGCATAGTGAAAATGTATATTGTAAAGTTTGTTTGAAAAATATCAGGTAAACTGTTCGTAAATTTATGAAAAATATCATCGAACTTTTATACTTTCTTTTAAAAAATTTATTCTATGAGGAATGTTTCCAATTTTTACAAATGGCTTGTTAAAAGACTAGTGTCGGAAAGCATTCATGGATATTTTTTTCAATGTATTCTTTCAGTTCCTTTATTTCGATTTGTTTTATACGACCAACTATATCGTAAACTTCTTTTATTCCGCAAGAACTGGTGTCTGTTTCGGTAAAGATTCGATTTAGAGGTGTGGCTAATACTGTTTCGGGGTGGTAAATAATCTTTTCACCAAAAGACAAGTAAAAATTTTCATGAATAAGCTGTTGGGCTAATCTGGCATTTCCTCTGAAGCCGTGTATGATGCATTTATTTGGAATCTTTAGTTTCTTTTTTAGTGCGATGAGTTCGCTGTATTTATTTACGCAATGAAAGATAATAGGCTTTTCTGTTTCTTTGGCAATCCCAATTTGTTCCGTCAATAACTTTAGTTGAACGTCATCACTTATCTCTAGGCGTTTATCCAGTCCGATTTCTCCAATAGCAACAACATTTTCTTCCTTACTTATTTTTCGCAGTTTTTCCAACGAAACTGCGTTGTTTTGACTTACCTGCCAAGGGGGTATTCCAATAGAACAGGCTTGTGAGCGGTCAAAATTTTCAATATCTAAATTAATGATGTTGATTTCATCCGCGTTTTTGAATTTATTGTGTGTGTGAATATTAAAAAATGCGTTTTTCATGGTACCGGGTCATAGCCGCTACCTCCCCAAGGATGGCAACGAAGTAATCGCTTTAGAGCGAACCAAGAACCTTTAAAGGGACCATGTTTTTTGATAGCTTCTACGGCATATTGAGAGCACGTAGGTGTATATCGGCACGTAGCAGGTTTTAGTGGCGAAATGCAATATCTGTAAAAATAGACGGGTAATAAAAATATTTTTTCAAGTAACTTTTTCATTTTGGAAAGGTAAGAACTTACTCCCTTTTTTGCAATAGCTTTCTCATAAGGATTTTAAATCCTTGAGAGACTGCATCCTCAATCTTCGAACTTTCAATTATTTCTGAAGAAAGATAAACTATACCTAACGAGATTTCTTGTTTTTCTTCTTTTAGGAGTTCGATTAAACAAAGTTTGTTTTTTCGGTAAGCCTCTCTTATTTGTCGTTTTACCAAATTCCGATCCACTGCTTTTTTGAATCTTTTTTTTGAAACACTTGCTAATAGGCGAACAGGAATACCATTTCCTTCGGAATTCTTGCAAAAAACAATCCGTATAGGATAAACGACAAAAGATGATCCTTTCAAAAAAAGTTCCTCGGTTGTAATTTTTCCACAAAGATGTTCCTTTTTAGGGTAAGTGTATTGTTGGTCTTTCATAATAAAAAATATCTCAAAAGTATTGATTTTTATCCGAGCAATGCTTTTGAGATATAATTTTTTGAAATCTTATGTCTTTATTATTTTTTTGTGCAAGCTTTTTGTTTTTCTTTTAAATAACAATCTAAAGCTGCTGTCATAGATGGTATATTCGGAGCAGGAGCACTGAAGTCCAATCTCAATCCTGCATCTTTTACGGCTTGCATTGTTGTAGATCCGAAGCATCCGATGGATATTTCATCTTGTACGAAATCAGGAAAGTTTTTTATGAGTGAATCAATTCCTGCTGGGCTGAAAAATACTAGAACGTCATAATCGAAACATTCACCCTCCTGAAAATCATTACTTACAGTTTTATAAAATACAGCCTTTGTATACTCTATGTTGTGTTGGTCAAGTAAGGCAATATAGTTGTCCTTGTGTACATCAGAAACGGCTAAAAGGTATTTTTCGGTATTATGTTTTTGAATGCTAACAATCAAATCCTCCATTTTTCCTGAAGTTGCAAAGAAAACTTTTCTTTTTCTATATTGGATATATTTTTGAAGGTACAATGCCACTGTTTCGGAAATGCAAAAATATTTCATTGTCTCGGGAATCATAACCCGCATTTCCTCACATAATCTGAAAAAGTGGTCAATGGCTGTGCGTGCTGTGAAAATTACGGCAGTATGGTCTGAAATATTGATCTTCTGTTGTCTAAATTCTTTGCTGCTTACACCCTCTACTTTAATAAAAGGACGAAATTCTATCTTAACACCGTACTTGTCAGCAATATCATAGTAGGGTGATTTTTCAGTCGTTGGTTTTGGCTGAGAAATCAATATCTTTTTTATTTTCAATTTGCTATAGTTTTAAGTGATAAAATTTAATTGTCCTGCAAGTGCTTTGAAAAACATCAACAGGGGTAAAATTTCTAGGGTGCAAAGATACAAAATAAAATATAAAAGCAAATTTATTTGGTTGAAAAATGTTTTAAGAAGAACGTAAAACGTTAACAATAAAGATATTATCATCAGAATCAAGAATCCTTTATATAAAAAAGGATGAATGGCTTCTGATGAGAAAACTAAACCTACTAAAGTTAAAAAAGCAATTGCCCCTAATGCGAAAACAATCGAAAAATATTGCCTCATTCCTGTTGATTCTCTTTCACTAAAAAAAGCAAATATGTACAATTTTAATATGATATATTTTATTAAAAAAACGGCAGTGAATGCGATACCTATAAAAGAAAGCATTTGCCATGGATTTGGTATATATTCTGTATCTCCCTTAGTTAGTACAAAGAATAATAAGCCTCCATATCCGATTACTGCGATGATGCCAAAAAAGATGACACGAATTTGTTCTTTTGCTGTTATCCTAATTGATACAGAATCGTTTTTTGAACTAAAAATATTTCCGATATATCTAATTTTGGATCTTCTGTCCAAAAATAAGATTATGCATAAAGCAAGAAAAATAACAATAAATGAACTGATAACAATATCGCTGTGAAAGAAAGAGGTGACTTTCGGTATCCCTGCAAAGTTATTTATAGCCTCGTGTTTAACCGTGTCGTTTGCAAAATTTAGCAAATCTAAAGGATGTCGCAAAAGGTTCATCACCGATGGCAAAGAGTCCATTGTTGCTTGAATAGAATTACTTTTAAGATTGGCTATTGGTAACGAATCAGTTGAAAACCGAAGTGCAGGTATCGTATCAGTAGCGTAAGCGGCTCTTGATATAGAATCGTATGATGCGGATATGAGTGTGCTGTCTATCATTTCGTTATAAAGCTGCAAATTTTCTTATTGAGATGTCATAAATCGGACATTCTTCAATGGCTTTTAGTATTCCGTCCACCGTGTCAACAACACCAAAAAGGTTTAAATGCTCTTTTCTCATAAAATTTTCCTCAGAAGCTTTGTTTATCATACCAAGTAATGGACTGAAATAATTGTTCGTGTTGACAATAATAATGGGTTGCAAAAAAATGCCCAATTGTTTCCATGTAATTATTTCCAGCAATTCTTCTAATGTTCCAATTCCACCGGGTAGTGCAATTACTGCATCAACATCTCTTATCATCAACTGCTTCCGTTCGTGCATCGTTTCAGTTATAATGAGCTTGCTCAAACCTGTGTGATGCCAATTTTCTTCATACATGAAACGAGGGATAATGCCTGTAATTTTTTCTTTGTTTTTTGCAACAACCGTATCTGCTATTTTTGCCATCAATCCATTGTTTCCTGCCCCAAAACGAATGGCGATATCATTATCAACTAACATGTTAGCCAACTTTATCGCAACATCTCCGTAGATGGGTGCGATGGAATTACTTGATGCACAATAAATGCAGACGGATGAAATCATAAATTTTCTACAAAAGTAGTTTTTATGCAAGTAAAATGGTCAAATATTTTGTTTTATTTGTTTAAAAAAATCCCAAATGACAATACCTGTTGCAACGGATACGTTCAATGAGTGTTTTGTCCCAAATTGAGGTATTTCTATAGCAGCATCACACATATCAACTATCTTTTGCTCAATACCTTTCACTTCATTTCCCAATACAATGGCAAATTTTCTTCCTTTCGGCAATTTTAAATCCGGTAGAGAAATGCTCCTTTCTACTTGTTCAATGGCAAAAATCGTGTAATCTTCTTTTTTGAGTTTGTTGATGGCTTCTTCGGTATTTTCAAAATGAATCCAATTCATTGTAAATTCTGCACCCAATGCTGTCTTGTGAATTTCCGCATTAGGAGGAGTTGCTGTAATGCCACAGAGATATATACTTTCTAATAAAAAGGCATCACTGGTACGAAAAACCGACCCGATATTGTGGAGGCTTCTCACATTGTCCAAAACAACAATTAGGGGAGTTTTATTCTTTTCCTTAAATTCTTCAGGACTAATACGATTTAGCTCTGTAATTTTCAGTTTACGCATTTTGTAAAAACAACTTGATTTTTGTACAAAAGTAGGGTAAAAAAGGAAATAAACGCATCTTTTTTTTACATTTGCAGAAAGAAAAACAGATAGTTACATGGAAAAACTTGTTTTAATAAAAGTTGGAGGTAAAATAGTTGAGGAAGAAAAAACTCTTCATAAGTTATTGGAAGATTTTTCTGCGATAAAAGGTTACAAAATATTAGTACACGGAGGAGGTCGTTCTGCCACTAAAATGTCCGAAAGATTAGGTATTGAAAGTAAAATGGTAGATGGTCGACGTATAACCGATAAGGCGACACTGGATGTGGTAACTATGGTTTACGCTGGGTTAGTAAATAAAAACATTGTTGCCGGACTTCAGGCAAAAGGTGTTAATGCACTTGGACTTACAGGGGCAGATATGAATGTGATAAAAAGTGCTAGACGTCCCGTGAAAGATATTGATTACGGGTTTGTCGGTGATGTTGAAAAGGTTGACGGACAAATTCTATGTTCGTTGATAAAACAGGGCATTGTGCCTGTTATGGCACCTCTTACGCACGATAAAAAAGGCTCTATGCTGAATACTAATGCAGATACAATAGCAGGTGAAGTGGCAAAGGCCTTGACTCCATTTTTTGATGTGACGTTGATGTTTTGTTTTGAGAAGAAGGGGGTTTTGCTTGATGAACATGATGACGATAGCGTGATTGAAAAAATTACTCCTGAAATATTTGCTGACTATGTAAATCAAAAAATTATTCAAGGAGGAATGATACCAAAACTTGAAAATGCTTTTGAAGCAATTGAGGCTGGTGTGAAACAGGTTGTCATAACCCATGCTTCCGAGATAAATGGCAATAAGGGAACCGTAGTGGTAAAATAAAATGATGTTGTAATGGATCTTTTGAAAAAACAGGCTATAAATTTGCTCAAAGAGTTGATAACAATACCCTCTGTTAGCAGGAATGAAGTGCAAAAAGCTGATTTTTTGTCCCATTTTTTGGAACAGAATAGTTGTGTTGTTGCAAGACATAATAACAATCTTTGGTGTGTTGCCGGCAAGCTTAATGACAGTAAACCAACCATTATGCTTAATTCTCATATGGATACCGTACAGCCAAGTTCTTCGTGGTCAATTGATCCATTTAAGCCGATTGAAAAGGACGGTAAAATATACGGTTTGGGGGCTAATGATGCTCATGCATCTTTGGTTTCGCTGATTGCAACCTTTTTGTTTCTGAAGGATACGCCACAGCTTTATAATCTAGTCCTCGCCATTTCGGCTGAGGAAGAAGTTTCGGGCATTAATGGAATGGAAAGTCTTGTGAAAGTTTTGCCCAAAATTGATTTTGCCATTGTTGGTGAACCAACCCAAATGCAATTAGCTATTGCAGAAAAAGGGCTAATGGTAGTCGATTGTGTGGCTCACGGCAAATCGGGGCATGCAGCCCGTGAAGAAGGTGTAAATGCGATATATAAGGCTGTTGAAGATATTAAGTGGTTTCAAACATATAGTTTTCCTGAAGTTTCTGATTTACTTGGAAAGGTTAAAATGAGCGTTACCCTCATTAACGCGGGAATCCAACATAACGTAGTGCCCGATAAGTGTTCGTTTTCGGTGGATATTCGAGTAAATGAATGTTATACCAATAAGGAGGTTTTTGAAGTAATACAATCTAATGTACAGTCTGATGTAGTCGCTCGTTCGTTCAGATTAAATTCATCTTCTGTTGACAAAAATCATGCTTTTGTGAAAAAATGTCTTTCGATGAATTTACCTGTTTTCGGCTCTTCCACGTTGTCCGACCAAACTTTTATGTCATTTCCTTCTGTCAAGATTGGAGTAGGCGATTCGGCTCGTTCCCATACAGCAGATGAATATATCTATATTTCTGAAATAAGTGATGCAATCGAAATGTATATCTCATTGCTAAGCGGATTGAGAATCTAATTTTTTAAGGACGTAATTCAGAGGTGTTTTTGCCGTATTTTTCCAATTCACGGATCATTGAGGAGGAAATATGAGCATATTTCAGGTCAGCAAACAAAAATACTGTTTCTATATTGAAAAGTTCTCTGTGGATATCAGCGATATTTTTTTCGTATTCGTAGTCTGTAGTGTTTCGTATGCCTCGTAGTATGCAAGTTGCTTTTTCCTTTTCTACAATGTCTGCTGTAAGGTCTTTGTAAACGATGACTTTAATTTTTTCATTTTCTTCTTCAAAAATTTTTTCAATGTTTTTTTTGCGGTCATCAATGTCAGAATAATTATCTTTTGTCGTGTTAATGCCAATAGCAATGATAATTTCATCAAAAATAGAAAGAGCCCTTTTTACCAGACTATAATGTCCGATTGTAAAAGGGTCAAATGATCCCGGGAAAAGTGCAATTTTCTTCATTTTATTCTTGAATTAAGAAATCAAATTTTCTTAGTCTTCCTTGCCAAACATCAAACAAACTTTCGGATTGGCTTTCTCCTCCAATTATCCAAATATTTTTGTTATCGTCAACAAAAGCAGATGCGTTTTTTCTAGCCCCCAATGTGTCGGGCAATTTTTGATAATCAGCAGCCGCTTTCCAAGTGCAACCTTCATCAATTGACACATAAAAATCATTGACAATCTCATTTGTTGCGTTTAGACCACCAAAAAAGAATATTTTTTTATCCAAGGAAAAGCCCGCTGCATTTTTTCGTAATCCGAAAGAAAATCCGTTAACATCTGAAAGGGTATTTATCCAATAAGAACCATTCATCGATGAAAAGACTCCTTCTGAATATTCTGAATTTTGAGATGTGCCTCCTAACAAGTAGGCTTTTGCAATGTTTGTTTTCGTAGTGAGAGTCGTCTTTGCTTGGTTTAAATACGGAAAGTTACTTGCCAAAGCATTGCTTTTTGTCCAAGTTGTTCCGTCCGTTGAAGAATATAGATATAACTGGTTGTTTTCATCTTCCCCCGCAACCCATAATCTGCCGGAAAGCGAGCACAGGGTGTTCATAAATTTAATATTCGATTCAGTTGTTCCATTTACCCATTCAATTCCGTCAATTGAGCTTATGAGCACATTACTTGTGGTAACAGCAAACAATTTGGAGTTGTGTTGAATAATTGAATTTACATCAATTGAAACGGACGTAGAACCAATATTTGCCCAAGAACTGCCATCTTGACTCGTAAAAATAACGGTATTACTATTGTCTTGTGCAAAAAAGTAAGCTTTACTGTTAAACCAAATGGCTTTTTGGCTTTTTATTCCTGTTAAGCTGCTGATAGAAGAACTTTTTTTTGTCCAAATTATTTGGTCGGGATTCACCGTATGCTTGTTTAGCCTAACTTCGTAATCAACAGATGTTTTGCCATCTGTGGCAACAAAAGTCATTGTCAATGGAGATGAAAAGTCCAGTGAATCGGTCGAATTCCACTCTACACCATTTACTAAAATTTTTGAAGCCCCTTTGCAGAATGTTATGGTAGGTACGAGTTTTGTAACTTTTGCACCATAGGTAACAGAATCCGCATTATAAATTTTTTTACTGAGTGTATCAACTGTAAACACGGTGTTTTCAATGCCCGGCACCAATGTGTCTGATTGTATTGAGAAAGTTGCTACATGAGGATTGTTGGAATAGGTAACGTCACTGTCCAAACAGGAGATAAAAAACGAAGAAATTGCAACTAAGGATAAAATAAAGAAACCGATTCTTCTCATAGAATGTGAGTTTAAATTCGTTATAACGTTTCCACAAAGGTAGCCTTTTTTACATCAAGACGGTTTTTTTTATGTTTTTTTCAGATAATTGCAATGCTTTTTTTACTTTTGTAAGATATAACATTCTCTAAGATGAACATAGAAGAACTTTACAGTCGTTTTATATTATCTCCTACTATTACCATTGATAGCAGGGTTTGTCCTAAGAACTCCATTTTCTTTGGATTAAAAGGAGAATCGTTTAATGGAAATAAATTTGCTCTTTCTGCTCTTGAAAGAGGATCAGTCCTTGCTGTGGTTGATGAACCTAAATATGCCGTCGATGACAGGTTCTTTTTGGTAGATGATTGTTTGACTGCTCTTCAAGATTTGGCACGATTTCATCGAAAAAAATTGGGGTTGCCCATTTTGGCTATTACAGGTACGAATGGCAAAACAACAACAAAAGAGCTTTGTGCCGCTGTGTTAAAACAAAAATACAATTTGCACTATACCCATGGAAATTTGAATAACCATATCGGGGTTCCATTGACCTTGCTTGGAATGACTGATAAAACTGAATTTGCGATTGTTGAAATGGGAGCTAATCATCCTGGGGAAATTAAAACTTTGGTAAATATAGCTTTGCCCAATTATGGGTTGATTACGAATGTTGGCAAAGCCCATCTCGAAGGGTTTGGCTCCTTTGAAGGGGTAATGAATACGAAAAAAGAGTTGTATGATTTTATAAAAGATAAAAATGGTAAAATTTTCATTGACGGAGAAAACCCCTATTTGCAAGGAATGTCCGAAGGAATAGAAAAAATAATCTATGGCACAAATGAAGGTTTTTATATATCGGGCAAAATTATATCCGCTTCTCCTTTTGTTTCCTTTGTTTGGCAAAAAGGTCACTCGAATCAGAATACTGTGTCAACAAAATTGATAGGCGAATATAATTTATCCAATTTATTATCAGCGGTTTGTGTTGGATCTTATTTCGGAGTTTCGGAACAAGCCATAAAAAAAGGACTCGAAGATTATACTCCCGAAAATAACCGTTCTCAACTCAAAAAAACTGAAAAAAATGAATTGATACTAGATTCTTATAATGCGAATCCAACCAGTATGGATGCTGCTTTACGAAATTTTAAGAATATACAAACCGATAAGAGCAAGACTGTTATTTTAGGAGATATGTTCGAATTGGGAAACGATGCCGAATGCGAACATCAAAAAATTGTTGATTTGCTCAATAAGAGTGCTTTTCAAAACGTTTTTCTTGTAGGAAAGAATTTTAGTGGAGTCTCTTCTAAATTTTCCGTTTTCCAAACGACAGCCGAATTAATTGACTATTTGATGCTTAATCCGGTAATAGACAATTGCATTTTGATAAAAGGGTCAAGAAGTATGAAAATGGAATCTGTAGTGGATTGCTTGTAATATAAAAATATGAATTATTGCTTAGACCTTTTTAATTATTCACGACGTTATTCCGATGAGGTGGCAATAGGAAATGTCCCTCTTGGTGGAAAAAATCCTGTTCGTTTGCAATCAATGACCAACACTTCCACATTGGATACTCAAGGAAGTGTTAATCAATGCATTGAAATAGCCAATGCAGGTGGAGAATATGTGCGTTTAACAACTCAAGGTGTACGTGAAGCAGAAAATTTGCAGAATATTAAAGCTGCGTTGGAGGGGAAAAACGTTTTTGTGCCTCTTGTAGCTGATGTGCATTTTAATCCGAAAGTTGCAGATGTGGCCGCGTTGTATGTCGAAAAGGTACGTATTAATCCTGGCAATTATGTTGATAGTGTAAAAACTTTTAAAAAGTTTGAATATACTGATGCGGAGTATGTTTTGGAAATCAATAAAATACGGGCAAAATTTATTCCTTTTATCGATATTTGCAAGAAAAATAATACTGCTATACGTATCGGTGTCAATCATGGTTCGCTCAGCGATAGGATTATGAGTCGGTATGGAGATACTCCCGAGGGAATGGTCTTCTCGTGCATGGAATTTCTGCGTATTTGTGTAGAACAAAATTTTCAAAATGTAGTTATCTCTATTAAGGCATCCAATACTTTGGTAATGGTGCATACTGTTCGTCTATTGGTTGCAACGATGGACAAAGAAAATATGCATTTTCCTCTCCATTTGGGTGTTACGGAGGCTGGTGATGGAGAAGATGGTAGAGTGAAGTCGGCAGTCGGAATCGGATCCTTGTTGTCTGATGGCATTGGAGACACTATTCGTGTTTCTTTAAGTGAAAATCCACAAAATGAAATACCTGTAGCACGCAAAATTGTCGATTTCATCGAAAGAAGAAAGCATGCAGAGAAAATAAAATATGCTTTTTCTACAGATTTTTTTCATCCTTATAATTTTCAAAAAAGAGAGTCAATTGCCGTTCAAAATATTGGAGGAGGGCAATCTCCTGTTGTTATTTTAGATATAACGAAATCTTTTAAACAGTGTTGTTTTGATAATAAGTCTCCGTTGCCTGATTTTGTTTATTCTGGCAAGAAAAATGTCGAACCTGGTTTGAAAAATATCCCTCAAATCTTGGATAGTGAAAATTGGAAGGCAGAAGAAAACACCTATCCTATGTTTTCTGCCCAGACTTTCTCTAATATCTCAAAGAATAAAGCATCTGTAATTTTTTTGAAACTGAAATATTCTGAAATTACCGATGAAATAATTCATTTTTTGGGAAAAACTCCCAATGTAATAGTTTATCTAGAATTAGAGCATATAAATACTTTAGGAGAGGGACGAGCTGTTTTTTCCTTTTTTCATACTCGTAAAATTAAAAACAGTGTCATTTTGGCTCGAAAATTTACAGATTCGGATATAGAATTATTACAAATAAAAGCGAGCATAGATTTGGGCGTTTTTTTCTTAGATGGATTTGGAGATGGAATTTCTATTGAAAGTAGAGGTAATGTGCAAATGTCTGAAATAATCGCTTTATCATTTTCTATTTTGCAAGCTACCCGTGCAAGGATGAGTAAAACAGAATATATCTCTTGTCCCAGTTGTGGGAGAACATTATTTGATATACAAGCAGCTATTGCTAAAATTAAGTTAGAAACAGGTCATTTAAAGAAACTGAAAATAGGTATTATGGGTTGCATTGTGAATGGACCCGGTGAAATGGCTGATGCTGATTATGGATATGTAGGAGCAGGTAAGGGAACAATTAGTCTGTATAAAAAACAAACTTGTATGGAAAGAAATATTCCTGAATCAGATGCTGTGGAAAAACTCATACAACTTATCAAGGATAACGGAGATTGGCAAGAAAAAGAATAATTAAAAACAGAAATATGGAAAAAACAATTGCCAAAATTATAAGTATACTATTTCAGCCCCTCTTTATCCCAATATATGGGATTTTGTTGTTGGCAAATTCTCCCTATTTGTTCATGTATAATCAGTATGGTAAGTTATTTGTGTTGGGAGCTCCTGTACTTTTTTGTTGCGTATTGCCATTATTTATTATTATTATTCTCTATAAAAAGGGGAAGGTAAATACCCTCCAAATATCAGATCGCAAAGAGCGATTTCTTCCATACCTTTACAGCTTTCTCAGTGCATCATTACTTGTCGTTTTCTATTTCTTTTTACGGGTGCCACCTTTTATGATTTATTTGGTTTTAGGACTCGTACTTTCTTTAGCCGTCGTTATGGTGGTGAATACAAAATGGAAAATTAGTGCTCATATGAGTGGCATTGGAGGCTTAACCGGATCGGTTTTTGCGATTACTTATTATTTCCATCAAAATGAGATGTGGTTATATATAATCGTTATTTTTTGTGCCGGTTTGATTGCTTGGTCTCGCTTGCGACTAAAGGCACATACCCCTTGGCAATTGGTCGCCGGTTTTTTTGTAGGAGTCCTCTTTATGGGCATTTATCCTCTATATAATCTCTATGGGTAGAGCTCTTTATATATTTTTTAAAAAAAGCAAATAAAATTTTGCAGAAATGAAAAAGAGGCGTATATTTGCACCCGCAATTGGGGACTATGTCCTCTGATAGGTTGCACCGATGGCCCCTTCGTCTATCGGTTAGGACGCAAGATTTTCATTCTTGAAAGAGGGGTTCGATTCCCCTAGGGGCTACAAAGTTTATAATTTATTTGAAAAAGATGGCAAATCATAAATCATCAGAAAAAAGAATTCGACAGACCGAAAAAAGGAGATTGCATAATAAATATTATGCTAAAACAGCTCGTAATGCCGTAAGAACATTGCGTTCTATGCGTCAGAAAGAAGAAGCACAAGCTTTGTTGCCTACGGTTATTGCAATGTTGGATAAGTTAGCAAAGAAAAGTATCATTCATAAGAATAAAGCTAATAATTTGAAATCAAAATTGGCTTTGCGTGTGAATAAGTTGGATTAATATTTTGTTTTTTTTAAATTAATGGAAAAGGCTTTCTGAATTTCAGAGGAGCCTTTTTTGTTTTATTATACGAAATAATTAATAATATTTTGTTCTATATCTTAAAAAATGTATTTTTGAAAGTAAATGTTGCAAAGTAAAAACCTTAGCATTAAGCAATGGTCGGAAGAGGATAGACCAAGAGAGAAATTATTACAAAAAGGAATTTTTTCCCTTACAGATGCAGAGCTTATTGCCGTTATTATTGGCTCTGGAACTCGTAATGAAACAGCTGTTGAATTAGGAAAGAAATTGTTGTTGCAGGCTCATAATGATTTGAATGAGTTGAGTAAGTTTACTGTTAAGGAATTGACAAAAGAAGTAAAAGGTATTGGGGATGCAAAAGCGATTAGTATTGTAGCAGCTTTGGAGCTAGGAAGAAGGAGAAAAAACACAAGCCCTTCAGTGCAAAGTTCGATACAATCAAGTCAGCAGGTTGCGGAATTTTTTTATCCGATTTTGTCTGATTTGTCGCATGAAGAGTTTTGGATTTTGCTTTTGAATAGAGGAAACAAGGTTGTCTCTAAAATGAAGGTATCAAGTGGAGGTATTTCTCAGACGGTTGTAGATTGCCGCATTGTTTTCAAATATGCCATTCAATATTCAGCTTCGGCTTTGGTTTTGTGTCATAATCATCCGTCTGGTACGAATGCTCCTAGCAAGGAAGATAAAATGATAACTGATAAGATTAGAGAAGGAGCTAAACTTTTCGATATAGCTGTATTGGATCACATTATAATATCCGGCGAAAGTTATTTTAGCTTTGCTGACCAAAATTTATTGTAGAATTATATGGTACTGGTTTATACAGAAAAATATACTCCTCGCGTAAAGTACATCTTTGAACATATTTTTCGGGATATTCTCAAGGTGGAGGTTTCCTTTACGAATAAAATTGAGGTCGCAGAGAAAAGTGTAATTCCAGTTATTTGTTATAGTCGAGTACAAAAAGTTCCAAATTCATTTACTATTGAACCTAATGGTTTACTATTCTCGAAAGGTATAAAAGAAATTTTTCCTGAAGTCGTTGGGTGGAATAATACTAAAATATTTTTTAAGACTTCTTCACCTGATTTTGATTTGCCTTTTGATTTGTTTTCTGCTGCTTTTTATTTGATTACCAGATATGAGGAATATGAAAATTCCGATTTGGATGAGCATGGAAGGTATAAGGCTGAAAATAGTTTAGCTTTTAGAAATGATTTTTTAGATGAACCACTGGTTGATCAATGGGCTTATTTACTTGAGGATTTATTGATCAAGAGATTTCCTGATTTTAAGAAGAAAGAAAAATCTCGTTTCCGTTTTTGCCCAACCGTTGATATCGACCATGTCTATAAATTTAGATCTAAATTTTTGTGTATCAACTTGTTCAGAATGGCACAGAAACTTTTTAAAGGTAATTGGTGGGATTTTAGGTTTCAATTAAGAGTTTTGTTGCATTTAGAAGAGGATCCTTTTTTTAATGTTAGTTATATTGTTGATATACACAACAAAAATGGAGTAATACCTGTTTTTTTCCTTCATGTCGGTCCTAGAGGTAAGTATGACGGTTATTCTTTTTATTATCCGTACTACAGAATCAAAAAGATTTTTTATCGCACTCTTATCGTTGGTTTCCATCCTTCGTATAGTGTTGATTTGAATATAAAAAAACTCATTCAAGAGAAAAGGCGGTTGGAAAATTTGACCAAAGTGAAGGTTCAGATGAATAGATTCCATTTCCTTAAATTTTCGTTTCCTCAAAGTTTTCAAATGTTGGAACAAATAGGTATAACCAGCGATTATTCGCTTGGGTATTCGCATTATATAGGGTTTCGAGCGAGTACATGTACTCCTTTCTATTTTTATGATTTGGTCCAAGATAGAATTTCTTCGTTAAAATTGCACCCCTTGGTAATTATGGATGTGACTCTTAAAAAATATATGGGCAAAAGTAGTGAGGAACTTTTCGATATTATGTCTGAGTATGCAGAAAAAATAAAAGAGGTTAATGGTGAATTTGTTTCCCTTTTCCATAATGAATCGCTTTCCGATGACAATTTTTGGAGTGGTTGGAGGGAGCAATACCAGAAAGCAATTCGCTATATTTCTTTGTTAGAGATATATGACAAAGAGGAAGCTTTAGAAAAGTCAAGATAAAAAACATGTAATATGATAGTTCATAATCTTTCAGAAAATAATTCTGTACTAAATAGTTTTTTGGAACAGATACGTTCGGTTGAAATTCAGAAAGACCGATTAAAGTTTAGACGTAACATTGAAAGAATAGGAGAGGTCATGGCCTATGAAATAAGCAAATCATTAAGTTATTCCTCTAAAAACGTTGTAACTCCATTGGGAATTGCTCCTGTTCATACATTTGACAATGAAATTGTTCTAGGTACTATTTTTCGTGCGGGGTTACCTTTCCATCAAGGACTTCTTTCTTATTTTGATATGGCAGAAAATGCTTTTATATCGGCTTATAGAAAATATAAAGATGCCTTAAAATTTGAAGTTTTTATCGAATATATTGCTTCTCCTAATTTAGATGGAAAGACGCTTATTCTAGGTGATCCAATGCTGGCTACTGGTTCTTCTATGGAATTGGCTTTCCATGCTCTAAAAACAAAAGGATCGCCGAAAGAAATACATTTTGCGACCATTATTGCAAGTCAAAATGCAATTGACTATTTGGAAAAGAATTTTGCGAATGAAGCTAACATTACATTATGGGTGGCGGCTATCGATCCAGAGTTAAACGAACATTCGTACATTGTGCCGGGTTTAGGAGATGCAGGAGATTTGGCTTATGGGCAAAAAATATAGAGTTTTTTTAGAAGGGTAATTTGAGAGGTTTTCTCGGAATCATTATTTTTTTTGAAGATAGGTCTTTAATTCCTTCCTCAATATTAATTTGGTTCTGGTATTGAGAAACAAACAAATTTTTTCTAGAAAGGTAATCGGCCAAGTATTCTTGTTCTGTTTGTCCGGGTGTCGGTATGATTATTGCAGATTTCTGCAACGAAATTAAATCCATGAGATTGCTATAGCCGGAACGGCAAATAATTGTTTCTGCGGAGTTTAAACGCTGTTCTACCTCATCTTGAGTTTCATGGGAGATGATTGTTATATTATTTTCTGTCCGAATGCTTTTTTGGGGGCTAAAAATCCCTTGTATTAATACAGTAGAAAGATTTGTTTTCTGTATTTTTCGTATTAATTCCTTTTCTAAAATACTCCTTTGAGGTTCAATCCCTGATAAGATGATTAGAATGTCTGATTTGTATTTTTCTTTTTTTAATATGTTTTCTGTATTTTTATTAAAACGTGATATTGTACCAATAAAATTTGCGTTTGATGGCAGTTTGTATTTGTGTGTTAAATCACCAGCAATCGAACTTTCTTTGTCCGAGAAATCCGGAATAAGGCAATAATCATATTTTTCAATGACAAATCGATGAACCCGTGAAATAATAGGCTCCATGAATTGAACTGATTTTGGCATTTTTACCATTAGTTGGTGTGTTATATAGACTGAAGTTATCCGCTTGTTCCATAAGCCGAATCTGTTGTCGGAAATAACCATGTCAATATTCCATTGTTTAACCAATTTTTTTAGTTGAAAATGTTCTTTGATTGAAACTTGTATAATGTTCGGAAGGCAACACAGAATAGCAAATATTTGTGTGTTTTTTTTACTGTATTTTACTCGGAAGGAAGGAAAATCGATATGTTGTAACAACGGAAATTCTTGTCGTAACAATTCGCCTGAAACGCCACACGAGGCAATGATTACTTCATGTCCATTGTTTAATAAATATCGAATAATAGGTATGCAACGAGAAGCGTGACCTAATCCCCAATTGAGAGGACAAATCAATATTCGCTTTGAAGGTTTCATGCAGAGACTGTCATGTCAAAACCGAGTTTTTTACCTCTTGCAGCAATAGATTTCAGCTCTTCTAACGGTATTTTTTCCAATGTTTTAACGGGAGTAGCTCTGTCTATTGCATAAATCATGACTTGTTTCGGTTGTATTATTTTTAGTGCGTTTAGCCATGCTTCGATTTCTTCTTCGGTTGTATTGTCGATTTTCTTGCCATTGTAGTACCCGCGAACGAAGAGTGTTTGGATAATGCATTCTCCATTGAATTTGGTAAGATTTTTGATAATATCTTCAACTTCAAAGTTTGTATTGTTCGGTTGATTTATAGTGATAATGGTTTCTTTTATTGCACTATCAAGTTTTAAAATATTATTATCAATCTTGCGTAAGGCTGAAAAAATATTGGGATTTGAAATATGCCATGCGTTTGATAAAACAGAAATGACAGCACCACTTGCATACTGGTTGCGAAGAATAATAGTGTCCTCTATAATCTCTTTAAATTCGGGGTGCATAGTAGGCTCGCCATTTCCGGCAAAAGTAATGGTATCAATAGGTTTATTTTGCGATTTTAATTCTTGTAATGCTTGATTTAAAGCTGTTTTTACCTCGGTGCGTGTAGGAATAGGATCTTTTTTTATACTATTATCATTCAAACCACATTCACAATAGACACAATCAAATGAGCAAAGTTTTGCATTGTCGGGGAGTAAATTAACCCCCAGAGAAGTACCTAATCTTCTGCTTTTTATGGGACCGAAAACAATAGAATTAAAAAACATAGTGTAAGTGATTATTTGAGCAGATTATTTTCTGCATTTTCTACTTTTTGAAAATCAAATTGCCTAATAATATCCGCCATTAGGTTTTCAATTTTATCATTACAAAGGTTTCCTATACTACCTTCGTGCGTATGATTGATTTTCGTGTCTGGATTGAAATCTCCTTCTTCTATAGCCAATCCGACATTTTTGTATGCATCTCTGAAAGGAATTCCTGATAACACTTGCTTGTTCACTTCTTCGACACTGAAAATGGGTGTGTATTTTTTATCGTCAAAAATATTTTCGTTGATTTTTACTCTTTCGATGATGTAATGAGTCATTTTGATGCAATCCTTTAGCTCATCAAACATGGGTAAAAATATTTCTTTTAGGATTTGTAAGTCACGGAAATATCCCGATGGTAAATTGTTGGTTATCAATAATATCTGTTGAGGAATCCCTTGTATTTTGTTGCATTTTGAACGAGTTAGTTCAAAAACATCAGGATTTTTCTTGTGAGGCATAATACTGGAACCTGTTGTAAATTCATCTGCCAGTTTTAGAAAACCGAAATTTTGGCTTGTAAACATACAACTATCAAAAGCTAATTTCGAAATAGTGGCTGCCACTGAGGCTAATGCATTGGCAACGGTGCGTTCCATTTTGCCACGTCCCATTTGTGCATAAATGACATTGTAATTCATGTTGTCAAATCCCAATAAATCAGTTGTCATTTGTCTGTTAAGCGGGAATGAAGAACCATAGCCCGCTGCTGAACCAAGTGGGTTGCGGTTGCAAATCTTGTATGCACTAAGAAGCAATTGCATATCGTCAACGAGACTTTCTGCATATGCTCCAAACCACAAACCAAAGGACGATGGCATGGCTATTTGCAAGTGCGTATATCCCGGCATTAATGCGTCTTTATAACGATTACTTTGTGCAATCAATGTTTGGAAAAGTCCTTCCATTTCGAGGATGATTTCTTCTATTTTAGCACGGGTAAACAGTTTTAAATCAAGTAATACTTGGTCGTTACGAGAACGTCCGCTATGTATTTTTTTTCCTATGTCACCTAATTTCTCTGTGAGGAGAAGCTCTACTTGAGAGTGAATATCTTCTACATCTTTGTTGATAGAAAAATTATTTTTTTCGATATCAATATAAATTTCCTTAAGGGCTTTGCACAATAAGTCCAATTCTTTTTTGGAAAGTAATCCGATACTTTCGAGCATGATGATATGAGCAATGGAACCTAGTACATCGTATTTTGCGAGGTACATATCCATTTCTCTATCTTTTCCAATAGTGAATCTTTCAATTTCAGCGTTTATTTGGGTGCTCTTTTCCCAAAGTTTTTTTGCCATTTCAGTAAGAAATTTTTGTCAATGAAGAGACTAATATGTTAATGAATTTGTTGATGGGATCACTCACCATCATTTTTAACATCATTGGTAAATCGGCTTTTAATATGACTTTTACATTTGTTTGGGATGAAGAAATTTCTTCTAATTCTATCCAAATATTGAATACAACAGGCGATTTGTCGGATTCGAATTTTATTGATTTAAATTCCGTCTTTTCGATTGCCTTAATGCCTACTTCGCCAATTGGGTCTACGTGAAAATAACAAGTGTCGGGAGTTAATTTGATATTTTTTACTCTATCATCGTTAATTTTTTCGGTTATTTCCTGTAAATTTTCAAGGTTTGAGAGTTTTATAAAAATATCTTTACTTGATGCTGAAATACTTTCAGTCTTGCTTTCAAATGTCGTCATTCAGTAGTTGGTTTTATTTTTGCCAATTAGCAGGATCTTTTCTCCATTCTTGCAATGTCTTGATATCAGATTCTTTGATGTAATTAGTTTGTAGGGCTAATTTCAAAACAGATTCATAGTTTGAGAGTGTTGTCAACTCGACTTTTTCATCTTTAAATTGGTTTTCTGCAATTGGAAATCCATAGGTGAAGATAGCAAGCATACCCAACACTTCACATCCGTCTTTGCGAATAGCTTCCACCGCTTTTAAACTACTTGCTCCAGTTGATATTAGGTCTTCAATTATCACCACTTTTTGTCCCGGACGCAAATCTCCTTCGATAAGATTTTCTAAACCGTGGTCTTTTTTTGACGACCGAATATATACAAAAGGCAAATTTAATTCGTTGGCTACCATCGCTCCTTGAGCGATTGCTCCGGTGGCAACTCCTGCAATAGCCTCTGTTTCAGGATATTTTTCCAAGATAATACGGGCTATTTCTAATTTGATAAAGTTGCGAAGATCGGGATATGACAACGTTTTGCGGTTGTCGCAATAGATGGGAGACTTCCATCCTGAAGCCCACGTGAACGGATTTGCAGGTTGTAGCTTTATTGCTTTAATTTTTAATAGCCTAGCGGCTATTTGCATTTCTAAACTTTCCATCGTTATAGGTTTTGGTGTTGGTTACAAAGATAAATAATACAATTGAATAAAAAAGACGGTTATTTCAAATTTATTAAAATAACCCCATAAGTGCCTTTTTCTCCATAAATGGCACATGAGGTCGGGTCTTTCAGGATTTCCACAATTTTTACGGTGTTGATAGCAATGTCTTTGATAGAAGAAATCGGTTCTCCATTAACAACAAATAATGGATTTTCTTCTTCGGTAGCAGAGAGTGTTTCGGATATAGCAAGTTTTCCATTTTTATTACGGGTAAGAGAAGAACTTAGCTTTAACAGGGCTTCTTCCAAATAGGTTTCTTTTGTAGCAAGTAAACGGTCATTGGTAAAAACATCTGCGGAGACTGTACTTTCTCTATTTTCTAAATTTTGAAAAATGATGTCTAATTTTTCATTCACAAATTCCTCAATCTCTACCTTTTCTCCCAAAATTATTTTCGTCTTTTTCATTCCATTAATTGGAATTTTAACAATTTTCGTAGCACTTTTCTTGAATACAAGCGTGTCCTCTGCTTCTATTCCATCAATACTGAAGTATCCCTTTTTATCAGTTAAGGCAACATCTTTTGTCCTGTTTGTGTTGAGTAAAATGCTATCGATGCCATTGCCCTGTTTGTCGACAATGTTTCCAGTCAGGGTATATGCTCTTGCTAGGGTGCTTAAAGCAAATAAAGCTACGATGGTTGATGTTATTTTTTTCATCGGTTAAAGTTATTGTGTTATTGTCGAGTATTACTTTGCAAATTCTGTGTAATTTCTCCATTTTTCGATTAATAGGGACATATCATCGGGAATTTCAGAATTAAAAAACATTCTTTCTTTGGTTGTCGGATGTACAAATCCCAATGTCTTGGCATGTAAGGCTTGTCGTGGACAAATTTCAAAACAATTATTGATAAACTGCTTATATTTAGTAAATGTTGTTCCTTTTAATATTTCATTTCCACCGTATCGTTCATCATTAAATAGTGGATGACCAATATGCTTCATATGAGCACGAATTTGGTGTGTTCTTCCTGTTTCCAGGTGGCATTCGATGAGTGAAACATAATTGAAATCTTCCAAAACAGTGTAATGAGTGACAGCATGTTTTCCCATGTCTCCATCAGGAAATACAGCCATTTGCATTCTATCTTTTGGGCTTCTACCTATATTGCCGATAATAGTACCTCGTTTTTCTTCGAAATTTCCCCAAACGAGTGCATTATAAACACGTTCAGTTGTTTTGTCGAAAAACTGTTTGGCAAGGAACATTTTTGCATATTCATTCTTTGCTATAACTAAAAG
>DAIMYQ010000013.1:0-7859 GCA_036734385.1 Paludibacteraceae bacterium | reverse complement strand
TAGTTGGCCTTTACTGCTATTCCGTTTGCTAATATGTTACCTGCTTCTGCAGCTGTTTGTATTTTAGTGCGAGAAGCATTGGTTATTCTGTCTGCCAAGAATTTATCAATACGCGTTAGACTTTGCCCATTATCACTTACAAACCGATAATGTTCATAAACTTCCTGTTCGGAATTATCTAAATTGTCCGAAAAAAGTTCTTCCTCGATGTCTTCCGTATTTTCTATTGGCATCTTAAAATGATATGGTTTCTTCCATCGATTTTTCCCCTTGACTTGATGAGTCGGGTACTTGAGATGGATATAAATCTGGTGTCTTTGAAAGCCAAACTTGTATATATTCTCCGGTGGTTAGGGAAGAGTTTGGTTTTGGCTCTTGTTTGTAGATAACAAATTTAGCTTCATCGTTTTTGTTGGAAGGGGTCTTGTCAAAGGTGCCTTCATTCAAATAAAACGCGTTTTCTTCTGTGGTTTGCAGAGCCTGAGCATAGGTTAATCCTATAAGATTCGGAACTTTTGCCAGTGCTCCTGTTTGTCCATTTCCTACAACTAATGTAAGAGCCGAACGTACCGGTATTTTGTCACCAAGGTTTACTATACGACCATTGTATTTTACTCCCAGTACTAAATCTTTGTATTCGGAATTCTTATATTCTATGTTGGCAACTTTAAATTCAATAGCTTGTAGCATAGACATGGCTTGTCGCAAAGAAATATCTTTTACTTCAGGAAGAGGCATTTTTTGCACGGAACTTGAATTAAGAACAAGGTATATTTTCCTGTTTTTTTTAACGATGACCCCTTCCACAGGGTCTTGTTCTACCACATTACCGGGAAGGGCATCTCTATTGAAAATAGAATCGACAACTTCGTAGGTGAGATTTTTTGCTTTTAAAATATTAGCCGCTTTTTCAATACTCATATTTTTTACATTAGGAACAACTTCTTCTTCTCCATGATGAGTATAACTGTTTAATGCCAGTAATACGGCAATTACTAGAACAACAAGCACTCCTGCCGCGATGAGAAGGTGTTTGACAAAGATGTTCATCTTTTTGTTTTTCATGGTGCGAAAGGCTTTAAGTTTGCAGAGAGCAAAGGTAACGTTTTTTTGTGTTTTATGGTTATACTAAAAGAGAGTAAAGGTTATGACCTTTACTCTCTTTATATGTAAGTATGTTTTACTTTATTATTTTCTTAAAGAAGGTTCGTCAGAAACAGTTAGCTTCGTTCTTCCTTTAGCTCTACGAGCAGCTAAAACTCTACGACCATTAGCACTAGCCATTCTTTCACGAAAGCCGTGTTTGTTTTTTCTTTTCTTGTTTGATGGTTGAAATGTCCTTTTCATTGCCTAAATATTTTGTTTTTTTTGTGTAAAATTGGGTTGGCAAAAGTAGATATAATTTTTTAATTTCCAAAATCTTTATCTGTTTTCGATGAAATATTTTGTTTTTTAGCCTATTAGCACTTTGCCTGTCATTTCTTTTGGCGGTTCTATTCCCATAATTTTGCAAATGGAAGGGGCTACATCAGCTAAAATTCCGTTTTTGACTTTTGCGTTTTTGTTTTCAGTAACATATACGAAAGGAACAGGGTTGAGCGAGTGAGCTGTATTGGCAGAACCATCTTCATTTACTGCATAATCGGCATTTCCGTGATCGGCAATGATGATTACTTCGTATCCGTTAGCTTTGGCAGCTTCTACGGTTTCTTTTACGCAAAAGTCGATTGTTATTATGGCTTTTTCGATAGCTTCGTACACTCCTGTATGTCCTACCATATCGCAGTTGGCGTAATTTACTACAATGAAATCAAATTTGTTTTTGTTGATTTCAGCAACCAATGCATCTTTTACTTCGGGGGCACTCATTTCGGGTTTTAAATCGTAAGTAGCCACTTTCGGAGAATTGATTAAAATACGTTCCTCTTTGTCGAATGGAGCTTCGCGACCACCATTGAAAAAGAATGTTACGTGTGCATATTTTTCAGTTTCGGCAATATGTAATTGAGTTTTGTTTAAAGAAGAAAGATATTCTCCCAATGTGTTGTTTACATTGTCTTTATCAAATAAAATATGGATTCCTTTGAATGAGGAATCATAAGGAGTCATCGAACAAAAATGCAAGTTAGGAATGGTATTCATTCCAACTTCCGGCATATCTTTTTGAGTCAAAACGAGCGTCAATTCTTTTGCACGATCGTTTCTATAGTTAAAGAAAATAACCATGTCACCTTCTTTGATTTTACCATCTACATTTTTATTTACGATAGGCTTGATAAATTCGTCGGTAACGCCTTCGTCATAAGATGCTTGTACAGCACTTGCCATGCAATCGGCAGGTTTACCAATACCTTTTACCAACAAGTCATATGCTTCTTTTACGCGTTCCCAACGTTTATCGCGATCCATAGCGTAATACCGTCCGATGATAGAGGCTATTTTACCGGTAGATTTTTTGGTGTGGTCTTCCAACTCAGCGATAAATCCTTTTCCGCTGCGAGGGTCGGTGTCTCTGCCATCCATAAAACAGTGAATGAATGTATTTTCAATGTTGTATTCTTTGGCAATATCGCATAGTTTGAGTAGATGATCTAATGAGCTATGAACACCTCCATCGGAAACCAATCCCATGAAATGAACAGATTTCTTGTTATTTTTTGCGTAAGAGAAAGCTTTTACTATTTCCGGATTTTCAAGAATGGAATTGTCGCGGCAAGCCAAGTTTATTTTTACTAAATCTTGGTATACAATACGTCCGGCACCAATGTTTAAATGCCCAACTTCTGAATTTCCCATTTGTCCATCAGGCAACCCTACATTTTCGCCGGAAGCTTGTAACTGGGAGTTAGGGTAGGTTTGTGTTAGATAATCCCAGTAAGGGGTTGGTGTATTGAATATAACATCTGACTTAGAGTGGTTTCCTATTCCCCATCCGTCAAGAATCATTAGCAATGCTTTTTTCATAAAAATTAAATGTTTTATTTTGTTTTCGTTCTTTTTTCAATCGTTTTGCAAAGATACGATATTTTTTTATTAGAATAATTGTCAATTTATTTTTTTGCAGAAAGCACAAAAGCCATTTTTTCTTTCACTATAGACCCATCTGTTTTAAATGCTTCGAAGTAGGCGATATAAATACCCACCGGAGCAACTTTTGATTGTTCGTCTGTGCCGTCCCATGTGGTGCAACCTTCGTCGCTTAATAGGGCATTGTTGTACAGTTGTTTTACTTTGTTTCCGTTTGCATCGTAGATGGTTAGGTTCGCTATGTAACCTGCTGCTGTAAATTTGTAATTAATGGTCAAAATATCTTCCTGTCCATCATTATCCGGTGAAAATGTTTTTGGAGATAACCAGATTTCAGCGTCGGATGTCGATTTTTCGGTGGTATGTGCGTTTTTGTAGCCCGGAGTCGCGTAGTTTGTATTAAAAGACCCAGAATGCCAATTGCTTGCTTCGTTGGATGGACGATTGAAACTGATACGTTCCAAGGAAACGCCTTCTGGGTTATTAATTAGTGCATGGTGAAATTTTTCCGAATAAGAAAATTCGTCAATGATGGTTTCGGTTAGGGTGGTAAGTACAACAGTTCCTTCATTGTCCGGAAGGCTAGGGAATGAATTTATTTCTAAAAAATGGTCGTTCTCAGGACATGTGTAGAAATTGCAGACGGCTTGTTTTTCGGTTGTCAAAACGACATAATCTTGTGGAAAGATTAGAAATCCGTTTGGTGCAATTACGGGAAAGGCATTTAATTTTCCATCACTATTTTTATTGGTAAGCATCAATTGTTTTAGGTTCAAAACTTTGTCGGAACGGTTGTATATTTCAACAAAATCAACGCCGTTACTATATGGATTGAATAAAACTTCATTGATAATAATATCATTCGGTTCGATATCTTCCGGAATTGCTATTCGATATATTTTATCGGTTTTGTTGCCATTAACATCTTTTATTTCAGGTATTTGCAGTGTATAAACCGTGTTTTCTTGCAGTTTTTCAGCAAATTGGAGACTTACGGTATTTCCTTGAGGTACGTTAGAAGTAGCTAGAGAGAGGTTTGTTATTGGGCTCAAAATATATTTGCTTATGTCCGATAGCAGAGTGGTATTCATCGGTTTGTTGAAATATAATGTAATATTCTGATTGTCAATTACATCAATATTCTTGATAACAGGTTCCGTTACATCCTCATTTATGGCTTGAATGCTGTTTGTGGCGTTGGGTGTTCCTCCTTGTGGATTTTGGCTTGAATTCCAATTGGAAGAATTGCCTATAAAATTTGTCGGGTCAATACATTCCAAGCTCCAGCCCCCATTCTTCTTGAAAGGGTCAGTGAGCCAATTTTCCGAGTATTCTACCCAAGAAATGAGTTCGTTTTCGGCATTATAGAGAGATAAAAGTCCACTTGAATTGGTAAGTGGAGGAAAATTTTCTAACCCAATGCAATTGCCAAATTGTTGCATTGATGGCAAAACTGTTTTGCTACAGACAACAACGAAATCGTTCGGTTGAATAACATAAAGGGGAAATGTACAGGTTTTAGAAAATCCGTTAAGCGTGAAATTTTGGAGGTTGACGGCTTCGTTCGTGTTATTGTATAATTCGATATATTCAGCATCGGGAAGTCCAACTGTTGGGGTTGGTTTGACCATGAGTTCATTGAAAACAATATCGCCGCGAACGGCTTTGTAGGTTGGCAAAACAGGCGGTTCATATAAGTCCCCGGAAATGAGAAAATCATCAAAATAAAATTCGGTACTGCGTGTCGGAGTATATTTGCATACGATGCCTGAAAAATAACAAGCGTCCAATTTGGAATCAATTGCAGTCCCTTCTGTGTAGTATTCTGTTTCGGTTAATAATTTTGAGGATAGCTTCCATTCGCCTGTTGACGAACGGGTAGCCTTGATGAAGATTTCGTTAATGGAGCTGTTTAATCTATTGTCTGTGCCATCAATAATTTTAGTGGAGGTTGCTCCTTCTTGTCGGTAAAGGCTAATGTCTTTGGTCGCATTTCCAATCAGAATATAATAACCGTTTAATGGGGCTGTTAGGTCTTCTTTGTCGGAAATAAGATAAATTTTTGCCAGATTGGATGAACTTGGTGTAAATGCGATTTTTACAAAGCATTCCCAAGAGGCGTTTTTGGTTACTTCCGAGGTGGTTGATAAATAGGCAGTTCCGTTTTCTGCTGTGGCATTGAGTTGTAATTGTTGAGCTGTGTTAACAATGAACTTTTCTGTATTTCCTTTCCATTCGGGGCTATTTGAGAAGTCATTGTCTAAGAAATTATCGGAAACTTGAGCTGAAATAGAAATAGATAAAAAGAAATAAAAAAGAAGAATATATTTTCGCATCGCCTTGTTTTGTTTATTTGGTAAAAGAGCAAATAGGGTTTTGTTCTCATAAAACGTCGGCAAAGAAAATACTATTTTTATTTTTGCTAAAATAAATTTATAAAATAAATAACCCTTCGCTGTTTATGGCGAAGGGTTATATGTGGTTACTGATACTGAATATAAATTGGTTGAGGTTTTAATTGCATAAGTTCAGTAGGCGTTAGCATGCGGTTTGGCTTTTTCTTTAGGTCATTCTTGTAAAAGAGCTTAAAACCTGTGAATTGTACCGGTTCCTTGTAAATATATTGTCTGTACGTATCATATTTCAAGACAGGTTCTCCCCAGCCGTCCATATTCATCACAATCTGAACTTCAGGATGCAAAACAATGTTTTTGTAATTTCTAATCATTCCTTGAGTAAAACGGTGTACGATAAGAATTTTAGGGGGCAAATTGTTTTCTTTTACCAATTTTGCTAAATATTCCGCACAGAAGTTAACATCTGTTGCATCCATCGTGCCGATTTTTCTCCCCGGCAGACTTCCGTCTTTCATTGAAAATTCGGGGTCGATACCCAAATGTACATTAGGCATTTTGAGATATTTTTCTAACAAAGGAACTTCTTCTTGTACATTGCTCAAGGCTACTTGAACATCTAAAAAAACGATGGCATTTCCCATTTTGGCTATTGATAAAGCCGAATCAATTTGGCAATCGGGCATACGAGTGCGGTATTTCCCATCTTTTGACGGATTGCCTTGTGCTACTACAGCAATATAGTGAATAGCAGGTATTACCGGAGTGGTTGGGTCAGCGGCTTCCCATGCTTTGATTTCGGTATTTAACTTTTGCCATAGTTCTGCAGGTGGATATTCTCCTAAAACGCCCATTCTTTTAGAATATAGGTTACCATAATAGGCAACAATCCTTTTGAATGGCAAAATAGCCCCGTCTAAGGGATAGGGTTGACCTTGAACAGGCCATCTACCTGTGGTGTCCCCATTTGCCAAAGCGGCTATTTTTTGGTTGTAGGCCAATGTATCTAATGTGATAGGTTTTACTTCTTTTTTCTCCGGAAGGGTAATAGAATCTTGTTTTTCGGTCTTTTCAACCTTATTTGTTTCTGTCTTGCCCGAACATCCGCTAAGGATAAAAATGATTGAGATGGCTAAGGAAATAAAAAGTTTTTTCATAAATAATTGTTGACTGTTTTTGGATTTCTTTATGTTAAAAATTGCAGTGCAAAAGTAATTTTTTTTATTGATAATATTGTAAATAACATATTTTTAAGCAAATAAAAAATGCCGATTTGTTTATATTTCTAAAAAATGAACTTATACGGACGTTATCACAAATCTTACATCGTTCTTTTTTTTTCGAAAAGATGAAATAAAAAAAGCAGGACTATTCATCCTGCTCTGTTTGCCACAATTGTTTTTCACTTCATTTTAAATGTTTGGTTCATCGTTTTTAACAATTTTTCCGGTGAACATTCGGTTGTAATCATTCGGTGTACCGTTTGCAACGGTTGTATAGAATCGCGTTTTGATGAAAGTATAAACGAAATTTTAAAATATTTGCTCAATTCTTCAGCCCCTTCGTGGTTGTAAACGCCATTTGGGTAAGCCCAATATTCAACAGGTTTGCCAATTATTGTTTCTAACTTTGCTTTTGGTGCAACGACTTCTTTTTGCCAATCAATCGAATCTTTATATTTTGTTACCATTGTATGATCCCAACTATGCATGCCAACAGTATGTCCGTTTTTAGCTAATTGTGCAATTTGGTCTGTTGTCATGTAATTTTTTTTGTTGTACGTAATAGTCATGATGAAGAAAACGCCTCTGAATCCGTATTTTTCCATTGTCGGAGCGGCTATTTCACTGTGTTCTACTCTCGAGTCATCAAAAGTTATCATGAAAGGTTTTTCGGGTAAATTTTTGTTGTACACGAGATAATCATACAATTGATCAGGGGAAATGGAGTGATAACCGCTATCAGCCAAAATTTTCATGTGTGCTGCAAATGTCGCAGGTGTTACCGTATAAGTGCCTTCATGACCTTCTGTAATACGGTGATAACAAAGAATCGGAACTTCGGGCTTTGCCAAAATTTGTTCAGGCGTGTTTTTGGTTGGAGCGGCAACAAGGGTATCTTGTTTTACAACGGGAGTATTTGCAACTTCCGCTTTTGCATCATTTTTGCTAGCCTTGTTGCATCCTGAAATGGCTAATCCGCAACATATAGTGCAGATGAGGATAATTTTCTTATTCATGTGTAAATTTATTTAGGAAAAGTCAATGCAAAAGTACCTCTTTATTTGGAAATATGTTGGTTATTCATTTCAAAAATAGAGAAACAGGATTGGTAAATTTGCTTTACGGGAAAATAAATTATTTTTTGATTTCCCTTTTCCATACATTTGATTCTTTGTCAGTGATTTCTATAATGCCAAATCCCTTTGAAACGGTTAATTTCGTAAATTTAGAATTATTGTTGTTTTCTATTGACAAC
>DAIMYQ010000012.1:10577-43166 GCA_036734385.1 Paludibacteraceae bacterium | reverse complement strand
TACAATTTTTGAAGCAAATCACAATAAGGATTATTCCGTTGTGAAAACATTTAAGTTGCCCTCGTCTTACAATACGGGGGCTTTTTTTATGGATGATTGTTCTAATTATTTGTACAGCAACAAAATAAATGTATTTTTACCATCACATTTATTTTGAATATTTACAAAACAAAAATTATGAAGAAGATAACTATTGGAACGAGCGATTTGCAAGCATCTCCCATTATTTTGGGATGCATGAGAATAGGAGAGATGTCTGTAAATGAGTTGGAACGACTTGTTTTTACTGCCATTGAAAATGGGGTTAACTATTTCGATCATGCCGATATTTATTGGGAGGGTAGGTCGGAAGAGCTTTTTGGTCAGTTGGTCAGTCAGCATCCTGATTTACGAGAAAAAATAGTAATACAAACTAAATGCGGCATTCGAAGTGCTTTTTATGATTTTTCTAAAGAACATATTTTGTCTTCTGTAGATGCCAGTTTGAGAAGGTTACGTACCGATTTTTTGGATGTTCTGTTACTACATCGCCCTGATACACTGATGGAACCTGATGAAGTCAATGAGGCTTTCGAGATTCTTTATAAGAGCGGAAAAGTGCGTCATTTTGGAGTTAGTAATCAAAACTCAATGCAAGTTGAATTATTGAAAAGTAAGGTTCAAAAGCCGCTTATAATCAATCAATTGCAGTTTAGTATCATGTTTGCAGGATTGGTTGACAGTGGCATAAATGTCAATATGACTAATCCTTCATCAGTAATGCATGATGGAAGCACGTTAGAATATTGTCGATTGAAAAATATGACCATTCAGGCATGGTCACCATTTCAATTTGGTCATTTTGAAGGGGTTTTTCTTGATAATAGTCGTTTTCCAGACCTTAATAACAAAATCAATGAATTGGCGTGGATAAAAAAAGTTTCCAATACAGCAATAGCTGCTGCATGGATTTTGAGACATCCAGCTCATATGCAGGTAATTACCGGTACTACTAATGCACAACGTTTATCCGATATATGCAAAGCTACAGAGGTAGAACTTACACGGGAAGAATGGTATGCTATTTATCGTGCAGGAGGGCATACTTTGCCATAACTTTTCAGAGTAAATGGCATAAAAAAAGCATATCCCCGTATCGGAATATGCTTTTTTTGTTACTTGAGAATCTTGTTATTTCTTGATAATTTTGAATGCAGATTGACTCTTTTCAAAAGTTACTACCATTAAATATAGTCCTTCTTGCAAGTTAGAAACGTTGATTTCGTTTGTGTTTTTTGCAGACAATACAATTCCTCCGTTAAGGTCCATCAATTGAACATTTTGTGGAGTTTCCTCGCTTTTTATCCAAACATTATCTTCAGCAAAAGTTGGGTAAACGGTACAACTTACAGTATTTTCGTTACTTTCATTGATTGAAGAGGTAAAACCTGTAAAGCTACTTGGAATTGTTGGAGCTGTAACAGCAGTACTTATATAAATCTTCAATTCTCCCGGTTGTAGTGTGATAGATGCTCCTCCTGCTTGTGCAGTATTATTATTCAGGTAATCATACCATGTACCTGATGGCATTGTAACATTTTGTGCACCTGTGTACGAGGTTCCTCCTGATACGGTAAAGTTACCTACTACGTATATTTTTGTGGATCCTTGTGTCCATGTAGCAGAACGAACGTAGTAGCCTGTTCCCATACTAGTAGAAATAGAGCCGTTAGTAAATACATCGGGCAAAAGTTTTGTTCGTAGACTGATAGTTTTAGCTACTTTTTGGTATGCACCCATACGATTTGCATCTTCATACCAACCTAAACTTTCCGGAACCGGTTTCGGGTCAACACGATTACCTGTACCTCCTGTCGAGTTGCTCAAGATACTATAATCGTAACCTAATTCTTCAAATTGCCAAAGCATTTTAGGTCCTTGCAACATGACATTAAATGCAACATTTAAAGGAACACGTGCTAAGCGATCTGTTTCGCTGGTTTTTACCGTTCCGTTTCCATAGGCCTTTGCCTTGTAAAAACAACGTTCTTCATCGTGACTTTCGCAATAAGAAACCCAACCTTTTGTATTGGCACCACTAAAATCGTCTCCGTCTTTTAACCAACCCATAGCCGTTTGTTCGTATGCAGCACAATAATTGCTCCAACACATCATTCCATAGTTAACATAATTGGCTTCTTCACTTGATGTCCAATGTTCAAGAATAAAATAAGCGTTTGCATTTGCTGCTTTTACAGCATTGTAATAATTAAAAATAATGCTGACACGATTATTACAAGTTGGTCCGCAGAATCCCTTAGATAAGTCCATACGGTAACCATCCACTTTGTATTCTTGAATCCAGTATGCTAATACACGTTTGAAATAATCTTGTGTACCCGAAAATTCGTGGTTCCAGTCTTGGTTTACACTGTCAGTATGAGGAGCTGTTACATTAAACCAAGGGTTGTTGCTAGAAACATTATCTGTTCCGTTCCAATATAATTTGGCAAATGGGTTAACACCTGTAGCGTGATTAAACACCATATCTAAAATAACGGCGATACCTCGCTTGTGGCATTCATCAATAAATCTCTTATAGTCATATTCAGTTCCGTATGCTTTGTCAGGAGCCATATAGTGGTTAGGATTATATCCCCAACTGATATTGCCATCAAATTCGGTGATTGGCATTAATTCTACGGCATTTACTCCTAAAGATTCCAGATAATCCAAACGAGCGGTTACGGCCTCCATAGAACTAAAGGAACTAAAGTCATGAATCCACAATTCATAAATAACTAAATTATTTTTGTTCGGTTTAGTAAAGTTTAATGTCTGAGAGCTCCAATCATATTCCGGCTTGTTTGTTTGTAAAACAGAAACTAGACCGTCACCACCGGTTGGATACGTTAATCCGGGATAAATATCAGTACTAATATACTTGTCATTCCAAGGGTCAAGAACTTTTTCCGTATAAGCATCACTTATTTGAGTAATTGTTGAACCTATTTTTACACCGTATTGGAAAGCATATTCCTTACCGGGAGTTAGACCATCAATCGTTATCCACCAATAGCCTGAGTTTTTGGCATCTTGGTGCATTTGATAGGAATTAAGGAATGACCAGTTATTAAAGTCACCAAGAACAAAAACATTGCTTGGCAAAACGTTTGCATTATCTTTCGCATACATTACCAACGTTACTTTTGTTGCGTCCGCAGTATAATAGTTTATTCCCGGGACGGCAGTAGATGGTCTTTCAACGGAAGTAGGTGTTGAAGGTACGCATACATATACCGTATCATATACTGTTTGAGAGTTCGCTGTAGCACTAACGATACAGGCATAATCGCCTGCCGTAGAAAATGTTTTTGAATAAGTAAGAGAGGTTCCCGTTGCTGTTTTTTCTTGTGTTCCGTTTATTTTGAGAACCAAATCGGCCGATACCGAAGAAGCAGCAGTGAAAGAAACGGCCGTTCCTGAAGTAATGAGTTGATTACCACTAGGAGCATCAAATTTTACATTTAATCCGGCAGCATAGATTGGAATAACAATATCACTGCCGTCTGTAGCTTTACCTTCTTTCGTTCCGCTAGGACCATCATTAAAAACAAAATCTAATGAGCTGAAAGTCTTTCCGGATGCAGCTGCACAATTGTAATAGTCATGCATATTGTCTATTACCAATTGCCATTTTGTGCCAACTTTTGTCATTTTGTATTTGGCCAGACCGTCTCGCCAAGTTCCTGCACAGAGCCATGAATCTCCGGCTGTAGTATTGACACCCGTGTGGGCATAACAAGAGGTTGCACTTGCCATTCCGGCATTACCCAACGATGGGTCAAATGTAATAGTAATTGTTCCTGTATAATCCTGCGTAATAAACGTGGGATCGGTCGTCACCACTTGAGCAGACAGAAAGAAGCTGCTCAAAAGGAAAAGGAGAGAAAAGAGCAAGGTTTGTTTTTTCATTTTAGTTAGGTTTTTTGGTTAAAATGCAGTGAAATACAAGCAAAGTTAAAATAAAAATTAAAAAAATCAAATAGAACTATTTTTTTTGTCAAAAAAATAGGAAAAATGGAAATTTTTTTATAAGGCTTTTGTTTATCAACAAAATAAAGAATGTTTTTTACACCGTTCTATTGGGCTTGTTTTTTGTCAACAATTTATATTCGAAGTCTTTATGTTTTGTGTATCATGATTATGGGTCAATATCTTTTTGTTCATGAAATTGCAATAAAAAATGATTTTACTGCGACGTGGTAATTTTTTTACTGTTTGCATTAAAAATATTCTTCCTATCTCTAGGGTTTATTGAGATTTTAAATATCTTTGCTTGAATATTGCATCCGAGAAGTAGGTGCCAAAATAAAAATAAAGAATATATGTGTGGAATTGTAGGTTATATTGGAAAGAAAGAGGCTTATCCTATCCTTATAAAAGGACTTCATCGTCTGGAATATAGAGGATATGATAGTGCCGGAGTAGCCTTAATCAATGCAAAAGGCGAGTTGAGTGTTTATAAATCGAAAGGGAAAGTTTCTGATTTAGAGCAATTTGTTGCTTCGAAAGATGTTTCCGGAACTATTGGTATTGCTCATACTCGTTGGGCCACTCATGGTGAGCCAAACAATGAAAATGCTCATCCTCATTATTCGCAATCCGAAACGTTAGCTCTTATACACAATGGCATTATAGAAAATTATATGGTCATTAAAAAAGAGTTAATTCGTAATGGATATGACTTTAAAAGCACCACAGATACGGAGGTTTTGGTGCAATTTATAGAGCACGTAAAAAAAACTAATAAAGTAAATTTATGTCATGCAGTACAAATAGCTTTGAGAGAAGTTGTTGGTGCGTATGCCATTGCTGTGATAGATAAAAATAATCCGAGACAGATAATTGCTGCTCGAAAAAGTAGTCCGTTAGTGGTTGGCATAGGCGAAGATGAATTTTTCTTGGCTTCTGATGCCACCCCTATTGTGGAATATACAGATAAGGTCGTTTACATCAATGATAAAGAAGTTGCGGTTATTGATATTGATAATGGATTGAAAGTGTTGAATTTGGCGGATGTTGAGCAAACAACTGACGTTAAAACATTGGAAATGAACCTTTGTCAGTTGGAAAAAGGTGGTTATGATCATTTTATGCGTAAAGAAATCAATGAGCAACCCCAAACGCTGTTAGATTGTATTCGCGGAAGAATCAATGTAGAAGGTACAGATGTGAAACTTTCAGGGGTAATTGATAACAGTGAGAAATTCTTGAATGCTCGCCGTATCATTATTTTAGGGTGCGGAACTTCTTGGCACGCTGCTCTCATTGGTGAATATCTTATTGAAGATTTGTGCCGTATTCCTGTTGAAGTTGAATATGCTTCTGAATTTAGGTATCGCCATCCTCTTATTTATTCTGATGATATTGTTATCGCCATATCACAATCGGGCGAAACAGCCGACACATTGGCTGCTGTAGAAATAGCCAAAGCTCAAGGTGCATTCATTTACGGTATTTGTAATGTGGTTGGTTCTTCTATCCCAAGAGCAACACATTCCGGCTCTTACATACATGTGGGTCCTGAAATAGGTGTGGCTTCTACCAAAGCTTTTACCGGGCAAGTAACCGTTCTATCTATGTTAGCTCTCACTATTGCTAAACTTCGTGGTACTATTGATGGCGAAAAATATGTGACTCTTATTAAGGAACTTCAAACGATGCCTGCTAAAATGGAGCAGGTGTTGAAGTTGGATGAACAAATAAAAGATTTGTCCAAAATCTTTACATATGCTCATAATTTTATTTATTTGGGAAGAGGATACAATTATCCTGCAGCTATGGAAGGAGCACTCAAATTGAAAGAGATTTCTTATATTCATGCAGAAGGTTATCCTGCTGCTGAAATGAAACATGGACCAATTGCTCTTATTGATGCAGAAATGCCTGTTGTTGCCATCGCTACCAATGATAGAATTTATGAAAAAACAGTTAGTAATATTCAGGAAATCAAGGCAAGAAAGGGTAGGATCATCGCAGTTGTAACGGAAGGTGATGAGGAAGTGAAAAACATAGCCGACCATTGCGTTGAAGTTCCATATACGTTGGAATATTTTGCTCCTATAGTTTCTGCAATACCTTTGCAGTTATTTGCTTACTATATTGCGGTAAACAAAGGTCGTAATGTTGACCAGCCAAGAAACTTGGCTAAATCGGTGACCGTAGAATAACTTGTATTAAAATAGAAAAGCTCTCTTAATAACTTAGGAGAGCTTTTTGTTTATATGTAATTGTAAAATTACAACATTATTTTATTGGCAATTTCTTGGGCTTTATCCATTCCTTTTGATTTTTCTACAATTTTCAGAGCAAATGGTATGGTTACTCCGGCTCCTTTTGCCGTAACAATATTTCCGGCGTCCACTATTTTTTCTTCACTAAGTAAAGCTCCTTGTAAATGTGATTCGTAACCAGGGTAACATGTTGCACTTTTTCCTTGTAGCAAATTCATGTCACCTAAAATGAGAGGAGCAGCACATATAGCTGCTATACTTCCGCCTTTCTCATAATGTCCTTTTATGATTTTCTTGAGTTTTTCATGCTTATTCAAATTAGTAGTACCAGGCATTCCTCCAGGTAGAATGAGCCATTCTATATTTTCAAAAATGACATTCTCAAGAATGTCATCGGTTTTGATGGTAATATGATGTGAACCGGTTACTTCTAATTTTTTTTCAATTGAAACAATTGTTATTTCCATGTTGGCTCGACGCAAAATGTCAATAACAACAATACTCTCAATCTCTTCAAATCCGGAGGCAAGAAACAGGTAATTCATATTAAGTTTATATTTTATTGTCTAAATGAGTCTGAAAAGTTTCATGAAAATATTGGATTATTAAAAAATACATTACTTTTGCATTACAAAAGGGGGTTTAGCTCATCTGGCTAGAGTGCGACACTGGCAGTGTCGAGGTGACCGGTTCGAGTCCGGTAATCTCCACAATTTTTCTCTTGATTGTTCATAGTGAACAAACCGTTCTATGTTATACTTCATCATATTTTTGTTTTTACCCTATAGTACGCTGGATAAAGAATTTATGGTTAGACATGCTATACCTATTATAACAACGTACAGGCATAACACGACGATAGTAAATATTCCCATAAAACGATAAAATCTTTTTAAAAATTCTAAAGATCTGTTCAATAGAGAGGTATCCATATTTTGAAGGGCAAGCTTAGAATATCGTGAAAACTGAAATAAAAAATAAATCGGAAAAAAATAAATAATACAACCTAATAGTAAAGGTATAAATTGAAAAGCGGTAAATCCCATCATATTGGCATTCATATACATCGGAGATTCCATACCTAGACCGGTGCTACCTAACAACAAGATAACTAGTCCCATTACAAGCATTAATCCGCAAAGGATAAATCCTATAATAGATAAAAACATGGTCCATTTTCTAGTTTCTGCTAGATGTTTTAGACCAATACTATCCAATTCAATAGTTTTTTTTTCAGTAACTGAGTCAGTAAAGTTTTCCATATATTTTTTTATATTTATATTTGAGAGGTCTTTTTTTGCTTCATTTCCTGCAAATTTATATAAAAATAGCGTAACTGATAACTCTCAGTTACGCTATTTTTAATTTTAAGGATTTATTTATTGTTTTGTATAAACGACAGTCTCATTTTCGTCAGTATAGTCTCCGTCATTGTTTTCATCCATACTTAGTGTTAGAAATTTATCGGAAACACTATATAAAAATTAACAAATAAGGTTCTTTGAGATATTTTTTTTGTTTTGTAATAAGTTTATTTTAACACATGTTTAATTAATAATATTGGGTGTTTTAACAATAGCCTTGGTCCAGAATATCTCATTACTTTTTTGATTTTCTTTTTCATATCGGGTTTATAACAGTGAGTAGGGCACTTTTTACAAGTAGGTTTACTTTCTTTCCATTTACAATAATCGAGTTTTTTATTGGCATAATTCAGTAATTCCTTACAATCATCGCACAAGGAGATTGTTTGATGTTTCGATTTACAATACATTTGAATCATTACTGCAATTGTCTTTTTTTCTTTTTCGATGTTCATTATAATGACAGTTTCAAAATAATGAGCAAATATACCCATTATTTTGTTATCGTATCTTTTATTTCGATATCCCGAATAAACCTGCTCCTTTTTGTTATTATTTTTATAAATTTGCCTCGTTCACTAAAAAAACTAAGAAAATATGTTTCAATTCATCAAAGTTGGAGTAGCTGTTCCTAACGTCGAGGTAGGTAATTGCTCATTTAATCAAACCGAGATTCTTGAAAAAATACAGATAGCTGAGGAAAAAGGTGTTCATGTGTTAGCTTTTCCAGAGTTGTCTATTACGGGTTATACTTGTGCTGATTTGTTTTTTCAGAAGACATTGCAACAAGCAAGCGAGACGGCTTTGAGCGAAATTGTAAAAGCAAGTGCCTCCAATAACATTCTTATTGCAATAGGAATGCCTATTTTGATTGAAAATCAGTTGTTTAGTGCGGCAGTTATTCTTTTACAGGGAAAAATATTGGGTGTAGTACCTAAAACTTATCTCCCTAATTATAGTGAGTTTTACGAAAAGAGGTGGTTTTCTTCGGGTTTAGATTTAAAAGCTAAAAGTTTTACACTATTGAATCAGGAAGTTCCCATTGGTTTGGATTTGCTTTTTGAGATAGAAGACTATGTAAAAGTTGGTGTCGAAATTTGTGAAGATTTGTGGTCTTCCATACCTCCAAGTTCCGCTTTGTGTTTGGCTGGTGCAGACGTTATTATTAACCTTTCAGCTAGCAATGAAACGGTTGCTAAAAGAGATTATCGTAGGAGTTTGGTCTTACAGCAGTCTGCTCGTTCCATTTGTGCTTATGTGTATAGCAGTGCCGGAGGAACTGAATCTACCACTGATTTAGTGTTTAGTGGTCATGGTTTGATAGCCGAAAATGGAGTACTTTTAAAAGAAAATAAAAAATTAGTAGATACTGATTACTTGATTACTTCGCATATTGACGTAGAACGTTTACGTGCCGAACGAATTAAATGTAAAAGTTATGCGGACACGAATAGGTTGTATTTTAGAGAAATCCGTTGTATAAAGGCAAATGTTAAACTAAAAGATAAAGGCAATTTGGAATATCCTCTTGTAAGGAAGCCTTTTGTTCCTCAAGATTTGTTGATTAGAGATAGTCGTTGCAAAGAAATAATGGCTCTGCAAGTAGCAGGACTTAGTAAACGTTTGAAGCATACGAATGCAAAAAGTGTTGTTGTTGGTATTTCGGGGGGACTTGATTCTACCTTAGCGTTATTAGTATCTACACAAGCTTTTGATGTACTCGGATTAGATAGAAAGGGTATTTTGGGTATAACAATGCCGGGTTTTGGTACCACCGATAGAACCTTTGAGAACTCAATGGCTTTGATGAAATCATTGGGTGTTTCAACGAAGGTAATTCCCATAAAAGATGCTTGTATGCAGCATTTTAAAGATATAGAACACAATATTACTCAATACGATGTAACTTATGAAAACACCCAGGCTAGGGAGCGTACGCAAATGCTTATGGATATTGCCAATAAGCATTGTGGGTTTGTTGTTGGAACAGGTGATTTGAGTGAATTGGCGTTAGGTTGGTGTACTTATAATGCCGATCACATGAGTATGTATGGTGTGAATTCCAGTATTCCTAAAACATTGGTTAAAAGCTTAGTTTTAAGTTTTGCCAATGATCAGGATGAAATAACAAAAAACGTTTTGTTGGATATTTTAGATACACCGGTTAGTCCCGAATTATTACCGACCGGAAAAAACGGCGAAATGCTTCAAAAAACGGAAGATACGGTTGGTCCATACGAATTGCATGATTTCTTTTTGTATTATGTTTTGCGTTATGGATTTTCACCCGATAAAATATTATATTTGGCTACCCGGGTTTTTGAAATAAAAGAATTGCCTGAGGATGTTGTGTATAATGAAGCCACAATATTGAAATGGTTGAAAGTTTTTTACAAACGATTTTTTAGTCAACAATTTAAAAGAAATTGTATGCCTGATGGTCCAAAAGTAGGTAGTATTTGTCTTTCTCCGAGGGGAGATTGGCGTATGCCGAGTGATGCATCGGTAAACGAGTGGTTAAAACGTTTGGATTGATTAAATAGTAGCGAAGTAATATTATTTATGAAGCGATGAGTATGCTTCGCAAATGTTTTCTATGATATCTCCGGCAAGTAAACTTTCTTGTGAATTATTTTTTAAAGCCATATCTCCGGCAAGTCCATGTAAGTATACTCCCAATATTGCAGCCTCTGATGGACTGTATTTTTGAGCTACTAATCCCGTGATTATTCCTGTCAAAACATCTCCACTTCCTCCTGTTGCCATACCGGAATTTCCTGTGCTATTGAAAAACACCTTTCCGATTGGTAAAACAATAGCAGTATTTGCCCCTTTTAAAATAACTATAATTTCTAATTTTTTAGCGAATTCTACAGCTTTTTCAAGCCTTTCCAACGAGGAAGATGCTTTGCCTGTTAAACGTTCAAATTCTTTGGGATGAGGTGTAATAATACTATTTTTAGGAATCAGTTTTTGCCATCCGTTTTCGGCGATAATATTGAGAGCATCGGCATCTAAAACCAATGGTTTGTTGGCGTATATAAGCAAATGTTTAATTGCTTTTGCTGTCTTTTTTTGTTTGCCAATGCCACAACCGCAACCAATAACAGTGTATTCATTGGTTTCTTTTGGAATTTGAGTGATGATTTTCTCGTTTTTATCCGAAATAAACATGGCTTCTGGTATTGATGTTTGCAGGATATTGTTACCTCCACGTGCGGAATAAACACTTACTAATCCTGTACCGGAACGTAAACATGCTTTGGCGGATAGGATAGCAGCTCCCATTTTGCCGTAACTGCCTGTAATTAGCAGGGCATGACCAAAATTACCTTTGTGAGCAAAACGAACACGTTTTTTGAGCAGTTTTTTGGCCTCTTCGATTGTTACATAATTAAAAGAACTCTTTTTTTGTTCGATGTAGTCTTTGTCTAAACCTATATCAGTAAGTATAAATTGACCCACAAAAGGTTCACTTTCGGGTAACATGAAAATTAACTTCGGGAACTGAAAACTAATTGTATAAGTTGCTTTGATGGCAACGTTATTTTCTGTATTCAGGTAATCAGAATATAACCCCGAAGGTATATCAATAGCTATTATTTCTGTTTTTGCTTCATTTATTTTTTCTACCACGAAAGCATAAATACCGGATAGTGGTCGGTTAAGACCAGAACCCAAAAGTCCGTCTACGATAATTGCATTTTCTTCTATTTTTGGAAAATCTAAATCACTGTTTAATAATATTATAGGATAATTTATATTAAGTAATTGTTCATAATTTTTTTCGCAATCCGGAGATAAATTATTGCTTGGAAAAACAGCAAAAACATGTACTTTATAATTTACTAACAGCAACATTCTTGCTAGTGCAAAAGCATCTCCTCCGTTGTTTCCTTCTCCTGCAAAAACATAAAATTCTGTTTCTTTTGGATAATGGTTTATAATAAACTCAAATATTGTACGTGCCGCTTTTTCCATCAAATCAATGGAAGAGGTAGGAGTATTTTCGATGGTATATGCATCAATTTCGCGAATCGTTTTTGCATCAAATATTTTCATTTTCGCTCTGATTTATAAAAACGGGTTGTTTTCTTTCTCAAACTTAATGTTGGTGTGTGGTCCATGACCACAAAGAACATCTGTTTCGTCGGGCAGAATAAGCAATTTTTTTGTTATGCTGCGTATTAAATCTTCGTAGTTGCCTCCCGCTAGGTCTGTCCTGCCGATGGAACCGTAAAATAGTGTATCACCGGAGAAAAGCACATTTCCATTTTCGCAATAAAAAGCTAAACTTCCTTGTGAATGACCAGGTACATGAATGACCTTAAGTGAAATACAGCCAACCGTAATAATGTCGTTTTCTTGTATATACTTGATACTTGGTTGTTTCTCTTTGTAATCGATGCCAAACATTTGAGCTTGAACAGCCATCCGATTGCACAGAGGCTCATCGTTAATATGAGCTTCGATATCGCAATTGAAAGTCGCATGAACAAATGGGTTGCCAAAACAATGGTCTAGGTGTAGGTGGGTATTGATTATTCTTTCAACTTTCAAATCATTATTTTTGATGTAATTGTATAGTTCTTCTTTCTCATAGGGAAAGAGACACCCGGCGTCAATGATAATACATTTTTTGGTTTCATCACTAATTACATACGTATTTTCCTGAAAAGGATTGAAAACAAAATTTTTAATAACCATCTTATTATTAGTTAATTAGTTCCGTGTATCATGGGTACAAATGCACACGAATTGACTTTTTCTTCTTTGTAGGTATCGTTGTCTAATCGAGTAATTTTGTACATTGTTGTGCCGATCGGAACAACTAAAATTCCCCCTACAACCAACTGTTCGCGTAGGACTTGGGGCATAATATCAGCACTTGCTGTAACAATAATTTTGTCAAACGGTGCATAATTGGGCAATCCCTTATAGCCATCACCCAAAAATTGAGCTATATGATAACCAATTTCCGGTAATCGGGAAAATGTACGATGAAAAAGAGCCTCTTGCCTTTCAATGCTGTACACATTAGCCCCTAATTCCACCAAAACTGCCGATTGGTAACCCGAACCAGTACCTATTTCCAGTACCTTTTCGCCTTCTTTTACATCTAACAATTCACTCTGGTAGGCAACCGTATAAGGTTGAGAAATAGTTTGGTCGGAGCCGATAGGAAAAGCTTTGTCTTCGTAGGCAAAATCGATAAGTGTTTTATCAAAAAAACGGTGTCGAGGAACTTTCCCGATAGCTTGTAATACTTTTTCGGCGATAATTCCCTTTTCGGCAAGTTCTTGTACTAAATTTCTGCGGCGTGCAATGTATTTTAAATCGTCCATTTTTGTTTATAAAGGAATGTAAATAGCTCTTTTTAGTTTGAAAAAATCTTCATCAAAAAATTCCGTTAATTCATACAAGGAAGCTATTTTTTTGAACGGTCTGATTTCCTGTTCCAATTCACCTCCTTTTAAACAGATTAATCCGTTTGGCAGTGCATTTTGTTGTGTTTTTTTGATGTTTTTTTTACACAATTGTACCAAATCTTGCAGAGGCATCACTGCTCTGCTAATAACAAAATCAAACTGTTTTTTTTCGTTTTCTATTCTGTCATGTAAAAAGGAGGTGTTTTTTAACTCAATAGCAGTTGATACCTCCTGAGCTACTTTTATCTTTTTACCGATAGAATCGACCAAATGAAACGATGTTTCGGGAAATAAAATAGCTAAAGGAATACCCGGAAATCCTCCGCCCGTTCCAACGTCTATAACGGAAGAACCATTTGTGAAAGGCAAAATTTTAGCAATAGACAAGGAATGTAATACATGGTGTAAATAAAGGTTTTCAATATCCTTTCGGGATATTACATTGATTTTTGAATTCCATTCCGTATACAGCCCATAAAGAGCCTCAAATTGTGTCTTCTGCTGTTCTGTAATGTTCGGAAAATATTTAAGAATCAGCTCCATTGTATAAAATTTATTTTTTGTGTTTTATTTGTCAAAGATAAACTTTTTTTTATTCCTATCTTTGCCGATAGAAACAGTTTGTTGAGAATTTATATGAAAACATTGGTATTACAACTTTTAGCCTTGTTGGTTTTTGTCGCAGGAATGGGTGTCAACTGCGTACATTATTGTTGTGATGCATGTAGAGATACAGATTTCGAAATGCTTTTAACATCTTGTTCCGATGTACACGAAACAACATATCATCAAAATCGTTCTGATAACTGTAATCATGTAAATGAAGAAGAATGTCATTCACACCGTTTATCAATGGATATGGATGATTTTTCTTCCAAAATTAATTTGACAAAAGTTTCTTTTAAGTTGCCATATCTTTTTGCTTCATACAATTATTTCGAATCCCTCCATATCGATACCCCCGATTTTGGAGAATTTTATTTGACCACTTCAACCAAATATTTTACACACAAGGAATATTTGTCTAAAATTTCCGTCCTAATTATTTGATTTTCAATTCTTTCATTTTATAGGAGTTTTCGGCTATTCTATATCTTTTGGCAATTGTTGCTAAAGATTGCATGGTTTCTTGTTGCTATAACGTGTGTTATGCTCTCCTATAGTCCTTTTATTTAATAGTAACTTTTAATACAATTATTATGATAGAACGTATCATTCATTTTTCAATAAAAAATAAGTTTATTATAGGTTTATTCGTTATTGCACTAATAGGCTGGGGAACGTATTCACTTACCCAATTGCCTATTGATGCGACCCCTGATATAACGAATAACCAAGTACAGGTTATTGCACTTGCTCCATCATTGGCAGTACAGGAAGTAGAAAGCTCCATTACTGCACCTATTGAGGTAGCTGTTGCTAATATACCTAACATTGTTGAACTTCGCTCTATATCTCGGTTGGGGTTATCAGTAATCACTGTTGTTTTTAAAGACAATGTAGATGTTTATTGGGCAAGACAACAAATGAGCGAAAGGCTTAAAGAAGCTGAAGATATAATTCCTGCCGGACTTGCTAAAATTGAATTAGCTCCCATTTCTACAGGTTTGGGTGAAATATATCAGTATCGGTTAGCTGTAGATAAAGGTTTTGAAAATAGATATAATCCTATGGAATTGCGTACTATTCAGGATTGGGTAGTACGTCGTGAAATGTTGGGAACTGCCGGTGTAGCGGATATTAATAGCTATGGAGGTTTTGTAAAACAATATGAGATTGCAATAAACCCTGAAAGGCTTAGGGAAATGAATCTTACCCTTACTGATATTTTTGAAGCTCTTCAAAAAAATAACGAAAATACAGGAAGTGCTTATATTGACAAAAAGCCAACTGCCTATTTCATCCGTGGCATTGGGTTGGTTAAATCGTTGGAAGATATAGAGAAAATTGTAATTAAAAACACTTCTTCCGGCATGCCTATTTTAATTAGGGATGTAGCAACTGTTCAATATGGTAATGCTATTCGTTATGGTGCATTCGTCGTGGATACTACAGAGGCCGTTGGTGGTGTGGTTATGATGCTCAAAGGAGCGAATGCTAATGAGGTCACAAAAAATGTTGAAACTCGTATTAAATCGATTCAAAAATCATTGCCAAAAGGGGTGAAGATTGAACCTTTTCTTAATCGTTCAGATTTAGTGGGACGTGCTATTGGTACAGTTTCACGAAATCTGATTGAAGGTGCATTGATTGTCATCTTTATTTTAATTTTATTTCTCGGTAATTTTAGAGCAGGGTTGATTGTGGCTTCAGTAATTCCTCTTTCCATGCTTTTTGCCATATCCATGATGAACTTTTTTGGCGTATCTGGTAACTTGATGAGTTTGGGGGCAATTGATTTTGGACTGATTGTGGACGGTGCCGTAATTATTGTCGAGAGCGTGGTGCATCGAATAACTATGAGTAAAACTCACCATCAAGGAATATCCAAACTTTCGCAGCCACAAATGGATGCAACTGTATTCGAGTCAGCTAAACGGATGATGAGTTCGGCAACATTCGGACAGGTTATTATTCTGATTGTTTATGTACCGATTATGGCTTTGGTGGGAATCGAAGGTAAAATGTTTCGTCCCATGGCACAAGTTGTGTCATTTGCACTGGTTGGAGCAACAATTCTTTCATTGACATATGTACCTATGGTTTCGTCTTTGTTTTTGACCAAAAACACAACACACAAACCTAATTTTTCAGATAAAATGATGAATTGGTTTCACAAAATATTTAATCCTGCTATTTTGTTTGCCTTAAAACACAAAGTGTATGTATCTTTTTCAGCAATACTTATCTTTATATTAAGTTTATTTGTGTTTAATCATTTAGGCGGTGAGTTTATTCCTCAGCTCGAAGAAGGAGACCTTGCCGCAGGTGTAATAACTTTGCAAGGCGGATCACTTTCGAATACGGTTGAGCAAGTTCAAAAAGCAAATAAAATATTGCTCGACCAATTTCCGGAAATAAAACATACAGTTTGTAAAATCGGTGCAGGTGAAATTCCCACTGATCCAACTCCAATGGAAACAGGTGATTACATTATAACACTTAAAGATAAGAGTGAATGGACTTCGGCTAAAACCAGAGAAGAATTGGTTGAAAAAATGGAAGAAGCATTGATTCCATTGGCGGGTGTGAAATTTGAATTTCAACAGCCGATTCAAATGCGTACTAATGAATTACTTTCCGGCTCAAAACAAGATATTGCGGTGAAAATTTTTGGCGATGACCTCAATACCTTGGCTGAAAAAGCGGCAAGTGTAGAAAAGATTATTCAGAAAGTACAAGGTGTAGAAGATATTAACGTTGAAAAGGTAACCGGACTGGCTCAAATTCAGGTTGAATATAATCGTGATCGTTTGGCACAGTATGGACTTTCGATTGAAGAAGTAAATCGTGTACTACGCACTGCTTTTGCCGGAAGTGAAGCCGGTACAGTGTTTGATGAAGAAAAACGTTTTGCCATGGTAGTTCGATTAGACAAAGATTATCGCCAAAGCATTGACGATGTAAAAAACCTTTCTGTCGCTTTGCCTAACGGTGGACAGATTCCTTTTGAACAGATTGCTAGTGTTGAAATAAAATCAGGACCTGCGCAAGTTTCACGTGAAAACACAAAGCGTCGTATCACGGTTGGCTTTAATGTTCGCAATCGTGATGTTCAAAGTGTTATTAGTGAAGTGACAAAGGAAATAGATGCACAAGTCCAATTTCCAATGGGCTATTATGTGAAGTATGGAGGTCAGTTTGAAAATCTTCAAGCGGCTAAAGCTCGTCTGGCTATTGCTGTTCCAGTAGCTCTGTTGCTTATATTTGTGCTGTTGTTTTTCACGTTTCACTCTGTTAAGCAAGCCTTGCTGATATACACAGCCGTACCCATGTCGCTCATTGGCGGTATTTTGGCACTTTGGCTGCGTGGTATGAATTTTTCCATTTCAGCAGGAGTTGGTTTTATCGCTTTATTTGGTATTGCAGTGCTCAATGGTATTGTGCTTATTGCCGAGTTCAATCGGCTAGAAAAAGAAGGAATTTTGGATATTACTGAACGCGTAATTAAAGGGTTGAATACGCGTTTACGTCCTGTAATTATGACAGCTTCTGTTGCTTCCTTGGGCTTCCTACCTATGGCATTATCCACATCGGCAGGAGCAGAAGTTCAAAAACCGCTCGCTACGGTTGTTATTGGAGGGCTAATAACTGCTACTATTTTGACATTAATTGTCTTACCTATTTTCTACATCGGTTTTTCAAATAAAAAATTAAAAAATCCATTCAAACGAAAATTGATAAAAAGCTTGCCTGTTTTGTCTTTGCTTTGTATTGGGTTATTTTGCTTTGATTCTGTAAAAGCGGAGCAACCACAAGAAATTAATTTGAAACAGGCTCTTCAAATGGCGTTAGATAGTAACTCATATATACGTTCTTCTGTCTATGATGTGAATGTTCAAAAAGCGTTAAAAGGAGCTGCTTGGGATATTCCCAAAACCGAAATTTCGGGAGAATATGGGCAAATTAATTCGTATACAAAGGATAATAGCTTTAGCATTTCACAGTCATTGGCTTTTCCTGGGGTTTACATCAATCAGCATAATTTATCAAAAGCGAACATTAATATTAGTGAATATAATTTAAGGTATTCGCAATTAGAAATTACGAATCAGGTAAAACAATTATATTGGCAATTGGTATATTTACACTCCAAACAAAAATTATTCGTTCAGCAAGATAGTCTCTATTCAGGTTTTCAGCGTGCAGCTGAATTAAGGGTAAAAACAGGAGAAACAAAACGTCTCGAAATGATTTCTGCAAAATCGCAAAGCTTGGAAATTAAAAATCAGTTGCAACAGATTAAATTCGATTTGAATATTTGTAGCCAAAAGTTACAATTGCTTTTAAATTCAGATATGCCTATTTATCCTATAGATACGGTATTAAAACGTATTGAATTGCTACCAATAGCTGATAGTTCGGCATTAATTGAAAATCCATTGATTACATCCAGTAAACAACAGATTGAGGTTAGACATTGGGAAAAGCAGTTGGAACGTAGCCGTCTTTTACCGGATTTGAGTATTGGCTATTCCAGCCAAACCATTCGCGGATCTCAGGATGTAAACGGAGTACCTCGAACTTTTGGTGCAGGTGACCGTTTTACAGGCATTCAGGTCGGTATTTCCATTCCATTGTGGTTTGTGCCTCACACAGCTAAAATAAAAGCTGCAAAGATTAAAGAACAGGCGGCTATTATCAATGCTGATTATCAGGCAAAATCACAGTTAAATAATTATCATTCGTTGTTGCTCGAATATGCTAAAAATAACAATAGCCTTGATTATTATGAAAAACAGGCAATTTCCGAAGCCGATTTGATTATCGAACAGGCAACAATCAGCTATAAATCAGGAGAGATGGATTATCTTGATTACATTCAGAATCTAAATAGGGCATTAGGGATAAAACAAAACTACCTTGATGCATTAAATAATTACAATCAAACTGTCATTTCAATAGACTTTATTACCGGAAAAATCTTTTAAAACACAAACATTATGACAAAATATAAATTTAAATTATCAACCATTATTTTAGCTTTCCTCATTACGTTCACTGCATGCAACGGAGGTAAAAAACAGAACGTTGAAACCAAGGAAACGGAAGTTATTCCCGAAAATATTGTTGAATTACGCGAAGATCAGATAAAGCTTGCCAACATAGAAATCGGAACAATTGAATTACGCTCAATGAGTGGAACACTAAAAGTAAACGGTATAGTCTCAGTTGCACCACAAAATTTGGCAACCGTTAGTATGCCGATGGGAGGGTTTATAAAAAGCACAAACCTAATGCCGGGCAATGCTGTTAGGAAGGGACAAACACTGGCCATTATCGAAAATCAGGAGTTTATTGACATTCAACAAAATTACCTGGAAGCAAAAAACAGATGTGAACTTGCCAAGACTGAATATGACCGTCAAAAAGAGCTTTTCAAAAGCGATGTGTCTTCTCAAAAAAATATGCAGCAAGTTACTTCCAATTACAAAAGCCTCAAAGTTCAGGTAAAAGCATTGGAACAAAAGCTGTCGCTTATAGGGATTAATCCTTTCAGACTGACCGAAGATAATATCAGCCGGTCGGTAGCGGTGGTTTCGCCTATCTCGGGCTATATTAAAGCGGTAAACGTAAGCATTGGCAAGTCGGTTTCGGCTTCCGATGTATTGTTCGAAATTGTAAACAGCGACAAACTTTTCCTTGAACTAACATTATTCGAAAAGGATGCTGATAAAGTGTCGAACGGTGAGAAAATTCGCTTTTATACCAACAATGAAACAGAACAACATGAGGCAGTTGTCTATCAAACCGGAAAGTCTATAAATAACGATAAGACTTACAAAGTTTACGCCAATGTAGTAGGTCGTTGTAAAAATATGTTACCGGGTATGTATGTAAATGCTCATATTCAAGCTAAGAGTAATCAGGTAACATCAGTTCCTTCTGCGTCCATTGTAAGTTTCGACGACAAAGATTATATTTTCGTATTCGAGAAAAATAAGGTAGAAAGCGGAAAACCTTTTACTGAATACCGTATGATACAAGTACAGAAAGGCGTTGTCGATGACGGATTTACAGAAATCGTTTTGCCTGAAGGTTTCAACTTTAAAGAAGCAAAGGTCGTTGTTAAGGGGGCATATAATTTACTTTCGGCAAAGAAAAATGCCGGTGAAATGAGCTGCTAAATTGTATTATTATGGTTTGCTTAATAATTGTTCAAAATACGCACATGTTTTATGCTGATTGCATGAAGTATTTCTTTGTGCAGTAACAATAATGAGGAGTAGAAAATATTTTTAAATATTGCCCAAACATGTGTATTTTGAACAATTTAACTAATTTTACGGGGCATTATCAACTGATGTTGAAAAAAATTATATATAACCTTATTATTCTGTATTTTATGAAGAAAACGAGTTTATTATTGATTGGTTTGTTTTCATTTTTTCTTTTTTCTTTTGATAGTATGGCTGAGAAACCTCAGAAAATAACTACTACTTTTTTTGTGAATATGGTGAGTTCCAAGGATTGTAAACAGAAAATTATAGAAAATATGAAACTTGAAGAGGGGATAAAAAAATTACAAGTTGATGTTGAGAAGCAAACGGTAGTTATAACATTTATGTCAGACAAAAATACCGTTAGCAATCTGCTGAAATCCTTTAAGAAAATGGGATACACGGCTACTGCTATGGAAGTTAGTTGTATTGGAAGTAAAGAAGGTTGCTTGAATGCCATTCACCCTGAATCCACCATGAAATGATAAAATATCGAATCAAAGCTATGAAAAATAAAATTTTATTTCTACTACTATTTTTACTACCGGTTGTAGTTTATGCCCAAAAGTCGGAAGATTATTTTAATTTAGGACTTAGTAAGGCTAAAATTAAAGACTACAAAGGAGCAATCGAGGAATTTGATAAAGCAACTAAATTGGATGCGAATTTTGCAGAGGCTTACAACAATAGAGGGCTTGCCAATGCTGCCATGAAAAATTATAAAGGTGCTATTATTGATTATGATAAAGCTCTTGAAATACATCCTTATTATGCTGAAGCCTATAATAATAGAGGGGTAACCAAGCAAGAACAACAAAATTATCAAGGAGCTTTGGCTGATTATAATAGAGCTCTTGAAATAAATTCGATGTATGCAGAGGTTTACAATAACAGGGGAGTTACCAAGTACTATTTACATGATTTTAAGGGTGCAATTGCTGACTATGAAAAAGCGGTAAGTATCAATCCAATATATGCAGAGGCTTATAACAATATGGGTGTAGCTAAATTTTATACGAAAGATTACACGGGAGCTGTAGCAAATTACAATCAGGCACTTGAGATTAAATTATCTTACGCAGAGGTTTATTATAATAGGGGAATTGTTAACCGTATGCTACTTGATTATACAGGAGCAATAGCAGATTACAGTCAAGCTATTGATTATGCACCAATGCTTGCTGAAGCATACAACAACCGAGGCGTTGCAAAATCAAAGTTGAAAGATGATAGGGGTGCATTGGCTGATTACAACCAAGCTATTTCGGTGAATAAAAAATATGCTAAAGCTTATTTTAACAGGGGATTAGCCAAGGTTTGTTTAAGTGATTATACAGGGGCTGTTAATGACTATAATAAAGCCCTTGAATTTAATTCCAAAGATTTTGAGGCTTATACAAGTAGAGGAATTGCTAAAGCTAAACTGCAAAAATACCAAGAAGCTATAGAAGATTATAGTTATGCCATCAACATTAATCCTGAATATGAAGAAGCATATAACAATAGGGGTGTTGCCTATCGTAATATAAACGATTACGCAAAAGCCTTAGCAGATTACGATAAAACCATCGAATTAAACACGAAAGATCCGGAAGCTTACTATAATCGCGGAATCGTAAAATATTATTCAAAAGATTACCAAGGAGCTTTAGCTGATTATGATAAAGCAATTCAGCTAAAGCCCAAATTAAGTGAGGCTTACGTGTATAGAGGCGTGGTAAAAAGTGTTCTAGAAGATTGCAAGGGAGCTATAAGCGATTATAATTGTGCCATACAAATTCGTTCGGATTATGATGAAGCTTACTATAACCGAGGTGTCTGCAAGTGTAAAATACAGGACTTTGCAGGAGCGATAACTGATTTCGATAAGGCAATTGAATTTAATGCCAATTATGCAGAGGCTTATTTTAATCGAGGAGTAGCACAAATGCAGTTGGGTCAAAAAGAGAAAGCCTGTTCAGATTTTAATAAAGCCGGTCAATTGGGATTTTATCAGGCTTATGATGTTATAAAACAAGTTTGTCAATAATTCTCATTTCAGAAAAACGTAGTTAAGCAAAAATAAAATACAAAGGAATAGCAACGAATCCAACGCTGAAAAAAATGCCAAAGGTTGTTGCTATTTTTTGTGCAGTATTGTTGCTATTTTTACCTGTTTTTTTCATCATAGATAGAAATCCATTATGCATGTGTAATCCTAAAAGAATACCCGTTATCATATAAATTAAGCAGTAAATTTTGCTATTAGACAGCGTATTAAACACAACTAAAAACATATTGTCCATTTTTATATTATTGATAATAACTGAGGTTACATCTGTCTTTAACCTGAATTGTAGTAGATGCATGATTAGAAAACAAAAAATTAATAAGCCTAAAATCAGCATTTCTTTAGCGGACGATAAGGTAGCTTCTTTTTTAAGTTTTTGTAGTGCATGGACACTAGCCATAAAAATGTGACATAAAAAACCGATAGCAATAAGACTTTCAAATGTTTTAGCAAATGGGTTGCTGTAGATAAAATGGTTGACTTGGTTATACACAATTCCTCCCGATGCATTGATACTGTCAAAAACAACTAATGAATTAACGATAAGGTGGATGCTTATAAAAAGAATGGCACAGAGTCCCGATAAGCCAACTAACATTGTAAACATCTTTTTGTGCATTTGGTAGAACATTATATTAAAGGAGCAAAGGTGTGAAATTTTATTTAATCTACACCTTTGTTCCTTCTGTTTATTTAAAATGAATATTTTAGAGAAATACCCAGCGAAAGAGGTTTTCCCTTTTGTACGAAACTATTTCCTAACGATTCAAAATAAAATGTATTATATTTTTCGTCCAGAGCATTTTTGATCCAGAGATTCACATTTATTGATCTGATTAAGAAAGAAATTTCACCATTTAATAGTCCATAAAATGATTGATTTTGTGTATTTTCTTCATTCCAGTAAATATTTCCAACGCCAATGTATTGAGAAGAAATGATAATTTTGTGTAACCATTCGGTTTTAATAGGTAATCCGTATTCAGCTCCTATTGAAAATGTGTTATTTGGTGCGAATGGTATTATTTTATTTTTGTAATCAACATTGTTCGCTTCGTATTTTAAGAAAGAAGCATGTGTATACCCATATGTTCCTGTCACTGATAAGTTTTTGGCTATATTGGCTTTTATATTCAATTCTGTTCCATAACTTTCAACTTTTTCTGCATTTGTTATCATCCTACTTCCATTAGATGTTGTAGTATTTATTTGTTGATTTTGGTTATAAATATAAAACAATGTCATGTTACAAAATAGTCGGTTTTTAATAGGTTCAGTGTGGCTGCCTATCTCAAAATTCCAAGAAGATTCGGGCTTATAATAGATAACATCTTTAACACTTTTTGTTTCCGTTCCTTCCATTTGTGATTGCAGAATATCCGAAAACATAGCATAATTGTATCCACCGGCTTTATAACCTTTTGCAATAGTTGAATATACGTTATATTTATCATTGATTTTGTACTTTGCTGATAATTTGGGTAAAAATTCCCAAAAATCGTTTGCGTCATAGCCTTTGGCACTGTAGGTAGAATCAAAAGGAAAAGCGGGAATAAAAGGAGAGGGCAGTTTGACAGATGTATGTAATATTGCCTCCGATTCATAATCAATTCCAGTTCTTTCGTAATCCATACGTATGCCTGCTGTAACGGCAAACTTCTCTGAAAAACTGTAGGTCGATTGATGGTATAGTGCGACACCGAAGTTTTCCATTTTGAAGATGCCGGAAACGGGCATTTCACTGTTCAAAATGGTAATCTTGGGCATACTCGGATTTTGAGATTTTGCACTATCCAAAAAGCTTTGTAACATATCGATACCTTCCGAACCAAAAGTCATTGGGGCATCTATATTGTTATGATTAAAAAAGCCGAATAATCCGTTTACCCATTCCCATTGGGTTTTGTTATTTGAACGAAGTGTAAATTCTTGTGTGACAGAGTTCTGATTTTGTTTCTGATTGAGAGAAAAAATAGAGTCAGTGGTAAAATCTTGATCCATTTTCATTTGGTCGTTCAAAAACTGATATCCTGTGGCGGAAGTGAACAAGCATTTGTCTGTTTTACGTTGGATACATAATCCTCCCGTAAGAAGATGACGCAAGTAGGAACTTTCATCATTATAATTAATTTCGCCCGATTTTTGCGTCGATTTGTCGTAAATGGCGTATGGATAAGCGTTTTGTTTATTGTAATCGTAGGATAAGCTCAAGTTTGTATTCCATTTTTCGTTTATGTTCCAGTTAAGTTTTGTTCTTGCACCTGCTTCATCGGAATTATTCTTTTCGTTATTGAATGAATTAGTAAAATAACCATCGTTATGGTTGATATAACCTGCCAAAGAGACGCCTGTATTTTTGCTTAGTTTAGCGTAATGAGATAGTTTTATTAACGTTTCATTATATTTTCCATAAGAAACCAATAACTTGGTTCCTTGATAGTCTAATGGAGATAAGGTATAAATATTAACTAATCCACCAATTGTATTTCTTCCATATAGAGTACCTTGTGGTCCTTGTAAAAATTCAATTTGCAGTAGATCGAAAAAGTTAAAATCAAAGCTACTTTTATTTATATATGGAATATTATCTACGTATAATCCGATTGCAGGTTCATTCATACGTGATCCTATACCTCTTACATAAATTGAAGAGGTGATTTTTGAACCGTAATCGGGAATGTAAAGGTTAGGTACATATATGGAAATGTCTTTCAATGAATTAATTTGATTCATTTCAATATCCTTTATATTTAGGCAATAAACATTAGATGAAGGATTATTTTCCGATTTCTGTTCTTTGGGCAAATTTTTTATTATTACTTCGTCCAAAAGAATATTGTTTTGTTCATCTTTGGCGGCAAATAAGTTTCCCATAAATGAAAAAAGGATACTTGCCAAAAAAATTCTTTTTGTTAGCATGATATTATATTTTATGTAATTTTTTAATAATCACTCTTAAGAGACTTTTCATCATCTTAAAAAAAGGCTAATAAATGTGAATTGAATCAACCTGTTTATTAGCAATAATATTTTACACAAAAAAAGGGGGAGGTCGGCAGAAAAGATTATCTAAATATGGAGAGCAGAGATATAATTGATAACAATAAAAGTATTTTTCCTTTTTACAGAACAAATACGATAAGTCTCTTGGGGGAGTTGTTTCACCAATAGAGATAGGAAAATTAAAATTAGCACAAGTAGAACTAAATTTATTTGCTACATTCTCAATAGTTTTTTCGGTGCAATATATTTCTTTACTATTTATAGTTGAAATTTCTTCAGCATTTACATTCCATCCAAATAATACCGATAAATAGTAGATGCTGCAAAACACTGCCATTAATAGGTAAGGAATATTGGATGCAAATAGACCGAAATTGAACATAAAAGTTTTGTGATTGAAGAATAGCTCTATAAGCTTTTGGGTTACAAGTACTGAGGTGCAAATTTAGTGCTTTTATTTCAAAGGAATCAGAATTATTTTATTTTTTCAATATATTATCAAGAAAATTGAAACAAAAAGTTACAACGGTACATCAAAATGATAAATAAGGTATGAAAAAGTAGAATTTGTAATTTAAAACATCCCATAAGTTGTTTTTTGTAAATTTTTTCTTTAAAAATCTTATAATTTATTTGTTGATTTATAAAAAAGCATTACATTTGCCCTCGGATAGCAATAAACACTATACACAATTATGATTTTATCAAATTTACATATTATTCTGCTAGACATTATTCTCTGTAACAATAGGACGGAGTGAGTTTGGTATGTTTTGTGAAATAAATGATAAACCTTTCTTACTTCGGTATAGAGAGGTTTTTTTTTGAAGTAAACTTACACTAAAAAACAGAAATATGGACAGATTATTTATTTTTGACACGACATTGAGAGATGGTGAACAAGTACCTGGATGTCAGTTGAATACAGTTGAGAAGATTCAAGTAGCAAAAGCTTTGGAAACCCTTGGTGTTGATATTATTGAAGCAGGTTTTCCTGTGTCAAGTCCCGGTGATTTTAATTCGGTAGTTGAAATCTCCAAGGCTGTTACTTGGCCAACTATTTGTGCTTTGACTCGTGCAGTAGAAAAAGATATAGACGTTGCCGCCGATGCCCTTAAATATGCTAAAAATAAACGTATTCATACAGGGTTGGGCACTTCTGAATACCACATTAAATATAAATTTAATTCTACACAAGAGGAGATTCTTGAGCGTTCTATTGCTGCAGTAAAATATGCAAAAAAACAAGTAGAAGATATTGAGTTTTATTGTGAAGATGCCGGTAGAACTGATAACGAATATTTGGCAAAAGTAGTTGAAGCTGTAATTAAAGCCGGAGCAACAGTAGTTAATATTCCGGATACAACTGGTTATTGTTTACCAACAGAGTTTGGTGCAAAAATTAAGTATTTGATGGAAAATGTGAAAAACATCGATAAAGCCATTATTTCTACTCACTGTCATAATGATTTAGGCATGGCAACAGCCAATACAATATCAGGTATTATGAATGGTGCTCGTCAGGCGGAGGTAACTATCAATGGTATTGGTGAGCGTGCAGGAAACACTTCTTTGGAAGAAATTGCTATGATTTTAAAATGTCATAAAGGTATTGATGTTGACACACAAATCAACACCTTGAAAATAGCTTCTACAAGCCGTTTGGTTTCCAGTTTAATGAATATGCCCGTACAGGCAAACAAAGCTATTGTTGGAAGAAATGCGTTTGCACATTCATCCGGTATTCACCAAGACGGAGTCTTGAAAAATCGGGAAAGTTATGAAATTATTGACCCTAAAGATGTAGGAATAGATGAAAACTCAATTGTTCTTACTGCTCGTAGTGGTCGTGCAGCATTGAAACATCGTCTTGGTATTTTGGGTGTGCATATTGACGGTGCAAAATTGGACGGAATATACCAAGAATTTCTTAACTTAGCCGACAGAAAAAAAGATGTCAACGACGATGATATCATGATGTTGGCAGGTATGGAACGTTCAGCTAACAGTCGTATCAAATTAGATTATTTACAAGTAACGTCCGGTAAAGGTGTTAAAGCCGTTGCAAGCGTTGGCTTGGATATTGCAGGAGAAAAATTTGAAGCTGCAGCAAGTGGAAATGGCCCTGTTGATGCCGCAATTAAGGCCATGAAACAAATTATTAAACGCGAGATGGTGTTGCAAGAATTTACTATTCAAGCTATTAATAGGGGTAGTGACGATGTCGGTAAAGTTCACATGCAAGTAAAATATGACGGTAATATTTATTATGGCTTTGGTGCCAACACGGATATTGTGGCTGCTTCTTTGGAAGCTTACATTGATGCCATTAATAAATTTATCAGATAAATGGAAAAAATAATTCAACAAAATAAATTTTGATTAAAAATAAAAATGGGAAAAACTCTTTTTGAAAAAATTTGGGATGCACATGTGGTAACACATGTAGAAGATGGTCCCACGCAACTATACATAGATCGTATGTATTGTCATGAGGTTACGAGTCCACAAGCTTTTGAAGGTATGAGAATGAGAGGCTTGAAAGTATTCCGTCCTGAGCAAATTACTTGTATGCCTGACCATAATATTCCTACCTTAAATCAAGATCAACCGATTCAAGATCCGATTTCCAAAAATCAAGTGGATACACTGGATAAAAATGCAAAACAATTTGGTGTAAATTATTATCCGATTGGACATAAAAAAAATGGTATTATCCACGTTGTAGGTCCTGAAAATGGACTTTCATTACCCGGAATGACAATGGTTTGTGGAGACTCTCACACTTCTACTCACGGAGCCATGGGAGCCGTAGCTTTTGGTATTGGTACCAGTGAAGTAGAGATGGTTTTAGCCACACAATGTGTATTTCAGTCGAAACCTAAGACTATGCGTATTAGCGTAAATGGTAACTTGAAAAAAGGAGTAACGGCCAAAGATATAGCTCTTTATATTATCGCTAAGATGACTACGGGTGGAGCTACCGGATATTTCGTTGAATATGCAGGAAATGCTGTAAAATCTTTATCAATGGAAGGACGTTTAACTTTATGCAATCTTTCCATTGAGATGGGTGCTCGGGGAGGTTTGGTAGCCCCTGATGAAACTACATTTGAATATATCAAAGGTCGTGAGTTTGCTCCAAAGGGTAAAAAATGGGATGAAGCTCTTGCTTATTGGAAAACACTTATAACCGATAAAGATGCTAAATTTGACAGGGAAGTCGTATACGATGCGGCAGATATAGAACCTATGGTAACCTACGGTACTAATCCGGGAATGGGAATGGGCATCAATGATGTAATACCAACTCTTGAAAGTATCAATGAGTCCGGTCGTATTTCTTATGCCAAATCGTTGGAATATATGGGATTTAAGCCGGGAGAAAAGATCGTTGGAAAGACCATAGATTATGTGTTCTTGGGAAGTTGTACAAATGGTAGAATTGAAGATTTTAGAGCTTTTACTGAATTTGTAAAAGGAAGGAAAAAAGCAGATAATGTTGTGGCTTGGTTAGTGCCGGGATCTTGGGCGGTAGATGCACAAATTAAGGCGGAAGGTTTAGATAAAATTTTGATGGAAGCAGGATTCTCTCTTCGTCAACCCGGTTGTTCAGCTTGTTTGGCGATGAATGAAGATAAGGTTCCTGCAGGGAAATATGCTGTTTCTACATCAAACAGAAACTTTGAAGGTCGTCAAGGACCCGGAGCTCGCACTATTCTTGCCGGACCCCTTGTTGCAGCGGCTGCGGCTATTACCGGGCGTATTACAGATCCAAGAACTTTTAAGTAAAAATTAATATATCATGGAAAAATTTAAAACAATAATAAGTACAGTTGTTCCGCTTCCTATAGAAAATGTGGATACTGATCAGATTATACCTGCTCGTTTTTTAAAAGCTACGTCAAAAGAAGGTTTTGGCGATAATCTTTTTCGTGATTGGCGGTATGATAAAAATAATCAGCCTATTTCTACTTTTGTCTTAAATAATCCTACTTATCGTGGAACGATTCTAGTGGCTGGAAAAAATTTTGGTAGCGGATCTAGTCGTGAACATGCGGCATGGGCTATTGCAGGTTATGGTTTTAAAGTCGTTATATCCAGCTTTTTTGCTGATATTTTTAGAAATAATGCAATGAATAATGGGGTATTGCCTGTGGTTATTTCAGAGGCATTCTTGGCAGATATTTTTGCAGCTGTTAATGCTGAACCAAAAACAACCATAACAGTTGATTTGGAGAATCAGACAGTTACAAATAATAGCAACAACAGATCGGAAAAATTTGCTATTAATTCATACAAAAAAGAGTGTTTTTTGAAAGGATTTGATGATATAGATTATCTTCTTTCTAAAAAGGAATATATTGAAACTTTTGAACGAAATAACAAAACGAATTTTTACTCCGAAAAGTAAATTAGACGTATGATAAAAATTATAGATACAACATTGCGAGATGGTGAGCAAACTTCAGGTGTTTCTTTTGCTATAAAGGAAAAGCTAAGCATTGCCCGTTTGCTGTTGGAGGATTTATCAGTCGATAGAATAGAAGTTGCTTCTGCACGTGTTTCTGACGGCGAATTCGGATCTGTAAAGGAAATTGCCAAGTGGGCAAAAAGCAAAAAAATGCTTGATAGAGTAGAAGTTCTTGGCTTTGTGGATGGTTTGACATCATTAAATTGGATTAAAGATGCCGGTTGTCAAGTGATTAACTTATTGTGTAAAGGCTCTTTGAAGCATTGCAAATATCAATTAAAGAAGACTGTTGAACAGCACATTGCCGATATTAAAGAGGTTGTATCAAATGCCGAGAAAATGGGCATTACTGTAAATGTTTATTTAGAGGATTGGTCAAATGGTATACAAGAAAGTCCCGAATATGTTTTTCAATTGATGGATGGGCTTAAAGATTTAAAAATCAAGCACTTTATGTTGCCTGATACTCTTGGAATTTTAAATCCTGAACAGACGGAACGCTATTGTCGAGAAATGATAGAAAAATATCCAAACTTATTGTTTGATTTTCACGCTCATAACGATTATGATTTGGCGGTTGCTAATGTTTTTTCTGCTGTAAAAGCAGGAATTCAGGGTATACATGTAACAATTAATGGATTGGGAGAAAGGGCTGGAAATGCACCTCTTTCTAGTGTATTGGCGGTTTTACATGACCAATTAAAATTAAAAACCAATGTAAAAGAAAAAGAAATTAACCATGTTAGTAAATTGGTGGAAACATATTCCGGTATTAGAATTCCTACCAACAAACCTGTCGTTGGTGATAATGTGTTTACCCAAGTAGCTGGTGTTCATGCCGATGGCGATGCCAAGAAAAACTTGTATTTTAATGAGTTGTTACCGGAAAGATTTGGTCGTGTTCGTGAATATGCTCTTGGTAAGACTTCCGGTAAAGCTAACATTCGTAAGAATTTGGAAGCCCTTGGTATCCAACTTGATGACAAATCAATGCAAAAAGTAACCAAGCGTATTATTGAGTTGGGAGATAAGAAGCAGGTAGTTACACCTCACGATTTACCTTATATTGTTTCCGACGTGTTGAAGGATGAAAATGTGGAAGAACATGTAAAAGTGCTAAATTATTCATTGTCTCTGGCCCAAGGATTGAAGCCGGTTGCCAATATTTTGGTTGAAATAGAAGGTGTGAAATACCAAGAAACTTCTTCGGGTGATGGACAGTATGATGCGTTTATGAAGGCTTTGTGGAAAATATATGATAAATTGGGCAAACCACATCCCATTTTGGTCGATTATGTGGTTTCTATTCCTCCCGGTGGACGAACGGATGCTCTCGTTCAAACGATGATTACTTGGAACCTGAACGGACATCTTCTTAAAACACATGGGCTTGATGGTGACCAAACAGAAGCCGCTATTAAGGCGACTATTAAAATGTTAAACAGAATTTAATTTAAAATAAAAGTAAAAATGAAAAAAATAACAATTGCTCTTGTTGCCCATGATAGACGTAAAGTAGATATGGTAGAATGGGCTTTACACAATGGTGATACATTGTCTCAACATAAGTTGGTTTGTACCGGAACAACGGGTGGACTAATACGAAAAGCTTTTGAGGAAAAAAATATTAACGCAGAAATTATCTGTGTGAATTCAGGTCCATTGGGTGGTGATGCTGAAATTGCAGCTATGGTTGTACGTCATGAAATTGATTTGGCTATTTTTTTAATTGACGATCTTAATCCTCAGCCACATGAAGCTGATATCCAGATGCTATTGCGTCAATGTCGTGTGCACAATGTGCCGATTGCATGTAATCGATACAGTGCCGATTTAATGATAACAAGTACATTATGGGATAAGGAAGATTATAAACCTACTGCACCCAAATATGTAGCTTTTGACAGAAGTAATCTTGTGTAACATGAAAAATATAAAATAAATTTAGTAATTATGAAATTGAATATTGCAGTATTACCTGGTGATGGAATAGGTCCCGAGATAATTGAGCAGGGATTGGAAGTTACAAAAGCTGTTTGCAAAAAATTTGATCATCAGTTGATTTACAAGTATGGTGTAGTAGGGGCTTGTGCTATTGATCAAGTAGGTAATCCGTATCCTGATGCGACACATGAATTATGTATGCAATCGGATGCTGTCCTTTTTGGTGCAGTTGGTGACCCTAAATTTGATAATAATCCATCTGCTAAAGTTCGTCCGGAACAAGGTCTTTTGGCAATGCGTAAAAAATTGGGGTTGTACGGTAATATTCGTCCGGTAACCACTTTCCCGTCTTTAATACACAAATCTCCATTAAGAGCAGATTTGATTGAAGGGGCTGATTTTATGTGTATTAGAGAATTGACAGGAGGCTTGTATTTTGGTCGCCCACAAGGTCGTAGCGAAGATGGAACTGTTGCATACGATACCTGCGTTTACAGCCGATTTGAAATAGAACGTGTGCTTAAGTTGGCCTATGAATATGCTATGAAACGTCGTAAAAAATTAACTGTAGTCGATAAGGCTAATGTTTTGGCGACCTCTCGTTTGTGGAGAGAGGTGGCAAAAGAAATGGCTCCAAAATATCCTGAAGTGGAAACCGAATATATGTTTGTTGATAATGCCGCTATGCGTATGATTCAATTTCCAAAAGATTTTGATGTCATGGTAACAGAAAATATGTTTGGTGATATTTTGACCGATGAAGGTTCTGTTATTACAGGTTCAATGGGTATGTTACCTTCTGCATCAGTTGGCGAACATACATCTGTTTTTGAACCTATTCACGGTTCCTGGCCACAAGCTGCAGGAAAAGATATAGCTAACCCGTTGGCAACTATTCTTTCTGCTGCCATGATGTTTGAATATGCTTTCGGATTGCAAAAAGAAGCAACTTTAATTCGTCAAGCCGTGGATGCTTCTATGGATGCAAATATTCGTACAGCAGATATTCAAGTAGAAGGGAAAAACGGTTATAAATGCAGTGAAGTAGGGCAATGGATAACCAACTGGATTGTGCAATCCAAATAAATTATTGTTACTATCAAAAAAGGCTAAGATGAAAATCTTAGCCTTTTTTATTGAAATTTTATATTACCAACGTTGTCTTTTAC
>DAIMYQ010000012.1:0-10477 GCA_036734385.1 Paludibacteraceae bacterium | reverse complement strand
AGTTTAAGTAGCGTTTTTGGTTCGTATCCGTCATTCTTACCTTGATCAATTTTCATACGAATTCGGTCTGATTTTCCGGATCTTCTTTTTTCTCTTCCATCTCCAAATCCGTCATCTTTTTTAACCTGCGTATTTAGGTCAACAGAATTTTTATAATAATCCAAGAATCTATTAAATTCCAATGATACAAAACGGCTGATAACTTCCTCTTTGCTCATGTCTTTGAGTATTTCGGAAATTTCAGGAATATATTTTCCTGCCAATTTTTCGTTAATCTCTACGTTTTGCATTTTTTGTATCAAGTAGAAAAGTTGTTTTTGGCAAACTTCTATTCCGGTTGGTATCATTTGTTGAACAAATGTTCTATTAATAGATTTTTCAATTGTTTTAAGCATCCCTCTTTCTCTCGGAGAAATGATGGCAACTGAAATACCTGATTTGTTTACACGTCCTGTTCTACCGCTTCTGTGTGTGTACGTTTCTTTGTCATCAGGCATATCGTAATTGATAACATGTGTCAAATCATTCACGTCCAATCCTCTGGCAGCCACATCAGTCGCAACTAAAATTTGTAAATTCTTTATTCTGAATTTGTGCATTACCATATCTCTTTGCACTTGAGAAAGGTCTCCATGTAAGGCATCCGCACTATATCCGTCTACGATAAGCTTATCGGCGACATCTTTTGTTTCTTGTCTGGTACGGCAAAATACAATTCCATAAATATCGGGATTGTTATCTAAAATTCTTTTTAGTGCAAGGTATTTTTGTTCCCTTTTTACCAAAATAAAAACATGTTCAACGTTTTTTGCAGCTTCATTTTTTTTGCCAACGGAAATTTCTTTTGCATTCGTCATGTATCTGCGAGAAATACTTACAATTTCAGAAGGCATTGTCGCAGAGAATAATAGCGTTTGTCTGTCTTCCGGAGTTTCTTCTATGATAGTTGTAATATCATCTAAAAATCCCATTTTAAGCATTTCATCTGCTTCATCGAGAATTAAATAATTGATATTGTTTAATTTTACTTTATTTCTGTGAATCAAGTCAATAAGTCTACCTGGCGTCGCTACTAAAATTTGTGGAGTTTTCTCTAATTGTCTTAATTGTCGAGAAATATCTTCTCCCCCGTAAACGGCAACAATGTTAATAAGGGCTTTACGAGTACTATACTTGCGTAATTCATTAGCAATTTGAACACATAATTCACGTGTAGGTGCTAATATGAGACCTTGTATGGCTTTTTTTTCTGTACTTACTAATTGCAATAATGGAAGTCCAAAAGCAGCTGTTTTACCTGTACCGGTTTGTGCTAGACCTATAATGTCTGTTTTGTTCGTCAACATATAAGGAATAACCTCTTCTTGTATCGGAGTTGGATTTTCAAATCCTAATTCTGAAATGCCTTGTAGGATGTCTGCTTCAAGACCTAAACTTTCAAATGTATTCATGTAAAATGTTAAATGTGGAAAAATTGTAGGTGAAAGAATAAGCCAAATTGTTCAGGATAGATAAAAATGCATTTAATCATACTCGTTATAGGTTCGCTTATTTCACCACTGTGGTTTATTCGTTATAGAAATGAGGACAACCTCAAATTGGGTGCAAAGGTAAGATTTTTATTTCGGATTATCTATTTTTGTGGGTTTTTTATTTTAAAATACCCATTGTAAGATGGTTTTGAAAAAAAATAATGTACTTTTGTGCCCTAAATATTATTGATTAAAACTCTAAAAATGGACAAAAAGAAAACACATACGCTGCTGAAATACTTTTGGATTTCATTTGCAAGCATTATTGTCTTGATTGTGTTGTGCTTTGTACTAATTGTAAAAGGTTATATTGGTTATATACCTGAAATAGAGGAACTTCAAAATCCCAAAAATAGATTTGCTACTGAATTATACACTTCTGATGGAGTAATGTTTGGACGTTACTTCTATGGGCAAGATAATCGTGTTGCAGTAAATTATCGCCAAATTTCTCCACATGTAGTAAATGCCCTTGTAGCAACTGAAGATGCTCGGTTTTTCAGTCATTCGGGTATTGACACCAAGTCATTGGTTCGATCAATTGTTTTACGAGGATTTTTTGGTAAAAAAAGTGCCGGAGGAGGCAGTACCATTACGCAACAGTTGGCTAAACAATTATATTCTCCAGATGCTGATAATATTTTTCAAAGAGCTTTCCAAAAGCCTATAGAGTGGGTTATTGCCGTACAACTTGAGCGTTATTATTCTAAAGAAGAAATTATTGCAATGTACCTTAATCAATTCGATTTTCTAAACAATGCAGTTGGGATAAAATCAGCTGCACAAATCTATTTTAATACAGAGCCAGATAAATTAACTACTGAACAATCAGCTATGTTGGTTGGAATGTGCAAAAATCCTTCCTATTTCAATCCTAATCGTTTTCCAAAACGTACTATCGAAAGAAGAAATACAGTTCTGTCCCAAATGTGCAAGTATGACTATATAACAAAAGAGCAGCGTGATTCTTTACAAAAAATGCCACTGGAACTTGATTTTAAAAAAGTTGACCATAAGTTAGGGTTAGCTCCTTATTTGAGGGAATATTTACGTCAAATAATGTCTGCTAACAAACCCGAAAAAAGTGATTATATGGCCTGGCAGATGCAAAAATATAAAGAAGATTCAACAGCGTGGGTAGACGACCCTTTATATGGTTGGTGCAAGAAGAATACAAAGCCTGATGGTAGTCCATATAATATTTATACAGATGGATTGCGTATTTATACGACTATTGATTCTCGTATGCAGCGATATGCTGAAGAGGCTGTAGAAGAGCATATTGGAAACGATCTTCAAAATAAATTTTTTCAAGAAAAAAAAGGAAAATCATATGCTCCATTTTCTCGTTTAGTTTCTAAAGAAGAAATTAATAACATTATGCTTAAGGCTAAGCGTCAGTCTGATAGGTATTTGAAATTGAAAAGAGCCAATGTTTCTTCAGCTCAAATAGATAGAATTTTCAACACCAGGTGTTCGATGAAAGTTTTTTCATGGAAAGGCGAAATTGACACGATAATGACTCCATTAGATTCTATAAGATACCAAAAACATTTTTTACGTTGTGGCTTCATGTCCATGAATCCTTTTAACGGACATGTTAAAGCATATGTAGGTGGACCTAATTTTTCTCAGTTTCAATATGATATGGTAAGTCAAGGAAAACGTCAAGTTGGATCTACCATTAAACCCTATTTATACACATTGGCCATGGAAGAAGGTTTATCTCCATGTGACAAAGTGCCCAATATTCCGCAAACATTTTATTTGGGAACAGGCGAAAAGTGGACTCCTCGTAATGCCTCTCATGCAAGGGAAGGAGAATTAGTTACTCTACGTTGGGGATTGGCTAATTCAAATAACTGGATATCAGCCTATTTGATGAAGCAATTTACTCCCCAATCATTAGTCAGATTGATTCACTCTTTTGGAATTCAAAGTTATATAGAACCCGTTGTTGCTTTGTGTTTAGGTCCGGCAGAAGTATCTGTCAAAGAAATGGTCGGTGCATATACGGCTTTTGTAAATAAGGGAATACGTGTAAATCCATTATTTGTAACTCGAATTGAAGATAATAAAGGCAATGTTTTGGCTACCTTTACACCCAAAATGAACGAAATATTTAGTGAAGAAACCTCTTATAAAATGCTTTCCATGCTTGGAGCTGTGGCTAATGAAGGAACTGCAGTCAGATTGAGGTATCGTTATCAATTGAGGGGAGAAATTGCAGCAAAAACAGGAACAACTCAAAATAATTCCGATGGCTGGTTTATGGGGGTGACCCCCGAACTTGTTTCCGGAGTCTGGGTTGGGGGAGAAGACAGATCCATTCATTTTGATAATATGTCGGATGGTCAGGGAGCTACTACTGCATTACCTATTTGGGCAATATATATGCAAAAAATATATGCGGATAAAACACTCAATTATTCACAAAATGCAGTTTTCAATATTCCACAAGAGGCTAGAAATCAGAATGATTGTAAATCTGCTCCTAACGAAGAAGAAAGTGTCGATCAGATATTTGATTTGGAATAAGATTCAAAATAGTTATTTTTTTCTTTTTATTAAAGGAAAAAAGTATATCTTTGATTTATAATTTTAGCCTTTTTTACTCAATTTATATAATCATAAGTATGAAAATTCATTTTAATTTAAACTATTTTACAAAGTGGGGGCAAAATATTGCTATCATGGGCTCTATACCTGAATTAGGTAATAATGACTCTTCTAAAGCCCTTTATATGAATTTCCAATGGAAAGAAGATTGGATGTTGGATATTGAAGTAGACAGTAAGGTTGCTTTTGAATTTACTTACAGATATGTTCTTAAAGATAGTAATGGTCTTGATATGCCTGAGTCTGGCAATGATAGAACCTTGAAAATAGATCCGAGTAAAGAAGATGATGTTTTTTGTTATGACAAATGGAATCCTGAAGGAGCCATAGAAAATATATTTCTGACATCTCCCTTTAAAAATGTTCTTTTTAAACAAAATCGAATACCTGTTCCTGAACCTGAAGTAAAAAAATATACGCATATTTTTAGAGTAAAGGCTCCTCTATTAAAGAAAGGAGAAGCTCTTTGTTTAGTCGGTAATGCAGATGCATTGGGTGGTTGGCTCACAGAAAAACCAGTGTTGATGCATAATCAGGAAAAAGATTGGTGGACAGCTAAAGTAAACTTAAGCTCCATTAAGAATGAGTATATTAGCTATAAATATGGCGTTTATGATTTAGAGGACAAACAATTTAAATATTTCGAATCTGGTTCAGATAGAGTAGCTAATGTTATTGGTGGAAAAAAGACAATTGTAGTTGTTTCGGATACTTTTGCACGTTTTGAGTCTCATGAATTTCACGGTGCCGGGGTAGGTATTCCTGTATTTAGTATCCGCACAAAATCAAGTTTTGGTGTAGGTGATTTTGCAGATATGAAATTGTTCATCGATTGGGCAAAAAAGGTCGGATTAAAACTTGTTCAAGTACTACCTCTGAATGATACCATTGGAACACATACAGCTGCTGATGTGTTACCTTATGCTGCTATCTCGGCTTTTGCTTTGAGTCCTTTGTATTTGAATTTACCCAAAATGGGGAAACTGTCATCGACCAATCCCTTGTCCGCAGAATATAAAACCAAACAAGTAAAGTTAAATGCCTTACCTTTAGTGGAATTTTTGGAAATTGTCAACTTTAAATTAAAATATGCAAAGGCTTTATACCTTGAAAATAAAGAAAAGATTTTTAAAGACAAGAATTACTTAAAGTTTTATGAAGATAATAAACATTGGTTGGTTTCTTATGCTGCGTTTTGTTATTTGAGAGATAAAAATGGCACCTCAGATTATTCTAAATGGGGCGAATATTCATTATGTGATGCTAAAAAGATAGAAAAATTATCATCTCCTAAACAGCCACATTTTGACGAAATAGCTGTTAATTATTTCATTCAATATCACTTACATTTACAACTCTCAGAAGCTGCTGAATATGCTCATCAAAATGGAATTATTTTAAAGGGAGACATTCCTATTGGAGTAAATCGTAATAGTGTCGATACTTGGGTTTCTCCTGAATTATATAATATGGATATGCAAGCCGGAGCTCCACCCGATATGTTTGCCATAAAAGGACAAAATTGGGAGCTTCCTTCCTATAATTGGGAGAAAATGGAAGAAACAGGCTTTGATTGGTGGAAAAAACGTTTCCAGCAAATGAGCAACTATTTTGATACTTTCCGTATAGACCATATACTCGGATTTTTCCGTATTTGGCAAATTCCGATAGAACAAGAGGAGGGTATTATGGGGTATTTAAATCCTTCGGTTCCTATACATATTGATGAATTTTATCAAAAGGGGATTCATTTTGATTATAACCGTTTTTGTTTGCCTTATATCACAGATTCTGTAATATGGGAAAATTTTGGAGATGATGCCAATTGGGTAAAAATAAATTGTATTGATATTATTGATGGTTGGATATTGAGATTGAAACCTATCTGTAATACCCAAAAGAAAGTTTTGGAAATGTTTAACAAGGGTTTGATTTCTGAAAAAATCAAGTGGGGCTTGTTTGATTTAATCTCAAATGTATTGTTTTTTGAAGCAAAAAACTCTAATGGAACTATGTTCTATCCTCGTTACGGAATGCAGACATTAAGTACTTTTAGACATTTGGATTTTGATGCACAACGTAAAATAGAAGAATTATATGTTGACTATTTCTATCGTCGTCAAGATAGCTTTTGGAAATATTCAGCACTAAAAAAACTTCCGGCAATTAAACGTTCTACTAATATGCTTGTTTGTGGTGAAGACTTGGGTATGATGGCTGATTGTGTTACAAGTGTTATGAATCAACTAGGAATTTTGAGTCTAGAAATACAACGTGCACCAAAAATAAATACCGTTGAATTTTTTCACCCTGCTGATGCAAAATATCTATCGGTAGTAACTCCTTCTACTCATGATATGAGTACGATAAGAGGTTGGTGGGAAGAAGATAAAAATGTTACACAACGATTTTATAATCAACAATTAGGGCATTGGGGTACGGCTCCGTATTTTGCAGAATGGTGGATATGTAGGGATATCTTGATGCAGCATCTTTATTCACCTGCAATGTGGGCAATCTTCCAATGGCAGGATTTGATGAGTATATCGGAAGATTTACGAAGAGAAAATCCTCATGAAGAGCGAATAAATGTTCCTTCTAATTCAAAAAATAGTTGGCGTTATAGGATGCATATGACAGTTGAAGATTTGTTGGAACAAGATGCTTTTAATAAAGAATTGAAAAATTATATCGTCCAAGCAAAGAGATAAAATAATACAAAATAAAAACAGATAGGTACTTTATAGCCTATCTGTTTTTATTAAATGTGTAGTTAAATTCATTTAGATTTGGGTTAAATAACAAAGAAAGCTTAACTTTGTCGCAGTTTAGAAAAGGGATTCTTAATGAAAAAAGTTTTATACTTCTTTTTTTTTCTTACATTGTTGTGTTCTTCTTGTGTTACACCTAGAAGGACACATTATCTTCAGGAACCTGATTATGCGATTCCTTCGTACCCCGAAAGTTCTGTTCCTAATGATTATGTCGTACAATTCAATGATGAGTTGTATATTCGGGTTATAACCCTTAATCCAGACTCCAAGAAAATATTTAACAATTCTTCTGGTACTAGCGAAGATGTATCTTCTGTTTCTATCAAGGGGCTTTTTACTTATACTGTCTATGAGGATGGTACTATAGATTTTCCGTATATAGGAAGTATTTATGTCGAAGGGAAAAATACTAGAGAAATCAAGAAAGATATTGAAACAAAGCTCAAAGATTATGTAAAAGATTGTTCTGTTGAAGTAAATTTGGTAAATAGTTATTTTAGTTTATTAACAGAATCAACATCAGGCAGATATCAAATAAAGAAAGAAAAAATGACTATTTTTGAAGCATTGGCTCTCGGAGGGGATTTGGGACCTTATGCTGATAGGTCAAAAGTAAAGATTTTAAGGCAATTGTCCGATGGAGGAAATGTTATAAAAGAATTTGATTTGAGAAGTAAAGATGTACTTAATTCTGATTTTTATTATATCCGCCCCAATGATATTATTTATGTGAAAGCATTTGATGGTCAATTCTTTAAATTGAATTCATTTTTAACTGTTTTGTCAACAACAACATCAACTATTTCATTTGGTTTGTTAATTTATAAAATTGTAGATTTGTGTATACCAAAAAAGTAAAAAATATTTTCATGTTTGGTTTACTTACGGTAATTTTTTCTTCTTGTATTACTAATAAGTCAAATACCTATTTGCAAGAAGATAAAAGTTTACCTCAGTATAAGAAAACTCCATATACTTATTATCAGATTCAAAAAAATGATGAATTGGCAATACGGGTATTGAGTTTAAATGATGAAATAACGGCAATATTCACTGGAGGTGGAGTTTCTGCTAAGGCACCTTCTTACCGCGTGTATGAAGATGGAACTATTGATATACCTTTTATTTCCAATATTTATGTAGAAGGGTTAACGGTAAGACAGGCTGCTAAAGTAGTTGAAGAAAAATTACATGACTTTGTTCCTGATGCTGTTGTAAAATTAGGGTTAGCGAATGATTGTTTTTATGTTATAGGGGAGGCTGGTCGTGGTCAGTTTCCTCTATATAAAGAGAAATTAAATATTTTTCAAGCTCTTTCTCTTTCTGGAAATCTGGCTCAAAATGCGGATAAAAAACATGTAAAAATAATTCGCAAGGTTTCTGATAAGGATCGTCCCATTGTGAAAGAATTTGATTTAAGAACTGCTTCCATTATTGAATCTGAATATTATTACATCCAACCTAACGATGTTATATACGTAAGTACAATAAAAGGAGATTTCTTTAAAATTTCAAATTATAATATGGCTATAGGGAGTATAAGTACTACCTTGTCTTTTTTATTGTTAGTGCTAGGATTCTTTTAAAAAGTCTATATGGATAATAATTTAAATCAGGAAAATAATTTTTCAGACAGCGAAGAGACGTCATTTGATGTAAAAATATGGATTATTCGCATATGCAAAGGGTGGTATTTCTTCGTAATTTCTCTTGTGTTGTTTATGGGTATAGCCTATTTGCAAAATAGAAGTTGGCAACCTGTTTATCGCTCATCTGCATTAGTTATTATAGAAGAAAACAAGGGTTTAGCTGGAGCCCAATCAGTTATGCAGGGATTTGGTTTACAGAAGGGATACCGCAATGTAAATAATCAGATTGTTATGTTTAGTTCCCAAGACCTGATTGAGAAAGTTGTAAAAAGAATGCCGGAACTTGCGATTGATTACTATGCTAGGGGGCGTTTTAAAACCAGTAATTTATATAAAATATCTCCTATAGTAATTTCTTCTTTATACATAGCCCCAAGTGCTTATGAGAAAGAATTTTCCATAAAGGATATTGGAAACGATTTTTATGAAATTTCTTTTGAGGGGAACAAAGAAACTCCAACCTTTTCGGCGAAAGGAAGGTATGGAAAACAGTTGGAAACATCCATGTTTTTTATAACTATTAACAAAACTTCTTTTTATAGAAATAAGTTTGATATTTGCTTTACCTTTAAAAATTTAGATGCTTTAGCCGCTGATTTACATTCTCGTTTGGCTTTTGATTTTAAGATGACAGGATCATCCGTCATAGAAGTTTCTTTAACTGGTAATGTGTATGAGCGAGATTGTGATTTTTTAAATACTTTATGCGATGAATTTTTGGCAGAAGATTTGGTCCGTAAGAATGATGCAGCTGTTAAAACAGTTGATTTCATAGATACACAAATGTCTGAAATATCTGATTCTCTCAGGATATCTGAAAACCGATTGCAAAATTATAAAGCAAATAATTTCATGGTTTCAACAGGTTCTGGAGCAGATTTGGCTGCCAAATACAATACCATAGACTCTAAACAAACAGAGTTACGGTTGAAGGAATCGTATATCAACTACCTGACCCATTATCTGGAACATAATATGGAGGATGGATCTGTGATAGCTCCAGCGAGTTTAGGGGTGGATGATGCAAATTTATCTAGTCTTGTCAATCAGTTTACTGATTTGCAAGTAAAGAAAAAAGAAGTAGGTGCAAAAAGTCCTTACTATGCAAAATATTCCCGGGATATAGAAAATGTAAAGGCTCAAATGTTTGAAGCTTTAAAAAATATTAGAGTTGGTTTTAATATAGAGAAGGCAGATTGGGAAAAAAGGAACAAAGAATTGATGACTCAAGTGAGAGAATTACCGTACAAAGAGCAACAATTGCTTAATTTTGAACGGAAATTTAAGATGAATGATGATTATTATTCATTTTTAATGGAGAAAAGAGCGGATGCTCAAATTCAGCGAGCATCGAATTCACCTGATAATATCATTTTGGATAAAGCCAGAATGTCTTCTATTACTAATGCGTCAAGTAAGGGCAGTAATTACACAACGTTTTTTCTGATAGGATTGGTTATCCCTCTAATATTTCTTTTGATAAGAGAGCTTTTGTATCCTTTTATACGAACAGAAAACGAAATTATTAGTTTGTCAAAAGGTGTTTATTCAATATTGGGAATAATCCGTCATACAAATAGCAATATGCCCGTTATTGTTGACAAATATCCAAGATCAGTAGCTGCAGAATCTTTTCGAGTTGCTCGTGCCAGAATAGAGTTTATAACTTCTAAAACGACTTCTCTTTGTGTTATGTTTACTTCGACTCATTCTGGTGATGGAAAAACATATATAGCGGCCAATATGGCCGGCATTTTTGCTCTGACGGGAAGAAAAACAATATTGGTTGATCTAGACTTGAGAAAACCGAGTGTTTCTGCTTCTCTTTTTATCCCTAATAATAAGGGGCTTAGTAATTATTTGGCTGGTCAAATTGATTTAGATGAAGCTATTGTAAAAGATT
>DAIMYQ010000011.1:40830-46143 GCA_036734385.1 Paludibacteraceae bacterium | reverse complement strand
CCAACCAATGTGGTAGTCATATTTTCCAAAACACCCCATTTCACCAAGTCTTTTTGCCGCAACTTTCTATCTAATTCTGATATACGACGAGCGGCTGCAAGCATCAGTCCAAAAGCAAGTTCAGCTGTCGGTTCAATCACGGGATCAGGAGTATTTGTAACCACAATTCCTTTTTTGGTAGCATAGGCTACATCAATGTTATCAAATCCGACACCAAAATTCGAAATAATTTTAAGGTTTTTTGCTGCATCAATAACATCAGCATCTATTTTTTGATTAAAAATAGATATGATGGCATGGCAATCGGCAACTCGTTCAATAATTTCTTCTTTTGAAAAGGCTTTTTCTTTCGGTGAAATGACGTTAAATGAACCTTCCAATAACTGAAAAGTTTCAGGAAACACTCGCTGAGTTATTAAAACGGTAGGCTTCATTAAGGCAAATTTCAATTATAAAGTTTTACGCAAACGAGCTACAGGAATATCTAATTGTTCACGGTATTTGGCAATTGTTCTGCGGGCAATACTGAAACCTTTTTGGTTCAATATTTCAACCAATTTATCGTCAGAAAGAGGTTTTTTCTTATCTTCCTCTTCAATGGATTGCAGCAACACGTTTTTGATTTCACGCGTAGAAACTTCCTCTCCCGAATTAGTCGTCATTCCCTCCGTGAAAAAATATTTCAAGGGGAAAACACCAAAATTCGTTTGAATATACTTACTACTTGCCACACGCGAAACCGTGGAAATATCATAACCGGCAATTTCAGCTATATCCTTCATTGTCATAGGCTTTAGGGAATAATCATCACCTTCAAGAAAATATTTTCTCTGGAAATTGATAATCGTAGTCGTTACCCTCAACAAGGTTTGCTCCCTTTGCTTAATGGCATCAATAAAGGATTTCGCAGAGTCTAATTTTTGTTTGGCAAACAATACCGCTTCTTTCATGGCAGGAGTCTGATTTTGCTTGTTAGAAGCATAATCTTGAAACAAGTTTACGTACTCCTGATTCACTTTTAACGAAGGGATATCCCTATTATTCAACGACAAGGAAAAATGTCCTTCTTGCGTATCCAGAATAAAATCGGGCGTGATAGCTTCTCTGCTTTTTTCGATAAGCAAACCGTTCCAGGCATTCCCGGGTTTCGGATTCAAATGAGTAATTTCCGCAATGGCTTGTCTTAATTGATTATCGGAAATTTGAAGTTTTGAAGTAATTTTATCGTACTGTCGATTACTAAATTCAGTGAAAAATTCTTCTAAAATTTGCATTGCCAAATCAACCACAGGAGTCATTTCTTTTCGTTGTAATTGCAACAAAAGACATTCATCCAATGAGCGAGCACCCACACCGGCAGGATCCAGTTCCTGTACATAAGAAAGAGCTTCAAAAACATCTGTTTCGGTAAGTTTAGCAACACCTAAAATACTGACATCATCGAAGATTTGAGAAACTTCTCGTCTTAAATAACCTTCCTCATCAATATTGCCTATAATATATTCAGCGAGTTGTTTTTGTTTTTCGGAAATGGATAAAAGAGATAATTGTTCCAATAAATATTCGTGAAAGGATGTTCCTTCAGAATATGCAATCTCTTGGGATTCGTTTTCAGAAGAATAATTATTGGAACGCAATTTATAATCAATGTCGTCGTCATCTCCCATGTAATCATCAAACGACATATCATCTTGCATTTCCATATCATACTCATCCTCCGAATTATCGTTTTCATCGGTAGTATTTTGGGCATCATCGGCGACACCCTCTTCTAAAGCAGGGTTCTCTTCTATCTCATTCTTGATTTTTTCTTCCAATTCCAAAACGGAAAACTCAAGCAACTTGATAATTTGAAGCTGCAAAGGAGATAACTTTTGCTGTAGTTTTTGTTGAAATTGCTGTTTAAGAGCCATGTCCTTTTCATTTATATCCACAAATTTACATTATTTTTTCAGTTCGGGTTAAGAATGATAATAATTTTCATTATTTTTGTTTCTGTAGAGTAGTTGTTCACTTTCTTTATCAACATGAAAATAATCTTTAGGATAGTTTGGTTCATTTATTTGGCAGTAATATTTCTACCGATTGGCATCGTAGCGACTATACTTACAGCAGTCGTTACTGTTGTAATGAGTTATTTTGGAGACCACAGGATATGGGGATATTATCCGGGGAAATATTGGTCAAGGCTAATGTGTGCCATATCTTTTGTTTCAGTGGAAGTAAACGGAAAAGAAAATATCGACAAAAAACAATCGTATGTTTTTGCAGCTAATCACCAAAGTTTGTATGATATCTTTCTGATTTATGGCTGGATAGGCGTTTCTTTTAAATGGATTATGAAAAAAGAGTTACGCAAACTCCCTTTTGTGGGTAAAGCGTGTGTTGCTGCCGGTCATATTTTTATTGACAGAGAAAATCCTCAAAAAGCTATAAAATCAATTGAACAAGCTACCAAAACACTATCAGAAGGCGTTTCGGTTGCAATCTTTCCTGAAGGCTCAAGAACCAAAACAGGTAAAGTCTGCAAGTTTAAAAGAGGAGCATTTGAAATAGCAAAGGAAGTAGGTCTACCTATCGTACCGGTAACTATTTCGGGAGGTTATCATGTTATGCCGGTTTCTCGATTTTATCCGATTCCGGGGAAATTAATATTAGAAATCCATCCTTCCGTGGAATTCAACCCAACAACACATGAAGAAGAATTGGCAATGATAGAGAATATTCGTCAAACAGTCATCAATGGATTAAATTAAACATCCCATGAAAAAAAAACTAATACTATTGTATTTTTCTTTCTCTTTTATATGCTTGAGTATGAATGCCCAAAGCTCGAAACAAGAAAAAGAGCAGAGAGACTATATGTACGCTTCTTACGAACTTAGCAAAGGAAATATTGACGAAGGGATAGCCAAAGTGCAAGCTTTAATCAAGACTAATAAGCAAAAAATGCAATATTACTGGTTACTCGATGAAGTCTATCAACATATTAATAATGACACAGCCCGCATTGCTATGCTTGAACAAGCTGTAAACATAAAGGGATCTGATTTTCCCGAAGAAACAAAAGAGAGGCTGGGTCTTGCTTATTTTGATAATGGAAATTATGAAAAAGCGACAGAAGTCTTCAAGCAACTAAAACCTACCAGACAAATATTACTCGATATTGAAAATTGCAAAGTAGCAAAAGAACTGCGAGCCGACCCTGTTCCTTTGATTATCCGTAATATGGGTGATAGCATCAACACTCCATTCGACAATATTTGGCCAAGTATAACTGCGGACAATACAATCTTTTCCACTACCGTTGTCGTAGGCAAAAGAGGACCATTTTCAAATCCTCAAGAGATACAGGAAGATATTTATCAAAGCATAAAAAATAACGGAGAATGGCAACCTACAAAACGATTACCCGAGCCTCTAAACACAACCGAAAACGAAGGTGCACAAAGCTATTCCGTTGACGGACGATATATGTTCTTCGTGGCTTGCAACAAAAGCGACGGAAAAGGAAGTTGCGATGTTTATTATGCAATGAAAAACAACAATGAATTTTCTAAAGCCATGAACGCGGGAGATATAGTCAATACAAAATATTGGGAGAGCACTCCGAGTTTCTCAGCTTCCGGAAACGAACTGTATTTTTCGAGTAACAGACCAGGAGGAGTTGGGGGGAAAGATATATGGAAATGTGACGTAAAAATACTTCCTACCGGAAATCTTGAATTTTCAAATCCTGTCAACTTAGGAAAACCCATCAATACCTTCAAAAATGAAATTTCTCCGTTTATCCATTCTGACAACAAAACCTTATACTTCTCGTCCGACGGATTACCCGGAATGGGCAATTTTGACATATTCATGTCACAAAGAGACTCTTTAGGAAATTGGAGTAACCCTTCAAATATAGGATATCCTATTAATACACACAAAGATGAAATTGGATTTGTCGTTTCCGCACAAGGAGACAAAGGATACCTTTCTTCTGATCAATACAGCAAGGGAAGGTATAATAAACAAATTTTCGAAGTTATTTTGCCCGAAAATAAACGAGCCAGTGCAACTACTACGTTTATGGGTAAAATTGTAGATGCCTCTACGAATAGACCTTTGCAAGCAAGCATCGAAATATTTGACAAAGAAAACAGTGCTACCCTCTTTCAAACACTATCTGACTCACAAAATGGTACATTTACAACCGTTCTGCCTGTTGACAAAGAGGTCGGATTGCTTGTAAAAAAACCGAATTACCTGTTGTTCTCAGAATATATTAAAACTACAAAAGACCCAAAAACCGTTTACACTATTGCTTTAAAGAAGATAGAAAAAGGCAACAGTTTTGTATTGGAAAATATATTTTTCGATTTTGATTCTTACAAATTGAAAAATGAATCATCTGCCGAATTGAAAAGGCTCATTGACTTTTTATCTGCCTATCCGAATATGAAACTGCAAATTATCGGACATACAGATAATAAGGGAACTACCCCATATAATGAAGTTTTATCTACTCAAAGAGCGGAATCTGTATTTAATTACCTTATCGAAAAAGGCATTGACAAAGCCAGACTGGAATATAAAGGTTTTGGTGCAAAGTATCCTATCGCCGATAATGCGACAGAAGAAGGACGCAGCAAAAACAGAAGAATTGAGTTTAAAATCGAATAACAGTTAATCAAAATTCAAATACGGAACAATTTTCTTTTTAAATTCATCTGTTATATCCCTAGAAAAACTGACTTCATCAAAAGAGTTCAGCTTCTTTGACTTCTTTTTCTGCCTTGCTTCATAAATAGCTTTGGCTTGGTAAAAATTGATATAAGGATGCAATTTTAGTCTATCAACAGATGCTTGATTTACAGGAATCTTTTTCACTAAATCGGCATTGAGAGTTAGGAACGGCGAAAGTTTTTCGTAAATTTCAGGTGTTATGCCATACACTTCAAGCAACTGCTCTTTATGAGTAAATCCGCCAAGCATATCTCTATATCTGATTATTCTCTTTGAAAAAGAACTTCCTATTCCTTTTATTTTTTTCAATGCAGATGTATCCGCCGTATTTAACTCAACAATAATTTTTTCCTCCACTTTTGGTGTAGGAAAATTTTTTGGAGTCGTTTTTTCTTTTGGATGAACAGCTATGTATGGCTCTAGTTCTTTGAATTTTTCCGGACTAATACCGTATATTTTGGAAAAATCGGTTACCGAATTAAAATACCCCCCTCTGTTTCTGTATTTTAAAATAATGGAAACGACATAAGGTTTTAATCCTAATGTAATGAATTTTGCCGAGTCGGCAGTATTCGGATCAAA
>DAIMYQ010000011.1:37188-40730 GCA_036734385.1 Paludibacteraceae bacterium | reverse complement strand
AAAGTGCAAAAATACATATTTTTTGTAAAAAAGTAATTTCATCACTTGTATATTCATATTTTATGTATAATTTTGCACTTTAAATGAATATTTATTTAAGCGATGAAGATTAAAACAAGCCGTCTCGAAATCATAAAGGGAATTATTACCAGTAGCAACATTAGCTGTCAAGAAGACTTGCTTGAAGCCCTTTCAGGAGAGGGTTTCGCGTTAACACAAGCAACCTTGTCGAGAGATTTAAAACAGTTAAAAATAACCAAAACTCTCACCGATACAGGAGAATACAGATACGTTCTTCCATTTGCAAATTATGCAAAAAAAAGTGTATCAAATAGAGACCAAGTTATTTCGATAGATTTTTCAGGGCAATTAGCGGTGGTAAAGACACGTCCGGGATATGCCAATGGTATTGCATCAGATATTGATCAAGAAGTTTCAGATCAAATACTTGGCACCATAGCGGGAGACGACACTATTTTACTTATTTTGCGAGAAGGAGTAAGCAAAGAAGACTTACTAAAGAATTTGAGCACTTTTATAAAAAACATACAATAAAATAACATACCTTTTTACTACCTATAAGGATGGACGCTAACGAAATAAAAATAACCGTAGCCGGTGAAGAACACCTGAAATATATTGATACCATATTGAAGACAATCGAAACATCTTCGAAAGACCGTGGTACAGGTATAGCCAAAAGATCTCCGGAATACGTAAAAGAAAAAATGTTACAAGGCAAAGCTATCATTGCTCTGTACGAAGATGAGTTTGCAGGATTCTGTTACATTGAATCATGGGGAAACAAACAATATGTTGCCAACTCGGGGTTAATTGTCAACCCGAAGTTTCGTGGATTGGGATTGGCAAAACGCATCAAAAAATTTTCTTTTGATCTTTCCAGAGAGCGTTATCCGGATGCTAAATTATTTGGTTTAACGTCAGGATCTGCTGTTATGAAAATTAACACTGAATTGGGTTATGTTCCTGTTACTTTTGCTGAACTGACCGATGACGAAGAATTTTGGAAAGGGTGTCAAGGGTGTGTAAACTTTGATGTTTTACAACGAACTAACAAACGCTATTGTATCTGTACTGCAATGCTTTACGACCCAAAAGATCCTCACCGACAGACTCGAGAACAGGAAGAGAGAGAATATGCTTTGGAAAATAAAAAGCAAAAACATTCCAAAATGGTCTCCGACATCATTCATAAAATAAAAAATTTAAAATAACGACAATAAAAATGAAAAAAGAAAAAGTTTTATTAGCCTTTAGTGGCGGATTGGATACTTCTTTTTGTGCAATGTATCTAAACAAAGAGAAAGGTTATGAAGTACATACCGCTATTGCAAATACGGGAGGATTTAGTAAAGAAGAACTAAAAAAAATAGAGGAAAGAGCATATAAACTAGGATCGACATCACACGTTGCTTTGGACGTTACAAAAGATTACTACGAAAAAAGCATTAAATATATGGTATTTGGCAACGTCCTTAGGAATGGAACGTATCCTATCTCAGTAAGTTCTGAACGTATTTTCCAAGCCATTGCTACTATTGAATATGCAAAGGAGATAGGTGCCGATTATATTGCTCACGGTTCAACAGGTGCGGGAAACGACCAAGTGCGTTTTGATTTAACATTCGAGATATTAGCCCCCAACATCAAAATATTGACTCCAACCCGTGACATGGTTCTTACTCGTGAATACGAAATAAATTACCTGAAAAGTCATGGATACGAAGCCGATTTCACTAAAATGGAATATTCTATCAATGCCGGACTTTGGGGAACATCAATCGGGGGAAAGGAAACCCTAAAATCCGATCAAACGTTGCCCGAATCTGCTTACCCTAAACAAGTTAAAAAAACAGTGGAAGAAACCATGACAATTGACTTTGAAAAGGGAGAAATTGTAGGTGTAAACGGAGAAAAATATGCTGACAAAATTGCTGCTATTAACAAAGTAGAAGAATTGGGTTCTGCTTTTGGCATTGGAAGAGATATGCACATTGGTGATACCATTATTGGAATCAAAGGTCGTGTTGGATTTGAGGCTGCCGGGGCATTATTAATTATCAATGCTCATAAGATGCTTGAAAAACACACGCTTACCAAATGGCAACAATATTGGAAAGACCAATTGGGGAATTGGTACGGCATGTTTCTTCACGAAGCTCAATATTTGGAACCTGTAATGCGTGATATTGAACAGTTTTTGGAAAGTTCTCAACAAAATGTAACAGGAAAGGTTATTGTAAGACTTCGTCCTTATTCATATACATTGGTAGGTGTTGAAAGCCCATTCGACTTAATGAAAACAGATTTTGGTGAATATGGCGAAGTAAATCGTGCATGGACTGCGGATGACGTAAAAGGATTCACTAAAATATTAGGAAACCAAATGAAGATATATTACAACGTACAGAAAAAAAATTCGAAATAAATATTGGAGGAAATAATTTTATTCTATATTTGCTATTAACCCTATGTTTATTCAAATTTGAGTATTTAGTTTGGTTATATTATAAAAGAAAAAGAAAGTGTAATCTATTGAATACTACTACATTACACTTTCTTGTCTATCTTTGAAATATAAAATCGATCTTTCATCGCCAATGATCTTTAACGGAAATGTAACATATTTGTATTCAATAATTTGCATTCTTTTCCAATCTTTCATTTTTAGTTACAATGATAATTAATAAAAAAGTAATCATGAGAAATTTGTTTACACTCCTATCAATTGTTTTTTTGGCAACGCTTACTTCTTTGGGAGCCACCAATTCAGTTCAAACGGAAAAGAAGTTAATTAGCCCATGGAATTACCATCATGAAGTTTGTAGCCAGAATACAAGGACATATTCACTCAAAACTTTAAAACAAAAAGCCAATACGGCTACTTCTTTTACGGAAATAAACCTTCCTTTTTCGGGCACAAGTCTTAATTTTCCAACAAATTCAGATTCTTTAATCGTTGATTTTTGGACGGGAAAAAACACGTATCCATGTGTTGCCTACAAATTTACTCTTGCACAAGATACTGCCCTAACCATAAATTTTGATCAAAATTTTGGTGCCTTTTTATCAAATAATGCGGTGCTATCATCGGGAAGTCTTATCAAAGAATTTTACCAGGGAGATTGTCCCTATGTATCGTTAAAACTAACGGCCGGCACATATTATTTGTTCATCCTTTCTAGTTATACCGGTATAACATATTCATTGGATGTTTCTGCATACAAGCCCAAAATTGCCTATACAGAGGCTGACTATTCGAATGAACTAAGTGTTTCAAAAAAATTCGGAACTATTGACAAAACGACAAATGACCTTGTCATCGCACCCAATGAAGAAGGCTATGCAGTTGGTTATACAATGGCAGTGGAAAGTGGAAAGTCTTACAAATTTAATTTTGATGTCTATTCAAACGTTTCGAGTAATTTGAAAACTGCTATCACGTTACTGACTAGCGGTACTTTTCAAGGAGATGACAAAAGTTTTAACGGAGATTCGTTGTCATGTTTCCGAGGAAAAAA
>DAIMYQ010000011.1:0-37088 GCA_036734385.1 Paludibacteraceae bacterium | reverse complement strand
TTCGTACGATTGGCAACCTTCAATTTATATTTATGACAGTGAAGCAATGACAAATGCTATTGTTGATGGCGTTTATGCGAATGGATACTCGGTTTCTCTTCCGGCGGGTACCTATTACATGCTTCTTTCCGATGATAATTTTAACATATCGTCCTACTATTATTGTTCTTTATCTGTAATCTACAAGATTCCATCGATAACAATTTCAGAATTACTTGATGCGGCTCCTGCGATTAATTATGCAAACTTGCCTCTAACTTTTCACGGAAATTTTGGAAATAACGCTCAAAGTTTAGTAGAAGGAGAAGATAGTCGATTCCGAAAGTCAGGATTATATTATTATGCAGATGCTCACAAAATAAATTTAAATGCAAATGAAAGTTTGGAAATACACAACTCTCACGTTGTAGACGCATTTCTTTACGTGTATCAAAAGGATATTGAAAATAATTACGTTCTATTATACAGCAGCGATGATGGTTACTCCGGTTCTATCGGTTATCAAAAAGGTGATTCATACATTCAGTTTACAGCCACAAAAGCACAAGATTACTATATTGTTGCTACAACCTATGAATCAGGATATACACATGACGGTCAAGGTCCGTATTTCTTAACGATGTGGAATGTTGAAGAACCAACTTACAGTACAGACACGGCAAATTACATTATTTCATTAGACGCGGACAAAATGACAATAAATATTCCTTCAGGGGCTACTGAAGAAGAAATATTAGCCAATCTTTTGGATGTAACTATAACCGGAAAAACGGAAAATGGAAATATTGTTTCCATCCCTAATTTTTATTACGGATGGAGCATTGACTTTGTAGGCAAAACAGCCACTTTCTTCCCTGCGATAATGGAAGGATATACGTTCTATGCAAATTTATCCTTAACTGTTTCAATTAGTGATACTCCGACTGGAATTGAAAATGAAAAATCTGCAAGTGGAGTTTCTGTCTTTGCAGATAACAAACAAGTTGTTGTGAGAAACGCACAACAAGGAGCTATTCTTTCCGTATATGACGTTTTTGGTCGGATACTTGCAAAAAAAACGGTACAATCGGCTACCGAAACAATTCGAGTATCACAAACGGGTATATATTTAGTTCATGTTGGTAGTGATGTCTTTAAAGTGATTTGTAAATAAAAGTTTTCTCGACAAATAGGGTATTTTTCTTAAATCTTGACATAAAATGATTAATGTTGGAATTATAGGTGGGGCAGGATACACGGCAGGAGAACTGCTACGTATATTAATCAACCACCCGAAAGTGAATATAGCTTTTGTAAATAGCAATAGTAATGCCGGAAATAAATTATATGAAGTTCATAGCGGTTTAATCGGAGAAACGGAAATAGTTTTTACCGATGAGTTGCCCTTGAATAATATCGATGCATTGTTCCTCTGTTCAGGTCATGGCGACAGCAAGAAATTTTTAGAGGCAAATTTGGTTCCCGAAAACGTAAAAATAATCGATTTATCAACCGATTACCGTGATGAAAGCAACGGTTTTGTTTACGGTTTACCTGAATTAAATAAAGACCGTATTAAAAAAGCAACCAAAATTGCCAATCCGGGATGTTTTGCCACGATGATTCAATTAGGATTGTTACCATTGGCAGCAAACGGTTTACTAAAATCTGAAATACATGTTAATGCCATTACAGGGTCCACTGGAGCAGGTGTAAAACCGGGTACTACATCTCATTTCAGTTGGAGAAATAATAACATTTCGGTGTATAAAGCTTTTGAGCACCAGCATCTGGCAGAAATCACACAATCCGTTAGACAATTGCAAAAGGGTTTTGACAAAGCTATTAATTTCATTCCTGTTAGGGGAAATTTTTCGAGAGGAATTTTCGCTTCAAGTTATACGGACTGTGATTTAACTCTCGAAGAAATGAAGAAAATATATGCAGACTTTTACAAAGATGCTTCTTTTACCTTTGTGGTAGAGAAAAATCCCGACTTAAAAGAAGTTGTCAATACAAATAAATGTATCATTCACTTGGAAAAACACGGGAATAAATTACTCATTATTTCTTGTGGAGACAACCTACTAAAAGGGGCTTCAGGACAGGCGGTACAAAACATGAACCTAATGTTTGGCTTGGAAGAAAGAACAGGACTTAATTTAAAAAGTGTAGCTTTTTAAAAAAGCGTAAGAAAAACTTTCTAAGAAAAAAAACTATAACAAAATGAAACTATTCGATGTATATCCCTTATTCCCCATTGAAGTTGTTAAAGGAAAAGGAGCAAAAGTATATGACAGCAAAGGCAATGAGTACCTCGATTTATACGGTGGACATGCTGTAATTTCTGTCGGACATACACATCCGACATATGTAAAAGCCATTAGTGAGCAGGTAGCAACATTAGGCTTCTACTCCAATTCTGTAATCAACGGATTACAAATATCCTTTGCCGAAAAATTAGGAAAAGCATCAGGATATGATGACTATTTCTTATTTCTTATAAATTCGGGAGCAGAAGCAAATGAAAATGCTCTGAAACTTGCGTCTTTTCATACAGGAAAGAAAAAAGTGCTTTCATTTAAAAAAGCTTTTCATGGTAGAACTTCTGCTGCCGTTCGCGTAACGGATAACTTGAACTATGTAGCTCCTGTCAACCAAGGGATAGAAGTCGTTTTTGTCGAATTAAACGATATTCAAACTGTTCGTGAAGAACTAAAAAAAGGCGACTATTGTGCTGTCATTATCGAAGGAATTCAGGGTGTTGGAGGAATTCAAGTTCCCAAAGACGAGTTTATGCAAGAACTTCGTGACATTTGTACAGAAACAAAAACCGTGCTCATTCTTGACGAAATACAATCGGGATATGGACGTAGCGGAAAATTCTTTGCACATCAATACGCAGGAATCAAAGCTGACATTATAACTGTAGCAAAAGGAATTTGCAATGGGTTTCCGATGGCAGGAATACTAATTAATCCAACATTTAAAGCCGTGTATGGACAATTGGGTACAACTTTCGGAGGTAATCATTTGGGTTGTGCCGGAGCTATTGCCGTATTAGAAATTATTGAAAAAGAAAACTTGATAGAGAATGCAAAAAAAGTCGGCGATTTTCTTATGAACGAACTAAAGAAAATACCCGAAATAAAAGAAGTTCGTGGTCGTGGATTAATGATTGGACTTAACTTTGAACAGCCGATCAAAGAGATTCGTACCCAACTTTTGTTTGAGAAGAAAGTATTTACAGGTGTGGCAGGAACAAATACAATTCGGTTATTGCCTCCTCTTTGTTTAACACTGGATGAAGCAAAAGAATTTATTTCCAGATTGAAACAATGTTTGTAAGAGAATTACTTTAACTTTGTACCTATAAACACAACACTAAAATAAATAACTATGATTAGTAAAAGAATGCAAGATGCGTTAAACACCCAAATCAATGCAGAATTATGGTCTGCTTATCTTTACTTGTCAATGTCGAACAACTTTGCGGCAAAAGGCAACCAAGGATTTGCTAATTGGTTCGAAGTTCAGTTTAAAGAAGAACAAGATCATGCTTTAATCTTCACAAAGCATATACTTTCTCGCGGAGGAAAAGCCCTTTTGGCTCCTATTGATGCAGTAGAAACAAATTGGGATACCCCACTGAAAGCTTTTCAAGACACTTTAGCTCACGAAAATAAAGTAACTGCGATGATCAACAATTTATACAAAATAGCGACAGAAGAAAATGACTATGCTACGCAAAGTATGTTGAAATGGTTTATTGACGAACAAGTTGAAGAAGAAGAAAATGCTCAAACCCTGATTGACAATCTTAAAATGATTGATAACAACGGATTTGGTCTTTTTATGCTGGACAAAGACCTTGCTACGCGTACTTATGTACAAGCAGCTCCGTTAGCTCCAAAAGCATAAGGAAACAAAGGATAATTTCATAACCTGAAGTAAAGCATACTTTTTATGCTTTACTTTTAAAATTGCTTAAAATGAAAACAATCGCCATTATTGGTGCAGGAAACATGGGAGGAGCTATCGCCAGAGGCTTATCTCAGGGGAGTATTTTTTCTGCAAAAAACATTATCGTAAGCGACATCTCTGAGGTTAACTTACAAGCTATTAAAACATTCAATAGCGAGATTCAAACTACAAAAGAAAACAAGGATGCCGTAAAAAATGCAGACATAATTCTTTTTGCCGTAAAGCCATGGTTAGTAGAGCCTATTGTTGCCGACATAAAAAACGTTTTAAACTACGATAAACAAATCATTGTTTCAATCGCAGCCGGAGTATCTTTTGAGCAATTGAATCTTTTTCTAAAAAAAGAAAACAGTAAACCCACTCTATTCCGAATTATTCCAAACATTGCCATTGATGTTTTACAAAGCGTTTCCACAATCGTTTCTTGTAACGCTAACAAAGAACAAGAAAATTTCATTATTAGCGTATTCAATGAATTGGGAAAAGCCTTTTTTGTCGCTTCTGAAAGTCAGCTCAATGCTTTCATGGCACTTTCGAGTTGTGGTATAGCTTATGCCTTCCGTTATATCAGAGCAGCAGTGGAAGGTGGCGTAGAAATGGGAATCTATCCGAATGTGGCAAAAGAAGTAGTGATGCAAACCTTACGCGGAGCCATAGATTTATTGGAGAAAAACGAATCGCACCCGGAAATAGAAATTGATAAAGTAACCACACCGGGAGGGATCACTATTAAAGGCTTAAATGAAATGGAAGCCAACGGATTTTCAAATGCTGTAATAAAAGGATTAAAGGCATCTTTGATAAAATAACTTTAATTAAACAAAAATTGAATCATATGATAGAACAAATAGCACAACGACTTGTCGGTTTACGAGAGTCTGTTGGCTTAACTCCCGCTGAAATTGCGGTCAAGTGCAACGTTTCTGCCACCGATTATGAACAATATGAAAGTGGAAAGGTAGATATTCCTGTGGGATTTTTGTGTGAAATAGCACAAATATTCGGCATTGAACCTACTGCACTTATTTCGGGAGCAGAAGCTCACGTAAGCACTTATTTTGTTACTAGAAAAGGAAAAGGTGTTTCTGTAGAACGTTCTAAAGCTTACAAATACCAAGACTTAGCATCCGGTTTTAAAAATGCTAAATCTACTCCGTTCATTGTTACTGTTGAACCGAATGACAAACCTATCAGCCTTAACTCACATGCCGGACAAGAATTTAATTTGATGCTTCGGGGAAAATTATTACTTCAAATCGATGGTAAAGAGATTATTTTGGAAGAAGGAGACAGTATTTATTTTGATGCTACAAAACAACACGGCATGAAGGCTCTTGACAATGAAAAGGCTCGATTCCTAGCTATTATTATTTAAAAACAGAGATACAATGATAGAACGTTTTTTAAAACAAACAGAATTTACCGATTTTGAAGATTTCAAAAAAAATTACGAGCTCAAAGTTCCTGAACATTTCAATTTTGCATACGACATAGTTGATGAATGGGCAAAAATCGAACCTGATAAAAATGCCCTTTTGTGGACAAATGACCAAGGAGAACACAAACAGTATTCTTTTGCGGAAATAAAAGAACAATCAGATAAAACCGCTTCCTTTTTCCAGTCATTGGGAATAAAAAAAGGGGATATGGTAATGGCAATATTGAAACGTCGTTATGAATTTTGGTTTACTATTATTGCTTTGCACAAAATAGGTGCTGTTATTATTCCTGCTACACACCTCCTCACAAAAAAAGACATTGTTTACAGAAATAATGCAGCTGACATCAAGGCTATTGTTGCAGTAGGTGAAGAACCTATTATACAACATATTAACGATGCTCGTTCAGAATCGCCAAGTATTCAACATCTTATTTCCGTTGGACCAATAATTCCGGACGGATGGGTAGATTTTCACAAAGGAATAGAAACGGCAAAACCTTTTGTTCGTCCAACAGAACCTACCAAAAATGATGATCCGCTTATTGTCAGCTTCACTTCAGGAACAACAGGTGACCCTAAAATGGTATTGTTGGATTCGGTATATCCTTTGGCTCACATTGTTACAGCAAAATATTGGCATAACCTACGCGAAGACAGTATTCACTTGACTATTGCCGATACAGGTTGGTTAAAAGCCGTTTGGGGAAAATTATATGGACAATGGATTGTGGGAGCAAACGTTTTCGTGTATGACCATGAGAAATTTAACCCGCACGATATTCTCAGTATGATAGAAAAGTATCATATTACCTCGCTTTGTGCTCCTCCCACTATTTTCAGGTTTCTTATCCGAGAAGATATGAGTAAATTCAACTTATCTTCTTTAGAATATTGCACCATTGCAGGAGAAGCGTTAAATCCGTCAGTATACGAACAGTTTTATAAAATTACAGGCATTAAGTTAAGAGAAGGATATGGACAAAGCGAAACCACAGTTTCTTTGTTTACCTCCAAATGGATAACGCCAAAACCCGGTTCAATGGGACTTCCAAGTCCTCATTATGATATCGACTTACTCACACCTGAAGGTCGCTCTGCAGAAGCAGGAGAGCAAGGTCAAATCGTTATCCGTACAGATAAGAAATATCCTGTAGGCTTATTCAAAGGATATTATCGTAATGAAAGACTTACCAGGGAAGCGTACGAAAATAATATTTATTACACAGGAGATTTGGCATGGAAAGATGAAGACGGTTATTTTTGGTTTGTGGGCAGAGCTGACGATGTTATCAAAAGTTCAGGATATAGAATCGGACCATTTGAAGTAGAGAGTGCTTTGATGTCTCACCCTGCTGTTGTAGAATGTGCTATTACAGGTGTTCCTGATGAAATTAGGGGACAAGTCGTAAAAGCTACCGTTATTTTATCAAAGGAATACAAAGACAAAGCAGGTGAAGACTTGATAAAAGAAATTCAGGACCACGTAAAAAAAATTACGGCTCCATATAAATATCCTCGTATTATAGAGTTTGTGGATGAATTACCAAAAACTATCAGTGGAAAAATAAGACGAGTAGAAATTCGGAATAAAGATAAAGAATAGAATTCTTTATTTAAGATTCTATTTTGTGTGGATAATCAAGTGTGTAATGCAGCCCTCTACTTTCTTTACGCTGCATTGCCATTTTGATAACTAGATATCCGGTATTGATGATATTTCTCAATTCACATATTTCCTTAGTTAGGACTGACCTATCAAATAAATCTTCTGTTTCTTTATATAAAATTTCCAATCTATCAAAAGCTCGTTGCAAACGTAAATCAGAACGAACAATTCCCACATAGTTAGTCATAATCTGTCCCACTTCTTTGACACTTTGGGTTATCAACACCATTTCTTCGTTCAAGGTCGTTCCTTCATCATTCCATAGTGGCACTTTATCATTAAACGTGAGACTATCAATTCTTTTCAAAGCATCTTTGGCTGCTGCGTCAGCATACACAATAGCTTCTATCAACGAATTAGAAGCCAACCGATTAGCTCCATGCAAACCCGTACAAGAGCATTCTCCTACAGCATATAGACTTTTAATGCTGGAGTGAGCGTTCAAATCGACTTTAATGCCGCCACACAAATAGTGTGCTGCAGGCACAACAGGAATATAATCTTTGGTAATATCAATGCCAAGACTTAAACATTTTTGATAAATATTTGGGAAATGTTCTTTGGTTTCTTCAGCATCCTTGTGAGTAACATCAAGGTAAACAAAATCATGCCCTGAAGCTTTCATTTCGCAGTCTATTGCACGAGCCACAATATCTCTGGGAGCTAACGAACCCCTTTTATCATACTTCTTCATAAAAGGAATGCCTTTATGCGTTAGTAGCTCTCCTCCGAAACCACGCATGGCTTCGGTAATCAAAAAAGAGGGCCGTTCATTCGGGTTATACAATGATGTTGGATGAAATTGGACAAATTCCATGTTATCCACAATTCCTTTGGCACGATAAACCATGGCAATTCCATCGCCAGTGGCAATGCTCGGATTGGTTGTTTTTTCATAAATATTACCGATTCCTCCCGTCGCCATCAAGGTTACTTTTGACAAGAAAGTATGTACATGATGGGTATTTTGATTGAGCACATAGGCTCCGTAGCACTCTATATCGGGAGTTGTATGTTTTACCAACATACCTAGATGGTGCTGCGTAATAATTTCTACGGCAAAATGGTTTTCAAAAACCTCGATATTAGGATGTCTTTTTATTTCAGCAACCAAACTCTTTTGGATTTCCGCTCCGGTATTATCTTTATGGTGCAAAATACGGAATTCTGAATGGCCTCCTTCACGGTGCAAATCAAATCCGCCTTGTGCATCTTTATCAAACAAGACACCCCACTTCACTAACTCAGCTATTTGAGCGGGAGCCTCTTCGACAACCTTTCGAACAGCATTTATGTCACACAAACCATCTCCGGCAATAAGCGTATCTTGTATATGTTTTTCAAAATCGTCTGTCTGTTTGGTTACTGAAGCAATACCTCCTTGTGCCAAGTTAGTATTTGCTTCTTCTAACAACGTTTTACACAATATTGCGACCTTACCTTTATGGGCTACTTTTAAAGCAAAACTCATTCCCGCAATACCACTACCGATAACGATAAAATCAAATTTGCGTACCATAATCATATCTTTTAGACAAGACACAAAGGTATAAAAAGTATTTCTTTAAAAGAACTTGAAGAAATGTTTTTAGTCTTTGGATATCACCATTATAGGATTTTCAAGAAAAAGAAAACAGTCTCAAACGGACAAAACAAAAAGTTGGCTTTCTTTTCTTATAACAATAACAAAATGGTTGCAAACACAAGTCCTGCCATTGCAAGTAAAACACCCCTGTAAAACATTTTGGTTTTAGGCTTAAAAATAAAGAGGGAGGAAATTGCCAAAAACAACAGTAATATGCCATAAATAGTGGCAAACAGATGCACTGAATCTTTACTGGAAGATTTATGTAAATTATTAAACACACTTAACCATGCAGGAAGTTCTTGCGACGTATATTTAACAACACCTGTTGCAGTATTGTATGTTCCTTTGTTAAAGTAAACAACAGCTCCTTCGCTTTTAATAAATTTAAAGTCCCTCATATGTAATATTCCTCCGAGTTGAGAGGCTTCTATATTTGGAGACAATTTCTTTTCAATCAATTTTTGATGTTTCAAAAAATCCGTATCCCGATATATAAGAAGAACACCGCTAATACTATAAATTAGGGTTAATCCGATTAGAAAAAATCCGATGTCGCGATGTAATCCTCGCATATAGTAATGTATTGATTTCTTTTCTTTTTGTTCCATAATTGCTTCTCTTTATTTTATACAAAAATATTACAAGTCGTTAGACAACTCTAAAGTTACGTTTTTTTTCAACTAGACAATTCTTTTTCAGAAAATTTAAAATTTCCAACTGACAAATAATCGCATATCAGTTTTTTTGTTGCCTTCAATGGTCTCCAAGCCTGTCCCTATTTCGTCTTTATTGGAGTAAATTGTTTCTGCTAATTTCAAATAGAAATTAAGATTCTTTGTTGGAGCATAACTCACATTTAAGTAATATCGAGAACCTTGTCCGTAATACATCGGAACGGAATAGGCATAAAGCACATCTGTTTCAAAAGCATACAATCTATTGTTGTAATCTTGGGCATCAAAAAAGGCATACCGCATATTGAGCGTTACATGCATCTTGGTAATTTGGTAAGTAAAATCTTGATAAAGAAGCAACCCACAAGTTTCTTTTTGATTATGAACAGAAACCTCATTGGCATTTATACCTGATTTTATCGAACAATTAGATGATACTTTAGTATCAAATTGCACCTTAATTTCTTGTTTATTACATGAATATACTGCCGGGGTTGGTTCGCTATTTTCCGTTTCATTTTTTTCTGTTGACTCAATCTTGTAACGAATAAACAAACTACTCCGAGAAGATAGCGTATGATCTGCTTGAACAAATCCGATATACCCTTGCGATGGCTTATTAACCAAATATTTAAGCCAAGGGAAAGAAAAAACATCAACATATCCGTTTAGTTTCCACCTTTTCACGGGCAGAAAATTCATCCCTAAGAAGAGTCCTGTTTCGTTATTAACACTCCCATTTTCTCCAAAAGCATTACCTATGGGTGCGTAATACTTAGGAGAATAATTGCGATACAGAGCGAACAAGCCCAAACGCGAAATTGGCTGAAAACTTACATTATGCACTTGAGCAAAAGCATTGTTTCTGTCTATGGCGACCTCTCCGGCAAAATTAAAACCATATAGGCGGAAACGATAATCAGAGCCTATATTCCAGTGACTTTTTCCATTGAATCCATACAAATTATAAGGTTTAACTTCCGGCAAAAAGAATTCACTAAGAGAGTACCTCTCTCCTGAAAATCCAATTTTACAAAAAGGAAAAGTATAATTTACATTGACTCCAAAAATAAGTTCATTAACCTTTCCTTTCTTTTCAAAATCACTGACAATTCGATGATAACCGTCTGATTTTATGGTTGAAATTTCTGTTTCTTCCCCTTCTAAATCACTCAATGTTGCATCCACCTTTTTGGACGAAACAAATGTCGTTATATTCAATTTGCTTACTTGTAGAGTATTGGCAAATCCTCTGAAAAAGCCATATTCATTGGTAGAAGCGCTTTTTGAAATTTCATTCTTGGTAAAAGCTAAGCCGAGCAAGTTGGATTTTCCATAACTATTGTCAGAATGGAATACCAATCCTTGTCCGAAATTAAGTTTATAATCTCCTATGATCAAATGCTTGAAATGCCACAAATTGGAAACGAAAACATGAGCAGAGTAAAAATCAAATCCTTTATTATAATTCCAATCGAAAGGTTCTCCAGTATCTTTTTCCATTGATACTCCACAAGAAAGATTACTTGAATAGAAACGGTATTTGAGATACGAATACAAAGGACTGCCGAGATATCGTTTATCAGGATTTTCTTCTAATTCTGTTTTACTAATAGGAGCATAGCCTTCCTTTTGTTGAAACGTAACATCTGCACGAGACAAAATTTCATGTTTTCCATTTTCTAATTCCTTTTGTAAAACAAATTGACCTTTCTTTTCTCCCATTTCACCAACAAATACAAATGGCAACAAAAAACTAATTGTTTCGGCATCAAAACCCTCCACCAATTGCAATTCATACACGCTGTAGATTGGTCCATAGGAGTAAAGATAATACTGTAAATTTTCTATTTGAGATAAACTGAGAAAAAATAATTTTTCCAAATCTTCTCGCTGACAAGTATTAATATTTAGGGGATTCTCCGAAAAGTGCAACAACTCTTCGTATAAATCTTCTCTGTTAACGTTATCCTCATCATCAACTACCCTCTCCATGATTAAATTTATCATGCTATCAACTTTTTGACCAAAAGAGACAATCGGCATCAAAAGAAAAATGAATAGGAACAACCAAATGCAACAATTCTTCATTTCTTTACTTCTTGTGTAAAAAAGAATAGATTACCCCTGCAGAAGAATTTACGCCGAGAGTTGAATGATATTGCATTCCCAAATCAAAAGAAAAATTTCCGACATGCAAACCGAGACCAAAAGAAGGCAAAATAGTTTCTTTCGCGAAAAATCCGGCTCGTAAAGAAAGTTCCTTTACGACAACATACTCTACTCCAGCCGAAAAAGAAGCATTTTCGACTAAGTTTTTGGATACTTCAGTTATAACTAACAACGATTGGTCTATTTGATATTGTAGTCCTAAGGAAAAAACAGAAGGCAAAGATTCATGTTGATAAACTGTTGAGATACTCGACAAAGTAAAATTATAAGAATGAAAGCCTATTGTAAGATTTTTTGTGGGAAACACAAGAAAACCAATTTGAGGCAAAAAGGCACTGCCGCATTCTTGAGGAGAAAAAAGCACTGAAACATAATCGACCTCAGCTCCTAACGAAAAATAGGGCGAGAGTTTGCGGGAAAACTGAAGTCCAAAAGAAGACTCGTTGTACTCGGAAAAACCAAAAAAAGAACAAGAAAAGCCGACATTAAACCAACGAGTTGGCAATGAAAATCCGGCATTCAGCAAACTTAATTCCGAAACACAGAACTGATTTTCGTATTCCATATTCAATGCAGGAAAATCTGAAAGACCAAAAACTGCCTGATTAGAAGAGCTATATAAATTATCAGTAAGTGCTGTAATGCTATTTCCCAAAGCTGCGCTTTTAGGATTGATAAAGGAACCGAACTGAGTAGCTTGTACCAAAAACGAAAAGAACAAACAACAAACTATTGCAAATATTTTCTTCATGCAAAAAAGAATCGCTTTTTTTAATAAAGTTGCAAAGATAATGTTAAGGATTATTAATCTCAAATACACTAACCATTTTTCTGTCATAAAACTCTTACTTTTGCAGCGGTTTTATGACAGAAAAAAAAGGCACGGTTTTTGCCTCAAAACAAAGTTGTAAGACACAAAAAATGAAACATTTATTTCACATATTGATTGTTTGTTTCTGTATGTTACTTGCCCTTGGGGGGAGTTTGCAGGCACAAGTATATGATGTTGCTCTCAAAGGATATAAGGTACCATACATTATTGAAGGTCAAGATACTATTCCTCAGGTAGATTTGCAAGAAGTGCTTATTCTTGGAGGATTCAAAAGCAAAAGACAAGCAAAAAAATTCAACAAACTGGTCCGTGACATAAAAAAAGTCCTTCCTTATGCCAAATTAGCGGGTTCAGAACTAAATCGAGTAAACACTCTGATGAAAAACTTGCCGACCAAAAAAGACAAGAAAGATTATATGCAAGCATATGAAAAGGCTCTTTTTCACCGATTTGAACCTTCTCTCAGAAAGATGACATTCTCTCAGGGCAGACTACTCATCAAACTTATTGATAGAGAGTGTAATAAAAACTCATACGAATTGATTCGAGAATATAGGGGTGGATTTGAGGCATTCTTTTGGCAAGGTGTCGCAACAGTTTTCGGGGCAAATTTAAAAACTGATTTTAACGAAGACAAAGAAGAAGATGCTATGATAGAACGAATTATATTCCTAATCGAGACGGGGCAATTATAAAACCATTCTTCGAATACCCTCCGACAAGTAGTCTCTATTCTCTATTTTTTTCTATCTTTGCAACGCTTTGACAATCTTTTGGCAAAGGCAGTTTTTTGTGTTCATTTTAAACCAATCAAATAACCAATTGACATCTATACTAATGAAAACTTCTTTCAAAATTGTGGCAAAAACTTTACAAGGATTAGAAGATGTGTTAGCAACCGAATTGCAACAAATAGGGGCTACTGATATTGTAAAAGAACGTCGTGGAGTATCTTTCTCGGGAACGAACGAAACCCTTTATAAAGCAAACCTACATTGCCGAACAGCAATCCGCATTTTAAAACCTATTAAAACATTCAAAGCCAAAAATCCGGAAGAAATCTATGATGAAGTCAGGAAAATGGATTGGGATAAATTTATGGATGTAAAAAGCACCTTTTTAATTGACTCGGTAGTTTATTCCGAAACATTTACCCATTCAAAATTTGTTACATATAAAGTAAAAGACGCGATTGTAGATTATTTCAACGAAAAATGTCAAAATCGCCCATCCATCAGTTTGACAAATCCCGATTTATACATTAACATCCATATTTCACACAACGATTGTTCAATTTCATTGGATAGTTCAGGGGAATCGCTACATAAACGCGGTTACCGTTCCGTTCAAACCGAAGCACCAATCAGTGAGGTTCTTGCTGCAGGGTTAATCATGCTTTCGGGATGGCATGGGCAATGCGATTTTTTGGATCCCATGTGCGGTTCAGGCACATTACTAATTGAGGCAGCGATGATTGCTCTTAACATTCCTCCCGGAGTTTTCCGAAAAGAATTTGCTTTCGAAAAATGGAAAGATTTTGACAGCGAACTTTTTGACAAAATTTATAACGATGATAGTTGCGAAAAACCTTTCGCACACAAAATTTATGGTTCAGACATTTCTCAACAAGCCATTAAAATAGCTGAACAAAACATCAAAAATGCAGGTTTCAGCAAATATATTTCATTGCAAAAAGCTTCTTTTATCGACTTAGAAGCTCCTACAGAAAAGACCATTATAATTACCAATCCTCCTTATGGTGAAAGAATGGGGGGAAGAGATGTAATTGATTTTTACGGAGAAATCGGAGAACGCTTAAAACACCATTATGCCGGCGTTGAAGCTTGGATCATTAGCTCCAACAAAGAAGGATTCGATAAAATTGGACTAAAGCCCACCAAAAAATACGCCCTATTAAATGGCTCCATCGAGTGTGAGTACAGAAAATATGAAATCTTTCAAGGAAAGCTCAAAGACATAAAGAGAATGGAAAGAAAGTTACAACCTTGATAATGAACATCTCCAGTGAAATTTTAACATTTTTATTCTAAAAGGCTCCCTCTGAAAAACAAAAAGAGGTCAAATGTTAAATCATACTAACGAAAACACCATTTCAAATGTTAAAATCATATCTTTGTTTTTATATAAAAACGAGATATGAAGAAACGCTCTATCGTTTTATTATCGATATTAATGGCAATAACATTTTTTGGGTTATTGTTTTTGCAGCTCAATTACCTTGGGTCTTTTTTGGATATGCGCCAACAGCACTTTAACGAGGCTGTTAAACGCAGTTTATACCAACTAAGCAGAACTCTCGAAGAAGAAGAAACACTCTCCTATCTTAATGACGCCTTAAGCAAAGAGGAAAAACAAAATAAAGAAAGCCTCATCAAAGAAGAGGTGCTCGAAACTTCTAGCATATTTAGTATTTCTGATGGCAAAAATAGCAATACAACTACTATACATCACCGCATTTCTATTTCTTCAGCAGGTAAAACAAATACCGTACAGGAAGTTTCGGAAAATCTCCAAAACAGATTGAAGCAAAATTATGCACGCAAGAAAATAGTATTAAACGATATTGCCATGCGATGGCTCAAAGAATCAACTGAAAAGCCCATCGAGAAACGAGTTAATTTCAAGCACATGGAGGAAGAATTAAAAAAAGAGCTTGAAAACAATGGTATAAATACTCCTTTTTACATCGCACTAATTGATTATACAGGAAAAGAAGTCTATCATTCTACCAATTTTCCAAAAACAAACAACAACTTTTACTATTCACAACTTCTGTTCCCTAATGATTACAACCCAAAAATGAACTTTGTAAGGGCTTATTTTCCGGAAGCAAATCAATACTTGGCAGAATCAGTATCATTTATGGCATTCAGTTCTATTCTGTTTACCATTATTTTATTTCTGGTGTTCGTTGCCACATTAATTCTTATTGTTCGACAAAAAAGATTGGGCGAAATAAAAACCGATTTCATGAACAATATGACACATGAATTCAAAACTCCTATTTCGAGTATTTCCTTAGCATCGCAAATGCTACAAGATGAAGGAATTGTAAAAACACCCGAAATTTTACGAAACATATCAAAAATAATTTACGATGAAACCAAACGCCTAAGTTTTCAAGTAGAAAAAGTTTTGCAAATCGCCATTCTTGAAAAAGAAAAATCAATCATGAAATTTAAAGATACCGACATCAATGAACTCATTGAATCGGTGGCAAACAATTTTTCATTAAAAGTAACCAGCAAAGGAGGTTCAATTTTCACAGAACTACAAGCAGAAGATTGTTGGGCTACTGTCGATGAAATGCATTTTACAAACGTAATTTTTAATTTGCTCGACAATGCTGTAAAATATAGCAAACCAAATGAGGATTTGACACTTACTCTGAAAACGTGGAATGAAAAAGAATGGCTCTACATTTCTGTGGAAGACAATGGAATTGGAATAAAAAAAGAACATCTTAAAAAAATATTCGATAGATTTCACCGCGTACCGACGGGTAATGTTCATAATGTAAAAGGATTTGGATTAGGACTTGCTTACGTAAAAAAAATTGTAGAAAAACATAAAGGACATATTCATGCAGAAAGTGAAATCAATGTCGGAACTAAATTTATAATATCAATCCCAACACTAAAAAAATAAAACTATGAATGACGAAAAAGTAAAAGTTCTTCTATGCGAAGATGATGAGAACTTAGGCATGCTTTTAAGAGAATATCTTCAAGCAAAAGGCTATGACACAGATCTGCTTCCTGATGGAGAAGCCGGTTACAAAGCTTTCATGAAAAACACCTACGATGTATGTGTATTTGATGTAATGATGCCTAAAAAAGACGGATTTACTCTAGCACAAGAAATTCGTGCCATAAATACAGATGTTCCCATCTTATTTTTAACCGCCAAGAATTTAAAAGAAGATATCTTGGAAGGCTTCAAAATCGGTGGTGACGATTATATTACCAAACCTTTCAGTATGGAAGAACTATTATTCCGTATTGAAGCCATTTTACGAAGGATTAAAGGCAAAAAAGTAAAAGAAAAAATAGTTTACAAAATTGGTAAATTCATTTTTGACTCTCAAAAACAAACTCTTTCTTTAGGTAACGACAGCACAAAACTTACAACCAAAGAATCTGAATTATTGACTCTGCTTTGTGCCAATGCCAACGATATTTTGGAACGTAATTATACACTGAAAACTATTTGGATTGATGATAATTATTTCAATGCAAGAAGCATGGACGTGTATATCACTAAACTTCGTAAATTACTTAAAGACGATGATAATGTACAAATTATTAATATCCACGGAAAGGGATATAAATTGATTATTCCCGAATCAAACGAATAAGCAAAACTATCCGCATTATATTTCTAAAAACCTCATCAATATTCGGTGAGGTTTTTTGTCATTTACCATAGTAGAAAATAGAAAAGTCAACCAAATTCACAAAAAAATAGTATCTTTGGCAACCGTCTGACATCCATCATTATGCACCATAAAAATTTTATATACGGACTTCTTCTTCTAATCATACTTTCTTCGTGTAATGTCAGCTCTCGAATAAAAAAGGCTGACAAAAAATTCAATTTAGGAGAATACTATACGGCAGGAAATATGTATAAACGTATTTATCCGTCAGTTCCTCAAAAAAATAAAAAACTACGTGCCGAGGTTGCCTATAAAACAGGAAACTCATACCGAATCATCAATCAGGACAAAAAAGCAGAGTTAGCGTACAAAAATGCTATTCGGTATAAATATCCGGATAGTATCATGTATTTCCAATATGCAGAAATATTGCAAAGAAATGGCAAATACTCTGAGGCACTGAAATATTACGAAACCTATTTACAGGCAAAACCAAACAACTTAGAAGCAAAAAATGGTGCAGAATCTTGTAATCTGATTCTTTCGGATTGGAAAGAAAAAACACGTTACGTGGTAAAAAAAGAAACCGAATTTACCTCTAAAGCTTCTGAATTTTGTCCTGCATTTGCATCACCGGATGGTAACGTGCTATTTTTTAATTCTACCCGAGGTCTGACGAAAAAAAATAAGCCCAGCAGAATTACCGGACAAAATAATAACAACATTTTCTCCGCACGCAAAAATGTACAAGGAAAGTGGGAAGAACCGGTTATTTTAGAGGGAGATATCAATACTGAGTTTGATGAAGGAGCTTGCTCCTTTTCTGCCGATGGACAAGAACTGTATTTTAGTAGAACAAAAACAGAAAAAGGGAAAAAGCTTGGAACTCAAATTCTCATGTCAAAACGAAGTGGTGGAGCATGGACAGTTCCACAAGTCGTGGCTATTTTCAAAGATTCTACTATAAATGTATCGCATCCGGCACTTTCTAATGATGGAGAATACCTCTATTTTGTTTCTGATGTACGTGGAGGCTATGGAGGGAAAGATATTTGGAGAACAAAAAAAGAAAATGGAACATGGACATATCCCGAAAATTTAGGACCAACTATCAACACTGCCGGAAATGAAATGTTCCCTTATTTCCGTAAAAATGGAACTCTTTATTTCGCCTCGGATGGACATCCCGGCTTTGGGGGGTTAGATATTTTTTCTGCTACCAAAAATGGAGAAAATGGATGGACAGTAACTAATATGATGGCTCCTATCAATTCATCAGGAGATGACTTTGGCATCACTTTTTCAGATAAAAAAGAACAGGGATTTTTTTCCTCCAACCGCGAAGATAAAAAGTTTTATGATCATATTTGGAGTTTTTCATTGCCCGAATTAGAATACAAAATAGAAGGAAAAATAACAGACAATAAGGAAGAACCACTCAATAATGCCTCCCTTCGAATTGTCGGTGATGACGGTTCAATCGAAAAAATAACCGTTAAAAAAGATGGCTCTTACTCAGAAAACATAAAAAAGAACACTAAATATGTATTGCTAGCTTCTTGTCGCGGATACTTAAATAGTAAAAATGAAGTGTCAACCAAAGGGATGGAAAATAACAAAACTTTTCCCCTCGATTTCCAACTTGCTTCTATTAGTAGACCTGTAAAAATCAACAATATATTCTTTAAATTTGGATCTTCTGAATTAACCTCTGAATCATCCGCTGCATTGGACGATTTAGTAAAATTACTTAATGATAACCCAAATATTACGATCGAAATAGGTGCCCACACTGATATGGTTGGAACAGAAGAAGCCAACAATCTTTTGTCCACACAAAGAGCACAATCGGTAGTAAACTACTTGTTAAAAGCAGGCGTAGAAAAAGAAAGATTGACCCCTAGAGGATATGGCAAATCTACCCCTGTAACAGTAGACAAGAACTTGGCTCGTCAATATAAATTTCTAAAAGTGAATACAATACTGGATGAAGATTTTATTAATACACTAAAAGAAGAAGAACAAGAAATTGCTAACCAGATAAACCGAAGAACTGAGTTTAAAGTACTGAAAACGACATACAAAATGTATTAAAATCAGGTTCATTTATATTTAAAGAATTATGAAACAATATCTTGACCTTTTGCAACGCGTTCTTGATGAGGGAACATATAAAGATGACCGTACAGGAACAGGAACAATAAGCATCTTCGGTCATCAAATGAGATTTAACATGGAAGAAGGATTTCCATGTCTTACCACAAAAAAGTTACATTTAAAATCAATTATTCATGAACTCCTTTGGTTCTTACAAGGAGATACAAATGCCCGTTATTTACAAGAAAATGGAGTACGCATTTGGAACGAATGGGCAGACAAAAACGGAGATTTGGGGCACATTTATGGTTACCAATGGCGTTCTTGGCCTGATTACAAAGGTGGTTCTATTGATCAAATAACAGAAGCCGTTAACACCATAAAGGAAAATCCAAACTCTCGTAGAATTATCGTAAGTGCTTGGAATGTTGCAGACTTACCCAATATGAATCTACCTCCTTGTCATGCTTTTTTCCAATTTTATGTAGCTGAAGGAAAATTAAGTTTGCAACTCTACCAACGAAGTGCCGATATTTTTATAGGAGTCCCATTTAATATCGCTTCGTATGCACTTTTATTGCAAATGATGGCACAGGTTACCAACTTAAAAGCCGGAGATTTTGTTCACACTTTAGGAGATGCTCACATTTACAGCAATCATTTGGAACAAGTTAAATTGCAACTTGCACGAGAACCTAGGTCGCTACCAACAATGAAAATAAATCCCGATGTAAAAGATCTTTTTAATTTTAAATATTCAGACTTTGAACTAGTTAATTACAATCCACATCCACATATTGCAGGAGCAGTTGCCGTCTAAAAAAAACAATAGGTAGCCACGCTTGACTACCTATTTGTTAACCTTAAAATCAAATACTATAAATGCGTAACAAAGGTACCGTCCAATCTCACGTTCCGCAACATAAAAGAAGTGAAAATATACAAAAAATCATTATGACAACTATTTCAATAATTGTAGCTATCGACGAACAAAATGGAATTGGTAAAGACAATCAACTTCTGTGCCGCCTACCCAATGATATGAAAAGATTCAAACAACTCACTACCGGTCATACAATTATTATGGGGAAAAAGACCTTTGATTCACTTCCCAAAGGAGCCTTGCCAAATAGAAAAAACATTGTTATATCACGAAACAAAAGTCTTATGATTACGAACTGCAATATTGTACACTCTTTAAATGAGGCATTCGCATATTGTTCATCAGATGAAGAGGTATTTATCATCGGAGGTGCATCTATATACGAACAAGCATATCCGTTTGCAAAAAAACTATACTTAACCCGAATACAAAATACATTTGAGGCAGATACTTTTTTCCCGGAAATCAACCTCTCTGAATGGGAAGTAGAAAGTTCCGAGCAACATTACGCAGACGAAACACATTCCTCCAATTACATCTTTGAAAACTTAATTCGTAAAGAAAAATAATAACTATTTCGTCATTTGATTGCTTGTTTTCCGATTTTTACTCGATTTTTAACAGCTTTGAAATATGAATTTATATTTTCTGTTGCTGTTAAAAAAAATTGCAATTATTTCTTTCCTATGTATCAAAGAATGAGCTATTTTTGTTAGCTTTGCAGGGAAAAATGAAATATCCGTATACATGGAACAAAAAATAATCAAAAGAGCCTTAGTATCAGTTTTCAACAAGGAGAATTTGGATAAAATTATTCTTAAATTACATGCCGAGAATGTGGAATTTATTTCGACAGGCGGAACACAATCATTCATCGAATCTTTAGGAGTCTCCTGTCAAGCTGTCGAAGATCTTACCGGATATCCATCAATCTTGGGAGGAAGAGTAAAAACGCTACATCCAAAAATTTTTGGAGGAATACTTACTCGTCGTAACGTAGATGGTGATAATACACAAATACAAGAGTATGGCATTCCTGAAATTGATTTGGTGATTGTTGATTTATACCCTTTCGAAGCAACTTTAGCTTCAGGAGCTTCCGATGAAGATATTATTGAAAAAATCGATATCGGTGGTATTTCTCTTATCAGAGCTGCCGCTAAAAATTTTGCTGACGTAATAATCGTAGCCTCTCAAGCTCAATATGCTCCCCTTTTTGATTTACTGGAAGAAAACGGAGCAAAAAGCACGTTGGAACAACGTAAGTTCTTTGCTAAAGAAGCTTTTGCCGTTTCTTCTCACTATGATTCAGCTATTTTCAACTATTTTGACGAAGCAAAGAACAGTGCTTTCCGTTATTCCGGAAACGACATGAAACCTTTACGTTACGGAGAAAATCCTCACCAAAGAGGGTTCTTTTTTGGCAAATTTGAAGAAATGTTTGAGCAATTGCAAGGAAAAGAGATTTCATACAACAACTTGTTGGATATAGATGCAGCCGTAAGTTTAATTTCTGATTTTGATGACATCACATTTGCAATTCTTAAGCATAACAATGCTTGTGGATTAGCATCTCGTAACACTCTTCTTCAAGCTTGGAAAGATGCTTTGGCAGGCGATCCTATCTCTGCATTCGGGGGAGTTCTTATAACCAATGCTATTATTGACAAAGAAACTGCTGAAGAGATAAACAAATTATTTTTCGAAGTCATCATTGCTCCTGATTATGACATGGATGCTTTAGAAATTCTCTCTCAAAAGAAAAACAGAATTATTCTTATTTTAAAAGATTCAAAAATAAACAAAACGCAATTTCGTTCATTACTTAATGGAGTCCTTGTTCAAGATAGAGACTTAAATATAGAAACTGAAAAAGACTTCAAAACCGTTACAACAAAGGAACCGACTGCAACAGAGATTGAGGATTTCGTTTTTGCGAATAAGATTGTGAAACACTCGAAATCCAATGCTATTGTACTAGCCAAAAACAAACAACTTTGTGCCAGCGGTGTTGGTCAAACATCTCGAGTAGATGCTTTACGTCAAGCTATTGAAAAAGCCGGTGCTTTCAACATGAGTCTACAAGGAGCTGTGATGGCTTCCGATGCATTTTTTCCTTTCCCTGATTGTGTGGAAATTGCAACTGAAGCCGGCATTACCGCCGTTGTACAACCAGGAGGGTCTATAAAAGATCAACTTTCTATCGATTATTGCAATGAAAACAATATTGCAATGGTAACAACCGGAACAAGACACTTTAAACACTAAAAAAATTTAAAACGAAAATAACATGGGATTATTCTCTTTTACTCAAGAAATAGCAATTGACCTGGGTACGGCCAATACAATTATCATACAAAATGGTAAAATTGTACTTGACGAACCTTCAATAGTTGCCTTAGACGGACGTACAGATAAGCTCATAGCAATCGGTACAAAAGCACAACAAATGCAGGGAAAAACGCATGAAAACATTCGTACAATTCGTCCTTTACGAGATGGTGTAATTGCTGACTTCTACGCTGCGGAAATAATGATCAGAGGAATGATAAAAATGATTAGTAACAAAAACTCATTTTTCTCCCCATCATTAAAGATGGTTGTCTGTATTCCTTCAGGAAGTACCGAAGTTGAATTGCGTGCAGTAAGAGATTCTTCCGAACATGCCGGAGGAAGAGAAGTTTATATGATATTTGAACCAATGGCTGCCGCTATGGGTATCGGATTGGATGTAGAAGCTCCCGAAGGAAACATGATTGTCGATATAGGTGGAGGAACTACCGAAATTGCTGTAATTTCTCTTGGAGGCATTGTTTGTAACCGTTCTATTCGCATTGCAGGAGATGACCTTACTGCTGATATTATGGATTATATGGGAAGACAACACAACATAAAAGTGGGGGAAAGAACCGCAGAACTAATCAAAATAAACGTAGGTGCTGCCCTTACCGACTTGGAAGAAAATGCACCTGAAGATTACATTGTACGTGGACCGAACCGTATGACGGCGTTGCCAATGGAAGTCCCTGTTTCTTACCAAGAAATTGCACATTGCTTAGACAAGTCCATCTCTAAAATAGAAATAGCTGTACTTAGTGCATTAGAACAAACACCTCCCGAATTATATGCTGATATTGTTCGTAATGGTATCTATTTAGCTGGTGGTGGGGCCTTACTAAAAGGCTTGGACAAACGTTTGGCTGACAAAATAAACATTCCTTTCCACATTGCAGATGATCCACTTCGTGCCGTAGCAAGGGGAACAGGTATTGCTCTTAAAAATGTTGATAATTATTCTTTCTTAATGAGATAATAAATAGATTATTATTTCTCGAAGGGAATTGAAAATAAAATTGTCAGCAGAAGAAGCTCCTTTTGCTGACAATTTATTTTATCGCGGTTTAAATAATCGTTTTACGAAAAATCTTTTCCCTAACTTAACAAAGCTTTTTTAGTATGGAAAATCTTTTGCGTTTTCTTATAAAATCAAGTTCATTCCTTCTGTTTCTATTGTTAGAAATAGTTTCCATTTCTTTGATTGTATCGCATAATAATTATCACCAATCAGTCTTTTTAAGTTCTGCCAATGTTGTTATTGGCAATATTTATGAAACAGTAAACGAGGCAACTGCATATTTTGATTTAAACAGAGAAAATGCTCTTTTATCAAGAGAAAACAATGCTCTTAAAAACAAAAACAGCTACTTACTAAAGAAATTAGCAGACCTAAAGCCAAATGCTATAAAAACGGATAGTACCAGTGCGAACAGTCAATTTAAATACATTGAGGCTAAAGTTATTAATAGCTCTGTAAATAAGCAACAAAATTACATCACCCTCAACAGAGGCTCACTCTCAGGCATTAAGCCTGACATGGGTGTTATAAATGCGAAGGGAGTTGTGGGCATAGTATCTACTGTTTCGAAAAATTTTTCTGTGGTTATTCCTATCCTCAATCCACGAGCGAAAATTAGTTGTAGACTTGATTCAAGTAAATATTTTGGTTCTTTAGTGTGGGAAGGTAAAAGCCCTTCTTACGGGTCACTTGAGGAAATTCCTCACCACGTTAAAATTTTCAAAAATGAAGCTATCCGAACAAGCGGTTTCTCAGCGATTTTCCCTGAAGGTATTTTGGTAGGAACAATAAAGAATTTTGACACTTCTGAATCAAACAGTTTTTACAATATAAAAGTTAAGCTTGCCGTAAATTTTCAAAATTTATCATACGTAAATGTTGTTTATTTTGAAAACAAAAAAGAACTAACAGAAATTGAAAAATCATTGAATCCATGATAGAATCACTTTTAAAAAATGCGATGCTTTTTATACTACTTGTTGCATTACAAGTGCTTTTCCTGAACAACATTGACTTTTTAGGTTTTATAAATCCATATGTTTACATTTGGTTTATACTATCAATGCCCGTTGCCATGAATAGGAATAGTGCCATAATAATAGCATTCCTATTAGGACTAACAATAGATGTTTTCAGCAACACTATGGGAATTCATAGTTTTTCGTGTGTTCTAATTGCCTTCTTACGTAATTACTGGATTAATGCACTTTTCTTACGCAACGATTTCGAGTTGATTATTCCTTCTATCAAATCTTTTGGATTTGCAAACTACATCAAATATGCCTTGGGAATAATTTTTCTTCACCATTTTTGTCTGTTCTTTCTCGAAGCCCTATCTTTCGATAATTTTTGGCTAATTCTTTTACGTGTTCTATATAACTCCATCGTTACTCTTTTACTTATTCTTGGTTTCGAATTGATTAAAACAAAATGAAAGACAGCATAAAAAAACAAGAACTAAAAAACAGACAACAAGTCATCATTCTTATCATGCTATCCGTGGCTTTTATTTTCGTTGTTCGACTTTTTTACATTCAAGTTTTGGATTCAAGCTACAAAGAAAACGCAGAGAGCAATGCTTTTCTAAAAAAGACAATCTACCCTTCTAGAGGACTGATTTACGATAGAAACAATAAATTGATGGTATCCAATCAACCTGTTTATGACCTAATGCTGATTATGCGAGAAATGAAAAACTTTGATACGATTTCATTCTGCAACATTTTAGGTATAACAAAAGAATATTTTAACCAACGCATAGAAGAAATAAAAGATACGAAAAAAAATTATGGTTATTCTCGCTATACCCCTCAAATATTCATGTCTCAATTGTCTGTTTCCGAATACGGAAGACTACAGGAAAAATTATTCCGATTTCAAGGAGTCTTTGTACAACAAAAAGTTCTAAGAAACTATACAATACCTTATGGAGCACATGCAATTGGCTCTGTTGGAGAGGTCAACAGAAGACAAATAGAAGCAGACTCATATTACAACAAAGGAGACTATAAAGGTCAATCAGGAATTGAAAAAGAATACGAAGAATACCTGAGAGGAGAAAAGGGAGTAGAAATATTGCTTCGCGACGTACATGGAAGAATTAAAGGAAAATATCAGAATGGAGCAAAGGATATTTTACCCAAAGCAGGAAAAGACCTTGTCATGTCTTTGGATATGAATCTACAAGAATATGGCGAAAAATTAATGAATGGGAAACTCGGTAGTATTGTTGCTATTGAACCCTCTACAGGGGAAATCTTGGCTCTCGTATCAAGTCCGTCCTTTGACCCCGGGTTATTGGTAGGAAGAAAACGAGGAGAAAACTACCTCGCTTTGCAAAAAGATTCAACCAAACCCCTATTTGACAGACCATTGATGGCTCAATATCCTCCGGGATCAACTTTTAAGCTTGTGAATGCTCTTGTGTTTCAACAAGAAGGCATCATTAATGAGAACACTCAATTTCCTTGCAATAGAGGCTATTATTATGGACGAAGCAAACTAGCTTGTCACCCTCACCCTTCTCCTTTAGATTTACGAGGCTCAATACAAAATTCTTGTAATGCGTACTACTGCTATGGATTGAAGGGAATGATTGATAATCCGAAATATGCCAGTTCCGGTGAAGCCTATAATGTTTGGAGAAATGATGTCGTTTCTTTAGGTTTTGGAAGCAAATTAAATGTCGATTTTCCAAATGAAAAGGGAGGACTTATTTTGAAAAGTTCTCGTTATGATAAGATTTATGGCAAAAATCATTGGAAATCGTCTACGATCATTTCAATTGCCATCGGTCAAGGAGAGGTTCTTGCAACCCCTATACAAACAGCAAATCTGGCTGCTTGTATCGCGAATCGGGGATATTTTTACACACCTCACATCATAAAAGAAATTAAGGGAGGACAAATAGACACTCGTTTCCGTACCCGTCATCAATCCAAAATTAACAAAAAATACTTTGACCCTGTTATAGATGGTATGTTGGCAGCAGTAAATAGTGGTACCGCTCAAATAGGAAGGATAGATAGCATTGATATTTGTGGCAAAACGGGAACAGCACAAAATCCACATGGAAAAGATCACTCTATTTTTATTGCTTTTGCACCAAAAAATAATCCCAAAATAGCGATTGCCGTTTACGTAGAAAATGCAGGGTTCGGTGCCACGTGGGCAGTTCCTATTGCCAGTTTGATGATAGAAAAATATTTAACAGGAACAATAGATACAACTAAGATGCAACGTAAGTACTTGAATAAGAAAATGCTTGAAACTCGACTGTACTAATTACAATATCTCTACTATAAAGAAATTACAATATGCCTCGCAAAGTCAGTTTGATAAAATCTCTTGATTGGTTTACCATTGCCATATATGTTGTAATGGTGGCATTCGGATGGATAACAATCTATGCAGCCTGCTATGATTACGAAAATCCGGAAATTTTTAATTTCCAAGCCAGACATGGAGCACAATTAATATGGATAGGGATGGCTGGAGCTATCGCACTGTCCGTTTTATTAATAGACAGCAAGTTATATAACAATTTGGCATACCTAATCTATTTCCTAGTTATTCTTTTGCTCATTGCAACCATCTTTCTAGCTCCTGAAATAAAAGGATCCCGTTCTTGGCTAAAAATTGGATCCATAAGCGTTCAACCGGCAGAATTTGCAAAATATGCAACAGCTCTGTGTCTTGCAAAATTTATGAGTTCCTATCAGTTCTCTCTCATGAAACCTCGTAATATTGCGATTATTGCGACTATTATCGGATTACCCTTTTTAATTATTATTGCCCAACAAGAAACGGGTTCTGCACTAGTTTTTGCATCCTTTTTGTTTGTTCTTTTCCGCGAAGGAATGAACGGAATCTTCTTATTATTAGCATTTTTATTAGCCTTATTTTTTGTGCTATTTCTGCGATACAACAATCTACCAACTCCTGACAACATACCCTCTGAAGAGTCGTGGGGATTAGTAATCGTTTTCATCCTAGCTGTTATCACAGTAGCTCTTATGATAAAATTTTATTTAAATGACAGGAGTGTAATAAGAAAATTTTTGCTTATAAACATGGGGATATACGCTATTTCCAGTTTATTGCATTATTTTGAAATTACTTTCCTTAGCTACACAGTCACTGCTTATATAAGTATCATTTTTAGCATTATATATTTGATATTTTGGGGGTTTTACAAGAAGAAAAAACAATACTTTCTCTTTACCCTATTCATTGTAGGAACAATTGGGTTATGTGTTGGCGCCGATTATTTCTTCAATAATGTACTTGAACCTCACCAACAAATAAGAATTAAGGTCGTTTTAGGAATAGAAGATGACCCTCAAGGTGCGGGATACAATGTCCGCCAGTCAAAAATAAGCATCGGATCAGGAGGATTTATGGGAAAAGGTTTCTTAAATGGAACACAAACGAAACTCAATTATGTTCCTGAACAAGATACAGACTTTATTTTCTGTACAATAGGAGAAGAAGAAGGTTTTGTTGGCACAAGTGTCGTAATCATTTTATATATGGCACTGCTCATCCGAATACTTATTTTAGCAGAACGACAGCGTTCCTCTTTCAGTCGAATCTATGGTTATTCAGTTGCCGGAATAATATTCTTCCATTTTACTGTAAATATTGGGATGGTTATTGGGTTGGCTCCGGTTATTGGTATTCCTTTAGTTTTTTTCAGTTACGGAGGTTCTTCCTTGTGGAGTTTCACTCTTCTTTTATTTACGTTCATTCGTTTGGACGCAAATAGGATGGAAGTATTACAACAATAATACAGCATTTTTATTCCATACTTACCTTATTATCAAATAAAAAGCTATTTTTGTAACAATCTTGACGATTTTTCAAGTAAGAAATCAATCTTTTTTTTAAAAATTGTATTTTATTAAAATATTATGCTTTCCTTTGCAGTGGTAGATTCTCACATTGAGAATTTGCGGAAACATTTATTTATTTTTTAATCAATTTTTATGAACATTTACATTGGAAATTTGAACTACAGAGTTCGAGAAAATGACCTAAAAGGTATCTTGGAAGAATATGGTACCTTAGAATCTGTTAAACTTGTTAAAGACAGAGAAACTGGAAAATCAAAAGGTTTTGCTTTTGCTGAAATGTCGAATGACAGTGAAGCTAAACGTGCTATTGAAGAACTTAATGGTGCTGAATTTGAAGGAAGGACATTAGTTGTTAAAGAAGCAAATCCTAGAAATTAATTTGATATTTATTTCACGGAGAGAGAAAAACGAGCACCATTAAACGGTGTTCGTTTTTTTATGACACTCTGTTAACAACATAGTCGGCATAATAGACTAAAGCATTTTTAGTGGCAGATGCAGGGAAAGAAGCTATCTGGTCTAACGCAAGATTTTTATAATAAGCCATCTTTGTCTCAGCATATTCGATTCCTCCTTTATTGATGGCAAATTCTTGTAAAAACGAAATTTCCTCTTCTTCTAATGAGGTTTTTTCCACTAATCGGAGTACTTGTTTCTTTTCTTCTTCCGTGGCATTATCAATAGCGAAAATCAGTGGTAAAGTTAATTTGCCTTCTCGAAGATCACTTCCTGTTGGTTTTCCTATTTCAGCAGAAAAATAATCAAAAATATCATCTCTTATTTGAAAACAGTTTCCAATATATTCACCAAAAAGACGTAATTTTTCAACAACTTCAGGACTCGCCCCAACAGATAATGCTCCAATTTGAGAGCAACTGGAAAATAAAATTGCTGTCTTATCTTTGATAATTTCGAAATATGTTTTCTCGTCTATATAAACATGTTTAGCATTAGCGAGCTCCAAAAACTCACCTTCTGCAAGCATTGCACCAAGTTGAGATACAACTTCTATTATTTGTATATTTTGGGTATGAGCCACCTTTTGTAAAGATTTAGAAAGATAAAAATCTCCCGCTAAAATAGCTACTTTATTTTGAAATGCCGCATTGATAGATTGCTTACCCCTTCTTTCCATAGATTCATCTAACACATCATCATGGATAAGGCTTGCCGCATGCAATATTTCTAAAGAAACGGCAGAATATATTGTTTCTTGTTTTATAGATCCACTTATCTGAGCCGATAGCATCACCAATATTGGTCGCATTTGCTTTCCTCTCGTTTGTACTACAAAATCCGTCACCTTTTTGAGTAACGGATTTTCGGTATGCAGAGCCATCAAAAACTGCTCCTCAAATTCCGAAAAAGCATTTGCTATAGGCTTTTTAATTTCCTCTATAAAATTCATGCAAAAAATTATTTTTTGTATTCAAAAATATCGTGTATGTGAATTATTCCAATGATAGAAGTGTCATTTTTGTCTTTCATCACAGCTAACGTTGTAATTTTATTGTTCTCCATTAAGCAAAGAGCATCCTCCACTCGCTGACTTTCTAAGACAGATTTAAAACCTATCGTCATGAATTCTTTTGCCTTAAGATGAGTTGCTTCATTGAAATTTTGAATGGCACGACGAATATCCCCATCCGTAATAATTCCAACAGGTTTTCCTTCCATATTAGAAACAATAGTCATTCCTAACCGTTTATTGCTGACTTCATAAATAACATCCTTAAACGGAGCATCTTCTCTTACTAGAGGTACATCTGAGTGCATAACATCCCTAACGCGAACCAACAACCGTTTGCCCAAAGCTCCTCCGGGATGATATAAAGCAAATTCTTCAGATTTAAAATTACGACGTTCTATTAGGCTCACCACCAAGGCATCTCCCATAATAAGAGCAGCAGTAGTAGAGGAAGTCGGTGCTAAACCCAAAGGACAAGCTTCTTTTTCTACGGCTACATCTAATACATAATCAGATTCTTTCGCCAAGGTGGATTGGGGATTTCCTGTAATAGCAACAATTGGGCAACCTATGCGTTTGATTGGTCCGACAATACGAAGAACTTCTTGAGAAGTACCGCTGTTTGATAAAACGATAACAACATCCGATTTGCTTATCATTCCTAAATCACCGTGCATCGCCTCAGCCGCATTCATAAAAAAAGAAGGAGTTCCTGTAGAAGCAAGAGATGACGCAATTTTGTGTCCAATAATACCAGTCTTACCTATCCCCGTAACGACAACCTTACCAGAACAAGAATAAATAAGATCGACAACATCATTCATTTCATTGCCAATTCGTCTACTTACTTTTTCAAGTTCGGTTAATTCTTGTTTAAAAACCTCTTGACTTCTTTTTGCAAAATCCATATATAAAATTTTATTCCCTTTTATAAAAGAATCCTATTGCTTGATTATATCATCAATTTGAATGGCCACTTTCAAAATATCCCTCATAGAATCCAATCTTAATTGATTTGGAGCATCGGAAAAAGCCTTGTCCGGATTCGGATGTACCTCTGCAAAAATCGCATCAACCCCAATAGCCAAAGCAGCTCTCATGAGGGGCGGAACAAAGGATCTGTTTCCTCCGGTAGAAGAGCCCTCGCCTCCGGGTTTTTGTACAGAATGAGTAGCATCAAAAACAATGGGATAACCAAATGTTCGCATTTCAAGAAGTGCTGTCATATCAACAACCAAATTGTTATACCCAAAAGAAGAGCCTCTTTCGGTGAGTAGAATTTGCGTGTTTCCGGCCTCCTGTAATTTTTTAACAACATTCTTCATGTCCCAAGGAGCCATAAACTGGGCTTTCTTTACATTAACAACTTTGCCTGTAGCAGCTGCAGCTACTAGTAAATCCGTTTGTCGAACTAGAAAAGCGGGTATTTGAATAATATCAACAACTTGACCAACTTGTTTACATTGCCAAGATTCATGAACATCTGTAATGACAGGTATATTGTAACGACTTTTTACCGATTCAAGGATTTCTAAACCTTTTTCCAAACCAACCCCTCGAGGAGAAAATATGGAAGAACGGTTCGCCTTATCAAAAGATGATTTAAAAACAAAATCAATGTCCAAATCCGAACAAATCTTTTTAAGTTCCTCTGCCACTTCATAAGACATTTGTTCACTCTCGATGGCACATGGACCTCCTATAAACACAAAACGCCTCTTGCCTCCTATTGAAAACTTCTCTGCTATATTTATTTCTTTTGTAGGATTACAAAGCATCATTTTTTATTTTCTTTCTCTATCAAAGAGATACATTCTTCAACTGTATTTGCTATAAGATATTGTCTTTTATACGTAACATCAATGAATTTTTCCACAAAACATTTTTCCAACTGTCGTAAAAGATCATTGTAAAACCCATTGCTATTCAAAAAAACGACTTTCTTATCATGAGTACCTATTTGGGCACTTGACAATACTTCGAAAACCTCATCAAATGTCCCAAATCCGCCGGGTAATACAACAAAAATATCAGCATATTCCATCATCATTTCTTTTCTTTCCGCAAGATTGCCGACAAAAAAAACCTCATCAATGTACTGACTAACCAAATTTTTCTCTTTAACAAAATCAGGAATAATGCCAAGAAGCAATCCTCCGGCAACGTGTGTGGCTTCCGCACAAACCTCCATTAAACCAACATTTGCTCCTCCATAAACAAGCGTATAACCATTAGAACCAATATACTCGCCTAACTGACGAGCATCTTGTTGGTACAAAGATGATATATTTTCCGAAGATGATGAAAAAAGACAAATATTCATTAATCTTTTTTATTCGTTATTATGCGTCAATACGGGCATATGTGGCATTTTTCTCAATAAACTCACGGCGAGGAGCTACATCATCCCCCATTAACATGGAGAAAATATGATCAGCATCAGCGGCATTTTCAATTGTTACTTGACGTAACGTACGATTGGTCGCATCCATGGTAGTCAACTTGAGCTGTTCGGCATTCATTTCTCCCAAACCTTTGTATCGTTGAACATGGATACCCCCTTCCGTTCCATTGCCATATTTCTCAATAAAAGCCAACCGTTGCTGCTCGTCCCAGCAATATTCTTCTACTTTTCCTTTTCTACAAAGATACAAGGGAGGAGTTGCAATATATACATATCCGTTTTCTATCAATTCTTTCATGTAACGGAAAAAGAAAGTAAGAATTAAGGTAGCAATGTGGCTACCATCAACGTCAGCATCTGTCATGATAATTACTTTGTGATAACGAAGTTTATCCATATTCAAGGCCTTGCTATCATCTTGCGTACCAATAGTTACACCCAAAGCTGTATAAATATTACGAATTTCTTCACTTTCAAAAGCCTTGTGTTGCATGGCTTTTTCCACATTCAAAATCTTACCACGCAAAGGAAGAATCGCCTGCGTACTCCTGTCACGACCTTGTTTTGCTGTACCACCTGCTGAGTCCCCTTCGACGAGAAACAACTCGCATTTTGCAGGGTCTTTATCAGAACAGTCTGCCAATTTACCGGGCAAACCCGCACCGGATAAAGGAGATTTGCGTTGCACCAAATCACGTGCTTTACGTGCTGCATGACGAGCCGTTGCTGCCAAAATAACCTTGTCAACAATAATTCTGGCTTCTTTAGGATGTTCTTCCAAATAATTTCCCAAAGCTTCGCTAACAGCCATATCAACAGATCCCATTACCTCATTGTTTCCCAGTTTAGTCTTGGTTTGTCCTTCAAATTGTGGCTCTGCTACTTTTATAGATATCACAGCGGTAAGACCTTCTCTAAAGTCATTCCCGTCTATCTCTATTTTATTCTTTTCAAGTTTTTCGAGCAAATGATTATCATCCGCATATTTTTTTAATGTTCTCGTCAATCCTCTACGAAATCCGGCAAGGTGTGTCCCTCCTTCTATCGTATTGATATTGTTAACATAAGAATGAATATTTTCGTTATAAGAAGTATTGTATATCATAGCAATTTCAACCGGAGTATTAAATTTATCCGTAGAAATATGAATGACATCTTCAATTAATTTTTCACGAGCCTCATCCACAAACAATACAAACTCACGTAAACCTTCGATTGAATAAAAAACATCTTTTTTATATTCACCATCTTCCTCTGTTTCCCGCTTATCTATCAAGACAAGTTTAATACCGGCATTCAAATATGCCAACTCACGCAAACGACTCGCTAAAATATCGTATTTATACTCGGTTGCAGTAAAAATAGTAGCATCGGGCTTAAAAGAGATAATCGTTCCTGTATGAGTAGATGTTCCTATTTCTTTAATCGGAGCCAATGGTTTTCCAAAAGCATATTCTTGCAAATAAGATTTTCCGTTTCGGTGCACCTCTGCCGTTAACAAAGAAGAAAGGGCATTTACGCAGGAAACGCCAACTCCGTGTAACCCTCCGGAAACCTTATAACTATCTTTATCAAATTTACCTCCGGCATGCAACACTGTCATAACGACCTCAAGGGCAGACCTCCCTTCTTTTTTGTGTATATCAACAGGAATACCACGACCATCATCTTTTACAACAATCGAGTTGTCTTCATTGATAATGACCTCAATATTTTTACAATAACCTGCTAATGCCTCATCTATTGAATTATCGACTACTTCGTAAACAAGATGGTGTAAGCCTCGAACCCCTATATCGCCAATATACATCGCAGGACGCATACGGACAGCCTCTAAACCTTCAAGAACGGTAATACTACTAGCTTCATACCCACCATTAACTACTTTTTCTTCTTCACTCATATGTTTTAATTTTTCTATTTCTTTAAATAAGCAGACAAATTTATACAAAAATATCTACAAAGCGAAATTTTTTAAGTTGCAAATACGCCCCGTCTGTAGGGTTTTTTCAAACTTTTGTGGCAAATAATAATAAGTTAATAAGAAAAAACCCACTATCTTTGCAACTGGTTCATTCTTAGCAAGAAGACATACTTGTAGGACACTAAAACGATTATCCTACTTCAAATATACATAAATTTATTTTATCTCTTAAAATGAAAAAAAACATTGCTATTGTTGCGGGAGGCAATTCTTCCGAAGTTGTCGTTTCACTAAAAAGTGCAAACGGACTTTACTCTTTCATGGACAAAAACCGTTATAACTTATACATTGTTACCCTTGTCGGCAAAGAATGGAACGTAATAGTTGACGAAAAAACAAAAGTGACTATTGATAAAAATGACTTTTCTTTTACATTAAATGCGAAAAAAACAACCTTCGACTTTGCCTACATAACCATACATGGAACTCCCGGTGAAAACGGAATTTTGCAAGGATATTTCGACCTTATCGGACTTCCTTATTCTTGTTGTGGAGTACTTGCGGCAGCCATTACATTCAACAAATATACTTGTAACCAATATTTAAAAGGATTTGGAATAAACGTCGCTAAATCAATTTTATTACGCAAAAGCGAGACTATCTCAAATCAAGATGTAATAAGTACAATAGGATTCCCTTGCTTTATAAAATCAAATGTCGGCGGTAGCAGTTTTGGCGTTACCAAGGTAAAAGAAGAAAAAGAAATACAACCAGCCATCAAAAAAGCATTCGACGAAGGAGAAGAAGTTATTATTGAATCCTTTTTAAAAGGAACCGAAGTTACCTGCGGAATGTACAAAACAAAAGAAAAAACAACGGTATTCCCTATTACCGAAGTCGTTAGCGAAAATGATTTTTTCGATTTTGATGCAAAATACAATGGACAAGTAAAAGAAATCACTCCGGCTCGTATCTCTAAAGAAATCACAGAAAAAATACAACAAACAACGGCTAATATTTATCAAATATTGGGATGCAAAGGCATTATTCGAGCTGACTATATCATTTCAGAAAATGAAACAATCAACTTGCTTGAAGTAAACACCACACCGGGGATGACTCCTACAAGCTTCATTCCTCAGCAAGTAAAGGCAGCAAACATCGACATACAAGAAGTTATGACTGACATCATAGAAAACGAAATTGCTTAAATAACATGAAAACGCAGGGGGAAATCCACCAAATCATCACACAAGAGCTATCAAAAATTGATTGGAGTATAAAGCCTGAAAAACTTTATCATCCCATTGATTACATCCTCTCAATGGGAGGAAAACACTTGAGACCGTCTCTTACACTTATGGCTTGCAACATATTCTCTGAGGATATTACTCCGGCTATCAAACCCGCTATCGGAATTGAAATTTTCCATAATTTCACTCTCCTGCATGATGATATTATGGACAAAGCAGACGCTCGCAGGGGAAAACCGACAGTTCATAAAAAATGGGATGAAAACGTGGCAATTTTATCCGGAGACGCCATGTTGATAAAGGCATACCAGTATATTTCAACTTGTCCTGAAAAAAAATTAAGCAAAATTCTTGAGGTATTTTCGAAAACTGCGATAGAGGTATGTGAAGGTCAACAGTTTGATATGGATTTTGAAACACAAAACCTTGTAACTGAGGAAATGTACTTAAACATGATCCGCCTCAAAACAGCAGTCTTACTAGGTGCAAGTCTAAAAATTGGTGCTATAATTGGTGGTGCTAACCAACATGAAGCCAATTGCTTGTATGACTTTGGAATAAATATTGGGATAGCCTTTCAGTTAAAAGATGACCTGCTTGATGTATATGGCAACCCTAAAGATTTTGGCAAAACTATAGGAGGAGATATTACTTGCAATAAAAAAACTTTTTTAATGATTCGTGCCATCAATAAAGCAAATGAACAAGAAAAAGAAGAACTTGAAAAATGGTTAAATATAAACTCCCCTGAAAAAAATTCCGAGAAAATAAAAGTCATAACCAAGCTTTATTCAGACCTCAAAGTCGATATAGATTGTAAAAAAATAATGACAGAATACAAACAAAAAGCCATATCTAACTTGAAAGAAATGGAAATATCAGGTCGAAAAACAACGCTTCTACAGAGCGTCGCAGAATTTCTAATGGATAGGAACAAATAATATTTTTCAATTAACTCGAATAAATTTTGATTTTGAAGAATTATACAGTATCTTTATGTTGTTTTTTATATCTAAACTTTAAAATCTATGCCATATAGAAGACTCCCAAATACAGACTCAGCAAGAATGAGGGCTTTGCGTGCCATTTGTGAGCAAAAAAGTATAAAGGATGGGTTGGGTTTACCTTTTAGTAATAAGACTTTAAATGAAGTTCAAAATTTTATACCTCTCTTTGAAAACGCCCTATCTGAATATAAACAAGCCATTCTATCTCAGACAAGCAAAAGTAAGAAATACCAAAATCTAGTGAAAAATGCCCGTATGTACATTTCTCACTTCATTCAAGTATTAAACCTAGCTTGTATAAGAAATGAGATAAAACCAGAAAAAAAGCTCTTATACAAATTATTACCCGATAACAATTCTATTCCTGATTTAAGCACAGAAATGCTTCTGATAGAATGGGGAAAAAATATTATTGAGGGAGAATCAGAACGAACAAGAGGAGGAGGTGCTCCCATTTACAATCCGGCAATAGCAAAAGTTTCTGTTCACTACGATCTTTTTAAGGAAGCATATCAATCAAAAAAAATAGCTCAGAAAAATGGACAACGCTTTCTTGAAAGTTTACAGATTATGAGGGACAAAGCGGATGCCATTATACTTGACCTTTGGAATCAAATTGAGAAAAGCTTTTCCCCTTTTGGAGTAGAAGAAATGCAAAGACTTTCAAGGGAATATGGCATCATTTATTATTTGAGAAGAAAAGAACGACAAGCCATAAAAAGAGAAGAAATATCGTCTTTGTGAATCTTAGCAAAGCAATATAAGACTAAAGACATTACATTTTGTATTCATAATTAGGTTTTATTTTAAATATATGTGTTTTTTATTTTTATATTTTTTGATTTTTAAAGAAAAGGTGTAAATTTGCACCGTGTATTTTGACGTATTTTGCATTTTGGCAACATTTTATGTCGAGATGGCGATTCAAAAAAACAGTTGACAATGAAAAAAATCGTACTCATAATCTCTATTTTAGTTTTCAATATGTATGTTTCTTTCGGAGCCACCTTACCAAGCGAATCTTATTCAGGAGCAATATCTCAAGATGATCCGGTCACAATAACTCCCAGCATGGAAATGGGAGGAAGAGTTTCTGCTTCCAATAC
>DAIMYQ010000010.1:51774-53009 GCA_036734385.1 Paludibacteraceae bacterium | reverse complement strand
GACACTACAGTAAACACTCCTTGTTTAATTATCAAGTCACTTTTTACCTTTTCGATTTGATCCGTCAAAGCAAGAATATTTTCATGATACAACTGAGTTTTATTATCTCCTACAAGCAGCCCCCCTTCCATTTGAATACTATTAATCTTTTTATTAGCTTGAAAATACTCTAATCTCTCCAGACTATCGATAGCTAACAATTCCTTTTCCATTGTTTTCTTTTGCATTTTCAACTGTTCAATGCGAGATCCATTCAATTGCTGAAAGTAATCATTTTTAGAGAGATACTTCACCAATGCGTTTCTCAAAATAGGAAACGTCCTTTTATTTCTTGTTTTAACTGAAATACATAGTCTATCGGAAACCGGCTTTTTATCAGTATACTTTCCATAGAAATCAATAACATTGTATAATTTTTCATCATCTGACGAATAGATAAAATAAGGTTTTATACTAACGATATCTTTACCTACATTTCTCTTAATTTCTAATATTTTCGACAATAGAGCATTATAATCGTCAGGATTAATTTTTGTATTCAATGCTTTAACTGCCAATGCCACATCTGCACTTTTTGCGACATTATTTTGCAATATAATTGTGCCCTCATAAACACTTTTTGCACTTTGGGAAAAATAAAAGGAAATACCACACCCTATTAATACTGACGCAAAAATAATCTTCCAATTTTTAAAGGAAAATTTTAATATCCACAACAATCCTTTAAAGAAGGACTTAATACAAAAACCTAACCAATTAAAAAACATTCTGAACAGATCAAGTAAATCTAATTCTCTCTTTTCATTTTCTGAATCCATAATAAATTTTTAGTTTTATAGTTTGATGTTTTGGTCAAAAATCACCAACCGCAAAGTTAATTAATTATTTGTTATAACATCATCACCCGAATCTTTTTCATTCTTTTCCGATGCTTGCCAATCGAAATCTACATCCTTTTCTTCTTCTGTTTCCTCTATGTCTTGCTTAGGTTCTATTATCTTATAGTATATTGACAATAAAAATCCCGAAATTGCTCCGGAGAGGTGGCCTTCCCAAGATATTGTTTTGTCAGGAGTGAGAGGAGTCATGTACCAAATCATACCTCCATATAAAAATGTAACGACTAAAGATGTTGCTATTAATGCTTTATCCATTCGAAAGAAGCCACTAAAAAATAAAAAGAAAGCCATTCCATAAATAACAGCACTTGCTCCTATATGCCAATTTGGTCTGCC
>DAIMYQ010000010.1:21265-51674 GCA_036734385.1 Paludibacteraceae bacterium | reverse complement strand
AGAAAGCCATTCCATAAATAACAGCACTTGCTCCTATATGCCAATTTGGTCTGCCGATGAACCATAAAAGGATTCCGGATATTATCCAAATCAATGTAAATACAGGCAACGCTATTTTTCTATAATTTGAGAATAGCAAAACCGACAATAGAAAAAAAGAAATGGAATTTACTAAAATATGAATTACGTCAACATGAATAAGTGGCATAGTAAGGATACCTATTAATCCTTTTGTGGTAAGTGGGTATATACCCAATGTATGGAAGTCATACCCGAATATTTTCTCAATAAGAAAAACAAACCAAAAACAAAATAAAAAAAATAGAGGAAAGACGAGCGAATGATACATCAGTCGCTTGTTTGTGTCCATATCATTTCTAAAAAGAAGCATTAAAATTACCTTAAATATAATTTCTGACCAACATGAGGCTTCTCATCATACTCCATATCATTGAGGTCATAAAGAGAACGCAACTTAAGACCATATTTTTGAGAAATAGAGTGCATAGACTCTCCTGCTTCTACATAATGTAGAGAACTATATTCTTTTAATTTTGTTTTCTTTGCTTGCAGATATACAATATCTCCTTGCTTCAGAGGTCTACTTTTGTCAACATCATTCCAAGAAAGCAAACGACGAAAAGAAACAGAAAATTCCTTTGAAATAGACTTATAAGTATCTGTGGCATTGGCAGTGACAAAAAGCAATCCATAAATATTTTTCTCTACAATTCTCCTTTGGTTATTAATATCTTTTGAACTACTGGAAATCAAACCAGCCGAATATTTTTTTTTATCAAATTGGGTCAATCCATTTTCTTCAATTAAACTAATCAACCTATTAGCATAATTTGGATCTGTTGCATAACCAGCCTTTTGAAGACCCTCCGCCCAACCTTTGTAATCAGTACTTTTCAACTGAAACAGAAAAGCATAACGACTACGAGTTTGCAAAAAAACCGAATGGTCCTCGTAGGACTCTTCGGGCGTACTATACTTTCTAAAACATTCATTTTCCTCATCATCATTCTGAATAACATATTCACCTGTCCAATCATGACACTTTATTCCAAAATGATTGTTCGCTTGCTTTGCTAAACGACCTTGTCCAACTCCCGATTCTAAAATACCTTGGGCTAGAGTTATACTTGCCGGAATACCATATTGCTCCATCTTTTGGACGGCAATATTACTAAATCGATTTACATATGCTTCGTAGGCAGGATTTTTATATTGTTGAGAAAAAACCCCCATACCAAACATGAAGAAAGACAAAACTGAAAGAATGCGAAACAACTTCATTTGTGTAAAAAATTATATAAAACAATGCTATTTACAATACTTCTACCTCTGAGAATCAAATAGAACTCTACATATATTCTACAGAGTACTTTACAAAAGTAAGAATTCAAAATAATTAGACGAAATTTAATTGCTTTTTTAGGTATTTTTTTTACATTTGTGAAAACAGGGAACATAAATTAGTCATGAGAAATTTAGAGATTATAACTAAAATAGAGGTTTATCAATACAATGAGTTGAGTGGCGTGCAAAAAAAGTTGGTTGACAAAGCCAAGGATACTACGAAAAACGCCTATTGCCCTTATTCAAAATTTAGTGTAGGTGTTGCTATTATGCTTGCAAACGACGAAATTATTGTAGGCACGAACCAAGAAAATGCGGCTTATCCATCTGGTATTTGTGCTGAGCGTACTGCTATGTTTTATGCCAATTCTCAGTTTCCACATATTGCTCCGACGAGTATGGCTATTGCTGCCTTTCACAATGGAGATTTTAAAGAAGAAGCGATTTCTCCATGCGGTTCTTGTAGGCAAGTACTACTCGAAACTGAAATACGATTTAATAAGGACATTGAAATAATCCTGTACGGAAAAAAAGAAATTTTAATCATCAAAAGTATTAAAGACCTTCTTCCACTCTCTTTTGTGGCGAAAAGTCTGACAACATAACACGAAGTGTTTTATGAGAAAAGAAAAATTTACTGTCGAATATATTTTACGAAGCAACACTTCTCAAGTTCAAATATGGAAATATTTAAGTTCTCCTGAAGGGTTAAGTTCTTGGTTTGCTGACGATGTTACTGTTGACAAGAATACATATAGATTTTGTTGGAAAGAACACGTACAAGAAGCAAAGTTGATTAGTATAGATGATTACAAGTTTTGTGTACGTTTTCAATGGTCAGAAGAAGATGTCTCTTATTTCCAATTCGACCTTAAAAAAGACGATATAACACAAGACATATCATTAATCATTACAGATTTCGCCTCTGAGACAGAAAAAGAAGATCTCATAGACCTTTGGAACAACCAAATAGAGGTATTACGGAGAATAACAGGGACGTAAAAGTCTTTTTACTTTTATCTTTTATCTTTTCAATGCAATTTGTTAACTTCTAATCTGCTAAAATCCATTTTTTTGCGTTAATTTTGCACATCCTTTTTTTACAAATAAAACTTGACAGCAAAATTAACGCCTTTTCTTTCCATGCTTAAAATAAAAAAAATACACTCATACATAATAAAAAACTTCCTTCGCGTTTTTTCTCTCACTTTCGGCGGAAGTTTATTTGTTCTACTACTTCAATTTCTTTTTCAATATGTAGATGCACTTGTTGGTAAAGGCATAGAAACAATTGTTTTTGCAAAACTGTTATTTTATGCTTCATTAACTCTTATTCCACTGGCATTGCCTTTGTCAATCCTATTAGGGTCGTTAATAACATTTGGAAATCTTGGCGAAAGATTGGAATTATTATCGATGAAAGCGGCAGGAATCTCCTTATGGAAAATTATGCGACCTCTTATCATTTTAGTTACCTGCATATCAATTGCCGGATTTTATTTTTCCAACAATATTTTACCTAAGACGCAAGTTAAAATGTGGACTTTAATGTTCTCTATTCGGGAAAAAACACCTGAATTGGATATTCCAGAAGGAGCCTTTTACAATCAAATACCTGGTAGAAATATATACGTACAAAAAAAAGATCAAAAACACAATTTGCTTAAGGGAATTGTCATATATGACTTTTCAAATGGTTTTTCAAACACAAGCATTATTGCAGCAGATTCAGGAAAAATTCGTTTTTCTGAGGATAAAAACTTTTTGTTGTTGACACTATACCAAGGAGAAACTTTTGAAAACTTGAAAACTAAATCAGCCAATACAGATGCCGGAAATAAAAGAGTAATACCCTACCGCAGAGAAACTTTCAGACAAAAAGAAATATTGATTGATTTCAATGCAAATTTCAATTTACTTAGTTCGGATTTTTTAAAGAATCAATATGTAAGTAAAAATGCTGCTGAATTGCAAGAAAGTATAGACTCGCTTACAATTAAAATGAACAATCAAAAGATGAAATATAGTAGCGATTTCTTGAGAGTAAAATATTTCAATTCTTATAATGGTTCTGGACCTGCATTTTCCATTAATGATTCCGTAAAGGTTGCTGATTTCAATATAGACTCAAAGTTTTACTCCCTAAAACAACCTGAAATGCAACAAACTACTAACATCGCACTTAATCGTGCCAATATTATAAAAAATGATTTATCATTTAATGAATCAATTGTAGATGCACAAGAATTTGAAATACGCAGACACGGCATTGAATGGTATAAAAAGTTCACACTTTCATTTGCCTGTATAATATTCTTTTTTATAGGAGCTCCATTGGGTGCTATTATACGTAAAGGAGGAATGGGTTTACCGGTTGTAATTTCCACCATACTGTTTATAATTTATTATATTTTTGAAAATACAGGTTATAAAATGGCTCGCGAAGGCGTTTGGCCGGTAGGTTTAGGTATGTGGTTAAGTTCGATGGTATTGCTTCCTCTCGGAGTTTTCCTTACTTACAAAGCTGTAACAGATTCTGTTATTATGTCGACAGACGTTTATATAAAGACTTTCCAAAAAATCTTCAAAAAAGATTTTTTATTTCCCAAGAAAAACAAAAACAAGTAAATATGTACAACTTAAATACAATTGAAGAAGCTATTGAGGATTTCAAAGAGGGAAAATTTCTGATTGTAGTGGATGATGAGGACAGGGAGAATGAGGGCGATTTCATAATAGCTGCAGAAAAAGTCACACCTGAGAAAATAAATTTTATGCTAACTCATGGTCGAGGTGTGCTTTGTGCTCCTATTACGGAGGAACGTTGCAAGGAATTGGAATTGGATAAGCAAGTAAATGTCAACACCTCTATCTTGGGTACCCCTTTTACAATTACCATAGACAAAATCGAAGGCTGTTCTACCGGAGTTTCTGCTGCCGATCGTGCAGCAACCATCCTTGCCTTAGCTAACCCTCTTTCTACGGCTGCAACTTTTGGAAGACCCGGGCACATCAATCCTTTATATGCTAAATCAAAGGGAGTTTTAAGAAGAGCCGGACATACCGAAGCGGCAATAGATTTAGCTCGTTTATCGGGATTATACCCTGCTGCAGCTCTTATTGAAATAATGAATGAAAATGGCACGATGGCTCGTATGCCCGATTTACAAATTGTCGCAAAAAAATTTGGCATTAAAATAATTACAATTAAAGACTTAATTGCTTACCGTATAAAAAAAGAATCCATTATAGAAAAAGGAGTAAAAGCACACCTTCCGACACAATACGGAGATTTTCATCTTATTCCATTTCGTCAAATATCAAATGGACAGGAACACATCGCATTAATAAAAGGTAAGTGGGCAGAAGACGAACCTATTTTGGTAAGAGTGCACTCTTCATGTGCTACAGGGGATATTTTTGGTTCTTTAAGATGCGAATGTGGTGAACAACTTCACAAATCCATGGAAATGATTGAAAAAGAAGGAAAAGGTGCTATTGTTTACATGAATCAGGAAGGAAGAGGCATCGGATTAATGAACAAAATAAAAGCCTATGCTTTGCAAGAAAAAGGTTTGGATACAGTGGATGCAAATCTGCACCTTGGATTCGATGCCGATGAACGCGATTATGGTGTAGGGGCAAGCATCCTACGTGAAATTGGTGTAAGAAAAATGCGATTAATAACGAACAACCCCGTGAAAAGAATCGGATTAGAATCGTATGGATTAGAAATTGTAGAAATTATACCTATTGAAGTAGGAATAAATAAATACAATGAAAAGTACATGAGAACAAAAAAGGAAAAGATGGGACATACACTAAAATCAATCTGACGATATTCTTTGTGTAAAGACATACAGTAAAAAGGTCGAGTAAAAATTACTCGACCTTTTTACTGTAAACTATTTTTTTGGAATTTTTATCGTTTGTCCGGGATACAAAAGATCCATACTTTTGGGAGAATTCGCTAATTTTATTTTTTCCGGAGGAACTCCTGTCTTTTGCGAAATTAGCCACAAAGTATCACCCTTTTGCACTGTATAAGTAAAACCGCGAGCATACCCCACCTTTAGTTTCTTTCCAACTTGTAAGGCATTACCATGTAAACTATTCCACGCCCTTAAATTTTTCACAGAGATATTGTATTTTTTCGCAATAGAAGAAAGACTCTCACCACGCTTAACCATATGAATATTAGAACCTGATTTAGAATATGTGCCCGATTTATTCGGCGTTACCTCTAACCTTTGTTCTACTAACTCATTCCTATAGGTAAAAATAGAATCCTGATTCTGAATGAAAATGTAAGCATAATTATTGGGCAAACGTAATGCATAAGGTTTTATGTTTCCCGGAATAATATCCCGCTTATACTGTGGATTTAACAAACGTAATTCTTCTATTGGAATATCTATTTTTTCAGCAACCTGCTGAAGGCTCAACCTATCGTTAACAACAATTGTATCGTTATATGGACGAATGACTGTTTCTGCAGGACAAATATTATGTTCCGATGCGTAATTCATTATGTAATTAGTAGCAATAAAAGCTGGCACATATCCACGTGTTTCAGGTGGTAAATAATTATAAATTTGCCAATAATCATGTCTTCCATTTGCTCTTCTTATGGCTTTATTAATAGTTCCCGGTCCGCAATTATAAGCAGCAATTACCAACGTCCAATCTTGATATATTGCATATAAGTCTTTAAGGTATTTAGTCGCGGCATAAGTTGATTTCAAAGGATCTCGACGCTCGTCAATAAGACTATTGTTTTCCAGTCCATAAACTTTTCCTGTACCGGGCATAAACTGCCAAAGACCGGCAGCTCCGGATGGAGAACAAGCTCGAGGATTTAAAGCAGACTCAATAATAGGCAAATATTTCAGTTCTAAAGGTAAATTCTGGGCTTCCAATGCTTCCTCAAACAGAGGAAAATAATACTGGCTCAGCCCCAACATATAAGAAATCTGTTTTCTCCTTTTACTGTACATTTCGATGTAACTACGAACGGTCTCATTATAGACCATTTCCATTACATTGGGGAGTTTGGACAATCTGTCAATATAGACCTCTTTATCTATTTTAGTAGGATTAACATCTTTCTCATTACAATCAGAAGTTTGCATCATTCTATTTTGCCAAAGGAAAAACATATCCTCTATGGAAGAATCAAAAATATGCAATATGGGTTCTTCGCCTAATATTATTGATGTATCTTGACTTTCACCATCACTCGTTTCAGATAAACTATCTGACACTACACCTCCAGTATTATTTGCAAAAACAGATAGAAATGAACCAATCCATAACAACACAATAAAACTAATTTGTCGAGTTGCTTTTGTCAAAATCATTTTATAGTAAATTCTTTATTGGGGCTTTTTTTGAAACAAATCTTACATTTAATTCCAAATGCATAATCAGAAGAAATCTCTTTAATATATGATGGTAATAAATCTGGTGAAATCGGAGAGGACACAACAGACATCTCTTCATTTTTATGCAGAGAGGACACATTTGGAGATAACTTCATGGATAAATTAGGACTAATATCAAAATCATACATTTGAGCATCAACATAGGCATCAACAACACTTACTAGATAAAGTCCAATAGTACAAATAATGCTCAAGTCCCTGTTTCTACGATAATTATCTTGTTTACTTTTAAGCAAAGAAGTATAATAGCTTTTCGTATCAGTACTTACAGCAGCACTCGAAGGCAATATATTCAAATAACTTTGAGTGGTAGGATCATCATCAATAATATCTCTATATGCTTTTTGGTAATCTATATACATTCTGTTATTCCACGTAATAGCATATGCCAAACCCAATCCGCCACCGTATAACAAAGGTAACTTCCAATATTTCTGGTTATATACTTGACCCAAACCCGGCACAACAGCTGCATACCATATAGCTTTGACAGGATCGGGTTTAAACTTCTTGCTTATGGAATCTGAAGGAGGCGTTTGTTGCAATGATTTTTGTTGTGAAACAGCTGTAGAATCAACAGGTATGGAGATCTGCATTTCTGCAGCAAACAAACCATTTGCAACAAATAAAAGCAAACAAAGAACTTGTATTTTAATAATATATTTCAAAACTGAGGATTACTTAACAATAATAATTTTATCAAAAACATCCATGATATTTTCCAACTCTTCATCGGAAGAAAATTGCAAACTAATTTTACCCTTTCCTTTTTCATTTCTTTCTATTTTTACTTTAGAATTGAAGAAAGTAGATAATTTTTCACTTAAGAAAGTATACTCTTGTGGTAACCTTGAGGTTGTTCTTGTCTTCTCAGGTTGTTTTATAGCTTCTCCATTATTCAAGACCCTTACGATTTCTTCCACTTTGCGAACAGAATACCCCTCTTTCAAGATGGATTCGTAAATAGTAAGCATGGCAGCAGGGTCATCAATATTTACAAGAGCTCTTGCATGACCCATATCTATTTTCTTATTTTTAATCGCCAACTGAATTTCAGCAGGAAGTTTGAGCAAACGCAAATAATTTGCTATAGTAGAACGTTTTTTACCGACACGCTCGCTCAATCGTTCTTGTGTAAACTCGTAATCATCCATGAGCTTTTGATAACTCAAGGCTATTTCTATTGAATTTAAATCCTCACGTTGAATATTTTCAATCAACGCCATTTCCATCACAGCATCATCTTGAACAGTTTTGATGTAAGCCGGTATTTTTTCTAATCCGGCAAGTTTAGAAGCTCTGTAACGGCGTTCTCCGGCAATAATCTGATATTTATCTTGCGTGATTTCCCTCAACGTAATTGGTTGTATAATACCAACCTCCTTGATAGAAGTCGCTAGTTCTTGAAGAGCTTCTTCATCAAAATGTCGGCGAGGTTGGTCTGGATTTGCTTCAATTTTCCACATTTCCACTTCGTTAATCGAAGAAGACCCTCCCGTATTTACGTTGTCCATTTCAATTAAAGCACCCAACCCTCTTCCCAATGCATTTGTCTTGTTCTTCATATTTTTCTAAAAACGTCTTTATTTGTTTTTATTAATAATCTCAGTGGCTAACTGCATGTGATTTTGAGAACCTTTCGAATCCGCATCGTATAACAGCACAGGCAAACCATGACTAGGAGACTCGCTTAATTTGATATTTCGTTGAATAACTGTCTCAAAAACCATATTCTGAAAATGTTTTTTCACCTCACTATAGACTTGATTAGCCAAACGAAGTCTGGCGTCATACATGGTTAACAAAAACCCTTCTATCTCCAATCCAGGATTTAATCGACTTTTTATAATTTTGATTGTATTAAGCAACTTACTAATGCCCTCCAATGCATAATATTCTGCTTGAACGGGAATAATTATAGAATCGGCTGCAGTAAGAGCATTTACAGTAATCAAGCCCAAAGAAGGAGAGCAATCTATCAGAATAAAATCGTATTCCCTTTTCAACGGTTCTAGTATATTTTTCAAAAACTTTTCTCGATTATCCAATTTAAGCATTTCTATTTCAGCTCCCACCAAATCAATATGAGAAGGAAGAATATGCAACCCTTCTATTGCCGTTTTTTGAATAGCCTTATGAACTTCTACACCATTAATCAAACATTCGTAAATACTATTTTCCAATTTTTCTATTTCTATTCCCAAACCGGAGGATGCATTTGCCTGTGGATCAGCATCCACTATAAGCACTTTCTTTTCTAGCACTGCCAATGATGCTGCCAAATTAACTGTAGTTGTAGTTTTACCTACCCCACCCTTTTGATTTGCCAAAGCTATTATTTTGCCCATATTGGTATATTAAGTTTCTCTTTTTTAGATTTTAATCGCAAATGTAAGTAAAAAAAAAACGTTCTCAGTTTTTTTTAACAATTTTAGTGTGTCGGTTTATTTTTCATTCTACATTTAGAGCATGGAAGTCTTTGTTTGGGTTTTCATTTATAAAAACTAACTTTGCAAATGAAATTTCAATATTCATTGTCAAACTGAATCAAGATGAACATCGCATTCGACGCTAAACGTGCTTTTCACAATCATCGTGGATTAGGAAATTATAGTCGGAGCACTATAGATTTATTATCTCAATTTGCTCCTGAAAACAATTATTTTTTATTTAACCCTAGTGCGAAAGAAAATATTCCGTTTGAACTTTCCTCCAATACAAAGATTATTTATCCGGAAACATTACTGGACAAAATCAGTCCTGCATACTGGAGGAGCAAAAATTGTACCAAACAAATAAAATCATTAGAAATAGATATTTACCACGGACTAAGTCAGGAATTTCCACAAGGAATTGACAAAATACCGGTAAAAAAAGTGGTTACTATACATGATGCTATCTTTATTCGTTATCCTGAATTATATGACTCTCTGTATTGTAAAATTTTTACTAAAAAAAATTTGTACAGTTGTGCAATAGCTGATAAAATCATTGCCATCAGTGAACAAACAAAGCAAGATTGTATCGATTTTTTCGGAGCAGATCCAAACAAAATAGATGTTGTGTACCAAGGTTGCAAAAATATATTCAGAAAAAACATATCTGATGAAGAAGTAATGTCTGTCAAAGCAACTTATAACTTGCCCGCAAATTATTTGTTAAACGTCGGAGCTATTGAAAAAAGAAAAAACATCAAAACCATAATAGAGGCTTTACACATCAGAAACATTGATATTCCTTTGGTTGTGATAGGCAATCGTACAAAATACTTAGAAGAATTAAAAATGCTTGTTCACAAATATAACATGGAATCGCAAGTCATTTTTCTGTATAACACAAACACTGAGGACTTACCAGCTATTTACAAAGGAGCTTCTATTTTTCTTTACCCTTCCATATTTGAAGGTTTCGGCATTCCCATATTAGAGGCTCTTTGTACCTCCACCCCGGTTATTACGTCAAAAGGAAGTTGTTTTAGAGAAACAGGCGGAGAATCCACTTGTTATGTTGACTACAATAACGCCGAAGAAATGGCAGAGAGTATTGACATGATTCTTTCGGACATTGAATTGCAGAAAAATATGATGATTACAGGATTAGCTCATGCCAACAATTTCACGGATGAGAAAGTTGCACGTAATTTACTTCGGGTATATAACTCTTTACAATAGCACTATGAAGAAGAAACGTATTCTTGTTGATTTATCCATTTTGAAGAATGTTAACTGCGGACTTGGACAAATAGCTCTAAACTATGGAAATTTTTATAAAAATGAGTTTATGCCTTCTCCTCTTTTTGATGTATACCTTTTGGTTCCCAAGAAATTTATCGGTCAATTTGGTTCCAATGTCAAATACATTGAAAGTGCTTGGTGGTACAAGTTTTTCCCATGCCTTTTGCCCAAAATGACAGTTTGGCACGCCATTCACCAACGAAGTCATTTTTCCCCATTTTGGAAAAGCACAAAATACTTACTAACCATTCATGATTTCAATTTTGCTTACGAAAAAACAGGAAAGAAAAGAGATAAATACCTCTCTGATATTCAAAAAAATATAAATCGTGCAGATAAAATAACTTGCATTTCTCATTTTGCAAAAGCTGATACCGAAAGACTTGCCGATACAAAAGGAAAATCTATTGATGTCATTTATAATGGAGTAGAACATTTAGACCAAGATTTGGCACAAAAACCATCATTCGTCCAAAACGAAAAACCTTTCTTCTTTACAATAGGGGAAGTAAAGGAGAAAAAAAACTTCCACACATTAATTGATTTAATGAAACTTTTTCCCGAAAAGATGCTTTACATTGCTGGAAATAAAGGAAACAACTATGCGCAACAGATAGTGCAAAGAATAAAAACCGAACACATTGAAAATGTCTTTCTAACAGGTATTGTCACCAACAATGAACGTATTTGGTTGTATCGCAATTGCGAAGCCTTTTTATTTCCATCATTATTTGAAGGATTTGGATTACCCATTATTGAGGCTATGTCATTCGGCAAACCAGTTTTTTCGTCAACAAAAACGAGTCTAAAGGAAATAGGCGGAAATTGTGCTTTCTTTTGGGACAATTTTACCCCGGAACATATGCAAGAAGTAATAAATAAAAATTTAGACACATTTTATAAAAATCCGAATCTAGCAAAACAAAATATTGACTATGCAATGTCCTTTTCTTATGGAAGGCACATCAAAACGTACTGGCAAATATACCTACAATTGCTCCAATTCTGATTTCTTTTTGTCTTCACTAACTAGAAGCAATGTTAAAATCATAACAAACATCAATGGATAATAACCACATCCATACACGTCGGTTGTAGCCTGCAAAGCTGAAATAAAAAGGAATAAAAACACATAAATTCGACGTTTTTCGCAGACAACAAAAATGGGATAAATGTGAAAGAAAAGCAAAAGAAATAAGCCTATCATACCAAATTCCATGGTCGTCTGCAAATATTGATTATGAGGATGTGCTCCTACAATATTCTTCTCAGCAATTACTCTTAATAGCAACTCATCTTGTGTAGCTTTTACCTGTGGGCTTTTTGTACACTTTGTAATAAATATATCTGCGGCAGTACTTGAGCCATACCCAAAGATGGGTTTTTTAGCAATCATATCGGTTGAAATATTCCAAAGTACCAAACGAGGATTATTTTCGAACTGTTGCTGATTCATTCTCGGATGTTCTACAATTAAAAGAAATGCAGCAAAACCAACAACAAAACTTAACAATATAGCCACAAACCTTTTCCACTTCCAAACTTTATACAAAATCATAATCGAAATGATTATAATTGCAGTAAGAAAGCCTGTACGCCCTTCATAAGGAAACAATAATAATGCTACAACCGATAATCCCATAATGAAGTATGCTATTTTGAAGCAAAAATCTAATTTTCGCACCGATTTCTGATTCAGAAGATAAAACAAAAAAATTAGGGCGGAATTTAAATAGGAATTTACAGCCATATGGTTGTTGATAAAAGTCTTTCGGGCCAACGAAAGAGGATCGTGCATTTCTGAAGATGAAAAAAGAATATCCGCAACGCCAACCCTATAAAAAACCAGAAAACAAAAAATTAAAAACGAGGACACTAAGACAGTAACGGCAAAATAATGTAATTTATACAATTTATTAAAACCAAAAAGTCCTATTAAACCAAATGCTAAAAATGGCAATCTTGTTTGCATTATTTTACCTGCATAATCATGATTAGATTCAAAAAGTTGATATAATGGAATTAGCAAAAAGAATACTAAAAAAGCTATAAAAACCCATTTTAGCCTATCTGTTCGAAAGTTCTGCCATTTTTTTTGGAAGAAAAATTCTAAAATATAAGTTACAAAAAATATATAAAGAAAGGGTCTTTGATACCTCATAAAAAGAGGCAAAGAGGCTGTAAGTAATATTGCACTTAGTAGATTGATATAGTTCAATATAGTAATGGGCAAACTATCTTCTTTTGTTAGTTGTCTCATAGACACATGATTTAATGTAAATTATTTTTGTTCAAGCTAAAATATTTTTCTACAACTTCTCTCAAGGAAAGAACATTTTTTTTCCTGTCATCCAGTTTCATTTTCCGAAGAATATTCCTCATTAAAAAGGCTGAAGAAACAGCTCTCAGAAAAGTTTTTCTATGATGCGTTCTAACTATACACTTCACGCAAATAGAAACAAAAAAAAGCATGACCTTATGTTCTTCAAGAAATAAATAATTAAATATTAAACTATTTCTGATATAAATCTCTCGTACATATTTCTTATCAAGACCATTCACAGTTGCGGAATGACAATGATAGCAAAACGCATCAGGATCATAATAACTTTTCCAGTCGTTTTTCCAAGCCCGCAAAGATAAGTCAAAGTCTTCAAAATAGAACGGAGAATAAATGGTAGAAAAGCCACCAAGTAAAATTAATTTTTCTCTGTCGATAAGAGCGGCACCTCCACATAAATAAAAACTATATGAAAGCTCTTTTTGTTCCTTGTTATCCTTGTAATGAATTTTACAACAAGTTTCCTTGGGCAATTTTTGTGCTTCCAATATTTTCGTTCCTTCCATATCTTTTATCATAGGAAAAACACCAAATACATTTTCTTTGGTAGAAAAAGGAATCAACAAAGTATCGAAAAGCCCTTCGGTAACAAGCATATCATTATTCAGAACAAAAATAAAATTCTTCGTCGCTGCAAATATTCCCTTATTGATAGTCTGAGAAAATCCAACATTTTTTTCATTTTGCAATAACAAAATGTTCGGATAAAAAGTTTCCAAGAATGTAACAGAATTGTCGAGAGAGGCATCATCAACGATTATCACTTCGTAACTCGAAACCTGTTTGCTACTGTTCAAAGCAGACAAAAGGTATGGTAAATATTTTTCGAGCAAACTCTGCCCACAATAGTTTGGAATAACTACGGAAATACTACTCTGTTTACCCATAATTTGCTTTTAGTCTAAACTGAAACCAACCTCGTGATGCAAGGCATATTTTTTCCAAAACTTATTTCTATATTGTATCACCAACTCAATACAATCTTTTTCATTATAGCCACGCACATTAGCATACTCTTTTGCAATTATTTTGAAAAGTTCTGTCTTTCCCCAAAGCCTCTCAAAATTTTTACAACCTTTTTTAATATTGACTTTGCCAAAACACATACGATTTATATCCACTATTGAAAAAACATATTGATTATTTTCCACATCAAATAATATATTCCCTGGAGAATAATCCTTGTGGTATATGCCTGCTTCATGCAAATTGGCAGTAAATCGGGCAAATGCAACCAGAATATTTTCTTTTTCTTGCACTTCTCCGGTGCCAAATTCATAAAAATTTCGCTTCAATGGAGATTGACAAGTTATCAAATAACTATAAGCTATCAATCCTCCTTTTTTTTCCACAATATGAGCTATGGGAGTCGGCGTATTAAACCCCTTGTCAACAATTTGTTCAGCATACTCAAAAGCCCTTTTTGCTTTTGGTTTACGAAAAAATGTGTAAACAACACGATTAAGAAAACAAGGAACGCGATATCGTTTTACATTGATTAATTGACCATTATGAGCAAGGACCTTTATCAAATTTCGACCTTCGTAAATTACATCTCCCTCCGTAGCGAAGATGTCCGGGATTTTGTCAACATAGGATTGCCAAGTTTCAAATGACGGATTCATCAATATGTATCTTTTCGTATTCATCATCAAGCCTTGCTATTTTGTGTTTGATTCGTTTTCTCAAAATACTTTTGAAGGACAAGCAAAGAAATTAAATTTTCACGGCTTTTATCTTGAAATTGAGATACATAACGATGAGCATTCTCGATTATTGTAAGAGCGTCATCCAAATGTTCTATGTAATAAGTTAACCGTTCTTCTAAATCAGAAAAGTCTTCTTTTATTTCAATATAATGAACATTGGGAACAAGACTTCCTTCCATAAACCAAGTTTCACAGGTTGGTTTTGGCATAACAGCAATAGAATTCGATGACATTACCCACTTCAAGTTACTGGCAACATCATTTCCCTCCAACGCCATCACAAATTTATATTTCAGATGCTCTCGAATAGTTTTTTTATCTTTTTCCCACTTTGGAACAACCGATTTACCAACATCGCCCAAATCACACATGGGATGATGATAATACATGTTCATAAATTTTTCACGAGAGGATTTTCCATTCACTTTTCCCCTAAATATGACAAGATTTTCTTTTTCAGCAAAAGGAATCGAGTCTTTTACAAAAATAAAATGACGCACCTTATTGAGTTTCATCAAAACAGAATTTTCATTGTTCGGTGTCAAAGGACGACTTTTTACAATGGAAGGTTGCTCCGGCACGAAAGTGATATCACCGGGAACATAAAACCACCTAAAAGATAACGGAAACCAACGTGTATACTGGTATGTATCAAAGAAATAAACCTTCTTTTTTTTCTGTAATGTATGATTTTCTAACTTAGAAGCATTTTCAGGTAATTGTTTCGAGATAGAAAGTTTATTGTAATAATCTACCCGTTGTTCGATATAAGCTTTATCAGAACATGAAGAAAAATTGGCAAGTGTTTTTTTGAGTTTTGAACGAAATATAAACTTTGGGGTCAAAAAACGAATATAATTTACTCCAAAATAAATCCATTTTGAATTTTTTCCACTACAGAATTTATACAACAACAAATTCTTCATCTTAAAAGGCTCTCTACTTTGTCAATTACTTCTTTTGGACTGATACCATTGAGACAAGCATAATCTCGTCGAAAACAAGGTTTCTGTCCAAAAACAGAACAAGGTCGGCAAGCTAAATCTACTTGCAAACTATTATTTAAAGACTGTTTCCAACCCATAAAACCGGCATAAGGGTGTGTTGCTCCCCAAATGGAAACGACCGATGTATTAACCAAAGAAGCTAAGTGCATATTTGCAGAATCCATGGACAACATAATATCCATCTGATTTATCAAAACCAATTCATCACTAAGGTTTATTTTACCTGCCAAAGACAAGACATTGGGATATTTTTTTACCCACGCATCAAATACTTCTGCTTCGTGCAAACCACCTCCAAATAGAAATACTTTTGTCCCATTTTTTTTTGAAAAATAATCGATTACTTGTTCCATTAAAGGCAAAGGGTAAATTTTACCTCGATGTTTGGCAAAGGGAGCCACTCCTATCCATGTATCAATTAACTTTTCAGAGGTTATGGCAATAACCTTAGATGGTAATTTTTCCCCTTTATCATAAAGAGAAACAAACGAATCGTCTAGTACAAATCCCAAATTCAATAGTACATCTTTGTATCTTTCAAAAGAAGTTTTCAAAGGCTCAAAGATTTTGTTATCCCTACGTACCAACTGCTTCTTTTTTACACGATCTTTATTGATAACAGCAACTTTACAACCCAATAGACATAAAAAAAACCTCAGGTATTTGGTTCGCAATACATCATGTAAATCTCCCACATAATCGAAATGCATTGCTTTTAACTCTCTCAAAAGATTGGTTAAACCTCTCAATCCCTTGTATTTCTTTGCCAAATCTGTTTTAAAAAATCGTACATTCTTCGGCAAATTTTCAAACAACGGAGCACAAAACGGTCTACTCAGCACTGTAATTTCCAACTCCGGATATTTAGTTGCAAGGGCATACACAATGGGTACCGTCATAGCTACATCACCAAGAGAAGAAAACCGTATTAGGAGTATTTTAGACATTCTTATTTAGCGTAAAGAACCGGATTTAAATTAGGGTCGTTGTACATTTTCATTTGTTTGTACACCTTCATGTATTTATCTCCATTTTCAATGTCTGTTAACAATTGGTCGATTGCAGTTATTAAATCTTTATTTTGCTCCAACAATACATTCAATTTATTTTGACACTGCAAACGATGATCTTCAGTAGTATCAACCCTGTTTACTTCTTGTTGCATATGGTAAATCTTTAACGCCAAAATAGATAACCTATCAATTGCCCAAGCCGGACTTTCAGTATTGATAAGGGCTTCTTTTTTAATTTTCACGTCCTTGTATCTATCTAAAAAATAACTATCAATCAACTCAACCAAATCTGTACGATCTTGATTCGATTTATCAATTCTTCTCTTAATTTGTAGGGCTTCCATAGGATTAATAGAAGGATTGCGAATAATATCCTCTAAGTGCCATTGAACAGTATCTATCCAATTCTTCAAATAGAGATAATATTCAATTGATTTTTCAGGGTATGGGTTTTTAATGGGGGCATCCACATAATCTGTTACGTGATAATCTACTATTGATTTATTAAAGATTTCGATACTTAATTTCGTCAAATTCATTCTAATAACTTTTACTTTATTTTTATTCTTCACTATTTTCAACACCTTCCAACAACAATTCACCAAAGTATTTAGGCTGATAAAAATCAAGATGTTCAGTTTTAATTCTATTCCAAGTAAGGTAGTGTGATGATTCGCTAAACGTAGCCGATTTGTAAAAGTTAGCTTGAAGTTTTTTAGGCAAATTATCCGGGTCAACCCCTATCAAATTAAACGGAATAGAAACAATTAATTCCCAATCGAACAAACCCTCCATTTCTCCCACAACAATCTTACCCAGTGTAGAATACCGTTCAATTTTTATCATATCTTCCTTTTCCAGAAAAATCTTTTCTCCATTCTCGACTTGCTTTGTCGCAGAACAAACACCGATGCAATTAAATGTAAAGGCACAAAATTGTTCATCTTCAGGCTTTTTGACAAAAAAAGCAACCGAACTATCTTCCGAAACGACCTCGTTATCTCGTGTACAAATAGCTTTTAGAATATTGCCACGAACCCTAAACTTTATAAAAATAGCTTTGGAAGAACGAGCCAGATAAAAATCAGTTATGGGCTTATAAGGAAACATTGGCCAATTAACCTCTTCAATAACAGACCCTTCTCCATTTTCCAAAACATCAAGAGCGTCAGACAAAACAATTTCGTCTAACTCTTTCAAGTAAACTAAGTCTATCTGCTTCATGTGATTTTTCTATAAATAATAAACATGTACAAATGTAATTCTTTTTCCGTAACTGAGAAACAACGACATGCCAATTGCTCTATTAATTTTTGCAAAAAAGTCCCTAAACAAAATAAAAATAGTATTTTTGTAATTCTTTGAAAAAACCGTTTCAATATGAAAGAAAAAATAACCAAACTATTAGAAGAAATCGATGTACTTAACGCCTCAAATAAGGAAGAGGTGGAAGAACTTCGCATCAAGTATTTAAGCAAAAAAGGTGAAATCTCCAACTTGTTTAATGACTTTAGAAATGTTGCTAATGAAGACAAAAAAGCAGTTGGTCAACTGTTAAACGATCTAAAAACAAAAGCTCAAGAAAAAATAAATTTTTTAAAAGAAACATTTGATGGCAATCTGTCAAATGAGCAAAATATTGATTTAACCAGGTCTGCCTCTCCTGTAGAATTAGGCACAAGACATCCCTTATCTATCGTAAGGAATGAGATTATAGACATTTTTTCTCGCATTGGATTTACGATGGCTGAAGGTCCTGAAATAGAAGATGATTGGCATGTATTTTCGGCATTAAATTTTGCCGAAGAACATCCTGCTCGCGATATGCAAGACACATTCTTCATTGAAAAGAATCCAGACGTTTTACTTCGGACTCATACTTCATCCGTACAAACCCGAATAATGGAACATACACAACCCCCTATTCGTATTTTGTGCCCCGGAAGAGTGTACCGCAATGAAGCCATATCTTATCGTGCTCACTGTTTTTTCCATCAAGTAGAGGGTCTTTATGTAGATGAAAATGTATCTTTTGCAGACTTAAAACAAGCGTTACTTTATTTTGCTAAAGAAATGTTTGGCGAACAAACGGAGATACGACTACGCCCCTCTTATTTCCCTTTCACAGAACCTTCTGCAGAAATGGATATTTCTTGTAATTTATGCGGAGGAAAAGGTTGTCCTTTCTGTAAGCATACAGGTTGGGTAGAAATTTTAGGATGCGGCATGGTTGACCCGAATGTATTGGAAAACTGTGGTATTGATAGCAAAAAATACTCAGGATATGCTTTCGGAATGGGAGTTGAAAGAATCACCAACTTGAAATTCCAAGTTAAAGATCTTCGTATGTTCTCCGAAAATGATGTACGTTTCTTAAAGCAGTTTGAATCTGCTCATTAAGTGTTCGTAACTGATTAACAGACCTTTGTAAGAATTTCCAAATAAAAACAAGCTATTGGCATAACTTTTGATAGCACAATACCAATAACTAATATAAAAGACACATGAAAGATACTCCAAATAAAATACTCATTGGAACTACCTTACAAAATGATGATGCGGATTTTATTCCTTTAATAGCCGATGAAAACGAAGATTTTTCGCTCGATTTGAAGGAAGACAGTGTGCTTCCTATCTTGCCTCTTCGCAATATGGTGCTATTTCCGGGCGTTGTTATGCCGGTAACTGTGGGAAGGTCCAAATCGTTAAAACTCATAAAAGATGTACACAAAAAAGATGGAATACTTGGCACTATAGCACAAAAAGACACTAAAATAGAAGATCCTGAGACAAACGATCTTTTCCCTATTGGAACTGTAGCTCAAATCATACGGATATTAGAAATGCCGGATAATTCAACTACCGTTATTTTGCAAGGTCGCCAACGTTTTGCCATTAAAGAAGTAGCTACAACAAATCCCTATATAAAGGCTAGAATTGAGCTTTTAGAAGATTCTCTTGTGCCCAAAAGCAAAGATTTCAAGGCCTTGATGGGAGCCATTAAAGACATGTCTTTGCGAATGATAAAAATATCCAGCAACATGCCCCAAGAAATCATGTTTGCTATTCGCAATATCGAAAATCCTAAATTCTTCATCAACTTTATTAGTTCCAACCTAGGACTAAAATTGGAAGATAAACAAATGCTTCTCGAAATAAGTGATGTGGAAGAAAGAGCACTTCTTTTACTAAAAATACTTACGAAAGAATCTCAACTGCTTGAAATGAAAGCTTCGATCCAATCGAAGGCAATGGAAAATATCGACAAGCAACAACGCGAATATTTTCTACAACAACAAATAAAAACGATTCAAAGCGAATTGGGAGGTGGCAGTCAAGAAGAAGCTTTAGCTCAAATTAAACAAAAAGCCACTACTAAAAAATGGAATGAAAAAACAAAACAGATTGTAGAAAAAGAAATTTCAAAACTGGAAACAATGGCTTCTCATGCCAGCGACTATCCGGTACAAATGAACTACGTTCAAACTTTGGTAGATTTACCTTGGAACGAATTTACAAAAGATAATTTTAATTTAAAACGTGCTCAAAAAATACTAAATCGCGACCATTTTGGTTTAGATGAAGTAAAAGACCGTATAATAGAACATTTGGCTGTTTTAAAATTAAAAGGAGATTTGAAATCACCTATCATTTGCTTGTATGGACCTCCGGGAGTTGGAAAAACTTCTCTTGGCAAATCAGTTGCAGAGGCACTTGGCAGAAAATATGCTCGTATCTCACTTGGAGGGCTACACGACGAAGCTGAAATCAGGGGACACAGAAGAACCTACATCGGTGCTATGCCCGGTAGAATTATGCAAAACATACTCAAAATAGGTTCATCCAATCCGGTATTTATCTTGGATGAAATAGACAAAGTTGGCAATGACTTTAAAGGGGATCCGGCTTCCGCTCTATTGGAGGTGTTAGATCCTGAGCAAAATTTTGCATTTCACGATAACTTTTTGGATATTGATTATGACCTTTCAAAAGTATTGTTTATTGCCACTGCTAATAGCTTGAATAATGTTTCTCAACCATTGCTTGACCGTATGGAGTTAATCAATGTAACCGGCTATATTGCAGAAGAAAAAGCAGAAATAGCAACAAAACACCTTATTCCGAAAGAATTAGAGAATCATGGAATTCCAAAGGGTGCTGTTTCGATACCGAAGAAAACAGTCGAAAAAATTATCGAAAACTATACCCGAGAATCAGGCGTTAGAAACTTAGAAAAACAGATTGCAAAAATAGCTCGAAGAGTAGCACGAAAAATTGCAATGGAAGAAAAGTTCGATGAAGTTATAGTTCCGGAACACTTAAAAGATTATCTCGGAACAGAAAAATTTACTCGAGACCTACAAAGTGACAAAGAAGAAATTGGTATTGTTACTGGTTTGGCTTGGACATCAGTAGGTGGCGAAATTTTAGAGATTGAAACCAGTCTTAGCAAAGGCAAAGGTGGCAAACTAACGCTTACGGGCAATTTAGGCGACGTGATGAAAGAATCTGCCATGCTTGGGTTGGAATATATCCGTGCTCATGCCAAGGATTTTGGACTTAACGAAGACCTATTTGAAGAAACCAACGTACACATTCATGTACCCGAAGGTGCTATACCGAAAGATGGACCTTCTGCTGGTATTACAATGGCTACTAGCTTGTTATCTGCGTTTACCAAACGAAAAGTAAAAAAACATATTGCCATGACTGGAGAAATTACCTTACATGGAAAAGTGTTGCCTGTAGGTGGTATTAAAGAAAAAATTCTGGCTGCTAAAAGATCTGGAATCACAGATATCATTTTGTGTTCTGACAACAAAAAGGATATAGAAGAAATTAAAGAAATCTATATCAAAGGCGTAAATTTTCATTATGTAAAAAATATAGACGAAGTTATCCCATTGGCCTTGCTTCCATAAAATTTTTATTTTCAAATTATTAAAAACCGAAATAAAATGAAAAAGAGTAAATTATTGTTCCTTTTGTTCTTTATTTCGGTTTCTTCTTTTGGTCAAATAAACACTACACGAATGCTCGAAATAGGACAAAATGCTCTCTATTTCGAAGATTACGTAGTATCCATTCAGTATTTCAATCAAGTAATAAAAGCCAAACCTTATCTGGCAGAACCTTATCTCTATCGAGCTATTGCGAAAGTCAACTTGGACGATTTTGTGGGCTCAATAAGCGACTGTAATACGGCTCTTGAAATAAATCCTTTCCTTGCAAAAGCTTATTATTGCAGAGGATTTGCAAAACGTAAATTAGGAAATATCGAAGAATCTACGCAAGATTTCACAAAAGCATTGGAATTTGAACCTAACAATATTATGGTAGCAACCAATAAGATTGATAATCTTGTTCAAATGAAAAAATTAAAAGAAGCCCTTGCTGAAACGGATACTTTTATCAATAAGTACCCTAATTATAGTGATGCTTATTTATACCGTTCACAAATATTTCTTAAACTACAAGACACATTAAAAGCCACTGATGATATTAACAAAATCCTTCTCATTGAAAAAAATAACGATTTAGCTTATGCTTTACGCGGAATGTTAAGCTTCGAACAAAAAAGAACTGATGAAGCTATCACGGACTTAAATAAAGCCATTCAAATAAATCCTTATCGTGCTGACTATTACACAAACAGAGCCATTGTACGGATGAAAATCAACGACTTACGCGGAGCTATGAATGACTTTGATACATCCATACAAACGGACAATCAAAATGCCACTACTTATTTTAACCGGGGAATCTTAAAAGCCCAAGTGGGAGACAACAACAACGCTATTGAAGATTTCTCAACCTCTATTGCATTGGAACCCGATAATTACACAGCTTACCTGCAAAGAGCTATGCTTCGCTCTGAAATAGGTGAATACAAAGCTGCCATTTCAGATTTTGACAAGATTATCAATCGTTATCCTGATTTTATTGTTGCCTATTATGGCAGAGGTGATGCCAAGAAAAAAATGAGAGATAAAAAAGGTGCTGAAAAAGATTATTATTGGGCTATGACAATAGAAGAAGATATTAAATCAGGAAAGAGAAAGCCAATACAAAAAGGAGATCGAAAAGAAGCCCCGACGACCGAAGCTAGAGCTATTATTCAAGAGCTTAATAAACAACGAAAAAATGACAAGTATGCAAACAGCACCATTAGAGGACAAATTCAACACAACGACATTGATATTGCACCGCTGGGTTATTTTGCATTGGAGACTGTTAATGATTCTATAGCAAACACCCATATCTTATTTAACAGAACATTAAGCACTTACAACCAACAGCTAAAAAAACCATTATGTTTATCTGTGCAAGAAACCAAGATTACATCTGACGAGCTAAATGGATACTTCAAACTAGTGGAATCGACCTCTGCAAAGATAAAGACTGATAGCACAAATATCATTCAACTTTTTGAAAGAGCTTTTTCTTTAGCTAAAATACAAGATTACTCGAATGCTTTAAGCGACTATACAAAAATATTGTCGGTAGACAAAAATAACGCCTTGACGCATTTCTGTAAAGGAAATGTTTTACTCAAGAGATTTTTGTCCGAAAATAAATCAGAGAATGAAGCAACGACAACCGACAACAAAAATTTATTATTTGACGGAATTATATCAGCATACACTACTGCATATACATTAGACAATAGCCTTGTGTACGCCTTGTATAATATTGGTTATGTAAATATGCTTGAAAAAAACTTCAAACAAGCGGTAAATGCTTATACACAAGCCATTGAAAAGCATCCTGAATTTGCAGAGGCTTATTATAACCGAGGATTAATATACCTATTTCAGGGAAATAAAGAAGAGGGAAGAAAAGATTTAAGTAAAGCCGGAGAACTCGGTCTTTACAACGCGTACAACGTGATAGAACGCTACGCTTACTAGACCCAAGCTCTTTATTTATTCAGTAGCATCAGTAGCTATTGTTCCTCTACACAAAACCCCATCTTCCGTGACTAAAACTTTTCCGGGGAAACTATCCAACCAACCAAAATTATGCGTTGCCATAATAATTGTTGTATTTTCATTTTTTGATATATTGTAAAGCAATTCAACTAATTCAGAACCAGTTTGTGGGTCAAGGTTTCCGGTAGGTTCATCTGCAAAAATAAGTTTCGGCTTATTTAATAAGGCTCGAGCTATAACGATACGTTGCTGTTCACCACCCGAAAGCTGGTGAGGCATTTTATATCCTTTGGTACTCATACCGACTTCCTTAAGAACCTCATCAATGCGATGTTGCATCTCTTCTTTGTCTTTCCATCCGGTAGCTCTTAATACAAAAAGAAGATTTTCGTTTACAGAACGATCCGTCAACAATTGAAAGTCCTGAAAAATAATCCCCACCTGACGACGCAAGAAAGGAATATCATCACGCTTTATACGACGCAAGTCATAATCCAGAACCATAGCCTCTCCCGATTCAATAGGTAATTCAGCATACATCGTTTTTATCAAACTACTTTTCCCTGTTCCGACCTTACCTATTAGATAGTAAAATTCCCCCTCTCCTATTTCAAGGTTTACATTTTTGAGTACAACTTGTTCTTGCTGACAAATTTCTACATTCTTGTAACTAATCAAGGACTTTTTCATATTTTGTGCCAAATTTATTTGTGTCTTTTTTTCAATTCTCTTGCTAAATCTTCCATACGAAGACCTTTAGAAGAAAGAAGTACAATAAGATGATAGATTAAATCAGAAGCTTCATAAATAAAACCTTCTTGTGTTCCATTAGTAGCTTCAATAACTGTTTCCACAGCTTCTTCACCCACTTTTTGAGCCATGCGGTTTACTCCTTTTTTAAATAACGAAGTTGTATAAGAACCTTCAGGCATTTCTTGTTTCCGTTTGTCTATGAAGTCTTGCAAATATTTCAAGAACATGATATCCTCGTCATTTGTTTCATCAAAACAAGTATCACTTCCTGTGTGACAAACAGGTCCCACCGGATTAACTTTTATCAAAAGGGTATCTTTATCACAATCTTCTTTAATCGAAACCACATATAAAAAGTTCCCACTTTCTTCTCCTTTAGTCCACAGTCTTTGTTTACTGCGACTAAAGAAAGTCACTTTGCCTATTTCCTTCGTTTTTGCCAACGATTCTTTACTCATGTATCCAAGCATAAGAACCTTATTCGTTTTATCATCCTGAATAATAGCGGGCAATAATCCGCCTTGTTTGTCAAAATCCAATTCCATTACTATATATTTTTGATTTTACTAACTATCGTACACAAACACCTTCTTTTCTCAAATATTGTTTCAGCTCTTGTATTTTAATTTCACCAAAATGAAAAACGCTGGCAGCAAGTGCAGCATCGGCTTTACCCAATAAAAAAGCATCTTTGAAATGTTCCATAGAACCGGCTCCTCCGGAAGCAATAACAGGAATATTCAGCATTTTTTCCAATTTTGCCAATGCTTCATTGGCATAACCTGTTTTAACGCCATCGTGTGTCATGCTGGTAAAAAGGATTTCACCTGCACCTCTATCTTGAGCTTCTTTTGCCCAAGCAAACAAGTGCTTTTCCGTTGGTATTCTACCTCCGTTTAAATAACACAACCAATTATCCTGTTCAAAATTAGCATCTATTGCAACAACACAAACTTGAGATCCAAAATTTCCTGCTATTTGATTTATCAAATTCGGATTACGAATAGCCGCTGAATTAATAGAAACCTTATCAGCTCCTGCATTCAACAACTTTTCGACATCCGATATTTCATTAATTCCGCCACCTACAGTAAACGGAATACTTATGTTCGCAGCTACCCTTTTCACCATATCCACAAAAGTTTTTCTACCTTCATGAGAAGCTGTAATGTCCAAAAAAACGAGTTCATCAGCCCCTTGTTCACTATAAGATGCACCCAACTCTACAGGGTCACCGGCATCTCTAAAGTTTACAAAGTTAACACCTTTTACCGTCTTTCCGTCTTTTACATCCAAACAGGGGATAATGCGTTTTGCTAACATAAATATAATTCAACAATATTATTTATACCATTCAGCTATGTCTTTCATGGAGATTTTACCTTCATAAATAGCTTTGCCAAAAATCACTGCCGGAATTCCAGCTTCTTCTAACTGTTTTATATCCTGTATCGAACTTACTCCTCCACTGGCAATCAAAAACAAATCAGGAAAAACTTGTAATATTTCTTTATACAACTGAACCGATGCACCTTGTAACATACCATCTTTGGCTATATCGGTGCAAATTACCTTATTAATGCCTTTTTGTATATAATCTTTTAAAAATGGCATCAATTCTTTATCTGTATCCTCAATCCAACCGGCAACAGCAATCTTTTTACCTTTAACGTCAGCACCAAGAATGATTTTTTCTCTGCCAAAAGTAGATAGCCATGACTCAAAGATGGAAGGATTCTTCACGGCAATACTGCCTCCTGTTACCATCGACGCACCATTATCAAAAGCTATATGCAAATCCTCATCCGTTTTCAGTCCTCCACCAAAATCGACAATCAATTTTGTATTTCCCGTAATTTTATTCAGCACCTTATAATTAACAATATGCTGTGCTTTAGCTCCGTCCAAATCTACCAAATGCAATCGTTTAATACCATTATCTTCAAACATTTTGGCTACTTCCAAAGGATTTTCGTTATATACAATTTTTTTTGCATAATCACCTTGTGAAAGCCTGACACACTTACCGGCTATAATATCAATCGCAGGAATCAGTTCTATCATTTTCTTACAAGTCTATAAAATTACGCAAAATTTGTTCGCCCACATCACCACTTTTTTCCGGGTGAAATTGTGTAGCATAAAAATTATCCTTTTTAAGAGCTGCACTGAACGGATAAATATAATCGACAGTTGCTATGGTATTTTCACACAAAGGCACGTAATAACTATGAACAAAGTAAACAAATTGATTTTCTGTTGTTGACAAAAACAGCCCTGATTTCAACGCATATATTTGATTCCATCCCATGTGGGGTATTTTTTCATTTTGCTGTTGAGCGACAAATCTCTTGACCTCTACATCAAAAACATTCAAGCATTCAACATCCCCTTCTTCTGACCTTTTGCACATCAATTGCATACCCAAACAAATGCCTAAAACAGGTTGTTTCAAGCTTTTTATAAGTTTGTCCATTCCTCTCTCTTTCAAGAATTTCATGGTAGTTGCTGCCTCTCCGACTCCGGGAAAAATAACTTTATCAGCAACTGATATCGTCTCTTCATCTGATGTAACAATCGGCTCAATACCCAACCGCCTTAAAGCATGTACAACAGAGTAGATATTACCTGCATTATATTTTATAACAACTATTTTTTGCATACATCAACTAAAAACAATGGTTTTGTTCTTGTAAACCAACACTTTACGCTCCAAATGTTTTTCTACGCCTCTCGACAAGACTATTTTTTCCAAATCCTGTCCCTTATGCATAAGCATCTGGACAGTATCTTTATGCGTAATTTTAACAACTTCTTGTTCGATAATCGGTCCGGCATCGAGTTCGGTTGTCACATAATGACTGGTTGCTCCAATAATCTTCACACCTCTCTCGTACGCTGCATGGTAAGGTTTTGCTCCGACAAAAGCAGGCAAAAACGAATGATGGATATTGATAATATTCTGCGGATAATGATTAATGAAATCAGCAGAAAGCACTTGCATGTAACGTGCCAACACAACAAATTCTATTTGATATTTTTCAAGCAAAGCCAACTCAGCAGCTTCTTGTTCCGCCTTATTTTCCTTGTTTATTGGAAAATAATAATATTCTATATCAAACTTTTCAGCAACAGCCTTCATGTCAGGATGATTACTTATGATAAGTGGAATTTCGACATTCCAATCGCCGGCAGCGTATCTAGACAATAAATCAAACAAACAATGAGACATTTTTGAAACAAAAATAGCCATACGAGGCTTGTTTGCTTTAAAATACAGTCTGAAATTCATTTCGTATTTTTTACCCAACAAGGTCTGAAAATACTCCTTTATCTTGTCTTTTGGTATCAAAAAAGAATCAATCTCCCACTCGACACGCATATAAAATTCTTTCTCGACAAAATCCACATGTTGATCCAAATAGATAATATTTCCTTTGTTAATATTTATAAATTCTGTTACAGCTGCCAAAATTCCCTGCTTATCAGGACAATGCAATAGAAGAATTGCTGTATCATTATTTGTAGCTTCTACCATATTTTCTTAGTTAAAACAAATTTCAGTACAAAATTAGTCTTTTTTTGGAGAAAACTTGCAGTCTTACATTTTATATTCTTTAGCATAAAAAAAAAGTGAAAAAAGTAGATTTTACTATATGAAATTATGTACATTTACCGAAATAAACAGAAATAAAAATATGGAAATTATAATTTTGATGGGACTTCTTCTAGCCGGCATTATATTTTTACTTATTGAACTTTTTCTGCTTCCCGGAATTTCCATAGCAGGGCTTGGTGCTATACTAAGTTTTTGTGTCGGAATATGGTATGCCTTTAGTTATTTGGGAGTTACGGCTGGTTTTATTAGTATCGTTGGAAGTGCAATTGCTGCAGGAATTGCGATCGCTTTTTTCATGAAGTCAAAAACACTTGAAAAAGTGTCCCTCCATGCAAAAGTAGAAGGAAAAAATAATCCTATGGAAGGCATAGATCTGAAAGTAGGTGATGTGGGCATTGCCGTTTCTCGATTGGCCCCTATCGGAAAAGTGAAAATTAATGGAAAAACTTTCGAAGCAAAAGTTATTTCCGATATGATAGATCAAACGTCGGAGGTGGAAGTGGTGGAAATTAGCACATCCGGAATTATTGTCCAAAAGATTTCATAAGTAACATATAAATAATTTACATAAAAAAACAAAAAGTATGGTCGGAAGCAGTCTTATTATTGCAATTATCAGCATTTTAGCATTTATTCTAGTGTTGGTATTTTTTTATTACGTACCCTTCTTATTGTGGATTTCCGCAAAAGTATCGGGTGTAAATATTTCATTACTACAGTTATTTCTGATGCGAATCAGAAATGTACAACCTCCCATTATTGTACGAGCTTTAATTGAAGCTCACAAAGCGGGGCTAAGTACATTGAGCCACGAAGCATTAGAAGCACATTATTTGGCCGGAGGTCATGTAGAACGAGTTGTTCACGCATTGGTTTCTGCCTCTAAAGCGAATATTGACCTATCATTTCAAATGGCAACGGCCATCGACCTGGCTGGTAGAGATGTTTTTCAAGCTGTGCAAATGTCTGTAAATCCGAAAGTTATAGACACTCCTCCCGTTACAGCCGTAGCAAAAGATGGTATTCAGCTTATTGCTAAAGCTCGTGTAACTGTCAGAGCAAACATCAAACAATTGGTAGGAGGTGCTGGAGAAGAAACTATTTTGGCTCGTGTAGGTGAAGGTATTGTTTCTTCGATTGGCTCTAATGAATCACATAAATCAGTATTGGAAAATCCTGATTCTATTTCCAAACTGGTTTTGAAAAAAGGATTGGATGCAGGAACAGCTTTTGAAATATTATCCATTGATATCGCTGATATCGACATAGGTAAAAACATTGGTGCTCAACTACAAATGGATCAAGCACAAGCCGATAAAAACATTGCACAAGCAAAAGCAGAAGAACGTAGAGCAATGGCAGTGGCGTTAGAACAAGAGATGAAGGCAAAAGCACAAGAAGCTCGTGCCAAAGTAATTGAAGCGGAAGCGGAAGTACCCAAAGCAATGGCGGCAGCTTTTATCAGTGGGAACTTAGGCATAATGGATTATTACAAAATGAAAAATATAGAAGCTGATACTTCTATGCGTGAGAGTATTGCAAAACCAAACAGTAACTCCATGAAATAAAAAGTTATTAAAGAATTTTTATACCATAATAATTAAAGTAAACCAGTATGAAATACGAAAGTTCTGAATTAATTTTAAATGATGATAATAGTGTCTTCCACCTACATCTTCAACCGGAACAACTTGCTGATAAGGTTATTTTAGTTGGTGACATGGGAAGAATAAATACCATCAGTTCATTTTTTGATAAGATAGAATGCGAAGTACAAAATCGAGAATTTAGAACCGTTACAGGAACTTATAGAGGAAAACGCATCACTGTAGTAGCAACGGGAATCGGCACGGACAATATAGATATTGTAATGACAGAATTGGATGCCTTGGCAAATATTGACCTCATCAACCGCTGTGACAAGAAGGAATTTCGCAAGTTGTCTTTCGTTCGGATAGGTACATCGGGAGGTATGCAAATCAACGTTCCTGTTGATAGTTTTTTGGTATCAGAAAAGTCCATTGGTTTTGATGGAGTGCTAAACTACTATGCCAATAGAGACAAAGTTTGTGATTTGGAATTCGAGAAAGAATTTGTCAAACAAACAGGATATTCAGAGAAATTGACAGCCCCCTATTGTATCAACTCTAATTCTGATTTGGTCAATAGAATTGCTAAAACCGATATGATTCGCGGCATAACAATTTCCAGTCCGGGATTTTATGGACCACAAGGCAGGGAATTACGTATGAAATTAGCTTTCCCTGACTTAAACAAAAACATAGAAGCCTTTGAATACAAAGGGAAAAAAGTAACAAACTATGAAATGGAAAGTTCTGCTATTGCGGGTTTAGCTGCAATAATGGGACACGAAGCAATGACTGTGTGTGTTATTATTGCCAACAGGATGTTAAAACAATACAGCAAAGATTACCATCCTGCTATCAAAAAATTGATTCAAATTATTCTGGATAGAATTTAAAGGAATAAAC
>DAIMYQ010000010.1:0-21165 GCA_036734385.1 Paludibacteraceae bacterium | reverse complement strand
CTAACTTAATATTAACAATTTAATAAATAAAAAAAAATGAAAACATCTAATCTTATCATTACAAGTTTACTTTCTGTAGGGATAATTTTTTCTAGTTGTTCATCTTTGAGTAATACAACAAAAGGTGGTCTAATAGGAGGTGGAGCAGGTGCCGCTTTGGGAACGGGTGTGGGTGTCCTAATAGGAAAGAATGCTAAAAGTGCAGCAATAGGGGCAGCAATAGGAACAGCAGTTGGTGCAACAACAGGTGTAATTATCGGAAAAAAAATGGATAAAGCAGCAGAAAAAGCAGCTGCCATTGAGGGAGCAAAAGTAGAAAAAATAACAGATGCAAATAACTTGCAAGCCGTAAAGGTGACCTTTGCATCGGGTATTTTGTTTGCCTCAAATAAAAGTGTATTAAACACTGCATCAAAATCTGCTCTAACTGATTTTGCTAAAATTCTGTTAGAAAATCCAACAATGGATATAGCAATAATGGGACATACAGACAATACAGGTTCATTGGAAGTCAACCAAAAATTGTCACAAGACCGTGCCCAAGCGGTAGCCAATTTCTTGGTTTCTAAGAATGTTCCTTCAACTCAATTTAAAGAAGTTACAGGAAAAAACTACGCAGAACCGGTAGCTGATAATAGTACCGAAGCCGGAAAAGCAGCCAACCGTCGTGTGGAAATTTACATGTACGCCAGCCAAGATATGATTAAAGCAGCAGAAGCTCAGACAAAATAATTAATCTTACTCAATATTTCAAAAGCTTACCTATCTCCGGGTAAGCTTTTTTTATGGATTGATGTAAAAAAAATAAAGAATATATCTCCTATTTGTCAAACAATATTTTTATCTCAATGCCATGTACAAAAAAAGAGCTTACCCAATATGGCAAGCTCTTTTTAGTATTTCATTATTCTCTTAACGCAAAGCAGCTTGAGCAGCTGCCAAACGCGCAATAGGAACACGGAAAGGAGAACAAGATACATAGTTCAACCCTACCTTATGGCAAAATTCAATAGATGATGGTTCACCTCCATGTTCGCCACAAATACCACACTTCAAATCAGGACGGACAGAACGACCTGTCTCAGTAGCCATTCGCACTAATTGTCCTACACCTTTTTGGTCAAGCACTTGGAATGGATCATTTTTCAAAATCTTCATATCCAAGTAAGCAGGAAGAAAAGAAGCTACATCATCACGACTATAACCAAAGGTCATTTGAGTTAAGTCATTCGTTCCGAATGAGAAAAATTCGGCTTTTTCGGCAATACGGTCAGCAGTAAGAGCTGCACGAGGAATTTCAATCATTGTACCAACCTTAAATTCGATACTAATACCTGTTTCCTTAAACAACTGAGCAGCAGTTTCACGAATAATTTTTTCTTGATTGGCAAATTCATGTAAATTACCCGTAAGAGGCACCATAATTTCAGGAATAGCAGTGATTCCTTCTTTTTTCAATTCAAGAGCAGCTCCCAAAATAGCACGAGTTTGCATTTCTGTGATTTCAGGATACGTATTTCCCAAGCGACAACCACGATGACCCAACATTGGATTAGATTCGTGCAAAGAATCTACGCGTTGATGAATATACGCATAAGAAACACCCATGATTTCAGCTAACTCGCGTTGTTCTTTTTCTTCGTGAGGAACAAATTCATGCAAAGGAGGATCCAATAAACGAACAGTTACCGGGCAACCAGCCATTGCTTTAAAAATTCCTTTAAAGTCTGCCTTTTGATAAGGTAAAATTTTAGCCAATGCTTTACGACGCCCTTCAACAGTTTCCGCCAAAATCATTTCACGCATAGCACGAATTTTATCACCCTCAAAAAACATATGTTCTGTACGACAAAGACCTATACCTACAGCACCAAAGTTACGAGCAACTTCTGCGTCATGAGGAGTATCAGCATTGGTACGAACAACCATTTTAGTATATTTATCCGCTAATTTCATCAATTCAGCAAAATCAGCGTCCAATTCGGCTTCTTTAGTTGCCACAGATCCTAAGTAAATTTCTCCGGTAGAGCCATTCAATGAAATAAAATCACCTTCTTTCAAGGTAATACCGTCAACAGACATTGTTTTTGCGTTATAATCAATAACCAATGTTCCGGCTCCTGACACACAACACTTACCCATACCACGAGCAACAACAGCAGCATGAGACGTCATACCTCCACGAGCAGTAAGAATACCCTGTGCAGCAGCCATACCTGCCAAATCTTCAGGTGAAGTTTCAATACGAACCATGATTACGCGTTCGCCCTTCAATGCCCAAAGAGCAGCATCGTCAGCATTGAAAACAATTTTACCCGAAGCAGCACCTGGAGATGCAGCTAAACCTTTTGCAATAACACGAGCTTCTTTTAACGCTTTTTTATCAAAGATAGGATGAAGAAGTTCATCTAATTTATTAGGTTCAACACGCATAACAGCAGTTTTCTCATCTAACATACCTTGATGTAACATATCCATCGCAATCTTTACCATGGCAGCACCGGTACGTTTACCGTTACGAGTTTGCAAGAACCATAATTTACCTTCTTGAACGGTAAATTCCATATCTTGCATATCTTTGTAGTGATTTTCCAATTTAGTTTGAAGAGCATCCAGCTCAGCATAAATAGAAGGCATAGCTTCTTCCATAGACGGATACTTAGCTAGTCTGTCGGCTTCCGAAACGCCTGCCAATTTTGCCCAACGTTGAGAACCTTCTTTCGTAATTTGTTGCGGTGTGCGAATACCTGCAACCACGTCCTCCCCTTGTGCATTGATAAGATATTCTCCTACAAAAAGATCTTCACCCGTTGCAGCATCACGAGAAAAACAAACACCTGTAGCGGAAGTGTTACCCATATTACCGAAAACCATGGCTTGTACGCTTACAGCAGTACCCCATTCAGCAGGTATTCCTTCCATTTTACGATAAAGGATGGCACGTTCGTTCATCCAACTATCAAACACAGCACAAATAGCCCCCCAAAGTTGTTCATAGGCAGATTCGGGGAAATCTTTTCCTGTTTGCGACTTAACGGCAGCTTTAAATTTGCTAACCAATTCCTTCAAATCATCTACAGAAAGATCCGTATCCAATTTAACACCTTTAGACTCTTTTACACCTTCTATAATTTCTTCAAATGGATCAATATCGGTTTTATTAACAGGTTTCATACCCAAAACGACATCTCCGTACATTTGCACAAAACGACGATATGAGTCCCAAACAAAACGAGGGTTGCCCGTCTTTTTAGTCAAACCTTCAACAACTTTATCATTCAACCCCAAATTTAAAATGGTATCCATCATACCCGGCATAGAAGCACGAGCTCCTGAACGCACAGAAACCAACAAAGGATTTTCAACATCTCCAAATTTGGAATTCATTAACTTTTCTAGATGAGCAACGGCTTGTTCCACATCAGCTTTAAGCAATTCTACTACTTCTTTTTTACCTATTTCGTAGTACTCATTACAAACATCAGTTGTGATTGTGAAACCCGGAGGAACAGGAACACCAATCAAATTCATTTCAGCAAGGTTTGCTCCTTTACCGCCAAGCAAATTTTTCATTTCTGCTTTACCCTCGGCTTGTCCGTTTCCAAAAGTATAAACACGTTTTTTTTTGTCCATAAAATCTATAAATTAATACATACTATTAAAAGTCAATTGATATAATAGGTTTCGTAAGAGGGTGCAAATGTATTATTTTATATTGAAAAGTGAAAATGGAATGTAAAAATTGAAAATTTTTTGTGCCATGAAAGCCACCAAATAACATTACTGATACATTCTTTCTCCAAAAATTCCACTTCCTATCCTCACCAATGTAGAACCTTCTTCTATGGCAATGGAGTAATCATGAGTCATACCCATTGAAATTTCACAAAAATCATCTTGATTAGAAAAATAATGCGTTTTGAGGTAATCGAATTTTTCTTTGAGTGAACGGAATTCATAACGAACTTGATTTATATCTTCCGTATCAGTAGCCATACCCATAACACCCGCTAAACGAATGTTTTGCAATTGTTTATACGGTTGCGACTGTAACATTTGCTCACACTCGGCAAGTGAAAAGCCATATTTGGTTTCTTCTTGTGCTATATGAAATTGCAACAAACAAATTATTTGACGATTGATTTTAGCTGCCTGTCTATCAATCTCAGACAAGAGCTTAAACGAGTCTACTCCATGAATAAGCGACACATAAGGCACAATATATTTCACCTTATTTGTTTGTAAGTGACCGATAAAATGCCACTGAATATCCTTAGGCAGGTGTTCAGCTTTTGGCACCAATTCTTGTGCATGACTTTCCCCGAACACACGTTGTCCGCAATCATAAGCTTCTTGAATACTTTCTTGCGGATTAAACTTAGAAACAGCTACCAAACGTACGTGTGCCGGTAACTGTTTCTTAATGGTTATAATATTTTGCGAGATACTTGACACCCTTATACTTTAAAAACGACTTTCGATAACTGTCCAGTCAATGATATTCCAAAGAGCAGCAATATAATCAGCTCTTCTATTTTGATAATCCAAGTAATAAGCATGTTCCCACACATCAATGGTAAGTAATGGCTGTCCACCTTTAGTAAGAGGATTGCCTGCATTACTTTCTTTGGTAATTTCCAGTTTGCCTTGAGCATTTACACTAAGCCATGCCCAACCGGAACCAAAAAGAGTCAGGGCAGCTGCTCCAAATTCTTTTTTGAAGTCATCAAAAGAACCGAAAGATGTGCCAATAGCTTCAGCTAATTTTCCTTCAGGTTTTAATTTTGGAGAAGCTGAAAATTGTGCAAAATAAAATTCGTGGTTGTATACCTGAGCGGCATTATTAAAAAGTGCTCCGTCTGACTTTTTTATTATAGAAACCAAATCTACATTCTCAAAAGGGGTGCCCGTTTTTAAGTTGTTTAAATTGGTTACATAAGTTTGAAGATGCTTGCCATGATGAAATTCCAAGGTTTGCTGACTGATAACCGGAGATAAAGTTGCCAATCCGTAAGGTAAATTTGTTAGTCCAAAAGTCATAATGATTTATTTTTAGGTTAAACAATAGTAACACAACTCAAATGTACGAAAACTTATCGAAATACAATATCTTTTATGACTTCTTTTCCTACTTTTTCATTCAGTGAAGCTATTAGTTTTGACCTCGTCATCATTAATTCGTTTCGAAGGACGGAAGAAGATAATTTGACATAAAGTACTCCGTTTTTTATTATCAATTCAGTGGTGTAATTTTTGATAGTGCTCCCCAAAACCTTTTCCCAAGATTGCATAATATCGACCTCGTCAAGTTTTTGTTGCAAATTATTTTGTTGAAAGATTTGTTGTATAACATCCGATATCTTTTCAGTATTTTTCTTTCTCATATTTTATTCTAAAAAAACGCCATTTTCTTTTACGGTAAAGATTTTGTACGGATTATTTATTTGTTTCAGGAGTTCATCCAAATGTTCGCGATTGGTATCTGTAATAAATATCTGACCGAATTTTTCTCCGGAAACCAATTGAATAATTTGAGTGACGCGTTGCGAATCAAGTTTATCAAAAATATCATCCAACAATAACAAAGGGAAAAAGCCATGTACCTTTTTCAAAAAATCAAATTGAGCCAATTTTAAAGCAATTAAAAAACTTTTACCTTGACCTTGGGAGCCGATACGTTTCACCAAATAGTCACCCAAAAACATTTCCAATTCATCTTTATGAATGCCCTTCGAGGTAAAACCAAGAATAAAATCTCGCTGCCGAGTACTTTCGAGTTGCGTTTTAAAATCAGGTTTCTGTAAATGCGATTTGTAGGTAATATTGACAATCTCTTTTCCCGACGAAATAAATTGGTAATATTCTTGAAAGATAGGAACAAATTCCTCAATAAACGATTTTCTTTTTTCATAAATGTATTGGGCAAATTGCTCCATTTGCCATTCACAAACATCAAAAATGGACATATCTTGGTTATCGTCATTTTTGAGCAAAGCATTGCGTTGCTGCACCACCCGATTGTATCGAATAAGAGAATCGAGGTACTTTTTATCGTACTGAGAAATAACACCGTCAATAAATTTACGACGTTCGTCGCTACCTCCATCTATTAAACAGGAGTCATTCGGCGAAACGAGTACCAAAGGCAACAATCCAATATGGTCAGATATACGTTCATATTCTTTTTTATTGTGCTTAAAGGCTTTTCTCTGTCCACGTTTAAGCCCCAAATAGATATCTTCCTGCATTTCGCCTCGAAAATATTTTCCTTGCACCATCAAAAAATTCTCTTCATGCCTAATATTCTGATTATCTATAGAATTTGAATGGCTTTTGCAAAAAGACAAATAATAAACAGCATCCAATAAGTTGGTCTTGCCCACCCCATTGTTTCCAACAAAGCAATTAATACCTCGACAAAAATCGAGATTTGCTTCGGATATATTTTTATAGTTTATCAATGACAAATTGGAAAGAAACATAGGTCTTACTGTTTTTGCAAAAATAAGAAAAATGTTTGATACTATCCTGTTATTGCCAAGTACAAAATGGATTCTTTTTCGGTCATCTCACAAATTCAGCACAAAATATAAGAAAACAAATATGTATTTTGATTACCTTTGTTAAATCAATTACATTCACATAAAAAAGCCTTTACCAGATATAAATTATGGAATATAAGTTTACGGAAATAGAAAAAAAGTGGCAACAATATTGGAAGGAAAATGCCACCTACAAAGTAGAAATTAATAGTAAAAAACCGAAATATTATGTATTGGATATGTTTCCGTATCCTTCAGGAGCAGGATTACACGTAGGTCATCCCCTGGGATACATTGCTTCCGATATTTACAGCCGTTATAAAAGACTACAAGGATTTAATGTTTTACATCCAATGGGATACGATGCTTACGGACTTCCGGCAGAGCAATATGCCATTCAAACCGGACAACATCCAGCCATTACAACGCAAAAAAATATCGCTCGCTATCGTGAACAATTGGATAAAATAGGTTTCTGTTTCGATTGGAATCGTGAAGTACGTACATGCGATTCAGACTATTACAAATGGACACAATGGGCTTTTATTCAGATGTTTAACCATTATTATGATAAAACCATAGGCAAAGCTCAACCTATTGAGAGTTTAATTTCTCATTTGACAACAAACGGAACATCAGGGTTATCTGTTGCTTGTACTGAAGAACTATCCTTCACTGCAAAAGAATGGAATGACAAAAACGAACAGGAACAACAAAACATATTATTGAATTACCGAATTGCTTATTTGGCAGATTTGAAAGTAAATTGGTGTCCTGCTCTTGGAACAGTTTTAGCCAACGATGAAGTAAGTGAAGGTCTTTCTGTTCGGGGTGGACATCCTGTAGAGCAACGTACCATGCGTCAATGGAGTTTACGTATTTCGGCTTATGCACAACGTTTGTTGGACGGATTAAATACACTCGACTGGACTGAATCACTAAAAGAAACACAAAAAAACTGGATTGGTCGTAGTGAAGGGGCTGAAATGAAATTCAAAATAAAAGATCAGAATGCCGACTTATTGATTTTCACTACACGTGCCGATACGACTTTCGGCGTAACATTTATGGTTTTAGCTCCCGAAAGCGAATATGTAGCGATGGTCACTACAACAGAACAAAGAGAAGCCGTAACCAACTACGTTGAATCGGTAAAAAGAAGAACCGAAAGAGAACGTATTGCTGACCGCAAGGTTACAGGAGTATTTTCCGGGGCTTATGCCATCAATCCGTTTACAGAAGAAGAAATTCCAATTTATATAAGTGACTATGTGTTAGCTGGATATGGGACAGGAGCTATCATGGCTGTACCAGCTCACGATGGTAGAGACTACGCTTTTGCCAAACATTTCCACCTCCCTATTATTCCTGTTATTGAAGGATGCGATGTTACTGAAGAAAGTTTTGACGCCAAAGACGGCATTATGTGCAATTCCGGTTTTATGGACGGAATGACGGTAAAAGAAGCCATTGCAAAAGCAAAAAAATACATTGTGGAAAAAGGCATTGGAAATGTAAAAATCAATTACAGATTACGTGATGCTATTTTCAGTCGCCAACGTTATTGGGGAGAACCATTTCCTGTATATTACAAAAATGGTATTCCTTACGTTTTGGATGAAAAAGAATTACCGTTGGAATTGCCCGAAATTGACAAATATTTACCTACAGAAACAGGTGAACCGCCTCTCGGACGTGCCAAAAATTGGGCAACCCAAGAAGGCTATTCATACGAATTAAATACAATGCCCGGCTTTGCAGGTTCATCTGCGTATTATTTACGCTATATGGATCCACACAACAATGATATGTTAGTAAGCAAAGAAGCCAATGAATATTGGAGAAATGTCGATTTGTATTTAGGTGGAACGGAACATGCTACAGGACACTTGATTTACAGCCGTTTTTGGAACAAATTTTTATTTGACCTTGGCTTGGTTTGCAAAGAGGAACCTTTTCAAAAACTAGTTAACCAAGGAATGATTCAGGGAAGAAGCAATTTTGTGTATCGCATAAAAAATACCAATACATTCGTATCTTACAATTTGATAAAAAATTATGATGTAACACCCATTCATGTGGATGTAAACATTGTATCGAATGATATTTTGGATATTGAACGCTTTAAAAAGTGGATGCCTGATTTTGCCAATGCCGAATTTATTTTGGAAGATGGCAAATATATCTGTGGATGGGCAGTAGAAAAAATGTCAAAATCCATGTTTAATGTAGTAAATCCGGATGATATTGTTGATAAATATGGGGCTGACACTTTGCGTTTGTATGAAATGTTTTTAGGACCATTGGAACAATCAAAGCCTTGGGATACAAATGGCATAGACGGTGTACACCGCTTCTTGAAGAAGCTTTGGAGTTTATTCTACAAAGAGGATACTTTCTGTGTAACTGAAGAAACGCCCTCTGCCGAAGAGCTAAAAACATTGCACAAAACCATAAAAAAAATTACGTACGATATAGAAAACTTCTCTTTCAACACCTCTATATCTGCATTTATGATTTGTATTAATGAGTTAGCTCAACAAAAGTGCAACAAAAAAGCCATTTTGGAACCGCTTATCGTTTTGTTAGCACCGTTTGCTCCTCACATTGCGGAAGAATTATATCACGAGCTTGGAAATACAACGTCCGTTTGTGATGCTAAGTTTCCGATATGCAACGAAGAATATCTGGTGGAATCAGCAGTTAAATACCCTATTTCATTCAATGGAAAGGTTCGTTTTATGTTAGAGCTACCTGCTAATCTGACTAAAGAAGAAGTAGAAAAAGCAGCTTTGAGCAACGCACAAACAATTAAATTTTTACAAGGCAATTCTCCCAAAAAGATAATTGTAGTTGTTGGAAAAATTGTTAACATAGTCATATAGTGGACAAAACTACCACATGACTTTTACACAACATACATGGGCGATAAGTTAAAAGAAAAAATGATAGGAGCATTGGCTTGGAGTTCCGTCGACAGATTGGGGCAACAATCCGTACAATTTATCATTGGTATCGTCCTCGCTCGTTTACTTTCTCCTACTGATTACGGACTAATCGGTATGCTTATGATTTTTGCCACTCTTTCCTATGTGTTAGTAGAAAGTGGTTTTGGTCCTGCTCTTATCAGAAAAAAAGAAGTTACAGAAACAGATTTGAACTCTGTCTTTTTTGTTAACCTAGCCATTTCCATCGGATTATATGCCCTGCTATTTTTTACGGCTCCTTTCATAGCAAATTTCTTCAACCAGCCATCGTTAATTCCGATTGCCAGAGTAACATTTATAGCCGTCATTTTTAATGCCTTCTACATTGTTCCCTACATTCAGGTGAACAAAGCGATGGATTTTAAAACATTGGCGAAAATCAATCTATTTTCTACCACCATAAGTGGCATATTGGGTATAACTATGGCCATAATGGGAAAAGGAGTTTGGTCACTGGTTGTACAACAAACGACATATCATTTTTTCAGAGGAATTGGATTCTATTTTTTCGTAAAATGGTATCCTCAATTACTCTTTTCGCTGAAAAGTATCCGCGAATTATGGAATTTCAGCATTCACATATTAGGCACATCCTTATTAACCATTGTTTTTAATAACCTGTACACCTTTTTGTTAAGCCGCTTTTACCCTGTAAATCAAGTGGGCTACTATACTCAGGCAAATAAAATGAGTGAAACAACCAACTTTACGTTTCAATCTATTCTAGGAAACAGCACCTACAACCTATTCACGCAGATTAATACAGAAATAGAAAGACTAAAACGAATCTACAGAGAATTAATTCAAAAAACATCGTTGATTGTTTTACCTATTACGTTGGTACTTATTGTCATGGCAAAACCTTTGTTTTTCTTCTTATTTTCTGAAAAATGGCTACCCGCAGTGCCTTATTTTCAATTGATTTGCTTGGCGAACCTCTTTGCACCGCTTTATTTACTCAATAATAACTTGCTTAATGCGATGGGGAAATCCAAAATCACCTTTTGCATTGAAATAGTAAAACGGTTACTCATTGTTATTTCTATTGTTGCATGCTTTAGATACGGAATCGTATCTTTATTGGTTGGTTATGTAATATCTTGTTGCTTGGCATTTCTTTTTTCCACAAGATTTATAAACAAGCATTTAAGCCATTCCTATTGGGATCAACTAAAAGATATTCTGCCAAGCTTACTAATGGGACTGGTCATTTCAGGAGGCGTACTTCTTTATACACCATTTATCAAAAATCTCTATGCATTATTCACAATACAATTACTTTCAGCTGTTGTATTGTACATCATTTTATTACGTATTTTCTTTAAAGAAAACTTCTTTAGAGTTATGTCCTTCGTAAAAAAAGGCAATACAAAATCAATAGAAGAAGAGGTCAAATAAATTAATTACCAAGCAATTCACCGAGCAATCGAGTTAATTCTTTTCTTGAATATTTTTGGTATAGTTGAGTTTCTGACTGCAACTTGTCTACTTTTTTTGTGTCAAGAATAAACCGCTTTATTCCTTCAACATCAAAATAATCAAAAGTTTTTCCGGCTTTACACTCATCAATGATGCCCGCGGCATCTTCTTGTAGCGAAGCAACCAACAAAACAGGCGTTTCACTAGCCATATATTCAAAAAGTTTTCCCGTTAAAATACCTTTGTTTTTTTCCGAATCAGGTAATAAAAGCAGCAACAAATCAGAGCCTTTCATATAAGCGACAGCCTCTTTGTGCGGTACATAATCGATAAATTCGGTCATCTGACCAAGCCCTTTTTCAAATATCTTTTCTTGTATTTGGGAAGCTGTTTTTCCGACAAAACGCAACAGTATATTTTGTTTTTCTGCTTCGGGCAATAAATTAACGGCATCTAAAAAAGGATCAACATTGTACAAACTACTCAAAATACCCACATAAGAAATAACAAACTTATCGTTTTTCTTATTGGGCAAAACATTCACAAAATCTGGTTCATCAAAACCATTTGGAATAATGAAAAACTTGTCAGCTATATCGGCTTTTTTTTCGAACAACTCTTTTACACCACGACTTACCGTTATCAGTTTATCCGATTTGATCAAAACCTGTTTTTCGTATAAAGCATTAATGCTATCCGCTAAAAAACACGGATACAACTCCTTATAATAGTAAATATCACGCCAAGGATCACGTAAATCGACCACCCACTGAATATTCGGATATTTCTTTTTGAGTTTTAGTCCTATAAGTTGTGTGGAATGAGGAGGACTAGTGGTAACAATCGTTTCAATTTGCTCACTTTCAATTAATTGACAAGCTCTGCGGTAAGCATACTTATTCCATCCTCTTCGTGGGTCAGGCAAAAAGAAATTTCCACGAATAAAACGACTTATTTTTTGAAATAAACTTGTTTTTTGTTCGTTGGCAAAACCACCGTATGGAATTTCTTTTGAAGGAGATATCCGTTTATAAACGTTTAATATTTCTCTTGTATGAGTGCGTTCCACTCGTACATTATCAGGAATATCATTTAATAAACTTTCATCTATTTGCGGATAAGAAGCCTCCTTTTCATTTACTGTCAAAACAACAGGCTCATAGCCAAATTGAGGCAAATACTTTACAAATTTCAGCCATCGTTGAACACCGGCACCTCCGCTAGGCGGAAAATAATATGTTATGATTAAAAATTTTTTACTCATATTGTCTACAACGGCTGAATAATGTCATTTGCAAATGTAAGTATTTTAGAAATACAACTGACATTTTAAATTCAAATTAAACGAGTAGAAAATATCCATTTATATTTTTATTCGATTACTATTTTATCGTATTTTTGTCCCAATCTTTTGAAACACAAATATTTTTGATGAAGAAATCCGTTTTGCTACTTATTATTCTGTTTTTTGTAGACATTGCAGCTTCTGCTCAACTCGTTAAAAGTCGAATTGGAGGAAACTCCCAACATCAACTAACCTTCTCAGCCGGGGTTAACTATCCATCATTTGACATTAATAGAAACATTGGTCCAACCATAGGACTTTCGTACACCTATTTTTTCATACCCCAATTGGGAGCACGAGTAATAGGTAACTATCATTATTTTGATGGTACAACCAATGCTATTCCTTACTATTCTCACAATGCCGAATTAGAAATAGAGGGCGTTTATAATTTCTTCAACAACCAATCAAGAAGAAAAGAAAATTCCGGATTGTCGCTTCTTCCAAGCCAAGCATACCTATTTTTAGGTTTCGGGGGGTTGTTTTGTATTCCTCATGTAGGTAGGTTCTACATAGACAATATTCCTACATTAACTATCCCGATAGGAATTGGCACACAACACGAAATATCAAAAAACTGGAATGTTGGATTAGAATTCACTTGGCATCTGACATTAATAGATAATTTAGACAACACAATTATTAATGGCTCATCTTTAGATAGCTATCCTACTTTATGTTTAACAGCCACTTATAAGATTCCAAAATTTCGTAATACAAGTAGCAGAAGTAAACATTTTCGATACCATAAAAAACAAAAATGCGACCCTCGCAAAGGTTGTGCGGTCGCATTTGATTAATTTTTGAAGAATGCTTTTAAGGAGTTTTTGTTAAAAATATCTTTACCTTCGAAGGAACGAGAAGACCTGTGGTATATGTTTCAAAAGTCAATTCATTCTCGGTAATACTTGTTATTGTACCATTCTTTTCTATTCCCCAAGGAAAAGAAGCAAATATGGGGCAATCAAGAGTCATTTGATTACCATTTCTACTCCACGTACCGGAGACTGTATTTACGGGGTCATTGCATTTTATCAAAGCCTCACAAATCGAATCTGCTTTCAAATCAATCCAAGAACCACTATCACAAGCATTCTGTAGATCATAAATACTGCTACCGGCAAGGGTATAATCTTGAATATACCATTTTCCTTGCAAATAGGCTTGACAATCGACACATTCACCGGGCTCTTTCGACGTACAAGAGCAAAGTACCAACAGTAAAGAAAAGCAAAAGAAAATAGTTTTTTTCATAGGGTTAAAATTTTTGGTAAAACTTAGGAAAAGGTTACTTCCAAAGATTCTCAGGATATATTCCTTTATGTATCAGCTGATTTAATCGGAGCAAAACATTAGATTTATCGTCTGCATAGGTTACACCAAACCATTTGGAAGGTGTGTCTAACACGGTTACTTTGGCCATATTATTTTTAATCAAATAATCGACCATAGTAGGAATATAAAATTCGGCTTTCATACTTTTTTCATTTACCTTCAAAAACTCTTTGAAATATTCTTCGGAATATTCAAAATAATCGGGCGTAAATCCCCACATATTCATAGAGACGGGCGTTTCAGGTTTCACGACTTCTTCTTGTCCCAATTCATTAACATTGATAATTCTACCATTTACACTTTCTATTTTAGTGTATTCAACAATGGAAATCAATTGATTCTCCGGATTTTTTTTACAAACACCTCTTGACACAGAACCACTTTCCGACAAAGTATTTTTTACCGGAAAACTGACCATACAATACTCGCCTTTTTTACCCTCCATTGTTTTCAAGTGGTTACTCAATATTTCAAAAGACTCTTTCCCATAAAAATCGTCTCCGTTAATCACAGCAAAAGGTTCTTTTACCACATTTTTCCCCATCAAAATAGCATGATTGGTTCCCCAAGGCTTTACTCTCTCAGGATTTACCTGAAAACCTTCGGGCAACATATCCAGTTCTTGGTAAACAACCTCTACGGGAATTTTGTTGGCAAATTTTGAAATTACAATTTCACGAAAGTCCTTGGCAAAAGCTTTTCGAACGACAAAAACAACTCGTCCAAATCCCGCACGTATTGCATCGTAAATAGAATAATCAATAATTGTTTCCCCATTCGGTCCAAGACCGTCCATTTGTTTCAATCCCCCATAACGACTTCCCATTCCGGCAGCCATCACATATAAAGTAGGTTTCATTTGTTTGTATATTTTTAATTATATGTTATAGTAAAGAAATCACCTGTCAAAGATATTAAAAAAAAGACTACTGCCTTATTCTGCCACCTATTTTTTGGCTAAGAAATTCATAATCCTTTGAATTAAATGCATTTGCGTTTTTTCTGAAGAAAAAGTACCGTTATCATTCGTGTAAATCTGCATCTCAAATTGGACATTGGCTTCAACTAATTTTTCGGAAAGAGAAAAAGTGTTTTGCAAATGCACATTTTCATCAGCCGTGGCTTGTATGAGTAATAAATTTCCCTTTATCTGATTTGCCATTGACAACAAAGACGTTTGTTCATAGCCTACAAAATTCTGTTCCGGTTTACGCATAAAGCGTTCGGTATAAGCTGTATTGTAAAAAGAATAATCGGTAACGGGAGAAATAGCAACAGCGGATTTGACTGTACCTTCTTTATCTGTCAAAGTAGTAACAGCCACATTACCACCAAAATCCGCACCAATAATAGAGACCTTTTGTGAATTAACAAATCCTTGTTCTACAAAATATGTAGCTGTTTGTATTTGATCTTGAGCTTCTAATTTTCCCATTTGCTCAAAAATACATTTTTTAAATTCCTCTCCTTTACCTTGCGTACCTCTCGTGTTAACACAGGCGACAATATAACCTTCATTTGCCAAAGGAATAGAAAAATCTTCACTCCAAAAATTATCGGCATCACCCACAAACAAAACCAACGGATACTTTTTTGTATTATCAAACAACAATGGTTTAACAACCCAGCCTTGCAACAAAATATTTTGTGCAGAAGTAAACGAAAATAATTCTTTTTGAGGTAAAACGGACTTTTCAGTTACTTCAGATAACATATTTAATGACCGGATAACTTTGCCTTTTTTATTACAAATTGTATAAACAGGTTGTCGTTTTACAGTGCTATTTTCATGAGAAATATAGTTGTATTTGGAAGAAAAGACAACATCATTGAAGCCTTCTTGGTCAAATAAAATTTGCTTTTTACCATTCAAACCGACTGCATAAATGCCTCTATTTTGTGCTCCATTTTCTGTTGATTGATAATAAAGCAATTGATTAGCAGCATCATAGCCATACACTTTGATAACGTCAAAATTTCCTTTCGTAAGCTGACGCATCAATATTCCGGTTTTGCTATAAAGGTATAAATGGCTGTAGCCATCTTTTTCACTCAACACCACAAAACTTTCATCCGGTAAAAACATAAACGATTTTGCACTTTCGAGCGAAATAAACTGCTTATTAATATCCGTATAAACAATATGAGAAACCAACGAGTTCGGGTTTGCAAACAATACCTTGAACATATTTTGTTCACGATTCAAATAAGTAACAGCAATAAGTTCAGGGTTAGTTGACCACTGCAAGGAAACAATATACTTGTCTGCTTCATCGGGCAATTTAAGCTCCTTATTCCACTTAAATTGAATGTTATACAAATGTACTGAAGCGGTAGCATTTACCTCACCCGCTTGGGAATATTTAAACATTTTACGTTCAGGAGATGTTCCCTTATAGACGTCAAATCCGTACTCGGGAACTGCCATTTGATTAAACTTTATATAACTCAACATTTTACTGTCGGGCGACCATTGGAAAGTTCGTTCGACACCAAATTCCCGCCGATACAGCATATCAGCGATGCCATTGCTGATAGAATCCTTTGCACCGTCTGTCGTAACACGAACTTCTGTTCCATACTCCAATCGCTTAATAAACAAATCGTTACCACGAACAAATGCCACCATTTTTCCGTTAGGAGAAAATGTCGGTTGTTGTTGAGCTCCATAATCCGAAAGTTTTTCTATTTTGGAGCGAAGTACATCGTAAATATAAAACTCTCTGTAACAAGTAGTATCCTTACCTATTTTTTCAGAGAAAGGATAAACTAAAATTTTAGTTTCATCAGAACTAAAGGAAAATCCTCCAATACTTTCAATGGGCGAATCTTTTAATTGTTCAACATCCAAAATAACAGATTCTTTGCCTGTTTTATAGTCGGCTTTTAGCAGTTGCTTACGATTGACAGACACGAAAGCATAATTTTCATCATCATTCATGGAAACCATGCTTGAAGAAGACATAGGAAGAGCCTTTGGCAACAGCATTTTTTGAGCAAATGAAACCGCAGAGAAAGCAAAACAGAAAAGAAGCAAAATATTCTTTTTCATACATTATTCTTTTTATCGTAATTTATGACTACGAAAATATTTTTCAGCAAATAATTTAAACCAAATCAACCCACCCAAAACAAGGAACAAAGAAATTAGATAACTATCTGAATAACTGGATATAGCAGCAATATTTCCGCCAATGAGAGCTCCCAAACCTATACCTAAATCCCATGTAATAAAGTATGAAGAGTTGGCAGTTCCCCGTTGGTTATTCGGAGCAAGATTAATAAACATCAATTGAAAAGCCGGACCTATAACACCATAAGCCAAACCTAAAATAATAGCAGCCATGTAATAACCGTATATATTTTTAAAAAACACGAATATAAATAATCCTATAATAACCAAACTAGTTCCGGCTAAAATTATTTTTGGAGCATACCCTTTATCCAACAATTTTCCACTTCCAACACGAGAACTGAAAATGCCCAGTGCCAACAGCATAAAAAACACACCGGCTCCTTTGGTTATTCCAACCTCCATCATACCGTACACAGCAACATAAGTTGTCAGCAAGCCATAAGCAAAAGTACTGCATAGCAACGATATCGCCAACGGAGTTCCCTTCAACAAGAAAAAGCGATCGAACGAAATAGGCTCTTTTTGCACATCTTTTACTTTATGTTTCTCTAATTTGAGAAAAAACAAACATAAAAAGCCCAATGTTCCCGACAACAAGGCAATGGCAAAAATGGCATCGTAATTATGAAAAAAATCGTACAATGAAAGCGAAACCGTTGGGCCAAACGCCATTGCCAAACTCGACATTACGCCGTAAAATCCAATTCCCTCTCCCCTTCTCGAAGCCGGCATAGTATCTATAGCCACAGTGCTGTTAGAAATAGTTACCAAACCATAAAACAGACCATGAAAAGCCCGTACAAGAATAAACGAAAACACCGAACCGACTAACAAATATAGTCCAAAGAAAACGACAAAACAAGCATATGCGAAAAGTAATAGTTTATACCTCGAAAAGTTATCTACCATATAACCGGCAAATGGACGAATAATCAATGCCATAACCGAATACACAAATAAGGCAAAACCAATGGTAGACTTATCGGCATCAAATTGTTCCTTCAAAAACATGGGTAAAATAGGCATCAAAAGAAAAAAGGCAAAAAACATTAAAAAACTACCTGCCAATATGATGATAAAATTTTTGCTCCAAAGCACCTCTTCCGAATCACTCTTTTTCATAACAGAATTTACAATTTTGCTCCATAAAATCGAACATACAAAGGTATAAAAGATAGCCTGAATAAAAAACCTTCAAGATGTTCAATCATTCCTTTGAAAAGATTTATTAACAAAGAAAGGCTGTCCTTTTGTCAGTTTTTGCCAAAGGGTATTTTCAAAGATATTTTTTACTACCATACTTTGCCGAAAAGCCACTAGAAGAGCCCTTGAAAGAAGATAAAAAATAAAAAATGGCAGAATTGGCATAACATTTGATAAACATAAGCGAAACACTTTCACAAAATTGAATATTAACATATAAAAAAAATAAATCATCATGGGAAAAATTATCGGAATTGACTTAGGTACCACAAACTCTTGTGTTGCCGTGATGGAAGGAAACGACCCTGTAGTTATAGCAAACAGCGAAGGTAAACGTACTACTCCATCTATCGTAGCTTTTATTGATGGCGGTGAGCGTAAAGTGGGTGACCCTGCAAAACGACAAGCCATTACAAACCCTAAAAAAACTGTTTTCTCTATCAAACGTTTTATGGGAGAAACGTTTGCTGAAACCACAAAAGAAATAGAACGTGTACCTTACAACGTAATAAAGGGAGATAATAATACTCCACGAGTAGACATTGACGGAAGGCTATATACTCCACAAGAAATTTCAGCTATGATTCTTCAAAAAATGAAAAAGACAGCTGAAGATTATCTTGGAAGTGAAGTAACTGATGCCGTTATTACAGTACCGGCTTATTTTAGCGATGCTCAACGTCAAGCTACGAAAGAAGCAGGAGAAATCGCAGGTCTGAATGTAAAAAGGATTGTAAATGAACCTACCGCCGCAGCTTTGGCTTACGGATTGGATAAGGCTCATAAAGATATGAAAATTGCTGTTTTCGACTTGGGTGGAGGTACCTTTGATATTTCTATCTTGGAATTGGGAGATGGCGTTTTTGAAGTAAAATCTACCAATGGTGATACCCACTTAGGTGGTGACGACTTCGACCACGTTATTATTAATTGGTTAGCAGAAGAGTTTTTGAAAGATGAAGGCATTGACTTACGTAAAGACCCTATGGCTTTGCAACGTTTGAAAGAAGCTGCCGAAAAAGCAAAAATCGAACTTTCGAGTGCCACTTCTACCGAAATTAACTTGCCATACATCATGCCGGTAAACGGTATTCCAAAGCACTTGGTAAAAACATTGAGCCGATCAAAATTCGAACAATTGGCTGACAAATTAATCCAAGCAACCCTTGAACCTTGTCGTAAGGCAATGCAAGATGCAGGATTAAGCAATTCGGACATTGACGAAGTTATCCTTGTGGGTGGTTCTACACGTATTCCTGCTATTCAAGAAATTGTAGAAAAAACGTTTGGTAAAGTTCCTAGCAAAGGCGTAAACCCTGATGAAGTAGTTGCCTTAGGTGCAGCCATTCAAGGTGGTGTATTGACCGGAGAAGTAAAAGACATTTTGTTGTTGGATGTAACCCCACTTTCGTTGGGTATTGAAACAATGGGAGGTGTAATGACTAAATTGATTGAATCAAACACAACCATTCCGACAAAAAAATCGGAAACCTTTACAACAGCTGCCGACAACCAACCTTCCGTACAAATTCACGTATTGCAAGGCGAACGTCCAATGGCTGCACAAAACAAATCTATCGGTCAGTTTAACCTTGACGGAATACCGGCAGCTCAACGTGGAGTGCCTCAAATTGAAGTAACTTTTGATATTGATGCAAACGGCATTTTGAAAGTATCTGCCAAAGATAAAGCAACCGGAAAAGAACAAAGTATTCGTATTGAAGCATCAAGCGGTTTAAGTGACGATGAAATCAAACGTATGAAAGCAGAAGCAGAAGCAAATGCCGAAACGGATAAAAAAGAAAAAGAGCGTATTGACAAGCTGAACCAAGCAGATAGTTTAATTTTCCAAACTGAAAAACAATTGAAAGATTTTGGAGACAAATTGCCTGCTGACAAAAAAGCTCCTATCGAGACTGCTCTTAACAAGTTAAAAGAAGCTCATAAAGCTCAGGACTTGAACGGAATTGATGCTGCAACCAAAGAATTGAACGATGTATTCCAAGCTGCAAGCCAAGAGATGTACAATGCTCAAGCACAACAACCGGGTAGCGAACAACCAAACGCTAATGCTCAAAATAACGAAAGCAACAATAACACCACAACTAACGATAATGGTGATACGGTAACAGATGTTGACTTTGAAGAGGTAAAGTAAAAGCCAAAAACAAGGATTAATATCCATATCCAAACCGCTGTAAATACTTAGTTTACAGCGGTTTTTTATTTTATTATTTATGCTTACTTATTGATATGTCCGATTATTTTTCATATATTTGCTACATATTTGTTACGCGACTTAAATAACAGTAAAGTGCGACTAATAAATACTTATCACTACTTATTCATTCTAAAAAACGATTGATATGCCTGGTAGCAAATTTATTCTTCCAAAGACATGCGAAAACTGCGGTGCTCAGTTCAATGCTAAAACTGTGTATTCAAAATTTTGCTCAAAGAAATGTTCGGAGGCTGCAACTCGCAAAAAGAAAGCGCAAGAAAAGCAAGAAGAACAACGCCAACAGTTAGCCGAGCAAATCCCAACTGACCGCCCTTATATCTCCATTGCTGAAGCTGTAGTTTTATTTGGCATTTCAAGAGATACCATATACCGCCAAATCAGAAAAGGCAATATCCCTGCTGTCAACCTTGGGGAGCGATTAACCCGCATTAGTCGGGTTCACATAGAGGCTATGTTTCCAAAGGTTGAAATTGCTAAAGCAATTCAACCAACAATCACAAAACAAGAAATCAATTTTGACCCTGCCCATTGCTATACCATTGGCGAAATCTCTCAGAAATACGGCGTTTCACTTTCTACAGTTGATAAAACGATACGCAAATGTAGCATTCCCAAAAAACAGATAGGAAAATTCGTTTATGTTCCTAAAGTCGAAATTGACCGATTATTCTCTAACAAATAAAAAGCAGTACCATGAAAAAGAAACTCGCAAAAACAAAATGTACTGTTAAGCTTCGCAAATCTGAGTATCACAACGAATGGTATTTGATACTCGAAAGCTATCCTGTTTTTAATGGTACGGATAAACCTCAACGAATCATTGAGGCACTCAATAGAACGATAACAAGCCCGATATGGGATAAAACAAGAACCGCCCGCACTTCTGCCAATGGGGCAAAAACATTTAAACCGAAAAGGGATGTAAACGGTATCATTCAATGCAAAAGCACCATTGA
>DAIMYQ010000009.1:48324-53075 GCA_036734385.1 Paludibacteraceae bacterium | reverse complement strand
TTATCTGCCAAACCGTAGTACCCGACTAAAACGTAATTATTTGTCATAAATCCTAAAATGAGTACATTCGTTTCTCTATACATCGAAATACCAATAGTGGACAAAAATAAAAACCAACCTTTTTTTATTTCGAAAAAAATTTCTTTCATTTTAGGAATATACAGTACTAACTTATAGCGTTTTATTGCCAAATAAAACGCACCTAAGCCTCCTACAATATACCCTATTGACTGAAATAGTGTGATATAGATGTAATCAGAAATGCCCTTAACGAAAATAAAAATAAAAACAATGGGAATAATGCGTGTCACAAGAGTAATGATGGTAATAAATTTCATTTCTTCCATCCCCTGAAAAATCCAAGTAGGATAAAATGACTGTCCAATAAAAACGCCTACTCCACACAAAATGAGGATACTATGTTTATTAAATTGAGGAACAATTGCAACACACAAAAGCAAAACCATCAAACTTGCTAACGCAAAAATCAATCTACTTGCCGTAACGGTATAAAATAACCTAGAAATATACTGATTATCTCCTTTGTGGATAGAAATATCTTTGGTGGCGGAAAAATCATACCCATAATTGACAACTAATAAAAAATAGCCGATAAAAGTCCACGCAAAAATGTAAATACCATAATATTCAGCTCCTAAAACACGAATCAAATAAGGTATCAAAACAAAAGGAGCAAGTAAGTTCACTCCATTCATAAGCGTGAGAGCCAAAATATTCTCCCCTACTTTTTTTTGTTTTTTGTTATTGGCGACGTTTTTTAGTGTGTCTTTTATAGCCATTATCTGTATTAGCTTAATACGATCTCGCAAAAATTACACGTTGTGCCGATGGTTTTCCGGTCACCATACATTTTCCGGGAGTTTTTTCTCCTTCAAACGGAATACAACGAATAGTTGCTTTTGTTTCTTCTTTTATTTTTTCTTCCGTTTCAGTTGTTCCATCCCAATGGGCCAAAATAAAACCTCCCTCTTCAATTTTTTCTTTAAATTCGTCGTAGGAATCTACTTTAATGGTACGTGCATTTCTATACAATTTTGCCTTATTCAATATGTTTTCTTGAATCTCAACCAATAAATCTTTGACATACAAATCAATTCCATCGCATGTTACGGTCTGTTTTTCAAGGGTATCACGACGCATAACTTCCATCGTATTGTTTTCCAAATCACGACCGCCCATTACCAAGCGAACAGGAACTCCCTTTAACTCGTACTCCGCAAATTTAAAACCCGGACGTTTGTTATCAGAATTATCATATTTCACACTAATGCCCAGTGCTTTCAACCTAACAACAAGGTCTTTTACCTTAGCATCAATTTGATCCAGTTGATCTTGACTTTTGTAAATAGGCACAATAACTACTTGAATAGGAGCTAATTTTGGAGGAATAACCAATCCGTTGTCATCACTATGAGTCATAATAAGAGCTCCCATCAAACGAGTAGAAACGCCCCATGATGTTGCCCAAACATATTCTTGTTTATTTTCTTTGTTGATAAACTGAACATCAAAGGCTTTGGCAAAATTCTGGCCTAAGAAGTGTGAAGTACCTGATTGCAAAGCTTTTCCATCTTGCATCATGGCCTCAATAGTATATGTTTCTATCGCTCCGGCAAAACGTTCATTAGGAGTTTTAACTCCCTTAATAACAGGAACTGCCATATAATTTTCAGCAAATTCGGCATAAATGTTTAACATTCTAAGAGATTCTTCTTCGGCTTCCTCACGTGTAGCATGTGCCGTGTGCCCTTCTTGCCACAAAAACTCTGCTGTACGCAAAAACAATCTCGTACGCATCTCCCAACGAAACACATTAGCCCATTGATTGCAAAGAATAGGAAGATCTCTATAAGATTGAATCCAATTTTTATAGGTATTCCAAATGATTGTTTCTGAGGTTGGACGAATAATTAATTCTTCTTCTAGTTTAGCAGCAGGATCGACAATGACACCGGAACCATCTTCCGCATTTTTCAGACGGTAATGAGTTACTACGGCACATTCCTTTGCAAATCCTTCGACATGCTCGGCTTCACGACTCAGAAAGGACTTTGGGATGAGCAGGGGAAAATACGCATTCACATGCCCTGTTTCTTTAAACATTGTATCCAACTGATGTTGGATATTTTCCCAAATGGCATACCCGTAAGGCTTAATAACCATACACCCTCTCACGGCAGATTGCTCTGCCAAATCGGCTTTTACCACCAAATCGTTGTACCATTGCGAATAATTTTCACTTCGCTTGGTTAATTCTTTCAATTCCTTTGCCATACTTTTATAAAGAATCTTTTATTGGAATGCAAAGTTAATAAAAATTAAGAATTTGTACTCCGTTCGGTATAAAAATTCCATTTCAAATGGTAATAGCTCGATCGTATCATGTACTAGCATATTAATAATTTCAGGGCAATCATTTTTTTTCATCATCTTTTCAAACCAACTTCAACAGTTCTCGCAAAAATAACACAGCAAAAGATTATTGTATAAATCCTCATTTTTATCTACATTTGTTTTCTACTTTAACTAAAAAACTTGTGGCACTAATAAATTATTTACAAATAGAGAACTTAAGTAAACGGTTTGGTGATTTGCTTTTGTTCGAAGGGCTGAGTATGGACTTAAGTGAAGGTCAACGAGTTGCTCTAATTGCTAAAAATGGTGCCGGAAAGTCCACATTGCTGAATATAATTGCGGGAAAAGAATCTTCGGATGAAGGCAAAATAATCTTTCGGCGAAACATCAAGATTGCTTTTCTTGAACAAGACCCAAAATACAATCCGGAAAGTACCATCTTAGATACTTTCTTTAGCTCTGAAAATGAAATTATCCGATTAATAGGTCGTTATGAGGCATTAGTATCCAAAGAGGAAGAATTACACACAGAGGAGTTTCAAACCATTTTGGAAGAAATGGAAATTCACAAAGCTTGGGACTATGAAATTAAGATAAAACAAATACTTGCCCAATTAAAAATAACCGATTTTGATAAAAAAATAGGTACTCTGTCAGGTGGACAATTGAAACGTGTAGCTTTGGCAAACGCTTTGATAACAGAGCCCGATTTGTTGATTTTAGATGAACCTACTAACCATTTGGATTTGGAAATGACAGAATGGTTGGAAGATTATTTAATTCGTTCGGGGCTAACGCTTTTAATGGTTACCCATGACCGCTATTTTTTGGACAGAGTTTGTACGGAAATAATAGAAATTGATCAACAAAAGGCTTTTTCATACAAAGGAAATTACAGCTATTATTTGGAAAAAAGACAAGAAAGAATAGACTCTTTTAATGCAGAATTAGCCCGTGCCAATAATTTGTTTAGGAAAGAATTGGATTGGATGAGAAGACAGCCTCAAGCTCGTGCCACAAAAGCAAAAAGCAGAATTGATGCATTCTCTGACTTGGAAAAAAAAGTTTCGCAAAAAAGACAGGACGATTCGGTAAAGCTAAACGTCAAATCATCTTACATCGGTTCTAAAATTTTCGAAGCAAAATATATCAGCAAAAGTTTTGGAAAATACAAATTATTAGACAATTTTTACTACAATTTTTCCCGCTACGAAAAAATGGGAATTATAGGGAAAAATGGAACAGGCAAATCCACTTTTCTGAAAATTCTATTAGGTTTGGTAAAACCGGATAGTGGCACTATTGACATCGGAGAAACAGTGGTTTTTGGCTATTACAGCCAAGATGGTTTGCAATTCGACGAGCAAATGAAAGTAATTGATGTTGTTCGTGACATTGCTGAAGAAATAAATATTGGAGACGGAAAAAAGCTAAGTGCTTCGCAATTTTTGCAACATTTTCTGTTTACTCCCGAAACTCAGTATAACTATGTTTATAAACTCAGTGGAGGGGAAAAACGCAGACTTTATCTTTGTACCGTACTAATGAAAAATCCAAATTTTTTGGTACTGGACGAACCTACAAACGACCTTGACATTGTAACATTAAATGTATTGGAAGAGTACCTGCTAAATTTCAAAGGTTGCGTTATCGTGGTATCACATGACAGGTATTTTATGGATAAAATTGCCGATCACCTGCTGGTTTTTGAAGGCGATGCTAAAATAAAGGATTTTCCCGGAAATTACACGGATTACAGAGAATGGAAAAATGAACAGGAAGAAATAAAAATTCAACAATCCAAGCCTAAAATAGCCGAAGAAAAAAGAATTTCAACACGCCAACGAAAATTGAGTTTTTCTGAACAACGGGAGTTTGATGAACTGGAAAAAAATATTGCCACGTTAGAAGATGAGAAAAAAACGATAGAAAAAGGTTTTGATGAAGGGCTCATTGCACAAAACGACATTGTAGCAAAATCGGAACGGATAGCTGAACTTATCAATATCATCGATGAAAAAACAATGCGATGGTTAGAGTTAAGTGAAATATAAATAACCAAAACTATATACTATGAAAAAAGCATGTAATCTTTTATGGATGTTAGCAACGATGTTTGCTTTATTGAGTTTTTCTTCTTGTGAAAAGGAAGAGTTGACCTATACGGTAATTATTAATCCATCTCAAAATGGTACAATCAATGTTTCAAGTAATGGAACACCAATTACAAGTGGAACTAAAATAAAAGTCGGGTCTGAAATTAAAGTGTCTACTACCCCTAATGACGGATATGAATTAGCGACACTAAACGTTGATTCCATATTTACATTATCAAATAATGTGTCAATTGTAGCAACTTTTGCAAAACTATACAC
>DAIMYQ010000009.1:13883-48224 GCA_036734385.1 Paludibacteraceae bacterium | reverse complement strand
ATTATTACGCCAACAGGAGGATCTCTTACTTTGTTGCACGGCACAGAAGAAATTACAAGTGGAATGGAAGTTGTCGAAAATTCCGACATTTCCCTTTCGGCTCTTTCTGATGCAGGTTACGTGTTTAATGGATTTAATGTGTCACCACATTTCAAACTAACGCAAGACACAACTATTACTGCAACATTTGATCCCATAGCCACAAAATATGTAATAGCCAACTATAACATTCGCTATTACAATTCGGGTGACACGGGAAACAAAGCTTGGAGTGTGCGTAAATCAAAACTATTCGAAATGATTCGCAAATATAACTTTGACATTTGCGGTATAGAAGAGATGACATCTGCTCAATCGGCTGATTTTGTTTCGACATTAACCGAATATACGTATATCGGCTACGGACGTAATAATGGAAAAGAAAATTCAAATGGCGGTTCAGGAGAACAAACAGGATTAATCTTTAAAAAAGATCGTTACAATTTATTAGACAGCGGACGTATTTTTTTGTCCAATACACCAACTGTTGCTTCCAAATTAGCAAGCTCAACATTCAATCGCATGGTAACATGGGTTAAATTGGAAGATATTAATACAAGTAAAGTATTTTTCTTTTTTGCCACTCATTTTGATAATCCGATTACCCAAACAGGTATTAACACACGTTCGGCACAAGCAGATATTGCGATTACACAAGTACAGGCGATAGCAGGAACTGACCCCTTATTTTTCGTAGGTGATTTCAACTGTGAGCCCGACGAACCCGCCTACACAAAACTTTCAGCAGTATGGTCTGATGCCTACACCTCATCTGAAACACCTATACAAGGTGGTTATGAAGTAAATGTAGCCGGCAGTCTCAATGACATCCTTTATGGAGGAGAAGGTTATACTTATACAGGGTTATATAGTTCTTCCGATTCATATCCGAAACGAATAGATTACGTTCTTTTCTCCAGTGATAAAATAACTGCAAAATCGTACAATGCACCTAATGAAACGCGTGGCTTAACTACTTATCCATCAGATCATTTACCGGTAGTAACAGAATGTGTGTTGAAAAATTAAAGTGTAATCACAAACTTTAAATAAAGTATATTGTTACCTAACAACAAAAACCCCCCAATAGAAGAATTCTTCTATTGGGGGTTTCTACTTTTATACTATTTGCAATTTCTATTTCTTACCTGCCAAATGCTGTTCCCACTTCCAAGCCGAAAGTAAAGTTTCTTCAAGTGTCTTGGTAGCTTTCCATCCAAGTTCCTGATTGGCATATGTTGCATCAGCCCATACTTTTTCAATATCCCCTGCACGCTTTCCTACAATTTTATAATTCAATTTTATGCCAGTAACCTTTTCAAACATTTCAACTAATTCGAGAACAGAAAGACCTTTTCCGGTACCAATATTGAAAACTTCCGTAGCTGATTTTCCCTTGTTTTCCAACATTCTTTTTACGGCTATAACATGAGCTTTTGCCAAATCTACAACATGTATGTAATCACGAATACAAGAACCATCAGGAGTATTATAATCGTTGCCAAAGACACTTAATTGCTCTCGTATTCCAATAGCCGTTTGCGTGATAAACGGCATCAAATTTTGAGGAACACCATTCGGCAACTCCCCTATCTCAGCACTTTCATGTGCTCCTACCGGATTAAAATATCTAAGTAAAATAGCTCGAATAGCACTATCGGCATTCACTGTATCCGTTATAATCTCCTCACAAATCTGTTTTGTATTCCCATACGGAGATAAAGCAGGTTTAATAGGCGATTGCTCCGTTACAGGCAACACATCCGGTTGTCCGTAGACTGTACAAGAGGACGAAAAAACAATGTTTTTAATACCATATACAGGCATCAACTGCAATATGTTCATTAATGAAACTAAATTATTTCTATAATATAAAAGAGGCTTTGTCATTGATTCACCAACAGCTTTACTCGCTGCAAAATGGATAACAGCTTCTATGCCTTTATGTTTTTTGAAAACACTTTCTAAATCAATAACATTTTTACAATCAATCTGTTCAAAGGCTGGTTCAATACCTGTTATTTTTTTTATACCCTGCAAAACTGCTTTTGTAGAATTAGATAAGTCATCAACAACAACCACCTCAAAACCTGCATTTTGTAATTCCACAACTGTATGAGAGCCTATATATCCGGTTCCACCTGTAACTAATATCTTAGACATATACATTATATTTTCAGCAAAAGTAACTCTTTTTTAGAGATATTCAAACAAACGAATTTGCTTCTTTGTCAGTTTATCGCTACTTTTGACACAAAATTATGGGAAGAATTTTATCCATTGACTACGGCAAAAAGCGTGTTGGCATTGCAGTAACAGATACATTGCAAATCATTGCAAATGGGCTTACTACTATTACAACCAAAGATATTTTCATTTTTTTGGAAAAATATATTGCTTCTGAAGACGTTGAAAGAGTAATTATTGGATTGCCTAAGCAAATGAATAATGAGCCGTCAGAATCAATGAAATACATTACCCCGTTTGTCAGTTCTTTCAAAAAGAAGTTTCCGACAATGCCTATTGAATTTGTTGACGAACGTTTCACATCAGTGTTAGCACACAGAACAATGTTGGAAGCAGGTCTAAAGAAAAAAGACAGACAAAACAAGGCATTGGTAGATGAGATTAGTGCAACTATAATTTTACAAACTTATTTGGAAAGTAAGCGATAACTAAATCTAACAAATATGATATATCCAATTGTAATATACGGAAATTCAATACTAAGAAAAAAAGCAGAGCCCATTGAGCAAACTTATCCCAACTTAGATTTGCTTATTAAAGACATGTATCAAACGCTGAATAATGCTGATGGAGTAGGCTTAGCGGCACCACAAATTGGGTTATCCATACGCCTTTTTATCATTGATTTGTCCATACTTGGAGAAGAAACTCCTGCTTACCTCAACTATAAACGAACTATGATAAACCCGCAGATTCTCTCTTTTGAGGGAGAAGATGTAACCATGGATGAAGGTTGTTTAAGCCTACCCGGATTGTCAGAAACGGTGAAAAGAAAGGACAAAATCATTATTGAATATTACGACGAAAACTGGGAGAAAAAAGTAGAAACCTATGAGGGATACCCTTGCAGAGTTATACAGCATGAATATGACCATATAGAAGGGCATGTATTTGTAGACAGAATCTCACCGATACGCAAGCAAATGATATCGACAAAATTATCAGCAATGTCTAAAGGAAAGGTCAAATGTAATTACAAAACAAAAAGTTAGTAGTCAATAACTTTCAGGAGTTCGAACAACTGTGTAGCAACAGTATCCACTCCATCATTTTTAATGATAAAATCGGTTCGTCCCACTTTCCGGTCATCTTTCATTTGGTTTTTAATTCGAGCCTCAACTTCGGCAAAGGTCAAATTATCTCTCTCCATCACCCGTCTAATACGGGTTTCTAATGGTGCTGTCACAAGCACAATCTTATCCAAAACTTTGTCAAGTCCACATTCAAATATAATAGCAGACTCCATAGCAACAACTTCTTCATCACTATACTGATTGGTAAACTCCTCAAATTTCTTGAGCACTTCCGGGTGAATGATAGCGTTAACTTGCTGTAACAATTGTGCATCATTAAAAACTTTAGCGGCCACATATTTTGCATCAAACGTATCATCTTTATAACACTCCTCTCCCAAAAGATTAACTAACTTTTCCTTAATAGTAGGACTTTCTTTTGTCAATCTTCTGCCCTCTTCGTCAGAGTAAAAAACAGGAATTCCTGCTGTTTCGAGTAACTGACAAACATAAGTTTTTCCACTTCCGATTCCACCGGTTACGCCAATTTTTAACATTGCCTTATTCCTCCTTTACCTCTATTAGCCACTCAACATCCTGAACCTCCAACTTAACATTTATTACACCTGTCGGAATCTTTTCAATTTTTAAATATTGACGTTTCGTATTACTTTTCATGATATTGTTATAATCTATAGACACAACAAAATCATCGGGACTAATCTTGCTAAACTTACTAATTCCAACCTGAAAGAAAACCTTTACCTCATTCGGGAATGTTCTGACAAAAAGCTGCCCCGGCAAGTTTTTTACCTGAATAGGCACCACCTGTGAAGATTCTGTATAAATTTCCACAGGCACAATAGCTTTTACTTCAGAAGGATAAATCTTGGCAAATTTAACAGGCTTTATCCTAACCTTTTTTACAAGAGTATCTTTTAAATCTTTAGCTCGAAGTACCGTTGTAGTAATTTCCTTTATACTATCTAATAATTCTTGAGAACCGTAGAGAGTAACTTTATTCGGAGAAATTCGTATAGTATCACTTAAGTGATATTGTTTTTTAAAACTAATGTCAGATATAACTTTTACAGGAAACTGTTTTGAAAAAAGTTTCACTTTTTCAAGTGCAATATTTTTGGGGAAATATTCTTCTATAACAGATGTTGAGCTCAATTGCTGCAATATCTTTTTTTCAAAAACAGCCGATGTTGAAACACTTAATCGGTTTTGAACAAAATTATAATCTTTAAAATCAAAAACCAATGTATCAAAGGCATTGCTCTGCTGGTAAGTCCAAAGATTCAAACCTTTATCCTTTATTTTCAATTCCAAAGAAGACGGTATCTGATTTACAATGGCTATATTTTGAGGAACATTTACATAGCGAATCGGGATGGTTATTCGTTCATGATACGTCTTGTCCAAAGCTATAACAAACCAAAAAAGGGCTGAAACAAGTAGAAAAAAGAAAAAGACCAACACATCCTTACTAAGTAAGAGATGTCTGATCTTTTTGACAAATGCGTTAACAAATGCTATTTTTCTGTTGAATTGCATTTATTATATTAAAAACAAACGTTTATTTCGTTGATTGAGTATCGGCCGCAGTCGCAAAGACAGAGCTTTTGTCCACATTTACACGTACATTCTCTGCTATTTCGAGCAAAAAAGAATCCGGCTTTATTTCTTTCACTTTACCGTAAATTCCACCGGAAGTAATCACTTTATCTCCAACGGTAATACTTTCACGAAACTTTTTAATTTCTTTTTGTTTTTTCATTTGTGGTCGAATCATGAAAAAATAAAAAACCACAAATATCAAGGCCATCATGATAAGAGAACCATACTGCCCCATTCCACTATTTGGAGTGGCTGCTGCTTGCAATAGAATAGTCAACATAATTTTTTAATTTACTTTAGATTTCTGCAAAGATAATTTTTTATTTGGTTTCCTTTACAAAAAAACCCACTTTTAGTAACTTATTATCATTTCTTAACGTTGTCACGATATTGTCCAATATACCATTAACAAAGATACTACTCTTGTCCGTACTATAAACTTTGGCTATCTCTATATATTCATTTAATGTAACACTAACAGGAATGGTTGGAAAATCGGTTAACTCACCAAGTGCGGCTTTCATAATAACTACATCGATAAAAGCAATTCTGTCTACCTCCCAGTTTTTAGCATGTTCATCTATCAACGCATTGAACCTTTCATCCTCAGAAATAATATTTCGAAGTAATTTAACAGCAAATTGTTTATCTTCTTCCTCATTATACATTGGCAACAGCTCTTGTGCTATTCCTTTTTCCTCGACAAAACGTTTAATTGTTTTTTCTATAAAGCTGACAACGATTTCAATATCATCATTCCAATAAATACAAATATCTTCCAATCTATCATTTAGTGCCTCATCCGGCATGAAAATTTTTCTATAAATTTTCCTCCATAGTTGCTTATCTAAATCATAGCTTGATTCTTTGCTTTCCATATATTCTTTATAAACAGAAGATGCCAAGATGCGATCGTACAACCCTTTAACAAGGTCTGCGTGTTCTGCCCAAGACAAGCTATTATCTTTTACATACTTTGCCAAATCTGTATTTACGGCTAACTGTGCTATAAACTTATTATTTATAAAACGTGTATTGGGAGATAATTCTTCTTTCGTCGGACGTAGCTTATTCTTACCCATCTCAATTCTCTTTTCGCCATATTTGGTTATATCAACAGCCAATAAAAGGAGTAAATTGTAAAGTTCGTATGTTTTTTCCAGGCTAAGAAGGAGTTCTTGTTCAGCAGCGTGCAATGACTTGCCCTTATTTTTGTGGTAGGAGTACAATATTTGTACTATCTTAATTCGAATTAATGCTCTATTTATCATCTTTATGATATTGTATTGAATTGCAAAGGTATATATTTTTTTAATTTTCTGCCCCAAAATTAATAGAAAATCTTTTCCAATCCATGAACATAGAGTGGTTTAAGAGGAAAAGTTTTGTACATTAACAAAAAAAAATGAAATTTGCACATGTTAGAGTGAAGAAAGTAAAATTCTAAATTTATAACCATATGGCATTTTTGCAAAAGCAATCTGGAAAACATTCACCGGAAAGAGAGGAAGAAAAAGAGATAGTTTTCTCAAAAACTGTAAAAGCAGGCAAAAGAATTTACTATCTCGATGTCAAAAAAGACAGAAAAGATGATCTGTTTGTTTCAATAACAGAAAGTAAAAAGAGAGCCACCGGAGATGATGGACAATTTCTGCTTGAAAAACATAAAATATTCCTTTACAAAGAGGATTTTGATAAATTTGAAGAAGCATTTAAAGAGACGTTGACTTACATTCGAGAAAAAATTCCTACTCAAGAATACTTTGCTGCTAATTTCGACGAAGAGAAAGAGAAATAATTGCCCCCTAAACAAAAAAAGACCTCCAATAATGGGAAGTCTTTTTTGTGTTTAGTTAATTGCTTTTGTCTATCAAGCTGGTTTAATTGCTTCTGTAGGACATACATCTGCACAAGTTCCACAATCAGTACAAATATCAGCATTTATAGAATAAATATCGCCTTCTGAAATAGCTTCAACAGGACATTCGCTAATACAAGTACCACAAGCAATACAACTTTCTGTAATTACGTGAGCCATCTTTGTTTTGTTTTAAAATTAATGTATCGCAAAGATACAGCATTTTTCAAACATATAAAATAGATATGTTATCTTTTTCTAATATTTTTTGTTTATTTTTAGAATTGGAATAGTCAAATCAAAGGTAAAATAATGATAGGGAATGAAAAAAGCATTATCTTTACATGTTCAAAAAAAATAACAATCAAAAGAATTTATAAAAACTAATTTTAGTTAAGAATGAAAGTAGATGTATTGCTCGGTTTACAGTGGGGCGACGAAGGAAAAGGAAAAGTAATTGATGTGTTAACCCCAAAATATGATGTTGTAGCCCGATTTCAAGGAGGTCCTAATGCAGGACACACTTTAGAGTTTGAAGGAAAAAAATTTGTTCTTCATACTATTCCTTCAGGAATATTTCATGATGACAAAATAAATATAATTGGCAATGGAGTAGTGATTGACCCTGTTGTTCTAAAAAAAGAGGTAGAAAAATTTGAAGGTGCCGGTTATAATTTGACCAAAAAATTATTTATCTCAAAAAAAGCACACCTTATTTTACCTACCCATAGATTATTAGATGCTGCTCAAGAAGCCGAAAAAGGAGATTCTAAAATTGGTTCTACCCTAAAGGGCATTGGTCCTACCTATACAGACAAAATAGGAAGAACCGGCTTGCGTGTGGGCGATTTGGAATCCAATTTCAAGGAAAAATATGAAAAAAAAGTAGCCTCACACAAAAAAATTCTTCAACAAATGGGCTTCAAATACAGTTTAGAAGAATTGGAAAAAGAATGGTTTGAAGCTATTGAAGTTCTGAAAAAATTTGAATTGATTGATAGTGAATACGTTATAAATGATTTGATCAACGCTGATAAAAAAATTTTAGCAGAAGGAGCACAAGGCACTATGTTGGATATAGAGTTTGGTTCTTACCCATTTGTAACGTCTTCAAACACCATCTGTGCAGGTGTTTGTACAGGATTGGGCATAGCTCCGAGCAAAATTGGCGATGTATACGGAATTATTAAAGCTTATTGTACACGCGTGGGTAGTGGACCCTTCCCTACTGAATTATTTGATGAAGTGGGGGAAAGTATGCGTCAAAAAGGGAATGAATTCGGTTCAACAACCGGACGTCCTCGCCGCTGCGGATGGATTGACTTGGTTGCACTTAAATATTCAATCATGCTCAATGGTGTAACCCAGCTTATAATGATGAAAAGCGATGTGTTGGACGATTTTGATGTCATCAAAGCGTGTGTTGGCTACAAAATAAACGGAGAGGAAACTGATTGTTTTCCTTATGAAATTGAAAATGATATAGAACCTATTTATGTAGAATTAGAAGGTTGGAAAACAGATATGTCTAAAATGCAGAAAGAGAGTCACTTTCCGACAAAGTTCAATGCTTATTTAGACTTTCTCGAAGACGAATTGGAAGTTCCTATCAAAATTGTTTCTGTTGGTCCTGATAGAGAACAAACTATTTTGCGATACATAAATGAATAATAACAATTATTAAGACTGACAAAACAATTTTTGGCAGATTATTTGCTATTACGTCTGATATAAACAATCTAATATTACTATTATGTATGGAATTTATGTGATTTTTGGTCTATTTGCTCTTATTAGTTGGATGATACAACGTCGTTTAAAATCTAAATTTGACAAGTATTCTAAAATGTCTATCGCAAATGGTATGACGGGTAAAGATATTGCAGAGAAAATGTTACGAGACAATGGTATTTATGATGTTACCGTCGTATCAACATCGGGTCATCTTACCGACTATTATAATCCGACTGACAAAACAATCAATTTGAGTGAAAATGTTTATAGCTCTTCAAGCGTAGCTGCTGCTGCTGTTTCTGCCCACGAGTGTGGACACGCTGTTCAACACGCTCAGTCTTATGCTTTTTTAAAGATGAGATCGAAGTTAGTTCCCATGGTAAATTTTGCTTCTAATTGGATGCAATGGGTATTGCTTGCGGGTATTATTTTTCTTCAATCGTTTCCACAATTAATGTTGGCTGGTATAATACTTTTTGCTTGTACAACTTTGTTTAGTATCATTACTTTACCTGTTGAAATAAACGCAAGTGGCAGAGGATTGGCGTGGTTGTCAAATGCAGGTATTACCAACGTAGATAATGCAAGTGAAGCAAGAGATGCCTTGAAATGGGCTGCTTATACATATGTAGTTGCGGCTTTAGGTTCTTTGGCAACATTAGTTTATTACATCTTTATTTTTTTAGGAAGAAGAAACTAAAACTCTATATAAAGGAATCTAAGAGGAGATGCGGAATATTAAAAATTCCACACCTCCTTTTTTTCAAAATAGTATTCTGTCTAAAATGATTTGTTTAAAGGAAATAACATCAACTACACAACGGGAATATACTCTGCTATCGAATTTATATGAGGTATCTTTCCCTGCGGAAGAAAAAGTTGATTTTCAAACTCTTATAGGACATGAAAATACTCAAACTGCTCAACCAAGGTTATTTGCCATTTTATTGAAAGAAATGGACAAAGTTGTTGGCTTAGCAAGCATTATCGACTCACACGATTTCGTCTTTTTATTTTACCTTGCTACGTACGAAGAAGTACGAGGAAAAGGAATCGGAACTGAAATTCTTTCTCTTATCAAAAAAACCTATAACAAAACCATTGTATTAGAAGTAGAACTCCCTGAAAATGGCATTGCAACGAGGAGAATCGAATTTTACAAACGAAATGGATTCCATTTATTACCTTATTTTTATAAGCAGCCTGCTTTACAAGAAGAGATGCCCGAAATCACTATGAGCATAATGAGTTATCCAAGAACACTGACAGAAAAACAATTCGAAAAAATAAAAGAAACAATCTATACGGAAGCTTACAAAAAATAAAAAATTATTCCATGACGAGATTTTTCAATAGCTTTTTAGCCACTTTGTAACCACAATCAAAAATTTCATCATTTTTGCCCATATCAAACATTCCATATTTTTTCACGTCTTTCACATCAATAACCAAATCACACAATTCTTTTTCGCTAATCGTACTTGATTGTATGGAAAAATGGAAAGCTCGTTCTGCCACTTCCCAAACACTTTCGGCAGGTGATTGCACACAAATAGGGTTTACATGTACACCAATCAAAATTTCACATTCTGAACGAATGGATGAAGCCGGCATATTACAAAATATTCCGCCATCTACATACTGTTTTCCCTCAATAATGTGAGGAGTAAAAAAGATAGGAACACTTGAAGAACCAATAACAGCATCTACTAAATGTTCGCCTGACCGAAATATGGCATTTTTACCAGAGCAAAGGTCTGTGGCATTAACAACCAAAGGTATTTGTAACTCCTCAAAAGTTGTCGCATGAAGAAACCCACGCAACTGCTTTTCAAATTTTATTGGATTCATAATCCCCAATTTAGGAAGTGTTGGCATGGCAAAATTGAAAAAAGAGGCTTTTTTGAAAAAGTCCATAATTTCTTCGACACTTTTTCCATCAGCGTATAAAACACCCATAATAGCACCGGCACTCACACCGGAAATGATATTCGGTTTTAAATCATATTCTTCTAATGCTTTTAATACTCCTAAATGAGCAAAACCCTTCGCCCCTCCTCCACTTAATGCTATTCCTAATTTTAATTTTTTCTTCATTTATTCAATGCAAAAAACAAATAATACCGTCGCGAAGATATTCTTAATATTCGAATTAATCTCTTTTTTAAAGTAAAAAACTGCATTTTTTTGATTTACATTCTTGAGCAAAAAAAATGAATAACAATACTGATATTGAAAAACAAACCAAAAAAACAAACCAAATATTCTTTTATTTTTGCAATAAGAATTCTCATAGTAATCGGAATTTCAGTACATTTGTAAAAAGGATACAAACATGAATAATACATATCACATTTTAGTAGTTGATGACGAAGAAGATTTGTGCGAAATTCTCCAATTTAATCTTGAGAAAGAAGGCTATTATGTAGATGTTGCCTATTCTTCAGAAGAAGCCCTAAAAAAAGACTTCCGCCAATATGATCTTTTTTTATTGGATGTAATGATGGGAGAAATTTCAGGTTTCAAATTAGGTTCTGATATTAAAAGAAATGAAGCTACCTCACATATACCAATCATCTTTTTAACCGCAAAAGATACTGAAACAGATACACTTACAGGATTTAATTTGGGAGCAGACGATTATATCGCAAAGCCATATTCTGTAAAAGAAGTTTTAGCGAGGATAAAAGCTGTTCTAAAAAGGAGTTCCAACAAAAGGGTTGAGGGAATGCTCCCAAACGAAAGATTTTTAAAGCATGAAGACCTATGTCTTAATCTGACTTCTAAAAAAGTATTTTTAGGAAAAGAAGAAATTCCTCTAACAAAGAAAGAATTTGAAATCCTTTGTCTGTTAATGGATAAACCTAACAAAGTTTTTTCTAGAGAAGTAATTCTCTCAAACATATGGAATGGAACTAAGGTTACTGATCGCACCATTGACGTAAATATTACTCGATTAAGAAAAAAAATCGAACCATACGGCAAAAAAATCGTAACCCGATTGGGATATGGTTATTGCTTTGAAACACAAAAATAAAATCGTTTAGAAATTGAACGAATACGAAATATGAGTATAAATAAAAAAATTTTAATCTATTCTTCCGGAATTTTTCTGTTCATCTCCCTAATCGTAATTGTTTTTACGTTTCATTATGGAGAATATAAAGCAGGAGAAAGACTCGCAAAAAAGCTACAGCTCTATACCGATTATGCTCATACAGAAATAAAATTATCAAGATCAGAAAAACTATCATATGCTTTTGAACAAGAGCTGAAAAAAGAAAATGTAACCATAACAATACTTAATAGTATGGGGATTTCTAAGTTTGATTTTTTCTCCCCTACTAATGCAATAAAAGACTACAGCTCTTGTCCTGAATTTATCGATGCAAAAAAAGAAGGAGAAGGTAAAAACATACGCATATCCTCCATCGATAAAAAGAAATATGTTTTCTTTGTAAAGAAGTATGATAATCAATATATCAGAGCTTCTATCCCTTTTAAAAAGGTAATAGCCAATACACTACTACCAATTATATTTGTTTTATCAGCTTTAGCGGCAGCTTCGGCAGGATTTTTCTTCATTTCAAACAAGGTGGTCAATACCATTAACAACTTAAAAACACTGATTTTGAAAATGGAAAGAAAAGAAGAACTCGGAAGTGAATATTGGTTTCTAAATAAGGAATTTAAAGAAGTAACTACCTATATTGTAAATACATACAAAAGTTTAAGTGATACAAGAGACGCTCTTTACCTAGAGAAAGAAAGGCTTTTCAAACATCTTCAAATTTCGCAAGAAGGATTAGCAATATATACCATCGACAGAAAAGAAATCCTAGCCAATGAGCTATTTATACAACAGATTAACTTAATTGCTGACAAACAAATAAGTTCTCCGGATGATATTTTTTCATTAGCTGAATTTTCTACCATAACAAGTTTTTTAAATGACAATCAATACAAAAAAGAAAAACAAACACAGATACTTGAAAAACAACTAGAAGTAAATAAAAATGAATACACATTGCGGATACGTTGCATTATTTTCCAAAATAAGAGTTTTGAAATTTCGATAAATGATGTCACAAAACAAGAACAACAAGCACTCTTAAAAAAACAACTTACCCAAAACATTTCACATGAACTTAAAACACCTGTCAGTAGTATTCAAGGATTTATGGAAACAATTATTGATAATCCGGACTTGGATAAAGAAAAACAGGATTTTTTCATCAAACGCTGTCATGCACAGGCTGTGCGTTTAAGTTATCTATTAAGAGATATTTCGCTTCTCAATAAATTAGATGAAGCCACCGAAACATTTGCTAAAGAACCAATTATACTAAATGAAATAATAGAAGGGGTTCTTAATGATGTTGCCTTGGAAATTGAGCAGAAAAAAATCAAATTAGATGTTTTCTTAAAAAACAACATGAAAATAGAAGGCAACTATTCATTGCTTTATTCAATTTTTCGAAACTTAGTAGACAACAGTTTAAATTATGCCGGAGAAAATATTTCCATCATCATCAATTGTTATAGAACGGATACCGAATTTTATTACTTTTCCTATGCAGATACCGGAGTAGGAGTTTCCGAAAGTCACCTGAATCGTATTTTTGACAGATTTTACAGAGTAGACAAAGGCAGATCTCGTAAACTTGGTGGAACAGGATTAGGATTGGCAATTGTAAAGAACGCCGTTCTTTTTCATCAGGGAAGAATATGTGCAAAACCACATAGCGAAGGAGGATTGGAATTTTTGTTTACGTTAAAAAAGAAGTGAAAAATCAAATTAAGTTATCCGATTTTACTTATCTTTCGGAGCTTTTCTTCGTCTATAATCTTTATTTTTCGACCATCTATTGAGATTATCTTTTCATTCGAAAAGATTGACAAAGTACGAATAGCGTTGGAAGTTGTCATGTTGGAAAGACTAGCTAAATCCTCTCTGGAAAGATAAATAGAAATGGTAGCTCCGTCTCCCTCTAGCCCGTAGTTTTCTTTTAAAAAAAGTAATGATTCAGCCAAACGACCACGAATATGTTTTTGAGTCAGGTTTACGGTACGAGAATCCGAAATACCTAAATCAACTGCCAAAAATTTAATAAAACTAAAAGCTAAATCGTTATTATTTTTGATTAGATTCAGAATAATATCTTCGGGAATAGAATAAACAACAGAAGGTTCAAAAGCAGCAGCATTAGTAACATACAATTCTTCAGCAAACATTGCTCGATAACCAAAAAACTCAAACGGTTTAATAATACGAACGATTTGGCTTCTACCACCTACACCTTCCTTATAAATTTTAACCTTGCCACTAACCAGACATAACAAATGGGAAGGTTCTTCCCCTTCTGCATAAATAATTTCATTCTTGCGTATATTCAAAACCTGAAAATTATTTTTTAAATATTCCGCTTGGTCAGGAGTTAGTGCTTTCCAAATATCCGCAGTTTCTTCAATGCTCTTTAATTCTGAAATTTGTTTTTTTGCCATCCCAATAATGCCGTATAAACATGTTTTACAGCACAAAGATACTTTTTTTATATAAAAAACATATATGTATAATTCTTTTATTTGTTTATCCCTCGAAGTAAAATTTACAGGAGCGAAAAAGCATAAAATTCAAAGCATCAGTATCAATTTAGTACAAATTGATATTAAAAAATAAGGGATTTTCAAAAACTAGCTAAGAAATCATTTATTCTTATAAAAAAGATTACTTTTGTAAGAAATAAAAGTAATACACCTATGGCTCATTATCAATTAGACAGCTTAGACGAAAAAATCTTGCAACTAGTTTCTCAAAATGCAAGAACTCCTTTTTTGGAAGTAGCTAGAGAATGTAATGTTTCGGGAGCGGCTATACATCAACGCATCCAAAAGCTTATATCTCTTGGAGTTATAAAAGGTTCTGAATTTATCTTGGACCCTGCAAAAATAGGCTATCACACATGTGCTTATATGGGAATATTTCTTAAAGATGCAAATGCTTTTAAGGAAGTAGTTGATGAGCTACTAAAAATACCTGAAGTCGTTGAATGTCATTACACTACAGGACAATATGCCATGTTTATTAAAATATATGCTCACAATAATAGTCACTTCTTGAGCATCATACATGATAAAATACAAAACATCCGCGGGATTGCGAGTACAGAAACGCTCATTTCACTGGGAGAAACGTTTAAACGGCAAATTAAGGTGGAAAGTTCAATTCTAAACGAGAAAGAAGAATAACTGTTTTATCAGTTGTTCTGCATCAAAACTTTTTCATTAAGTTATTATATTCTTTCTCGGTAAGACTCTTTTTATTTGCACGAATCACATATCGTAAAGGAGCTGAATCTCGATTGTTTTCACAGTACCTTTTTAAGAATAAATATACATTTTTCTGACTATTTTGGAAATTCGAAAAAGAAATTTTCGCAATTTCTGTGTATCCGTCATTTTCAGCACTTTTTGCTTTGATATAAAGCATGTTTTGTTTATGAAGCAAGGCTGATATGCTATCTTGTAAAGTTAGAAACTCATCATTTGCCTGAGAACCACGCACAACTACATCCTTTAATTTTGTAATTTCTCCGTTAAGCTGAATATTAGAATTCTCCAGGAAAAATTTTATTGGCAGACTGTGTTCTATTTTAACCTCGCAAAGTTGTCTACCGTCAGCCTCCCCTGTAAAAGAGAAAGAACCGCTTTTTATGTTTGTTGTATCGACTAATTTCCATTTGTTTTGAGCGTCATCAAACACAGAAAAATACACTTTTTCATTGTTGGAGCCAACAACCGTTCCTTTTATGGTATAGTTACCGCGATCAATTTGCATAGCACAACTAGAAAGGACACTGATAATAAGTAATAGAAAAGAATTTTTTTTCATTTATTTTTAGAGATGTTGAGAAAATAGAGATCCAGCATTTTCTTTGCTGCAGCGAATGGACTTGCCTCACCTTGTACAACTTGTTGCTCAATTTGATCCAACTGCTTCCTAATGAGAGTATCATTGTAAAAATGGCCTTTTAACTCATCATTGATTGTTTCGTACATCCAGTATTTTGCTTGTTTCTTTCTCTTGTAATCAAAATACCTGTTATCTTTTGTAAAAGTTACATATTCTTGAAGCATATTGGCTACTTCAGCAATATTTTCTTTATAAAAAGCCGAACACGTAAGAACTTGCGGCTTCCATTGCGACTCATGTTGCGGAAAAAGAGCCAAAGCATTCTTATATTGATTTTTGGCTAAAATAGCCTTTTCAAGGTTATTACCATCCGCCTTATTAATAACAATGCCGTCTGCCATTTCCATAATTCCACGTTTGATTCCCTGTAAGTCATCTCCAGCACCGGTTATTTGAAGAAGAAGAAAAAAGTCCACCATTGAATGAACAGCTATTTCGGACTGCCCCACTCCTACCGTTTCTATAAATATATTATTAAATCCGGCAGCCTCACACAAAACAATGGTTTCGCGTGTTTTACGGGCAACTCCACCTAAAGATCCGGCTGATGGGGAAGGACGTATAAAAGCATTTTTGTGAACAGAAAGATCTTCCATACGCGTTTTATCTCCCAGAATACTTCCTTTTGAGCGTTCGCTACTCGGATCTATTGCCAAAACTGCCAGTTGTTTGTTCTGATTAACAATATACATTCCAAGAGCCTCAATGAAAGTGCTCTTTCCTGCTCCCGGAACACCTGTAATGCCAATACGAACAGAATTTCCGGAGTATGGCAAACATTTCTCAATTACTTCTTGGGCTATTGCATGATGTTCAGGAAGTGCACTTTCTATCAGAGTAACCGCCTGACTCAACACAGTTCGGTTTCCTTTTCGAATCCCTTCTACATAATCCACAACAGAATAAGATTTCTTTTTGTGAATAGAATTCGCAAGATTAGGATTAACCATTGGGGGTTGTTCTATTCCCTTATTTACATTAAGTGACTCAAAATCAGGGTTATTCTCTACATGTTGCATAATGGCAATTTATTTTTGAACATTGCTACTGACTCGAATAGTCTGAATTGGATTCTTGGGATCATTGGTTATGACTTCTATAACATGCTCCCTTTTCCCAAGTGTTTTCACTGAATTAAGATTGACAATTATCTCTGACGATGCTCCACCTTTTATTTTATTGTTTTTAAAAGTTGCCGAAATACACTCATCATGACTAATTATTTTTCTTATTTCTAATATTTTTTTTCCTTTGTTAGTAACAGTTATCGTGTCTTGTTTATTATCAGGTTGTTTAAGTAACTCAAAAACTACAGCATTCGTTGAAAAATTGACCTTAGGAGCTTCTTTCAAATCCGATTTTGTTAATTTTGAAAAATCCTCCTTTATGTTAGCTTTTATGGTAATCTTTTTGATGACTTTCTTTTTTTCAACAATTTGTATTTCATTCTTAACATTTCCCCACTGTTTGCATTTTGACCCATGTATACTGAAAGTAATAACAACTTCTTCGTTGGAAGGTATTGTTTTAGGTGCGTCGATCGTAATGTATTTGGGCACATTAGAAAATTTCACAGCAATATTTTCTGATGATGTATTATAAATCTTGATTTTGAACTTCTGAGATTGAGTATCAAGAAGCATTCCAAAATCAATTTTGTCTGTGGACAATCTAAGATTTTTTATCACAATTGGGTACATTTCTTCGATTGTCACTTCATGAGGTATAACCTTTCCCTTTATGGAGAGCTCAACCGTTTTTGCATTGCTATAAACATAAATACTCTTTTCAAAAGCTCCGGGTCTATTCACCAAATCATAAGTAATCTGAATAACACCAGTATCACCAACAGCAATAGGTTCCTTCGACCATTCTGAAGTTGTACAACCACAAGAAGGTTGAACTCTCCTTAAAACGATAGGCTCCGTACCTTTATTGACAAAATAGAAACGGGTAGAAACCTTTCCGAGTTCTTCTTTAATAGTTCCAAAATCATGAAAAGTCCTTTGAAATATTAGGCTGGCTTGAGAATACACTCCAAAAGGGAGACATAGTGAAAGAAAAAATATGAATACCGTCTTTTTCATTCTTTTATACGATTTAAGCATCAAAATTATTCCGAATTCTGCACCTTTGCAAAGATAATGCATAATAATTAAAAAACCCACATCGTTCTTCAATGTGGGTTTCAACAGTAAGACTTTTTACTGAATAATTTTTTACTTTTCTTCAGCTTTTGGTTTGGGAGTTACCTGACCTTTAATGTTGAGAACAACAGTTTCCGCATTACTGGTAACAGTTATACTTTTACTAAAATTACCTGGACGTCCAGCTGGATTGTAAGTAGCTTTTACGTAACCTTTCTTACCCGGAGCAATCGGTTCTTTAGACCAATCGGGAGTAGTACAACCGCAAGAAGCTTGTACTTTAGTAATTACAAAATTCTTTTTACCGGTATTTTTAAACACAAAAGTAGTTGTTACCTTGCCACCTTCTTCAGGAATAACGCCAAAATCATGAACCTTAGTTCCAAAATCAACGGTAGTTGTCGGATTCGAAGGAGTTTCTTGAGCAAATGCAATGCCCACAAACATCATACAAAGACTGAGAAAAAAAAGTTTAGTTTTCATAATCACTTAATGTTTTATTTTATTTCAACGAATAGTCGCAAAGTTAAACAAAAATCTATAACCGCATTATATTTTAGTTTTTTTTAAACATTGGAATTACTCCCATTCAATGGTTGCAGGTGGCTTTGAACTTATATCGTACACAACCCTATTGACACCTTTCACTTTATTGATTATTTCATTGGAGATTTTGCCTAAAAACTCGTAAGGAAGATTTGCCCAGTCAGCAGTCATAGCATCCGTAGAAGTTACAGCACGTAAAGCAACTGCATTTTCATATGTACGCTCATCACCCATTACTCCTACTGACTGAACGGGCAACAATATAACTCCTGCTTGCCAAACTTTATCGTATAAATTCCATTCGCGTAATCCGCTAATAAAAATATCATCTGCTTCCTGTGCAATACGGACTTTTTCAGGAGTAATGGCACCCAAAATACGAACAGCTAAACCCGGCCCGGGGAAAGGTTGACGATTTATCAAATGGGGCATCATACCCAATTTGGTTCCTACCCTACGCACTTCATCTTTGAACAACAAACGCAAAGGCTCACACAACTTCAAGTTCATTTTGTCAGGCAATCCACCAACGTTGTGGTGAGATTTTATAACCGTTCCGGTAATAGAAAGGGACTCTATACAATCGGGATAAATGGTGCCCTGAGCTAACCATTTTACATTCTGAATCTTACGAGCTTCTTCATCAAAAACTTCGATAAACTCATTTCCAATGATCTTACGCTTTTTTTCAGGGTCAGTAACACCATCTAATTTTGAATAAAATCTATCCTTTACATTAACACCTATCACATTCAAGCCCAAATGTTCATAATCTTTGATGACATTTTCAAACTCTTTTTTACGGAGCAATCCATGATCAACAAAAATACAAGTTAGATTCTTGCCAATAGCTTTGTTTAAAAGCACTGCAGCGACTGAGCTATCGACACCACCGGAAAGACCAAGTACAACTTTATCATTTCCTAATTGTTTTTTTAAGCTATCTACGGTAATTTCAATAAAGGAATCTGCTGACCAATTTTTTTTGCATTCACAAATATTCAAAAAATTGTCCAACAACTTTAATCCATCGACGGTATGGTATACTTCAGGGTGGAATTGGACACCCCAAGTCATTTCATTTTTTATTTTATAAGCAGCAATTTCAACATCTTGCGTACTTGCAATAATTTCGAAAGAACATGGTATTTCAGTTATGGTATCGCCATGTGACATCCACACTTGAGATTTATTTTCTATTCCTTTGAGTAAATTATCTGTCGAATTGCAAAACGAAAAGTTTGCTCTACCGTATTCGCGACTTCCTGCCGGCTGCACTTTTCCTCCCGCATTTTGAGCCAAAAACTGGGCTCCATAGCATATGCCAAGGACAGGCACTTTACCTTTAAAAAGATCTAAATTCGTTTTAAAAGCATCCTTGTCATACACTGAAAAAGGACTACCCGAAAGAATAACCCCCTTTATACTTTTATCTCCGACCGGATATTTGTTGTAAGGGACTATTTCACAGTAAGTATCTAACTCGCGTACTCTACGTGCTATCAGTTGGGTGGTTTGAGAACCAAAATCAAGAATAAGTATTTTTTCTTCTTGCATAGGGATTTAAATTTGCCAACAAAAGTAAAAAATTATTTATACTTTATGTTACTTTTGTCAAACTTTTAGAGCCGAAGCACACTTCCAAAATATGATTAAACAAATCAAATCCATCTTCACTGAAATTAGCATTTTCATAAAAGAAGATTTTCACTTAGCGTCCTATCTGTACACTGCTATTTTTGTTATAATTTGCATAACTGCAAATTATACTTTCAACTTACATGATAGATTTTTAGCACCAACTTATTCTTCGAGTTGGTCTATGTTGTATTTCAGTTTATTTTACCTATCGGTATATTTTGCAGTTGCTATTCCGGTAATGTTGATGAGGAGAGAGTATAAAGTATTAAAAAATGGCATGTTCTATGTAAAAACCATTTGTTTTATTGTACTTTTCGGAATTATCATCGGATGTTTTGATTATAAAGATTTGTTGATAAAAGGACTTAATTCAACGGAGAATGAATACCTTGTCCGCATCATTTCGTTTTTGAAATTGACCATAGTTGCACTACCCGTTTTGTTACTATCAAAATATTTTTTCGATAGGCATGGCAAAGGTCTTTATGGACTGCTATTTACGAATAAATACATTTCGGCTTACTTGTTTTTATTTTTGCTGGTATTTCCTTTTTTGGCAGTTATTTCCTTTACGCCAGATTTTATGAAAGTATATCCGATTTACCGATATTGGGAATATGAAGGTATTTTCGGATTGAAAAATTGGGAACACACAGCTATCTTTGAAAGTGTTTATGCCTCTTTTTATGTGATGACTGAATTAATTTTCAGAGGAGCATTGGTTATCGGACTAGCAAACATTTTAGGCAAAAAGGCAATTCTTCCAATGATTGCGCTATATTGTTGCATTCATTTTGGAAAACCAATAGGAGAAACAATTTCTTCCGTTTTCGGGGGATATATTTTAGGTGCTCTTGCTTATCAAACGAGGCATATTTGGGGAGGGGTCATCGTGCATATTTCGATAGCCTTATCAATGGAATTAATGGGATTTATTCATTACTATCTAGGCATTTCACTCGCACAACAATAGCTCCACAAGGAACTTCCATGTTTTCTGAACCGAACTGACCGAGACACGTTCTTCGGGAGAATGAACTCCTAAAATAGTAGGGCCGATAGAAATCATGTCCAAATAAGGATATTTTTTCAAAAACAGACCACACTCCAATCCGGCATGAATAATTCTTACTTTGGGCTTTTCGTTGAATAGCGAATAATATATTTTTTCCGCTTTTTTTACCATTTTAGAATCAAAATTTGGTTCCCAACCAGGGTATTCATTGCCGAATGTTGTTTCTGCACCATATTGTTCAAAACAAGATGCAACCTGTTTGGCAGCATCTTGCAAGTCAGATTGTACCAAACTACGCTGGTTAGTTGCAACAATTATGACATTATTCTTAATTTTGACAGATGCTAAATTAGTTGAAGTATGTACCAAACCCTCAAAATCCGTACACATTTTAAGGACACCATGAGGACATTGGGCTATAGCTTGCAGAAAATTATTGGCAATTGTTTTTTGTACGGCATTTTCATATCTATCTGTCGACCCTAAGAAAAAGTGCATCATTGGTTCATATTGCAACCATTCATCCTCCATTTCGGCAATAAAAATATTCCAATCTATACGTATTCTTTCTTTTTCCGAATACGGAATAGCACATACAGCTGAACCTTCGCGAGCAATAGCATTACGAAACAGTCCACCATCAATCTCACACAAATAAAAGTCATATTTTGAAGCACTTCTCAGCAAAAAATCATTCAACAGCTTATTTGCATTAGCCAATTTCTTATGAATTTCATCGCCACTATGCCCTCCTTTCAGTCCATTGATTTTTATTTCAAAAAAGAAATAGTTTTGGGGTATTTTTTCAAGTTGAAAATAAAAAAAGGCTGTGGTATCAGAACCTCCTGCACAACCGACAAAAATTTCATCATCTTCCTCAGAGTCTAAATTTATAAGCGTTTTTGCCTCAAAAAAATTTTCTTCCAAAGCAAAAGCACCGGTTAAACCTGTTTCTTCATCAACAGTAAAAAGACACTCTATATCTCGATTAAAATTTATTTCAGCCGTTAAAACAGCCAACTGCATTGCCATTCCTATTCCATTATCGGCACCTAATGTGGTTCCATCTGCAGTAACCCAATCATCGGTTAATTGCAAATCCAAAGGGTCTTTAGTAAAATCATGATTTTTGCCGGCAGTTTGTTCACAAACCATATCCATGTGAGATTGTAAAATGATGGCAGGCAAGGGAGTTCCTGTTCGTCTTGTTTTTCTGACTAATAAGACATTGCCTGCTGCATCTTGCTTAGTTATCAAATTGTGCCGACAACCAAAATCCACCAAATACTTTCTGATATGTTCCTCCCCTTTTGAGGGACGAGGAATAGCACTAATTTCAGCAAAATAATTCCATACAACGGCAGGTTCTACTTCTACACCCTTATAATTCATAAATATAGGTTTTAATAAAATGGAAAACGCGAATTGTTAAAAAATATCAAAATCGCAATTCAAATACTATTAAAGCACAAATTTAAAGAAAAGGATTTACAAATATCTCTTTTATGTTTTATATTTGCGAGCCAATTGAGGTTTAACAACAATAATATTCCTTTTATCGGCTTAATTTTTACATATTAAAAAAGACAAAAAACACTTCTAAATCAATTTTATGAAAAAAGTTTTACTCATTTCTAACATAGTACTTTTTTTAGCTGTAATAGGAATTTATTTGCTTTTTTTCTTGAAAAAAGACGACAAAAAGCAATTCAATACAGGAAGCACTCTGAAACAAAACGAAATTCTTCCTATTGCTTACGTAAACATGGACTCATTACTACTAAATTACAACTTGTATAAAAGTATGAGTGAGGAACTTTTGCAAGAAGAAGAAAAATCGAAAGCTAATGTAAATCAAAGAGCCAATGCTTTGCAAGCAGAAATGGCAGAATTTCAAAAGAAGTGGGAAAATCAAGCTTTTTTGAGTATGGACCGAGCAAAGGCTGAACAAAGTAGATTACTAAAAAAGCAAAAAGAATTGCAAGAACTAGATAACCGCTTAGCGAACCAGTTAGTTTCCAAACAACAAAAAATGAATGAACGCCTAAAACTTTCTATTGATTCTACCATTAAAGAATACAACAAAGATAAAAAGTTTCATGTCATTTTTTGCAATACAAATAATGACAATATACTATACGCTGACAAAGCATATAATATCACCAATGAAATTTTGGAAAAAATCAATGCTCCCAAGTAAATAACGGAGAAAAAAATCAATAAAAAGCTACTCCCAAAAATCGAGTGGCTTTTTTTTATTAAAAAAGATAGACGCACTCAATTCCATTGAAAATGAAAAAAGAAGATTTACGAATAGTATACATGGGCACGCCTGAATTTGCAGTCGCTCCACTTAAAAAACTCATAGAAAATGACTATCATGTAGTAGGTGTTGTTACAATGCCTGACAAACCCGCAGGGAGGGGTTATCAATTACAAATGTCTGCCGTAAAAGTGTACGCTTTGGAACAAAATTTACCTTTGTTACAACCTGAAAAATTGAAAGAGGAGTCTTTCTTGAAAGAATTGCGAAAATTGAATGCAGATATGCAAATAGTGGTTGCATTTCGTATGTTGCCTAAAGTAGTTTGGGATATGCCTCGCTTAGGGACATTTAATTTACATGCATCACTTTTGCCACAATACAGAGGAGCAGCTCCTATCAACTGGGCTATTATTAACGGCGAAAAAGAAACAGGAGTCACGACCTTCTTTCTTACAGAAGAAATTGACACAGGCAACATCCTTCTGCAACGGGAAATTCCTATATCGGATTCTGATAATGCCGGAAGCTTACATGACAAACTGATGACTTTGGGTGCTGAAACAGTTACTGACACTGTTGATTTCATACTCACTGAAAAGCCTATCGGAATTGAACAAAACAAAATTATTGGAAACAAAATCGAAATAAAAAGTGCCCCGAAAATCTTTAAAGAAACCTGCAAAATTAATTGGGAGAACACTTGCGAAAGTATTCACAATTTTGTGCGTGGATTAGCACCATATCCTAGTGCACACACTGAAATTTTGGATGAAAAAGGCAATGTGTTTTTCACAAAAATAATAGAAACTACAACAGAAATTTGCACCCACAATGAGGCTTGCGGCTCGGTATTAAGTGATGGAAAACATTTTTTAAAGATTGCTGCAAAAGATGGTTATGTTTTTATAAACCAACTCCAAATAGCGGGAAAAAAAGCAATGAAGACGGAGGAACTTTTACGAGGATTCAGACCAAAAACATGCTGATTTTTACATGAAACAGACACTTTTTGTAACACTTGGGACCATTTCGTTAGGACTTGGAATACTCGGTATCTTTTTACCCATCCTACCTACCACCCCATTTTTGCTACTAACAGCCACATTGTACTTTAACAGTTCCAAAAAATTATATAGTAAGCTAATGGGAAATAAGCATTTGGGACCTTACATCAAAAGTTTTCGGGAGGACAAAAGCATTCCTCTTCAAGCAAAAATTATATCAGTTTCATTACTTTGGCTTACCATCGGCTACTCCATTTTTTTCGTTGTACACTTAACAGTCTTAAAAGTACTACTCGGAGCTATTGCTATAGCCGTTACCATCCACATTCTATCTTTCAAAACAAAAGAATGAATTATATTAGGAGGAACTGAAAATTAAAGGAAAGTCACTTCGACTGTTTAGAGTGTTTTGCTTGTTTAGGCATTCGAAGACTAACAATCAATTCTATTACGGCGGAAATCAGCAAAGCAATTACCCAATTTTGATTGTGCATAAACATAAAATAAGCCGTAACGATATACATCATCGTTCCGACATACAAAATCCAGTATAAACGTTTCATTCTAAAATCATTTCCACTGTACGCGGTAAGAACGCGAGCCACGATAATTCCTAAAACTCCGACTGAAAAAACGAAAGGAGCCACCACTGGTGTAAAATTATACAATATTGCCCCCAGCAACAAGACAGCTGCAGAACAAGCAAATAAGACAGAGGCTATTTTTTCTTTTCCCATATTATTTTAATTATTCTACAACTACAAATATATCTTCATTACTTTTTTTCATCATATATTGCTCGCGAGCAAATTTCTCCAAATTATCTTTATCCGATTGCAATAGCTGAAGTTTTTCTTTATTTTTTTTCGTCTCTAATTGATAAAACCGTATCTGGTACTCTAATTTTTCTATGGTCTCCTTGTTTTTGTAACGAGTCCTAACATTATACTGTTCATTAGTCAGCATAATAAAAACGAAAATAACTATGGCTATGACATACTTATTAAATATCGTTTTCAGAAATAATATCAGACTCTTTTTCATAAAATAGCAAGACAAACTTTATAGCTTCGCAAATGTACTTTTTTTTCTTTAAAAAGCTAAATCTTCCTTTCAATTTCTGAACATTTTTTTACCTTTGTCAAAAGCAAAAAAGAAATGGAAAACTTTATCGTTTCAGCCAGAAAGTACCGTCCTATAAGTTTTGACTCTGTTATTGGTCAAACATCCCTGATAACTACGCTGAAAAATGCCATTCAAAATAAACAATTGGCTCATGCTTATCTATTTTGCGGCACACGCGGTGTTGGGAAAACTACGACTGCCCGTATTTTTGCTAAAACGATAAATTGCCTGAATCCTTTACCCAACGGAGAAGCTTGTAACGAATGCGAATCTTGTGTTGCATTTAATGAGCAACGATCTTATAACATTCATGAGTTGGATGCTGCTTCCAATAACTCGGTAGAAGATATTCGTTCCCTGATAGACCAAGTACGCATACCTCCACAAATCGGACATTATAGCGTATACATTATCGACGAAGTGCACATGTTATCTTCTAATGCATTTAACGCTTTTTTAAAAACATTAGAAGAACCTCCTTCTTATGCTATTTTCATTTTAGCAACGACGGAGAAACATAAAATTCTGCCAACCATTCTCTCTCGATGTCAGATTTATGATTTTAACCGTATCGGTATAGCAGACACGGTAGCTCATTTGCAACATATAGCGTCTCTCGAGGGCATAACGGCAGAGCCGGAAGCTCTAAATGTAATTGCTCATAAATCGGATGGCGGTATGCGTGACGCACTATCTACATTTGACCAAATTGTTAGTTTTTGTGGAAATAATATTACCTATCAGGATGTAATCCAAAACCTAAATATTTTAGATTACGATTATTATTTCAACCTTGTAGATACTTTTCTGAAAAATGAAGTATCGCAAGCACTGCTAATTTTCAATGATATTTTGAATAAAGGTTTTGATGCACACAATTTTGTTATTGGGCTAACTGAACATTTAAGAGATGTTCTGGTTTGTAAAGACCCAGCCTCGTCTATATTGTTGGAAGTAGGGTCAAGTATTCGTGAACATTACGTTGCACAAGCAGCTGCATGCCCAACTGATTTTTTATATGAGGCTTTAATTCTTGCCAATCAATGCGACTTGGATTTTAAGCAGAGTAAAAATAAGCGACTATTAGTTGAACTTACTTTAATTCGCCTTTGCCAACTGCAAGGTCAAAAAAAAAATGACTTTTTAGTCAAAAAAGGTATTGAAACTCTCCATATAGAAAAAGTTTCTACTGTAGAAGAATCTAAAAAAGAGCCAATTACAACTACAGATAGATTATCACCACAACAAACTCCTATCAAACAAGAAGTTCCTAGTTTCAAAACGGAAACATCTACAGGCTCTCCCGTTATGAAACCAATGGCTCAATCGTTATCTATCAATAAATTGAGGCAAGAACATTTAAAGGAGCAACAAGAACATAAAGAGGAAGTAAAAAAAGAAGAAAAAGAACTATTTACACAAGATTTGTTGAATGATGTTTGGCGAAAATTTGCTGACGAAATACCTGAGCAAGCAAAGCTCCTCTACATATTTAATTCCCAACAACCTTTACTGGCAAATAATTTTGAAGTACAAATTGAAATAAATAATGTGATAATCGAACGAGACATACAGGAACTTACTCCTCAACTAACCAAATTTTTGAGACAAGAGTTACATAATTCTTTCATCACATTAAAAACAGTTTTAGTCGAGCTAAAAGAAGAAGAAAAGGCTATTTCCAATAGAGAAAAGGTGCAAATCATGGCAAAGAAAAACCCTGCACTGAAATCATTTATGACTGAACTAGGATTAGAAACACTGTAAAAAATTTGTCTCAAATCGTTTTATAAACAATTGCACTTCCGATTCCGTGTAGTTGAACAATAAAAGATTGACCTACTGCTTCATTCAAAGTACCCTCCCACCAAGCAAGTAATTTTCTTTCTTCAATCGGATATTTGAGTCCTTGCACAGAGATTGGACAATCGGGAGTCAATGAAAAAATAGAAACCTGCTGACCGACCTCAGAGGTAAATTCTGTAGTTTGGTTAATCGGAACAAAAACGCCAAAATCGGATATCATAACGACCTTTTCTAACTTCTGCTGATAAGAAGCCAACAAGGATACATTGGCAAAAGTGTGGTCTTCCCTATCGCCTGTTGCTCCTAAAATGGCAATTTTTCCCCACCCTTTTTCGATGCAAAATTGCACGGCTTTAGTCAAATCGTTTGTTTCTTGATCAGGGTTATAGATCAAATTAATATCCGGCATTTTTTTTATTTGGTCTGATACACTATCCAGGTCACCCACAACATAATCAGGTGTTCTTCCAAAGTGAAGCAACTTACCGGCAGAGCCATCACAGCAAATAACTTTTTCAGCTTTGGTAAGTAATTCCAAAATTTTCGGTTTATGGGGGAAGGTACCATCAGCCAAAACAACTACATTAAAATCCGCATCTATCATTTTCAAACTAAATTTACTCTTCTTTAAAACGTTTCCATTGAAAATATCCCACAACAGATAAAACGCCGTAACATAGATACAAAAAGGATGTCGGATACAAACCTTTTACTATAAATAAAAAGACAGAAAGACTATTTACGACAATCCAAACAAACCAGTGTTCTATAATTTTTTTTGCCAACATCCAAGTAGCAACAATACTCAAAGAAGTTACCAGCGAATCGCCTAAGGGTATAGGAGAATCGGTGAAATTAGTCAAAACAAAATAAATAGTCACAAATAAAACAAGAGTTACTGCTAAAAGTATAAAAAATGTTTGGGGAACAATCCGAATGTAATTTTGTACCGGCTTCTCATCTTTCGTATTGGATTTTCCAAAAAGCCAAAGCCAAAAGCCATATACGCTCACAGCCACATAGTAAGAATTAAGAACACCATCAGCATAAAATTTTGTCTGAAAAAACACAATCACATATACCAACGACGAAATAAAACCAATAATCCACATAGAAGGGCGTTGTTTTATTTCGAGATATAAATAGAGCAGTCCGGTAATTACACCGAACCACTCTAACCAGTGTGACAAAAAATATTCCATTAACTATAACTTAGTGTCAATCAATTGCCAAAATTACAACTTAATTGAGACATTTACCATAACATTAAAACCTGCTTGAGGGAAATAGCCAAATTCTTCGTAACGGTCTTTATTTGAACTGTTTGCATCAGGTTGTTGATAGTAAGAATATACCCAAGCATTACTTTCGTATTGTTCGTTCAAAACATTGTTTAGTAACAAACTCACACCAATCTCTTTAAGAAATTTTGGATTGAATGTATAACCCAACCTAATATTGTTTAAGAAATACGGATCTAACGAACGTTCATTACTTCCGGTATTGTCAATGTATTGTTTTCCTACATAGTTGGATTGTAATGCAGCATTCCATCGTTTATAATCGAAAGAAAAAATACTATTGGCAATTACATTGGGAGAAAAAGAGATTGGTGTTGTACCCAATTTATTCTCTACTTGCGATTTCCATTCCCAATTTTCATCGTAAAGATCGACAAACTCGGAATAATTCTTTATTTCATTCTTACTCAATGTCATATTTCCATTCCACTTTAACCAAGAAAGGATTTTCACACCTGCGACCAATTCAATACCGGCTCTGTAACTATCGGCGATATTGGTTGTTAAAGCTTCCCCAATTTCATTTACTTTTCCTGTTAATACGAGTTGATTATTATAGTCCATATAATACAAATTAGCTCCTGCAGAAAACGTTTTATTGGCAAAGGTGTATCCTGCTTCATAATCAAACATTTCTTCGTAAGTGGGCTTTACATTCAATTCGGCATCTGTATAATTATTTCTGGAAGGTTCGCGATGACCAACAGCAAAAGAAGCATAAGCTCTATTAAAATCATTGATTTTATAAGACAATCCAGCTTTGGGATTAAAAAAATTAAATTGCTTATGAATATCCAATTGTTGCATTTCATTATTTATCCAATCCCAAACATCATTTTGACCGTTTATTTTGTAATCGATAAAACGATATTGCAAATCGGCGTAAATGTGTAAGGCATCAAATAATGTGTAATTAGCTTTCAAATAGGTATCTACATCAATCTTATCACCTGTGCCACGGTAATATTCCTGACCCGGACTAAAGGAAGCATCTCCCGTATAATCTTTTATCCAAAGTATTTTTCCGAAGTGATTTCCTGCATATTTATTGGCACCACCACCCCATGTCAAAGACAATTTTTCCTTGTTGTAGTTTAAAGAAAAGACACCTCCTCCTAAGGTATTATCCAACCATTTTTGACGAACCAAATCGGACTTATCTACAGCAACCCCTTGATAAACAAAAGGTGTTAGTCCATATTCTGCAAGACTGCCAGAGCGTTTATATTCTTCATAGTAACCTTTTCCCTTGGTACAATATAAAGCACCGTCAAGGTTCAAACTCGGAGTAAACGTATGTGATACAAGTAATTGATAATGAGTCTGGTTATAATTATCCGTTTGACCTTCATAGTACAATGGATTTCCCTCCGCATCATTTCCCATATAGCCACATGGATTATACGTTCTATTGGTTTTCAACGAATCTTTCGGCACCCCATCCCAGGCGTGATATGTTCGCTCTTTTCCACCAAAAGTAAGTAGTTTTACTACTGTATTTTCCCCGAAAAATCCTCCTTGTAAAAAATAGGAGAAGAGATTGGTTGAAGCACGGTCAATAAATCCATCGGAATTAATACCGGAAATACGTGCATCAACAGCCCAATGATTATGTAACAAACCGGAACCTACTTTTGCCATTAGCTTAGACGTATTGAAAGAACCGTAAGAGCCGTTTAATTCAGCATACGGACTGAACGACAAATTTTCCGTTTTCATATTTAAGCTGGCACCAAAAGCCCCCGCACCGTTGGTAGAAGTTCCAACACCACGCTGAATTTGCAAATCTTCTAAGGAAGATGCAAAATCGGGCATATTTACCCAAAAGACACTCTGAGATTCAGCGTCATTGATAGGAATACCATTTGCGGTAACATTGATACGACTGGCATCCGTTCCACGCACACGAATGCTCGTATAACCGACGCCCATACCGGCATCAGAAGTTGCAACTACAGAAGGAGTCAATGACAAAAGGAACGGAATATCTTGTCCGAAATTTTGTTTTTTGATTTCTTCTTTTCTTAGATTGGAATAGGCTACCGGCGTTACATCCGTAGCACGGGTGGAAAGTACCTGAACTTCTTGCAAGTCCACTAAACGCATACTGTCTTGTTGCGAAAAAGCAACACTTCCGGACAAAAATAGTCCGGAGAAAACGATAAAAACCTTTTTCATTTAAATTAGAATTAGGATGAAGACGCAACGACATTTTGTCATTTCATCATCATAGGGTTAAATAAAAAAGGGGTTTTAATAAAAGAGAAGAATACCGAGAAGGTCGTGCACAACCATTTCTTTATCCCTGCGATGGCATTACCCAAATCAGGTTCAAAGGGTATAATCTCAGCCTGATAAACTCAAGCACCCCAAAAATTCAGGTCAAAGTTACACCTTTTATTCAAATATGGGTACATAATATGTAAAAATGTGTGAAAATTACATTTTAGTATGTCATTTTTAAGATTGTTTTTTCTTTGTTCTGTATTATCTTTGCTAGCGGTTGTGGGGTATCCGTACAAAACATTCACTAGCTTTTAGACAAGATGCAAAATTTTATTTTAGCAGACAATCAAGACATTACAAAAGCCGGCTTATATTTATTCATACAAAACAATAAGTTAGCGGATCAAATTGTTGAGGTTCAATGTAAAGATGAGCTGATTAAAAGTATGTGTAACACGGATGATGTTATTGTTGTCATGGACTATACCCTTTTCGATTTTACGAGTGCGGAAGAACTATTAATTCTTCATGAACGTTTTCCGAAAACACGTTGGGTTTTATTCTCAGATGAGCTGAACGCCAGCTTTTTAAAAACAATACTATACGGCAGCGAATCATTTAGCGTAGTAATGAAAGACAGTCCGAAAGACGAGATTATTTGGGCTTTACATTGTGCATCACGCAAAGAACGTTTTATCTGTAACTTTGCAACGAGCTTGGTACTTTCCGCCGGAAAGATGCAAACCGCAACAACTAATGAATATTCTTTGACAGAGACAGAAAAGGTTATTTTGAAAGAAATAGCGTTAGGAAAAACCACCAAAGAAATTGCCGCCGAAAAATTTCTTAGTTTTCACACTATCAATACTCATCGGAAAAATATTTTTCGGAAAATCAATGTGAATAACGTTCACGAAGCAACAAAATACGCCATGCGAGCAGGAATAATCGATTTGGCAGAATATTGCATTTAAAAAAATATTTCTTTCTCAAATCGGTTGCCACGAATTGAAAAATACGTTTTAATTGCAAAAATAATAATCTTTGGTAGCCTTGAAATGAATACTGAAACAACTAATATAAAACATTGGGGGTTACGTGGCTATTCAAATTTTCCAACACGCTAATTTCTGTATAACTTGATAGGTAAACAACTCGCAATCCCCCAACTGCATATAGTTTCGAACATTAATTTATAAATTCTCGCCCATGTTCTTATTTGATTGCATCCAATGCTTGTTGAATATCAGCCTTGATATCTTCAATATTTTCAATACCCACTGACACACGCAATAATCCCGGTATAGCTCCGGAGGCTATTTGTTCTTCAGGTGAAAGTTGTTCGTGAGTAGTAGCTGCAGGGTGAATAATCAATGACTTTGCATCTCCCACATTCGCTAAGTGACTCAATAATTTCACGTTATTAATTAATTTGTCAGCGTTAGAAGGGTCTCCTTTTATTTTAAAGGTTAACACACCCCCTGCCCCTTTTGGAAAATATTTCTTAGCCAAATTATAATATTTGCTACTCTTCAAGCCCGGATAATTTACATATTCGACTTGTGGTTGTTTTTCTAGCCATTCAGCCAAAGCAAGAGTATTTTGCACATGACGCTCTACACGCAATGATAATGTTTCAATGCCTTGTACTAATAAGAAAGCATTGAACGGACTAATAGTATTACCCCAGTCGCGAAGTCCTTCTACACGAGCTCGAATATTAAATGCAATATTACCGAAAGGACCTCCTGCCCCAAATACGTCCCAAAATACTAAGCCATGATAACTGTCCGAAGGTTTTGTAAATGCAGGAAATTTTCCATTTCCCCAATTAAATGTTCCACTATCTATGATAATACCACCCAAAGATGTTCCATGTCCACCAATCCATTTAGTAGCCGATTCCACTACAACGGATGCACCATGTTCAATGGGGCGGAACAAATAACCACCCGCGCCAAAGGTATTATCCACAATTAATGGAATATCATGTTTCTTTGCAACATTTGCAATAGCATCAAAATCAGGCACATTTAACCCCGGATTTCCAATAGTTTCCAAATAAATAGCCTTCGTATTTTTGTCTATTAGAGCCTCAAACTCTTCAGGTTTTTCTTCTTTGGTAAAACGAACTTCTACTCCCAAACGTTTAAATTGACTTTTAAACTGATTATAAGTACCGCCATAAAGGTGTGGAGTTGAAATGAAATTATCACCTGCTTGAACAATATTATTCAAAGCAATAAATTGAGCTGACTGACCGGATGAGGTAGCTAAACCTGATACTCCACCTTCCAATGCTGCAATGCGTTTTTCAAACACATCTGTAGTTGGATTTTGCAAACGGGTATAAATATTTCCAAACTTACGCAAGCCGAAAAGGTCTGCTCCTTCTTGTGCATCATCAAACACATAAGAACTTGTTTGATAAATTGGTAACGCACGGGAATGCGTTGTTTTATCTACTTCTTGTCCTGCGTGTAACTGCAATGTTTCAAATTTGAATTGTTGTGTTGCCATATTTTCATTTTTAATTGCTTATTCTTTTTTTTAAGATAGTATATTCTGATAATCTTCTGAAAATAAGTCTATAAATTTTATTTTTAATCATTAACATATCACAAAGGATATTCCTCAAAAGCATAAAGTACAGATGATAAATATCTTTCTCCGGTATCAGGCAATAGAACTACAATATTCTTCCCTTTGTTTTCAGGTCTTTGAGCAATTTGAGATGCTGCAAAAACAGCAGCACCTGAAGAAATTCCTACCAATAAACCTTCTTGAGCAGCCAATTCGCGTCCTGCACGAATAGCATCATCATTAGACACAGGAAATATTTCATCTATTACTGCTGAATTATACGTTTTAGGAACAAAACCGGCTCCAATTCCTTGAAGTTTGTGAGATCCGCATTTACCGCCCGAAAGAACAGGTGAATCAAGAGGTTCTACTGCAACAATCTTAATAACAGAATTGTATTTTTTTAATGTTTCACCAACTCCACTTACGGTACCTCCTGTACCAACGCCTGCTACAAAAATATCCACTTTACCTTCGGTATCACGCCAAATCTCTTCGGCTGTAGTTTCTTTATGGATTTGCGGATTAGCGGGATTTTCAAACTGTTGTAAAATAACTGAATTGGGATTTTCTTCTTTCAGCTGATTTGCTTTTGCAATAGCACCTTTCATTCCTTCTACTCCCGGAGTAAGAAAAATACTTGCTCCGTATGCCTTTAATAAACTACGACGTTCTATACTCATGGTATCCGGCATGGTTAAAATCAGCTTATAGTTTTTTACGGCGGAAACAAAAGCCAATCCAACACCCGTGTTACCACTCGTAGGTTCAATAATAACACTTCCCGGTTTTAATATCCCTTTCTTTTCGGCATCTTCAATCATAGCAAAGGCTACACGATCTTTTACGCTTCCCGCAGGATTAAAATATTCCAGTTTAGCTATTACATTAGCACTCAAATTATGTTTCGTGCTATAACGGGAAAGCTCCAATAAAGGAGTATTACCAATAAGGTCTGTTAATTGTTTTGCAATCTTTTTCATAATTGTGTCTCTTTAGTGTTTGTTATGATACAAAAGTAATATTGTTTATATATGTGTACAATCGCATATGTGGGTCATTTTTACTACCACAAATGTGGTAGTTTAGGTTTTTACAAACGAAAAGCAAGAAATCATAATAATTTCTTGCTTTCCAATTCTTAGTATATTCAGAGAATCATTTTTTATTCTCAATTGTTTCCTTTAGAGGAAC
>DAIMYQ010000009.1:0-13783 GCA_036734385.1 Paludibacteraceae bacterium | reverse complement strand
GGAACTATTTGTACGGTATCTTTCGCAACACTATCAGCAGGTGCAGGAAGTATTATTTCTTCTTCAACCTTCTTTTTCTTCGCCTTGCATCCGAAAGTCAGAACTATACCTGTTTGTAAATTAACGGTTTCTGTTTTGTAGGGAATTCCTTCACTGCTGTAATACAAAGGAATATAATCTCCAACCATATAAAAATTAAATGGTGAAAGACGTAAATTAAAACCTACTCCGATATTACTAAATCCACCACTTAATAACGAATAACTAACAGAGGTACTAATCCACCTGCAAGGACGAACATTAAGTGATGTGGTTATTTCTTCATATAGTTGTTCATTTTCTAATGTGGTTTTAGACAACAAACCAAGGCTCATTCTATCTTTCCAAAAAGCATACTCTGCACCCAAATAGAATTTGGCATTCAACCAAGTCGTATATGAATCTTTGATTGCATCAACCGTATACGAATCTTCCAAAACATTTTTTATAGAATCTCCATAGCTGATATCTCCGTCTTTCGTATCATGTTGAATTCCCTGAAAAGAATAATTAATATTTCCATTTGCAACAGTTACTGAATTTTTCCAAGAAATAAATCCAATATCCCTTACGGCAAGGGATAAACTTAAATTTTTTATGGGTTTATAAATAACCCCGGCATCAAAACCGGCTCCAAAATTTGGTTTGAAAGAAGACAAAACATTATCACCCATACTCAACGAATCAATAGACCCGTCTGATTTTATCGCAACATTTAAAGCTGGTATTGAAGCCATTGCCTTACCTTTACCAACTATTCTCCACTCATTTTGCGATGCTTGCAATTCCAAATCAGAAAAACTGGCAGAAGCATTGGCAATCCCCACTAAGAGTTTAACCCTTCCGCCCACAGTCCACTGCTCATTTATTTTATGAGAATAACCTGTAGAAAAATCTATATAAGAACTTGCACTGACTCCCAACGATTGCAAATTGTACTTGTTCACATTAACCGTATCGGGTGTACCATACAAAGCAAGTTTAAAAAGATCTTTTGGTAGATACAATGAGGCATTTTGCTTTAGAGAAGCATTAATCGTCAAATAGCCTTTCTTTTTAATTTTCATACCCAAGCCAAACAAACTCACAGAAACTTCTTCCGAAATTTTGGTGGTAGATTTAATGGTAGAGTAAAGCACATCTCTGTCTCCATAGTCCGGATTCAATGCGGTAACCATTTGTCCATCTTTAGCAAAAACAATATCATTCAGAGATAAAGAATTGTTTCCCAATGATAAATTGATTGTTGATAAAATGGGCAATTCTACATAACCTCCACATTTAGATTGAAAAGCCGGATTCATGTAACTCTGATAAGGCAAATAGCTCATAAAGTACAACGTGTTAGGCTCAGAGAAAGCAACCCGAGGAACAAACAGAATCGCTAAAATAAAACCTATAGTAATATGCAGTTTTTTCATGTTTGTCTGTTTTTTATTTTTTCTCATTCAAAGTTACCTTACCCGCCACATAAAAGCTAGCCTTTAAATCAAGCCAATCTTTTGCCATAATTTGGACATTCTTGCCTTCATTACCCGCCATAGAATATTCAAAAGCCATTTTAGAAGCTCCCAAAACAAAGTTTTTCATTTGCTTTCCTGTAATTTTTATCCTAATAATTGTATTAGGAAAAGGAGTAAGAACTTTTCCTTCAGCATCCACAGGAGCCGGTTCTATGGTATATTGTTGTCTGAAGACCTCTCCATCATGAGTTACTTCTTCATCGGAATCATTCAAAAATTTCAATGTAACATCTGCACCTATCGGCAATGAATTTTGATAATTTAATTTAATTTCAGCCGCTACTTTTTCAAAATCAGAAATATCAACATCAGAACTGTCAATTCCCAACTTCATAGTATCTTTTAAGTTTACAAAAAAACTTTTATCAGGGTCTTCACTACCGTCAAAATTAACTTGTAACTTAGTAGTAATAAGCAAGAACATTTTACTGTCATCGAAAAAGAAATGGACAGGAGCTTGGGCATCAGCAACAGTCTTAACCCTAAACTTATAAGCCAATTTATTAGGCTTTATCTGGAAAAGCCTATTCGTTGCACCATAATCTTTGTCAAACAACTTAGTTGTCTGCTTATCAAGAGTACTCGTATTAAAATTCAATAGTTGCTGATTGGTAAGATTCTTTATTTCAGCAAACTTAGGATAATTTAAAACAAAAGAAGTGGTAGGCTGACCGTTAAAATCAGCATACACAGTCTCTCCTGTCCTTGTATCCGAAGCCTTTACATAATCTAATGTATATTCTGCCGGAATACCAATATTGCTAACAGAAGTTATATATATTTGAGGATTGTGGAATGGTAAAAAGAAATTTGAACCTTGTAAACTTTGTGTAAAATCAAAATCTCTCAAAATTTCATCGCCCCAAATATCTCTATCTTGTCCTATGTATCCATACGCAACACGAGGTTTCATCGAATTAAAATCCAACTCAACAGACAATGTCGTCCCTTCCACAAATTGAGTAGAAGTTGTCACATCTCCTTTAAAACGAATATTAATGGTATTAGCTCTGTTAGGAAAATATAACTTTGCTCCTTCAAGACTAAGAGGTTGTTCTATCAAACCGGAATGTAGATTAATAATTATCTTATTATCAGGATATAATGAAGGATTCAATTTAAGTTGAGTTGGGTCGAATATCACTTCTAATGTCGAATTATCAACAAAATCAAAAACGGAATTCATTTTTAGAGTTATATCAGAACTTTTAAACAAAATACTATCCAATATTTCATTAGGATTGGTGTTAATATCAAATTGAAAAGGCAAAGTATAGTCAAAAACAGCGGTGTCTGTATTAATACCGGTACTTTCACCTAACGGAAGGTCTTTGTAAAAAGTACCTTTCGGCATTTTTATATCATTGATGAAGGCATTGCCAAAATCAACAGTATCTTTAAGAACAAAAAAGATGCTGTCATTTTCTATGAAAATCTTAAACCTTGATATGGAATCGGGCAAAATATCACTCAATTTAATATTTGAATGACCAATCGGACCCACCAAGGTCATATCTACCTCGGTATCAGTATTAACATTATCTAACTTATAGAAGTCGTCAACACAAGATGTAAAGAAAAATGGGAGAATAAACAGGGTTAAGAAGAGCTGCCAAGTTGTTGTTTTTTTCATTATATAGTTCAAATAATAAGTTTGACGATGGAACTTTGACAAATATGATAAAGCGAAGATAATATTTTTTTATATATGGTAATATTTTTTTAACAGAAAAAATCATCTGAAAAGTTAACTAAATACAATTTTTGTGTCGCCCGAGTTACGGCAGTATACAGCCAACGCAAAAAGGGAACATCAATATCTTCTTTTTTTATCATTCCCATATCGACAAAGACGTTCTCCCACTGACCTCCTTGTGCCTTATGACATGTAATAGCATACGAAAATTTAACCTGCAAAGCATTCAAGTAAACGTCATTCCGCATTTTTTTGTATCGGTCTCTTTTGTTAGATATATCCATATAATCCTCTTCAACCGATGCAAAAAGCTTTTTATTTAATTCTTGCAAATCTGCCGCATTAGGACAATAAAGGGAATCGAGTAAAATTTTTCCATCTACTTCCCAATCATAATCGATAAAACGTAAGGTAACATCTAAAAAGCTGCAATCGTACAATTCGGTACAACCACGCACTCTGACGACCTCGGCAATTTCTCCATTGGCTATGAAATCAAGACCTTCATATTCTTTCCCAAAGGCATAATTATTTCTCACCACCATTAATAAATCTCCCGTGGAAACTTTCTCTTCTCTATACAAAACTCTATTTCGAATACCCTCAATATACATACTTGCTCGTTTATTAGAACGAGTAACAACGATGGTTTCCTCCAAACCGGCATTTCGGTAGCAAGCATCAAGCATCTCGGTAAAATTCTCGCTGGAAGACTTTATAACATCTACTGCAGGTTGTAAACAAAGAGATTGAGGGCTATTTTCATTTTCGATAATATTGCGTATCAACGTTGCATTGAACAAAATACCACTCTTTTCGGCCTGACGCACAACTTGTTTAAGCGTAAATTCCGCTATTTTCAAACCATAACTTTCCAATTCACTCTTATCCAAAGCCTTGCTCTCGGTTTGCATCACCGGAGGTAATTGTGCGGTATCGCCAAGTAACAAAAGCCGACAATTATTTCCTCCGTACACGTAGGTAATCAAATCATCGAGCAAACGACCGGAACCGAAAGTATTATCGCCCATATTAGCAACCATAGAAGCCTCATCAACTATAAACAAGCAGTCTTTACTATTGTTGAATGCCAAGTCAAACCGTGAACCTGCATCAGAAGTTTTTTGTCGATAGATTATGCGGTGAATGGTAAATGCACTTTTAGCCGAATAAGCCGATAGCACCTTGGCTGCCCTTCCCGTTGGAGCCATAAGCATAACCGGCTGTTTCAATTCTTCAAACGTTTTAACCAATGCACTTACAACAGATGTTTTTCCGGTACCGGCAAATCCTTTGAGTAAAAACAAATTGGCATAGTCCGGCTGCACAAGAAACAATGACAATTTTTTTATTAAAATTTGCTGTTCTGATGTCGGCTCAAAACCAAAATGCTCCGTTATTTTATTTTCAATAAATTCCTCTATCATAAGGGTAAATAAATACAAAAAAGACTATTACGAACCAAAGTTACGCCTATTTGAAAAAATATTGAGGTATTTATATTATTTTTATCAAGAAATATTTTTGTTCAAAATTCTTTCTTAACTTTGTAAAGTTGTGATTATTTTTTTGTAGAAAAGAGATACTGCAAAAATCAATGTACTAAAGCAAAAGATTATCGTGCTAATGCAAAAAAATATTTTTATAGAAGATTCTTTCGATAAAAATCGCACTCATGAATATAGCTTATCCATTCGCATCTCTGCCGATGGATTTTCTTTTTGCGTGTATGATTCTGCATCCAGAACATACCTTGCATGGAAAAATGTGCCATTTGCTAATCCTGACAAAAAATGGAACAAATGTATGTCTTTCTTACTTTGCGAACCATTTTTTACCTATCCATACAAAGAGGTTTCCATAGTATTAGTTAACGATATCAATACATTGGCTCCTATCAATGTTTTTGAACAAAAAGATTATACGGCCATTTTAAAATTCAATTTTCCGTTCGTTCAAATAGATGATTACTGCATATTATCAAATGAAATCGGCATATACGGAATTACCAATATTTTTGCCGTTCCGAAACGTGCCAAAGATTTTTTTGACGAGCAATTTCCGCACGTGAAATATTACAATTACAATAGTACTATCCTGTCACGACTGATAAGAGACACAAAAAAAGCTCAAAATGGACAAGTTGCATTATCCGTCCATGGTAAATTAATTTCTATCGCTTATGCAGACAAAGGAAAACTGCAATTTTCTAACAATTTTACAGTAGAAACAGCTTCGGACATTGCCTATTTATGTGCTAATGTTTACGAACAATTCAATCTTAACCAACACCAAACGAAAATTGTTATTTCAGGGAACGTAACTAAAAAAGATGACATCATTTCTCTGTTACGGAAACACATCAACAACTGCGAATTGGAAAATCTGTCAGAAGATTTCAATTACCAAACATCATTCAACACAGAAGATATTTATCAAATATCGGATTTATTAAATACACCCTTATGCGTATTATAAGCGGCGAATTTAAGGGAAGGAGATTTACCCCTCCGGCAAATCTGAAAGCTAGACCTACTACTGATTTTGCCAAAGAAGGAATTTTCAATGTTTTAGCCAATTGCATCGAATTTGAAGACATAACTGTCCTCGATTTATTTTCCGGAAGTGGTAGTATTTCATTTGAGTTTGCTTCTCGTGGTGCCAAACAAGTTACATCAATTGAACAAAATTACCAGCACATTTGTTTTATCAAAAAAATAGCAGACGAACTTAAAATCAAAACCATAAATGCCATAAAAGGTGATGTTTTTAAATTTATTTCAACATCAAAATTTCAGTACGACCTTATTTTTGCAGATCCACCTTACGAATTAGACAAATTACCTCTTTTACCGGAATTGGTATTAAGTTCTTCTTTGCTAAAACCAAATGCTTTGTTTGTTTTGGAACATGGCAAGAAGAATAACTTTGCGGACAACAAATACCTTAAAGAAACGAGATCTTACGGCAACGTTCATTTCAGCATATTTGAAAAAGTCGAATAATTACTTGTCTTTTTCTTGAAGAAAAAAGTCCACGTAAATGGGCAAATGATCCGAAAAACCGCCCATATATTTCATTCCTAAAAATGTTCGGAAAGGTTTTTTACCTAAAAAGTGTTCATCATCTTGCAATAAAAAATCCGCATCAAAAATATGCACATTTTCTTGTGAAGTAAATAAAATGGATGACGGTTGCAATAAATTTTTGGATACCATCATTTGATCCAACACACCCCACTCTCCTTGGTTTTTGTGTGTGCCGACCTCCGGTTGGCTATTCAATTCATAATACAAGTTATACAAATCAGCAGAGTCTTTGCTTTCTTTTATTCCTTTGGCTTTCAATACATTGAGTAAACTTTCATTGTCTGGATAATCATTAAAATCGCCCATAATCAATATGTTTGCCTTTTTTCTTTCAGTCAAAATACTATCCACATGTTGCCTTAATACCGAAGCCACCCATTTACGATTATCCTCCGACTCTAACTCACCACCCAGTCTGGATGGAAAGTGACAAACAAACACGTGCAAAGTATCCTTGTTTAAGACAACCCCTTTCACATACAAAATATCACGCGTTGTCAGATTTTTATTTTCCGGATAATGAATGGGAATGTTTTGCTTTTCCAAAGGCTCAAAACTTTTCCTTTGATACAATAAAGCAACATCAATACCTCGCTTGTCAGGAGATTCAAAATGCACATATGAGTAATGCTGTTCTTTTAATGGCGACTGATACACCAATTTTTTAATAACATTTTCATTTTCCACCTCACACAATCCCACTAATGCAGGAGGTTCCCACTGTCCGATAATAGTAATGACCTTTGCTATTTTTGCAATCTTTTGTTTCAGTTTATTTGGAGTCCAATGGTAGGCTCCTTCGGGAGTAAAATCTTCATCAAAGGTAAGAGAATCATCATCACAATCGAACAAATTTTCGACATTGTAGGACATAACCCGAAAAGATGTTTGAGCAAGACTGCAACACGAAAAGAATAGTAAAAGAGCTAATAATCTTATCCTCATCGGCATTATTCGACTATATATTCGTAAGCACCTATATCTGCCCTACCATCAGACAACCGACTGTTACCATCCATATCAAACGGATAAAGTTGTGCCACCGAGTTATCGGCTGTTCCTCTGGCATCTGAAGAAGATTTCAAATGAAAATCATAGGTATAATTATCCGCGTCAATTGTAAACAAAGGATCTTGATTGAAAATGACATTTTGGTAATGTTCTTCAATTATGGTTGAAGTTTTAATTTTCAACAGACAAGCAAGAAAATTATAATTAAAAGTGGCAGAAACATCCTGTGCATTATATTTATTATTAAATGTCACTTCATTACTCCAAGTACCATAAACAATACAGTTATTAAAATCCGCCTTCGCCAAAGGAGCTTCTACATACGATTCATCTGTTAAAACATAATTAGACAACATGATGGAAGATGTACTCCGTGCTATCCACGAAAAAGAAAAATAATTGGCAAACGTACAATGGTTAAACTCATAACTTCCTCCCCTTACTTGTAAGCAATACGTTCCCGAATTGTAAATCACAGAATTGTTCAGCTGAATATTCGTATTAATTGCCACAATGCAATTTCCCGACATATTTCCAACAAAACTATTTTCCATTTTTAAAATCGGCGTATCAATGGCTGAAGAATCTACCTGAATACCCGAAGTCGCATTTTTCACTACAACGTACTTCATTTCATTTCCGGTACTTCCGGTAAGAAAACGAATGCCGCTCCATTGACCGGGAACTTTATCATATGGCAAATTGTCAAACATTTTATCTTGCCTATCACCTCTAAACACCACCGGATTTTGTTTTGTTCCATTCGCTAAAAGTGTCCCTTCTACCTGCAAAGTCGCCCCCTTGGCAAAAAACAATTTCACACCTTCTTGTAATGCTAAAGTTTTACCTGCGGATACTTTCAACGTGTCGGAAATAAGATATGGTTTTTCTGCCTGCCAAACAGTATCGGCATTTATGGTTTTTTTACTTATACGATAAGCATCCTGACCATAGGCAGTCAAAATAACCTGTTGTCGATTGGTATTGGTTAAAAATGAAATGGAATCCGTAACCAAAAATGGTGTATTTTGATTACTTGGGTCGATATACACCTGAACAAAAATGGTCATACTGTCTTTTGCCAAAATCTCTACATTTTGTAGGGCATCTGTTTTAACGCCATTAATGTTTATGGCAAAATTTTGTGTGCCATTAAGCTCTATCGAACTGATAACCAATTTATTATTTGAATTATTATAAACCTTCAAACGCTGAGTAGCAGAACCCTTCTGGGTAAAGATAGTATCAAAGGAAATAGTATCGGCAGAGAAAGACAAAGCAACAGAAGGATCGTGATTCACAATTTGATCTTCACAACTCATCAAACAAAATGAAATGAAAAGTAAAATGAGAAAACTGACACCTTTTGTGTTGTCATTGAATCGAAACATACATCGAGGCTTTAAATACATTTATGCTACAAATTTATGATAATAGATTGTTTTTCCGTAATATTTCACGTAGATTTGTCTCATTATTAACTAAAAAAACACGCATGGCAAGTAAAAGATACTTAAAAAAAAGCATACAATTTATTTTTTCTAATCTATTAACCGAATGCTACACAGCATCTGTTTTATTTCCCAAAATAAGTGAAGAAAAATTAGCCGAAACAATCGCAAAAATCATCAACAAGAACGATGAATTAACAAAAAGAGCAGGAAGACCTGACGGAAAAGAAAATAGTCAAAGGGTTCAATTATATTACAACAAATTACAAGCAGATTTAAGCAAATCGGTTACTGAAATTGCCGATGATATTGACAAATTATACCAATCAAAGTAATCTGAGGGAACCAATGAAAAAACTTTGTTATCTTTTACTACGGTTATTCGGCTGGAAAACCGATACGGAAATTCCTGATGTAAAAAAAGCGGTTATGTGCGTTGCACCACATACAAGCAATTGGGATTTCATCATTGGAGAATTGTTTTACACATCCCTTGGCGGCAAAGCTTCCTTTTTGATAAAAGAAGAATGGTTAAAACCTCCTTTCGGGTTTATTTTCAAGAAGCTAGGGGGGATTGGTGTAAACAGAAGTAAAAACAATTCTCTTACCGAAAGTTTGGCTCAAATTTTCAAAGAAAAAGAGGAATTTCACTTGGCTATTACTCCCGAAGGAACAAGAAAACGAAGTGAAAAATGGAAACTTGGCTTTTACCATATTGCTAAAAAAGCAGGAGTTCCCATCATATTGGTAACCATAGACTACAAATACAAAGAAGCAAAGTTTATGACGATTTTTTATCCTACCGATAATGAGGAAGAAGACATAAACAATATCAAACGCTTTTACGAAGGTGCAAATGGCAAATTTCCCGAACGGTTTTCACTGGGTAAAAATTACCAACCTAAATGATTAGCAACGAACTAAATATCAGCTTAATACAAACAAGCTTATTTTGGGAGGATAAAAAGAGTAATTTGGATTCGTTTGAAAAAAAAATCCAAAGGATTACCTCATCTCAACCCGATATTGTTGTATTACCGGAGATGTTTAGTACAGGCTTTACCATGAATTCGGCGTCTCTTGCCGAAACAAATAGCGGAGAAACGATGCAGAGAGTTGTTTCGTGGTCGAAAAAATACGACATCGCTATTTTTGGAAGTTTTATAGCTTCCGAAAATGGTAATTTTTACAACAGAGGTTTTGCCGCTTTACCCAATAGTCAAATATTTTTTTACGACAAACGGCATCTCTTTTCTATGAGTGGAGAAAACAACATATTTTCACCGGGAAAGACAAACACAATTGTTTCTTACAAAGGATGGAATATCGCGTTGTCAATTTGTTATGATTTGCGTTTCCCTATTTGGTTACGAAACAAGCAAAACAAATACGATATTCTTTTAGTCATGGCTAATTGGCCCGAAAGCAGAAAGGATGCGTTCAATATTCTTTTGAAAGCCCGTGCCATAGAAAACGCCTGTTACGTATGTGGTTGTAACAGAATTGGAAAAGATAAAGACGGTTTAAATTATTCAGGAAACTCACAGATTATCAACTACAAAGGGAATATCATTGCAGAGGGGAACGAAAATAGCGATGAAATCATTACGACTACTTTAAGAAAAGAAGAGCTTTCTCTTTTCAGAGAAAAATTTCCTGTCTGGAAAGATGCCGATTCATTCAGTATTATTGATTAGAATCTTATTGTTTTACCAATTGGTAAAATACCACATCATCAAAACCGAAAGGCGTTTTCAACCAAGCTTTTTTTATTCCTACAGCCACAAAACCTGCTTTTTCAACCATTCTTTTAGAAGGTTCATTTTTTTGAGGAACGTGACAATATAATTGTTTCAATCCCAAAAAATCAAAAGCATACTCTTTCACCAATGCCATCGCCATAGAAGAAAAACCTTGTTGTTGAAAGGTTTTATCAATCAGAATACCAAGCTCAGCCCTTTGATGGTAAGGATCATAATTAAACAAATCAACTGCTCCAATCGCCTTTTTATCAACCTTTCGTTCTACCATCAAACGCAATTCTTTGTTTTCATAAATATCTCTTTGGGCATTAAGCAAATATTGCTTGATGGCAAACCGAGAATATGGGGCTAACGTGTTGCCATATTGCCAATATTCGGCATTATTTTCCCAAACATAAAAGAGTTCCAAATCTTCGGGCTCTAGTGCTCTTAAAGCAATAATATCGTTTTGCAATAATGGCATAATAATTTATATAGTTATATCGAACTTGGAATGGTAAATCTTAACTCGGGCAACCCCTTTTTTTTCTTCAACCAAAGAAATAATTTCTTGATAAGACATTTCATCGGTTGAAACTACAATTTCAGGTAATTTTGGAGCCCTATTTTTGTTCCTTTTGCCGAAAAATTGGTAAAAATAAACGGCAAAAGGGACAAAGAAATTAAAAATATAGGCTTTTTTAGCAAAATGTTTTTTGTAAAAAATCAGCATCGATTGGTAAAAGGCTTTTTGATGTTTACCGTCTCCCTTTTTTGCACTTTCACCTTTGTAATGGAGGATTGAAGTCGGAACATAGAAGTTTCTCAGCCCACTCAATGTTATTCTGTAAGACAAATCGATATCTTCTCCATACATAAAAAACTGTTCATCTAACAAAATTTCCTCTTTTAATTCCTTTTTGTTCAATAGCATAAAAGCACCCGCCAAAATGGGAACTTCACCACAAGAAGTTTCCTCAAGGGAAGGAAAATAATACCCATTAAAAAAATTACCGGAAGGAAAAAGTCTATTAAGTCCCATTATTTTACAAAATGAAGCCCAAACAGTTGGAATACCTCTTTTTGACTCAGGCAAGAAACAACCGATTCCATTAACCATACGAACCCCCAAGGCACCAAAATTGTTCGTATTATCCGCAAAATCGCAAACACAAGTCAAGGTTTGCTCTCCTATAATAGTATCAGGATTGAGCAACAAAACATATTCACCTCTGGCAGACAAAATGCCCTGATTATTGGCTTTCGAAAAACCGACATTTTCGACGTTAGCTATAAAATGGACAGAAGGGAAATAATGTTGCACTAGCTTTTGAGAGTCATCTTCAGAATTATTATCCACAACAATAACCTCACCACTAATATGTTCCATAGATTTAGAAACAGCATCCAAACATTGCAAGAGCAAATTCTGAACTTTGTAATTAACTATAACAACAGATAATTTCATAAAAAAGAGTTAAGAACGTTGTAACCATTCTCCAAAACGAATAAAAATATTTTTCGGCTTTAATATCTCATATTCAGCACCATAGGTAGGTCTTACTTTACCCATAATCATGGCATAAATGACTCCCCAATCGGGTAATCCGCCAAGATTACGATCATCTATAAAAATATCAGCTTTTATTTTACGGGTAATTCCTTCATCAAATTGTTCTTCGGGATAATCTTTATTTACTGCATAAAAATCCAATCCTCGTTCGTGACAATAATCAACAGCTTCTTGCAAAAATTTGCCTTCTCTTACTGTCCACAAGACGAGTAAATGCTGATTATCTTGTTGTATCTTTTTTAGCGTTTCAATGGCAAACGGTATCTCCTTGCCTATCCTTGGATAATCATGTTCGACTATTGTTCCATCAAAATCAACAGCTATAATCATTTGGTTATCTTTATATGGTTGTCTATTCTTCTTTCTGAAAGAAAATGTCAATTTTTATTAGTGAGGGCTTCGTAAACATCAATACCATAAAAGCAATTAAGAAGCAAAATAAGGAAGTTCTATCTTCCAAAAAAGCATACGAAATAGCGGCAAAAACACCAGGGATTCCCAATAAAAACATTTGTATTTTCGACCACTTAATGTAGCCGAGAGCTTTCTTTTCAAATTCGTCGCCAGATGCCTGTATTCTTTTTGTTTTAACAGAAAACAATTTGAGAGCTAGAGGAACTGCTAATACCGTAAGAATTGTTACTGTATTCAGAATAACAGCAACAGAGGGACTTACACCACCCAACCTAGGAAAGAGCAATGCCCCTCCAATCAACAGAATAATAAGAATGGCATAAATTAAATAGTAAATCTTCACCAATTGCTTTTGTATAGCTTTTATTTCTTGTTCCATTGTTTTTTATTTTATGTGAGTTATATCTGCATTGTTTCTTTAAACGGAATACGATTGACAATAGAACGACCAAGTGTCACTTCATCAGCATATTGTAATTCATCTCCTACCGAAATGCCACGAGCAATAGTGCTAATTTGAACCGGATACTGAGATAATTTCTTGTATAAATAAAAATTCGTTGTATCTCCCTCCATGGTTGTACTAAGGGCTAAAATAATTTCTTTGATGTTTCCGGCAGCCACACGTTGTAACAAACTTTCTATTTCAAGGTCTGCAGGACCAACGCCATCCATTGGAGAAATAATTCCACCCAACACATGGTATAAACCTCTGAATTGCGAAGTGTTTTCTATCAGCATAACATCTTTTACTGTTTCTACTACACATACAATCTCCTCATTACGAGATGGGTCGGAGCATATGCGGCATTTGTCGGTATCAGATATATTTTTACACACTTCGCAATACCTTACCTCATTTTTGAGTAAAAGCAAAGCTTCAGCAAAATTTGTTACTTCTGCATTTTCTTGCTTCAGCAAATAAAGCACCAAACGTAAAGCTGTTTTACGCCCTATTCCGGGTAATTTTGCAAACTGATTTACTGCATTTTCAAGTAACAGTGAAGGATACTGATTCGTATTCATTTTACTATTTTCCTCAATCGGTTTACAAATATACCACTTTTTATTATTTTTAATAACTTTGTGCTGACTTTACATCCAATTTATGACCGCTCAAACTATCTTATTTATCATCTTGGCGTACTTTACCATGTTAATGTTTATTGCCTTTTTAGGAAGAAAAGAGACGAGTAACACCGCATTTTTCCTCGGAAATAAGAAATCTCCATGGTACGTTGTTTC
>DAIMYQ010000008.1:11929-55526 GCA_036734385.1 Paludibacteraceae bacterium | reverse complement strand
GTTGATCCATATAGAAGTGGACCGCTTATAAATTCGTGAATATGCGTCAATTTTGCTTCTTTTATAGCTATGCCCAAGAATAAAGAGAAGAATAATGGAGAAGCAACAGGGAAAAGGAGGCAAAGTATTACACACATTATTGATGCAGCTGCAAGTTTTGCTGTTTCTGAAACATTTTTTCGAGGTTTCTCTTTCGATTTATCGATTTTAATGGCTCGAAGTTTTTTAGGAATTAATAAACGTATAAGATAAGGGTATCCGCCATAGGTTAATCCTAAATATAAATATGCTACTACTGTGATAGGAACAAATAGGTGTTTCGCTAGCGACAATGAGGTAAATAAAACCATTGGTCCATCAGCTCCTCCTACCATAGCAATAGAAGCAGCTTCTTTTGCCGTTAAGCCCATCAGTTGTGCAATTGGCAAAGTTATAAATGTTCCCAACTCTGCACATAAAGCAAGTACCATGCTTGAAAAAGGACGTTGCAAAAGATAACCAATGTCCAGTAGAGACCCTATTCCCATAAAAACAAGACAAGCAATAAGTCCATTACTGAATGTAAATACATATATAGGTTGTAAAAAGTCAATTTGTAACAAATCAAAAACTTGTTGTACATCAGTTACCATTGAATCAAGAAACAAAGTACCTTGTACAGATCCATTTTCAACAAATCCACCTGGAATTCCAGCTGGTAAAAACATTAGAGAAGCATTTATCGTAGCCATTCCCAAACCCATTGGAATCATTAAAAGAGCTTCCAATATGCCTTTCTTACCAAGATACATTAAAAATAATCCAAGAAAAATAAGAAAGATACGAGTTATCGAAACAGAGATATCCGAAGAAAATAAAGTAGAAATCCCTTGAAATTGATTGAGAAAATCAAAAAAATTATTCATAGTATATGTGATTTACGGTTATTCTTTTTTCTTTGATAAAATCTTATTAATTAACCAAATAACGCCTGCAATAAAAAAAGATATCAAAGCGGTTTGCAAGAAAATAAATAATATAGTCATGAGTAAATATTTTAAGTAAATAATTGATTCAATAACAAAATCAGCATCGGGTAAATTTGTAAATTTTACTACTTAATTTATTCTAGAAATTAAAACCAGTCCCAAAGTTATATAAAATATAATGATTTTTTAATTTTTTTGTGTAAAATTAATAAGTAAATCTTACTTGATAAAATTCTTTTAAATAATCTTTCCGGCATATTAAGGAAAAGTTAGGATTTGTCCCTATGTTTTTTATATTGCTCATGAATAATTGTTCGTTTGTCGCTTCGTTTTTTAGACGTAAGGGTGAAAATTATCATTAAAATTGCAGCAATCAATGCCATTGTTGCCCCAAAGTAGAAAGGGGCATTAGAATTCACATGGTCGTATAGTAATCCTGCTATCAGGCTTGCTGGTAGCAATGTGATACCGAGTACCGCTTGGTAAATACCAAATCCTGTTCCTTTTATGTCCTTGCTTACAATGTCTGCAACCATTGCTTTTTGAGTGCCATCCGTTAGTGCACTATATAAGCCATATAACGTAAATAGCAGAATAAAAGCACTGATGGTGCTAAATTTGCCGAAGCAATAATAAACTACCGCATAAACCAAAAATCCGGCAATGATTAATTTTTCACGTCCAATTTTATCCGATAATTTGCCAATGGGAATGGCAAGTAGTACCGATATGGAGCTAAAGATCATGTAAACAAAAGGAATGTAGGCTTTGTTTATACCTGTTTCCGTCGTCTTTACAAGCAATAGTGCATCTGCTGAATTTCCCAATGTAAAGACGAATATAATGATTAGAAAAAAATAAAAGTTTTTTGGAAGTTTTTTTAATGATACCTTATTTATTTCTTTTTGCTTTTCAGTTTTGACATCTTTGATGAAAATAATGATGGTTAGAACTCCTAAAATAGCAGGAATCGTTGCCAACAAAAAAATATTGGTATAATTGGTGGGGAAGAAGTAAAGTAGCAAAAAGGCAATTAAAGGACCTATAATGGCACCACTGTTATCCATCGCTTTTTGGAACCCAAATGTTTTTCCAGCATCTTTTTTCTTTATGGAGGCACAAATCAAGCTATCACGTGGAGCTGCTCTAAGTCCTTTGCCAATACGTTCAAAAAATCGTAAAAATAAAATTTGCAGAGGTATTCGTGCTAAAGCATAAAAAGGTGTTATGATGGCGGTTATACCATATCCGATAATCATAAAAGGCTTATTTTTTCCCAATTTATCACTCCAGTAACCGGAAAAGGCTTTTAGTAACGAAGCAGTGCTTTCCGCAATACCTTCAATTAAGGATATGGTTGTTTTTGATGCTCCGATTGACAATAAAAAGAGAGGCATCACACTATAAATCATTTTAGTGGATGTGTCCGTAAAAAAACTCGTTAGTCCTGTGAAAAACGCATTTCTTTGGACTCCTAATATTTTGTCATTTTTTTCAGAGTTTGGCATGAAAATTAGAAATAAGAAAGTTTTATTTGCAAATAAACTTTTCCAATTCTTTGTATAAAGCAACTGTAGGTAAGCCCATTACATTAAAATAAGAACCCTCAATTCGTTCTATTCCAATAAAACCTATCCATTCTTGTACGCCATAGCTTCCCGCTTTATCGTATGGTTGGTAAACAGATAAATAATGTTCAATTTCTTCGTCTGTTAATTCTTTGAAGGTTACTTTTGATGTGGAGGAAAAGCTTGTCTTTTTGTTTTTTGTAAATAAGCAAACTCCAGTGATGACGTCATGGGTTTCTCCTGAAAGTTGACGAAGCATTTCTTTGGCATTATTTCTATCTTTCGGTTTCCCTAGTACCTTATTTTCAAGCAACACAATTGTGTCAGCAGTAATTGCCAAAGTGTTTTCCAATAGTTGGTTGACATAAGCTTTGGCTTTTTCCTGAGCAATATGGATTGGAATTTCTTGTCCGATTAAATGTTTAGGAAAAGTTTCATGAATATCAACAGATGTGACCATAAAGTCAATTTCTAAACCTTTTAACAATTCTTTTCGACGGGGAGAATTGGAAACTAATACTACTTGATAATTTTTCAGTTTTTCCTTTAGTAACATCTGTTTTAAAAATTGATGGTAAAAAGAAAATATACAAACACACTATACAGTGAACCAATAATCATCATGTATTTACAAAAAGAACTTGCTTGGTGAAAATCGTTTTTTCCTTTGGCCTTGAAAATTAAATATAAAAAAGCAATAAAAGGAAGTAAAATGCCGAAAATGAAATATTTTTTTGTGATGTTGTCTACAGCAAAATGAATTTTTGTGAAAGCAAAGAATCCTATTAGAGCTACTGTTGCAATTGTCAATACATACAAAAATATCTTTGTTTTTTTTATTCCCCAGACAATAGGCATTGTTCTACATTCCATTTCTCGGTCGCCTTCTATATCTTCAACATCTTTTACGATTTCTCTTATCATTGTCAGTAAAAAAGCAAAAAGAGAAAATCCACCTACCCAAGAGTATATTTCACTCACAATTGGAGTTTCGAAGATTATTGGTCCGAACATTTTTGAGAGTACCGAACATTCGATATATCCTACTAAAAAAATTGACATGGCTGCACAAAATCCGATAATGATATTGCCAATCAAAAACTGACGTTTATAAGCACCTGAATAGAACCAAAGCAGACCCGGTATGATGATAAAAATAAAGCCTGCTTTTATATCTCTTACTAAATACGCCAAAATGAGTCCACATAAAGTTCCGATTCCAATTAATATTTGAAAATAGGTCGCTGCACTTTTTCTTGATATTGTTTTCCCTACGATGACCTTTTCCGGACGATTTATCATGTCTATTTTTGTGTCAAAATATTCATTAATAGCATATCCTCCTGCTGCAATAAATACGGAAGAACAAACTAACAATATAAATTCTAGAGAACCATAGCAAGCTTGTCCCATTTGGTATTTATCCAAAATAGGTAAGACAATACCATAGTAGATAAGCACTTGAAAGAAAATAATAGCGATTAGATTTTTATATCGTACTAATTTGATATAATCAATGATGTTAAGTGATTTCATTTTATATAACTGTTAAATTTTACCAACCGAATGCATGAGTATCTTTCATCCATTTATCTTGAGCTTTTAGTACTTGCTCAATTACGTCTCTTACGCAACCTTCGCCACCTTTGTAGTTTGATATGTATTTCGAAATTGCCTTGACTTCCACGGCAGCATCGGCAGGACAAGTAGGTACACCAGCCAATTCCATTACAGGAATATCAGGAATATCATCACCCATATACAAAACATCTTGTGCGTTTAAATTATGTTTTTTGAGAAACGCATCAAAATTTTTTGTTTTGAAAGAAGAGCCAAGGTAAATGTCATTTATTCCTAGACCTTCAAACCGTACGCGAATAGCTTCTGTTTTTCCTCCCGTAATAATAGCTATGGGGAAACCCATTTTTACCGCCAGCTGTATGACATATCCATCTTTTATATTTGCCATACGCATCGGCTCTCCACTTGGAAAAAGAGGAATGCAATTTAGAGATAATACACCATCAACATCGAAAGCAAATGCTTTGATATGTGTTAAATCTTCCTTGAAATTAGTACTCATTGAATATGATGTTTTTCGTAAATGCTTTTGCTTAATAAACTGTAAATTTCAGCTTTCTGATCTGGTTGTTTTCTTAGAATATTCAGATGTTTATTGATAATGTTTTCGTCAAATCTAACAGCCGGACCTGTTTGAGCTTCAATAGGAGAGAGCGTTTTTACTTTTTCAGTTGTCTCTTCGATTAAAGGAATAAGTTGTTGAAACTTGAACCCTGATTCTGTCAGTAGTTCATCGGATAATGTGTATAGATGATTGACAAAATTAGAACAAAAAACAGCTGCTAAATGTATTTTTCCTCTTTGTTCCGAATTAATATCGAAAACGCAGTCACTTATTTTTTCAGCTATCTGGTGCAGTTTGTAAATATTTTCAGGAGTGTTGGCTTCCAAGTATAGTGGAATCTTTTTCCACTCGATCTTTTTTTCTTTTGACAAAGTCTGCAAGGGGTAGAAGACTCCAACATTTTCTGAAAAAGATTGCAAAACTTCAATTGGCACACTTCCTGCCGTATGAACTAATAACCCGTTGTTGAAAGAAATACTGTTTAAGGCATTTTCTATTTCACTATCCTTTACACAACAAAAATAAACATCCGCTGTGCCAATAACTTTGGTTTTATCAGTGGTGTATGGAATATTTAATAATTTGCCCAAAGTGCTTGCCGAATTTTCTGTTCGACTATAAATCTGACAAATATTCATTCCGATTTTTTGTAACGTTGTGGCTATTTGTGTGGCAACGTTACCGGCACCAATGAAAACAATCTTAAACATCAAATTTAAAATTTATCAAAATGCAATTTTTCTTTTTGAAGCTTTTCTTCATCAAAAGGTTTTCTTTCCTCTATTTTATATCCAATACTGATGATTGATTCTACAGCATATTCTTCAGGAATATTGAGAACATTTCTAACATACTTATCAGAATTAACTTTTTCTTGTTTAGAATTTCTGTTTCGTATTTGCACCCAGCAACTTCCTAAACCCAAATCTTCAGCAGTTAGTTGCAGCAAAATAGACGCAATAGACGCGTCTTCAACCCAAACATCACTTTTTTCAGTATTAGCAATTACAACAATTGCAAGGGGAGCCTCAGCTATAAAACTACTAGCATGTTCTTTGCAATTACTTAGTTGAGAGAGAATATCCTTGTTTGTTACAGCAATGAATTCCCATGGATTTGCCCTTTTTGAAGATGGAGACATTAAAGCTGCATTTAGTAACGTATCTATATCTCTTTTTTCAATGAGTTTGTCTTGATATTTTCTGCAACTGCGTCTTTTTTTTAGTAATTCATATACAGATACCATAATTTTTGCCTTTTTATTTTGAGTTTAATACATTGAAAAAGTAAACAAAATTAATCGAAAAAGCTTGGTTGCTGGAACGAGCAAAATAGTCAGCCTTACTGTTTTTAAAGATGTCACCCAAACCAAAATCATAACGAGCTTCTAGTTGGAAATACCCTGCCTTTTTTGTTCTTACTTCCAATCCTGACCCACCCAAAATACTATAATCCAATTTGTTTTCTACAGCAGTTATTTGTTGGTATGCCGTTGGATTTGTGTAGGTGCTATTGCTCTTTTCATAAATTAGATAACGTATTTTAGGCCCTAAATTGACAAAAAAGCGAGACTTTTCTTTTCCAAAATATATATGGGTAAGTAGAGGCAATTCCACATAATCTAAATTTTTACTAAAGGTTCCTTGCAATGTGTTAGCTTCTGTCCATCCTCTTTGACTGTAGTTTAATTCCCATTGCAAACCGAAATGTTTTTGAGTGATGTATCGAAACGAAAGTCCCCCACTATAGGTATAATTAAATTTCTGTGATACTGTCGGGTCAAAACTTACCGTGGGGTATGTTGCACCAAAATTAGCCCCTATACAAAATTCTTTTTTAAATTCAGAATTTTGTGATTGAGCACTCATTGCAATAGTCGTCGCAATAATACATAAAGCTATTTTTAATTTCATTTATTTTAACGAGTTAATTCCGGATTCATTAAAAGACTGCATAAAAACTCCTTTGTTTATGTAGCCTCCAGTTGCTGATACTTGCTCAAACATCAAATTCATTTGTAGCAACTCCGTGGTGGTGTTTTTCATTTCTTTTTCAAAGTTCTTGCCATAGTGTTCTATTAAACTAAGAAAATAAAAAGAAAGATCATATCCAAGTGCAGCATAATTGGGTACACTCTGAGTATTTGATATACCAAAATTATATCTAAAATCAGTAAAGAATTTTATTGTTTTGGGATCATTGAAATTGATATAATGATTGGTATACGAATAGAGTGGTTTGCTATACAAACCTGTCAATTGTAGGGAGTGCCATTCCGGGAAACCAAATACGCTAATGTTCGGTTGGCGTGTTTGTTCAATCGCATTACCAATTTGTGTCAAAGCTACAATGTCCGTGGTGGGCACTACGACCACTATGTCTTTATTGGCTGCCTTGGCAATAGAATCAATCTTATGTGTTGTATTTGTATTTGCAATAAAACTTGTGAATGACATTTTATTATCATTCATTTTTTTCTTCAGGGCTGTAATAAAATCTTTTTTATCGTTAGCATCATCTTTTTTAGGGTTTACAATAACAATTTTTTTATTGGCAAAAAGTCGGCAAAATTCTTTAGTGACAGGCTCTGTCAAATCATCTTGTGGGCTAATAACCTGAAAAATATATTTGTTAGTTGCTAATTCTTTTATGTTTGGTGAGAAAGGAACAACTACCTTTATTTTGTTTTCTTTAGCAAATTCACCGATAGAAGTTATTTGACTGGTATAAGCAGGACCAATAATAATGTCTACAGTTTTCATCTCCGGTTTTGCCAACACACTAGTTAGTTGAGATTGTGTTTTGCCAATGTCAAACGTATTCACTTCTACGGAAAGCCCTGTCTTTCTCAAAGAATCAATTGCCAAAAGAGATCCTTCATAAAACTCCATAAATCGATTCATGTTGGCATCTCTTACTTCCGCATTTAAATCAAAAGGGAGGAGAATAGCCAATTTTACTTTGTTGGTGGGTTTGATTTCGGGAACCACAATTTTTTCTTCTTGTTCTTCTTTTGGTGTGATAAGACTTTGGGTTGCAAGAATTGTTTCATCGTTTGTTGTTTCTTTTTTCTGAAAAGCACCCGTTGCAACTTCTTGATATTTCTTTTCAGCTTTTTCTCCAGGAATACGTAAAACAGATTTGACTTCTAATCCTTTTGAAACAGATGGATTAAGTTTAATAATATCATCAACACTAACATTGTACTCTTTAGATATACTGTACAGTGTTTCTTTACGTTTAACTATATGTTCTCTGTATTCTTGAAGGTTTTCATTTTCAGATTTGATAATGGTAGTTTTTGGTATGTCATTATTATCCTGTAAGTTTTTTTTAGTTTTTAACGAGTTTTGAGAAACTTCTTTGGCTTTAGTAGTTGATAAAGAAGAATTTATTTTTAAAATGGAACCGACTCGCAATGCTTGCTTCGATTCAGGATTTAATTTATATATTGATTCTTCTGTAACGTCATATTTTTTTGATATCGAAAATATCGTTTCTCCTTTAGCTACGGTATGAGAAATAATGTTTTCTTTTTTATTTTTAGATTCCGAAATTACGGGAATTTTTATTTTTTGTCCAACTTTTAATCCATTTTTTGTTTCCGGATTAGCTTCTGTAATATCTTCCTGCTGTACTCCAAATTTGTTTGAGATAGAATAAAAACCTTCGCTTTTTTCGACTTTATACAGGTAGTATTGTTTACCGTTTACAGTTACTTTTTCGTAATCGAAGTTTTTTGCTTGTGTTGACAATACAAAAAAACAGATTATAAGCAGTACCCAATTCTTTTTATTCATAATCATAGCATTTTTGTTGAAAAATATTACTGTAGTGCAAAGATAAAAAAAAACTATAAATTTAAGGTCTTTTTATGAGAATAAAACTCTTGTCCGTTCTCCAAAAATCATTAACTTTACCGACTAACTTTCAATTACTTGCACAATGAGGAAAATACTATTAGGAATTATCATAAGTTTCTCTTTTATATTATCTTATGCACAATTTTCCATACAAGGAGTTTCTTTTCTTGGATATTCGCAAAATAATTTAGATTCCGTTTTTGTTGTGGATGGGTTGGCTAATGGAACCCTATCTTATACTTCATCAACGAACAGTGATTTTGTTTGGAAATCTTATGATCTTAATGGAAATTTAACTTCGCTGGCTACTGATAATCAGGTAACTGTGTCGTCTGTTCCTTTGCAGAATGCTCCTTCGTTGGGTTATGAATTGGAAGTTGATGGACAGAAAAAGTATGTCTGGGTTTTTGATTACACCAAATTCGGAGTCCAATTAGACAGCATCAAAATAGATACAAATGCTGAAGATAAGTGCAATTTTATCCAACTTGTTCCTTACATCACTGCGGAAAAAATGAAATTTGAACGTTATGATCAAACTACAATTCCTTACGAAGTAACACGGCTGTTCGATTTACAATATGATTCTACATATTTTTCTGAAAGTTCTTATATTTCAGAGACCGTCTCTCGTGCGGTTTCCCAAACATCACAAATACAGGTGACCTCTCCACTAGGAAATACCTCCTATAAATTGTCTGGAGATCAGTTTGCAAAAGGATTTGGGAGGGGACAGTCAGTTGAAACGGATACATTACAAGCCTTTGCGACAGCGATTAATCCGAAAGTTACCATTCAGACAAGAACAGCTACAAATGAAATGCAGAAAGATCAGTCTGAAGATACAACGTTGAGTGGCTCTGCTCCTTTGGAAGTTGAGATACTTAGTTGTCCCAATGTGCCTGCTGCTACCGATTTTGAGTGGTGTTTGTCTACAGAATCAGATTTTTCAACGTGTCAACTGTCTTATATAGATAAAGATTTTCGTTATTCTTTTAAAGAACCGGAAACGTATTATCTGAGACTTCGAGTTTATAATTCTGATGCGACTTGCTCTTCAGAAATTTCTTACAAAATGAATGTGTTAGAATCTTCTTTGGATGTTCCGAATGTTTTTACTCCTAATGGTGATGGCAAAAACGATGAGTTTAGAGTAGCTTATAAGTCAATACTTACTTTTAGTGGTACAGTATATAACCGCTGGGGTCGCTTGGTATACAGTTGGACAGATCCCGGAAAAGGATGGGATGGAAACATCGGTGGAACCAAAGCGTCTGAAGGCACTTATTTTTATTTTATCGAGGCAACGGGAGTGGATAAGGACTCAAATGGCAACAATGTCAAGTACGTTAAAAAAGGTAACGTAAATTTGTTGCGTTAATTCATTTTAGTTCTAAAATTTCCAAATTTTTTATGTCATCTTTGTCTATGGCAAACCTCATAATTGTTCGCACTTGTTGAAAACCTTCCTTTCCTGCTGCTCCGGGATTCATGTGTAATAAATTCAGCTTTTTATCATACATTACTTTTGTTATGTGTGAGTGCCCGCAGATGAATAGTTTTGGAGGGTTGTTTATTAAATCGTTTATTATAATGGGGTTATATTTGCCCGGATAACCACCGATGTGTGTTATCCATACCGATATATCCTCAATTTTAAAACGATTATGCAATGGAAAATGCAGTCGTATGTCTTGACCATCAATATTACCGTACACAGCACGTATTTTCTGCCCTTTTGAAGCTAACTTTTGAATTATTTCGATGTTGCCAATATCTCCTGCGTGCCAAATTTCGTCACATTTTTCGAAAAATTCGGTGTATTTTTCATCCCAATATCCATGGGTATCGGACAATAATCCTATGGTTTTCATTGATTTTTAGTTTTAGCTTTTCAACTACTTGTAGATAACGTAAAGGTACAAAATGTTGCCAGAAAACGATTGTCGGATAAACATTTATTGTGTAAAGTTTTCTATTTTTGTACAAAAAACTGAACATGGAGAATAATACAGCAAAGGAAATAAAAATTGACCATTATAATTATTCTTTGCCTGATGAAAATATAGCCAAATTTCCATTAAAAGAAAGGGATAAATCGAAACTTCTTGTTTATAAGAACGGACATATAGAACAATCTTATTTTGAAAATATAGCAGGGTACATACCCCCAAAATCCTTAATGGTTTTCAATAATACGAGAGTAATACAGGCTCGTATTATTTTTGCAAAACCAACGGGTGGGTTGGTTGAGATCTTTTGTTTAGAACCTTTGTTTCCGAATGATTATCAACTTGTTTTTCAGCAACAAACATCTTGTGTTTGGAAATGTCTAGTTGGAAATTTAAAGAAATGGAAAGATAATCTGCTACAAAAAGATTACGTAATAAACGGTACGAAAACAATTCTTATTGCAGAAAAAATGGAAGCAATAGGGAATACTCTTCATATAAGATTTTCTTGGAATAATCCAACGCTTACATTTGCAGATATTTTGGATACGTTTGGAGAATTGCCCATACCTCCCTATTTGAATAGAAAGACTGAAGAGAGTGATAAGCAAACTTATCAAACAATCTATTCGAAAATCAAAGGTTCTGTAGCAGCACCAACAGCAGGTTTGCATTTCACGGAAAGGGAATTTGCTTCCTTAAAAGCTTCTGATATTTCTTTTTGTGAACTGACTTTGCACGTTGGAGCAGGTACTTTTCAACCTGTAAAATCGGAGCAAATTGGAGACCATCTGATGCATACGGAAATTATTACTGTTCAAAAAGAAACTATTCAAGCTGTACGGAAAAACTTGGGGCAAATTGTTGCTGTAGGTACAACTTCTGTTCGAACCTTGGAGTCTCTTTATTATATTGGATTGCATTTATCAAAAAATAATTCCGTACTTTCGGTCTCTCAATGGGAACCTTATCAAAAACAGGAGGAAACAACGTCATTTCAATCCTTAGGTTTTATTCTCGATTATTTAGAACTCAACCATTTGGAGGCATTGACATGTTCTACTCAAATAATTATAGTTCCGGGATATGATTTTAAGATTGTAAATGCGATGGTTACTAATTTTCATCAACCAAAAAGTACTCTTTTGCTCCTTGTGTCGGCATTTGTAAAGGGAAATTGGAAAGAGATATATTCATTTGCCTTAAGTAATAATTTTAGATTTTTGAGTTACGGCGATAGTTCTTTATTATTTCATGATTAATATTTAATCACTAAACGTATGTTGAAGAGAATTTTTTTATTAGTATTGACTTTTGTTTCTATTCAAGTATCAGCTCAAACGGCTCTTATTAAGGGCTTAATAAACGGAAATAATGATTTTAAGTCAGTAGAGGTCAATTTATTTGATGGAAATCAGGTAACGAGCGTTGGAAAAGCGATAATTACCGATAATACATTCAACATAACAGCAGAAGTCAAAACTGCTGAATTTTATATATTAGCTTTTCAAACTGAAACTTCTGGAAAACAACAGATTATATTAACTCTTCATCCGAATGATAATATAAATTTATCTCTTAATTGCGATTCGAGTTCTCTTTGGGTTGAAAGTGCTTCCGGATCAAAGGATATGGATTTACTCAAAACTTACCAAGATATGGTTAGATCAACACTTCCTCTTTTGCAACAAACACAAAAGAAATATAAAGAAGCTACTACTGCAGAAGCAAAGGTTACAATTAAAAAAAATTATGATGCTGAATATCAGACTTTTCAAAGAAATTTGCAGCTGTTTTTGATTCAGAATAGTTCAATGCTTTCGTCGGCTGTTATAGCTTATTTAGAGTATGGACCAAGTTTTGAAACTCACAAAAGTTTGTTCGTTAAGATTTCTCAGTCATTGACACCATTATACCCTGAAAATCAAGTACTAAAAGAAATAAACGCAAAATTAAATAATCCCATCGAAATAGGAAAAATACCTCCGTCCATTGTTATTCCTAATGCCGAAGGAAAACTTATCGAGTTAAGTTCTTTGAAAGGTAAGGTCGTATTAGTCGATTTTTGGGCATCTTGGTGTCGTCCTTGCCGTATGGAAAATCCTAATTTGGTTAATGCATATGCAAAATACCATGCTAAAGGCTTTGAGATTTTTAGTGTGTCTCTTGATAACAACAAAACAAATTGGTTGAATGCAATAGCTGAAGATAAATTAGCATGGGAGAACCATGGTTCTAATTTACAAGGATGGCGTTGTCCGATAGTAAAGGAATACAATATTTCTACTATACCTTCTTCTGTTTTAATTGATAAAGAGGGTAAAATTATAGGGATAAATTTAAGAGGTCAAGATTTGGAAAATGCATTGGCTAATGTGTTTAAATAATCTTTTTACAAAGAGGAAAATTCTGTCGTACATTACCATTTTCGTTTTAAAATTCAACGACTAGATTTATATTGTCGATACTAATTTGGTCACATTAGAAAATTAGCTTTTTTTGAAAAGGTTGAGTGTTAGTAAAATCAATGTAGTAGGAGAGAGTGAGTTTGATAAATGCTTTAGAGATAAAAAGCGATTGTGTATTCTTCAATGAAGTTAAGGCTGCGAGATATATTAAATTCATTTAGTGAGAAGGTAATCCCTACTTTCTCAAAGGTCAAATTAATCTGAGAAAAATAAAAGTTCGCAGGATAAGAAACATGCAATTAGTTATTTTTCGCATGATTCTATATAGCTGATTATTCCATTTATATTGTCAGGGTGAAACCATGCAATTTCAGAGTCTCGTTTAAACCATGTCAATTGCCGTTTGGCATAATGCCTCGAATTTTGCTTTATCATTTTCTTTACTGTTTCGATATCAGGATAAACGCCATCCATATATTGATATATTTCCTTGTACCCAACGGTGTTAAGGGCATTTGTGTCCTTTAAATGGTAAAATTGTTTAGCTTCTTCAAACAGCCCTAAGGCAAACATTTTTTCCACTCGTGTATTAATTCGTTCGTAGAGTTCTTCTCGTTCTCTATTCAAGCCGATCTTAATTATGCGAAAATTTCTAGCTTTTTTTGATGCTGAGAGAAAAGAAGAGTAGGGCTTACCCGTCATTAAACAAACTTCAACAGCGTGCATCAAGCGTTGTTTGTTTTTTAAATCAACCTTTTTGTAATGTTCTGAGTCGAGAAGTTGCAATAAATTTCTGATACCCTCGAGACCTTGCTTTTGAAATATCTCGGAAACGTTTTTTCTTATTTCGTTATCCACGGATGGAATATTATCCATTCCATTGCAAACAGCATCTATGTACATCATGGAACCTCCAACCATCAAAGCATAGTCACTATGCCTAAAGATATCGGACAATTTCTCTAGGACATCTTGCTCAAATTGTCCTGCACTATAATATTCATCCAGTTCTTTTATGCCTACAAATAAATGTTCAGCTAAAGTTCTCTCCGACTGAGTAGCAGCTGCCGTTCCAATTTCTATACCCTTGTATATTTGTCTTGAATCAGCGGAAATAACAGGAGTTGAGAACTTTTTAGCCAAGGTAAGACTCAAAGCAGTTTTCCCGACTCCCGTTGGTCCGAGAACTACTATTAAGTGTTTCATTTCAAGTTTTCAAAATCTTCACTAAAGTCCATGTCGCTAAAACTTTCTTCATCCAATTCCTCAATGTCAAAATCTTCGTCTCCATAGAAGTTTTCATCAATTATGGATGTCGTTGTAGCAACAGGTTTTTCGGTGTCAAATGATTCCATTTGAAATTGTTCAGGAGGAGTTCCCTTTTTACTTGAACATACAGGAGCATTCATGTTTTTCCCCGGAATAATTTCTTTTAATTCTATGAAAAAAACTCTATCTGACACATAATCAAATACATATAACAGCTTCTGCTTTTCTTCAGAAATGAATTCGTCAAGGCTGGTATCTTCCATTATATAGTTGTCGTATTCCGAACCCGTATTCATTTCAACCAAGGTAATTTCTTGCTCTTTTTCCCAACGATCGTTACATAAGAAAAAAGAAGTCATAAGATCCTTCGTATAATTTACTGAGTTAAGAATTGCTTCGTGAAAATCAAAAAAACTTGCTTCTGAATCAATCATAATTTCACGCATGAAGTCATCTACTTCATCAGAAATAAGAATAAATCTATAGACCATACTCTTTAAAATTTAATATAAAATTTGATTGGGTAAATTTAGTGTTTTTTTTGTATCTAGTAAAATTTCATCAAAAAAAGCGACTTGAAAAAGTCGCTTTTAAAATATCTGCTAAGAATTAAGCTTTCGCTCTATTTCTTCAACGCTTCCTCGAAAAATTTTGTCCGTTTCGATTAAGTCCTTAACTGTTTTGCAGGCATGTAAAACAGTGGCATGATTTCGCTGTCCAATTGTATTCCCTATGGTGGTAAGAGATTCTTTTGTCAGCTGTTTAGAGAAATACATAGCTATTTGTCTTGCTTGTACCACTTCTCTTTTTCTTGATTTAGATAACAAACTTTCCGTTGGCAATTTAAAATATTCGCATACTAAGTCTCTAATGTTTTTTACCGTGTACTTTTTCTCTGTGATAGTAACAAGGTTACGTACTACCTTTTTTGCCAAATCTATGTTGATGACTTTTTGGTTCATTGTAGACTGAGCAATGAGGGAAATCATTGTACCCTCTAAATCGCGGATATTATCGGTAATATTTTCTGCAATGTAGGAAATAACTGCATCCGGAACTCTTAAACCGTCTTTTTCTACTTTGGATTTTAATATTAATTTTCTTGTTTCGAAGTCGGGTTGTTCTATTTCAGCAGATAACCCCCATTTAAAGCGAGTGAGTAACCTGTCCTCCAAACCTTCCAGTTCAGCAGGCTTTTTGTCGCAAGTTAAAATTAACTGCTTTCCTGATTGGTGCAAATGATTGAATATGTGGAAAAATGTATTTTGGGTGCTAACTTTCTTTCCTTCACCAAGCTCTTGTATATCATCAATAATAAGAACGTCCACCATTTGATAGAAATTCAAAAAATCATTGGTCTGATTATTCATTGAAGCTTCTGTGTATTGTAATTGGAAAAGGTTCGCCGATACATATAAGACTTTCTTTTGAGGGTGTAATTCTTTGGTTTTTAAGCCAATAGCATTGGCAAGGTGAGTTTTTCCTACTCCTGATTTTCCATAAATAAACAGCGGATTAAATATAGTTTTTCCCGGTTGACTTGCAATATTGATTCCTGCTGTGCGAGGTAGGCGATTGCAATCTCCTTCAATAAAGTTATCAAAATTGTAGTTATAGTTTAAATAAGAATCGAATTCAGGAACTCCTATTTTCTTTTTGCCTTGGAATGTACCTCTTGCTGATCCTAAAACGTCTGTAGAACCATTTTTCTTGTTGTCTTTATCAACAATAACACGATATACAAGTTTTGTATTCGGAGCCACAATTCTAAACAAGGTGGATTTTAACAAATCGGCATACTTTTCCTCCAAATATTCGTAAAAAAATTGGCTTGGAACCTGTATGGTAAACACCTTATCCTCGTACTTAATGGGGATGATAGGTTCAAACCAAGTTTCGAAACTTGTACTGTTTACGTTATCTTTGATAACTTCCAAGCATTTGTTCCATAAAGTAGTACAATTAGAATTCATAATCTTATAAAAATTTTTCTATATCTTTTTTCTTTCCTTACAAAATTGAACATAAATTTCGGTATAAAAAAATCTATTTTTATTTGGAAAATTTATAAATGTTATACGCAATTGTTTATCAGCTTGTTATCTTAAGTATTTCATTTTCAGTTTGTTATCAATAAATATTTTCGAAAAGCGTTGATAACTAATATCTTATAAAAAATGTTAAAACATCTTTTTTTTGTTGAAAAATAAAGAAACTCTTAATTAATGACCGAATCTTGGCTCAATGTTAAATTAATATTAATTTTTGTTGAATTTTTTTATTTTGTTTTTTTACCAAATACCGAAAAATGGACATATCGCTTAGGATTTTCTTTTAAGTCGATAACAAGCTTATTTGCATTATCCATAGTAGAATTAAGATTAAGATAGAGTGATTTATCATTAAGTAATAATCCCATTGTATTATCGTTTTGGTTAAGTTTGTTTGACGCCAATTTTAAATTATCCAATGTCTGATTTAATGTCTGCATAGTAGCATAAAAATCTGTTTTACTAAGATCAGAACTTACCTTATTCAGATTTTTTGTGATCGTAGAAACATCAGATAATATTACCGGTACATCATTGTTTACAATTTTCTTAAGGGATTTTGACATACCTTCCAATTGTGTGGTCGTTGACTCAATATTGTTCAAACTTTTTTCAATTGATCCGTTTTCTAATAATTTGCGAAGAGCATATAATGTCGAGTCAATTTGAGGTACTAATCTTTGAATAGGAGGCATCAAAGAGCCTACTATTTCACCAACTAAACCCTGAGAAGTTTCACTTTGTAGCGTATCTCCTATTGCATGTACTTCGCTACTGTTAGATAAAATAAGTTGTATTGCTTTATCGCCGAGCATTCCTGTTTCATATATTTGTGCAATAGTTCCTTTAGGCACCACTAAATCTTTGTCCACTGTTATTTCCAAAGTAATAGGAGCTTCCTTCGTGTAATCAAAGTAGATATTACTTATATGTCCTACTTTATAACCGTTTATCATTACTTGACTTGTTTTTACTATTCCATCAATACGGTTATATTGTGCATAAAAATATTTATCAGGTTTGAAAATATTGACCCCTTTCAGGTAATTTACCCCAAAATACAATAGTCCAATTGACACCACTACTAACAATCCAATCTTAGCTTCTTTCGTAAAAATTTTTTTAAAATTCATGAGTTTTTCTTATGTTATTATTTTTTGATGTTGGTCTCAGCTTCTTTAAGGGCATCGTGTATGTTCATTCGAACATTTTTTTTGTATGCAATAAGAAAAGCATCCGGAAATTTTTTTGATATTTGATTTTTGAGAGCATTTATAGAATCTACATTAGAAGTATTACCGCTAGTATATTTGTAGTAGCCATTTTCGTAATAGTGATCTATATTTTTTACTCCCTTGAAAATAGAATGTCCCTCCTTGTACTTAGTTTTGGAAACTAAAAATTGAACCTTAAATAAAATTTCAGATGAAACATTTTTTTGAGCCTCGGTAGATTTGGTTGGGGTTTCAATGATTTCTTCTTTTTTATCTTCCTGTATAGGTGTTATTTTGCCTGTTTTTCTTATTTTGCTCGTTTTTTTCTCAACTTTTTCTGTTTCTTCCGTTGCCGTTGATTTGCTCGTGTAAGCGGTTGTGCTGTTAGAATTCCCCCCTTTAACGTCTCCATTTTTCTTTTCTATTTGATGTTTATAGGATAAAAAAGACTCATAAAGGGATTGAGTCATGGTTTCCATCGTTTCCTCTTTGTTTAGATAGACTTCCTCTTCTTTATTTGTTATGAAACCTAATTCGACTAAAACGGAAGGCATTGTTGTAGCTCTTAGTACTAGAAAACCTGCTTGCCTGACTCCTCTGTCTATCATAGGCGTTCCTTTTACAAAGTTTTTTTGGATAATTTCGGCCAAATGTACGCTCTGATCCATGTACTGGTCTTGCATAAATTGAAACATAATGTAGGAATCTACAGAATTAGGATCAAAACCTTGATAATTTTTTTTATAATCATTTTCTAGTAAAATTACCGAGTTTTCCAACATAGCTAATTCCATGTTTTCTTTGCTTCTGGCCAACCCCAGTGTAAAAGTCTCCGTTCCTTTTGCATCTTTACTCTTTGAAGCATTTGTGTGTATGGAGATAAATAAGTCGGCATGGGCTTTATTCGCAATGTCAGCACGCGTATTCAAAGGAACAAAAAAGTCCGTTGTGCGTGTATAAATAACTTTCACATCAGGGTTGTTTGCCTTGATTTTTGCACCTAGATCCAGAATGTATTTTAGGTTTATATTTTTTTCTTTAGAAAATGCACCAATGGCTCCAGGGTCGTCTCCGCCATGACCGGCATCAAGAACAACTGTAAATGCAAAAACAGAATTGAAAGCAACCAAAAATAATAAAGTAAATACTAAACTTATTTTTTTTAACATACCTATATAGAGTTTTGCGTTTTTTTTGAGGGATGAGATTGAAATTGTAAATTGCAAAAATAGTTGTTTTTTACTGAAAAAGATTTCTTTTTCTGAAAATATGTATCAAAAAAATAATTAAAAAATCACTTTATATCCTTTAAGTAACTCTAAAATGTATAAATTTGCAGCTGATTTTGAAAATGAAGTAGTTTGCAGTAGAAGGACTTTGAATAACAAATTAAAAATATTGGTTTTCATACTTGTTGTTATCGCAACAAGTTTTTCTGCGTTTTCTCAAAACACCAATTCTTCTAAAAAATCTGCCATTGATTCAGATGTCGTTTACAGTGCGGAGGATTCGATTGTTGTAATGGAAGATGGAACAGCTTTTCTATATGGTAAAGCTTCTGTTTCCTACCAAAATATAAATTTAAAATCGGGTTTTATTCGCTTAAATATAGATAGCAATCTTGTATATGCCTGTGGAATAAAAGATACTTTGGGTAATTTTAAAGAATTTCCTGTTTTTAAAGAGGGTAATGATAGTTATGAATCAAAAGCCTTGTCCTACAATTTTAAAACAAAAAAAGGACTTATTTATGGCACTATAACTCAACAAGGGGAGGGCTATGTAACAAGTGGTATGACCAAAAAATTGGAATCTGATATTTTTTGCTTAAAAGATGGAAAATATACGACTTGCGACCAACATGATCACCCTCATTTCTATTTAAATCTTACAGAAGCTAAGATGAAACAAGGAAAATATATTGTTACCGGACCGGCTTATCTTGTCGTAGAGGATGTTCCTTTGCCATTAGTTCTTCCGTTTGCTTATTTTCCATTTCCAAAGAATTATTCCTCAGGCATTCTCTTTCCAACTTTTGGAGATGAGCTCTCTCGTGGGTTTTATGCGAAAAACGGTGGGTATTATTTTGCTGTCAATGATTATTTCGATTTAGCTTTGACAGGAGATATTTATACAAAAGGCTCATGGGCATTAACATCTGCCTCAAGCTATAAGGTTCGGTACAAATTTTCCGGTTCTTTTAATATGAGCTTTATTCAAAATATTTTAGGAGAAAAAGATTTGCCTGATTATTCCAAAAATAACGATTTTAGTATCATGTGGAGTCATTCACAAGATACCAAGTCCAGTCCGTATTCTTCTCTTTCGGCGAGTGTTAATTTTGCAACATCAAGTTACGAAAGAAATAATCTGAATAGTTATTATAATGCAAATTTATTGTCCCAAAACACTAAAAGTTCAACGGTAACTTATACGCAACGTTTTCCCGAAAGTCCGTTTAGTATTTCTGCCAGTATATATGCCAACCAGCGTACAAAAGACTCTACTATAAGTCTTTCACTTCCGAATTTAAATGTTAATATGAGTCGTATTTATCCTTTAAAAAGAAAAAGTGTAGTTGGTAATGAGAGGTGGTATGAAAAAATCAATATGACGTATACAGGAAAGTTTGCTAATAGTATAACCACGAAGGAAAGTGAGTTATTGGGAGCTTCATTTACGAAAGATTGGAAAAATGGGGTGCAACATTCAATACCCATATCGGTTTCTTTTAATATCCTCAAATATTTTACTTTGACACCTTCCGTTAATTCAAACCTGAGATGGTATTTTAGTCGTATTGACCAAAAATGGCAAGGAGATTACTCGACTGGAGGAGTAGTTGCCGATACTACAAAAGGATTTTATAATGTTTTTGATTATACTGCCGCTGTTAGTTTGCAGACCAAGCTATATGGATTTTTTAAACCTTCGGAAAAAATATTCGGGGATAAGGTGCAAATGATACGTCACGTCATAACCCCTTCTATTAGTTTGTCTTACAAGCCTGATTATGGTACGCAAGATTGGGGTTATTGGGGAGAATACGATAAACCTTATTCGGATGGTTCTGTCGATAAAGTTGTTTATAATCGTTTTCAAGGACAGTTATACGGTACTCCAAGTATAGGTAAAGCCGGAACTGTAACGATGTCGCTTGCAAGTAATTTGGAGATGAAGGTGAAAAGTTCTAAAGATAGTTTGAAACAGTTTTCAAAAATTAGTTTGATTGATAATTTAAGTTTCTCTACCGGTTATAATTTGATTGCAGATTCTCTTAATTGGTCAAATATTAGTTCAAATTTACGTATGAAATTTCATAAAGATTTTACATTGAATATGAATTTTGTCTTTGACCCATATACTTATCAATTGAATAAAAGTGGCTCTCCTGTACGTGTGAATGTTTCTCAACTAGAAAAGAATGGAGTGTTAGGTCGTTTAATGAGTACAGGTACATCTTTTGGATATACGTTTAATAATAAGACTTTTAGTAAGAAAAAGGATGTTGCAACTACTGCCACAACTACTAATCCATCTGCACCAAAAGAAACAGAAAATAAATCTTTATTGGAAAAACAAATAGAAGAACTTAATCCCTTAGAGAAAAATAAACAGAAAAAAGTGGAGGATGAATATAAAAAGTTTGTAATGCCATGGAGTTTGCGATTTGATTATAATATGAGATATGCATATTCTGATTTTAACACAAGTCAAATGGAATATAATAGAAAAATGTCACATGACATTAGTGCTATTGGTAGTGTTAACTTAACTGAAAATTGGAGTTTTAATTTTTCTACTTATTATAATATCAATACTGGTGAATGGAGTTATGTAAACTGTGCTATTTCTCGTGATTTACACTGTTGGAAGATGTCTGCTAGCTTCGTTCCTGTCGGATTATATAAGTCTTACAACTTTGTGATAGGCATTAAATCTTCATTATTAAAAGATCTTAAATACGAAAAACATAGTAGCCCTTACGATAATCAGGTTTGGTATTAATAAAAAAAGCAATATATTTACTTAAAAAAATAATATGACTGAGAAAAAGAATTTTGTAGCTCTAACATACGATTTGTTTGTAGGAGAAGGAGAGGAAAAAGAGTTGATGGAAAAAGCAACAAAAGAAAATCCGTTAACTTTTTATACCGGAATGGGTATGATGTTAGATAAGTTTGAAAAAGAGGTTGCTCCTTTAAAAGTTGGAGATACTTTTGATTTTGTTATACCTATGGATGAAGCTTATGGAGAATACGATAACAATAGTGTCATTGATTTGCCAAAAAATATTTTTGAAGTAGATGGTGAGATAGATGAAGAAATGCTCGTGGAGGGTAATATTGTTCCATTGGTAGATTCTGAAGGAAACAGAGTGAATGCATCTGTTGTTAGCAATGGTCAAGATACTGTTACGGTGGATTTAAATCATCCGTTAGCAGGTGAAGATTTACATTTTATAGGTTCTGTTCTTGAAATGAGAATTGCCACTGAAGAAGAAATACAAGCAGCATTTTCTGCTAATAGTTGCTCCGGAGGTTGTGCCGGTGGTGATGACGAATGTAATTGTGGTAGTGGTTGTAATTGCGGTTGTAATTAAAATTTTTACGTAATATTCTCTTTTTGAGAGAGTCTTGATGTTGTACTATTATGATGAATACGTTTGGTAACATTTTTAAAATCAGCACTTTTGGAGAGTCTCACGGAGTCGCCTTAGGAGGTGTAATTGATGGTTGCCCCGCCGGAGTAATAGTTGATATGACTTTTATTCAGGGAGAGTTGGACCGTCGTAGACCTGGTCAGTCGAGTATCACAACATCACGTAACGAACCCGATAAAGTAGCCTTTTTGTCAGGTGTTTTTGATGGAAAAACAACGGGTACTCCTATTGGTTTTGTCATATACAACCAAAATCAACGTTCGGCAGACTATGATGCCATAAAACAGATATTCAGACCTTCTCATGCAGATTTTGTGTACAACGAGAAGTATGGAAATCCCGATTACAGAGGTGGAGGAAGATCTTCTGCTCGCGAAACGGTTAGTCGCATTGTGGCAGGAGCACTGGCTAAGTTGGCGTTAAAGCAAATAGGTCTTCATATTGAAATTATCGCATATACTTCACAAGTGGGTAATATCAAGTTGAAAGGATCTTATGCTGATTACGATTTGAATTTGACGGAAAGTAATGCTGTGAGATGTCCTGATAAGCACACGGCAGAACAAATGATTCAACTTATTGAGGAAATAAAACAGCAGGGAGATACTATTGGTGGTATTGTTAGTTGTGTCATAAAAAATGTACCTGTAGGTTTAGGCGAACCGGTTTTTGGTAAGTTGCAGGCTCAGTTGGCAAGTGCTATGTTGTCAATCAATGCTGCTAAAGGATTTGAATACGGTCTTGGGTTTGATTGTGCTACCAAGAAAGGTTCTGAAATAAACGATGCTTTTGTTGTAGAAGGCGGAAAGGTTTCAACAAAAACTAATTTTTCCGGAGGTATACAGGGGGGCATATCCAATGGTCAAGACGTCTATTTTAATGTTGTTTTTAAACCTGTTGCAACTATTCTCAAGGAGCAAGAAGTATTGGATAAAGACCTCCACCTGAAAAATTTAAAACTGACAGGAAGACACGATCCGTGTGTCTTGCCGAGGGCAGTTCCTATTGTAGAAGCCATGGCTGCTCTTGTTATTCTCGACACTTATTTAATGAATAGAATCACCAAAATTTAGTTTTTCTTTTTAAAAGGCAGAATCCTTTGCCAATTAAGTAATGACCAATACAGAAAAATGGGCGGTAATTATTAATCCGCAAGCGGGTAATAAACAAGCCTCTATTGAGTGGGAGCATATTAGTGATTCCCTGACAAGGGCTGGTTTTCTTTTTGATGCCGTGTTCACTGAAGCTCCTTTTCATGCAGTACAACTAGCCAAAGATTTTGTTCGTCGATCTTATCGGAATTTCATTATAGTTGGTGGTGATGGAACGCTGAGTGAGGTGGTGCATGCGATTTTTTCGTTACCGAACGAAATTTATAAAGAAATAACTCTCTCTTTAATACCTTGCGGTACGGGTAACGATTGGGCTCGGTTCTGGAAAATCAGTCATGATATAGACGAATCTATTGCTATATTAAAAAAAGGAAAGAAAGTGTCGGTTGACGTAGGTACAGTAACCATTATTACGAAACAAGGATTTGTTGACACAAGACACTTCGTTAATGCACTTGGTATTGGTTTTGACGCTTGTGTGGTAAAAAATACGAATTCTTTTCGGGCAATATTTGGAGGAAAATCGTGGGTTTATACATTGTCCATTCTTAAGGTTCTTTTTAATTATCGAGCCAAACGAATCAAAGTTACTTTTGATAATGGAGAAACAATAAACCAAAAAATGTATACCATGTCTTTCGGAAATGGATGTTATACGGGAGGAGGAATAAAGCAAACTCCTGATGCCCTACCTAATGATGGCGTTTTTGATGTGATGATGGTGGAAGGTCTCTCTCTATCGAAATTGATACGTGGTGTTTATCTGCTTTTTAAGGGGAAATTGCAGCAACACACATCAGTACGAATTATTAAAACAAAACAGTGTACCATTACTTCCTCTAATTTATTCTCTGTAGAAATTGATGGCATATCTTTGCCCGATACTTCTTCGGCAAGTGTAAATATCATTCCTTGTAGTTTACAATTTATTATTCCATAAAATTATCTTCAGAAAGGTTTTTTATGTGGATTGTAAAGACCTCCAATTTTTCTTGATAAAGTTTTTATGGTTTGTCAAAAGTCGGTTGTTAACCTTAAAACGAATGAGTTATGAAAAAGATCATCTTATTTTTAATAATTATCATGTTTTGCTCTGCGAATCTTATGGGGCAAGTAACTTATACCGTAACAGTGCCAAATGGAACAAATGCATGTTTTATTGCCGGTGAAATGACCGGATGGAATCAATTGCAAATGACTCAACAAAGTACCAATGTATTTACCATTACTATTCCATATGCAACTACTGCACAACAATATAAGTATTGCAGTGGACCGGCTTGGAATTTTACAGAAATGAGTGCTGGAGGTGGAAATGTCAGTAACAGAACTTATAGTGTGAGTGACGTCGTTGTGCGTTGGGCAATTGTTTGGAACTTTACAAATAATATAGTTCCAACAGTTTCTTCAGGCTCTATCGAGAGGCACTGGTTTACCTCCGATATTGTAGATGATAGGTATGTGGATGTTTGGTTACCCAGTGGTTATAGTGCTTCTTCGCGTTATAATGTTTTATATATGCACGATGGGCAAATGCTGTTTGATTCTTCAACTACGTGGAACGGTCAAGAATGGAATGTCGATGGCATTTTAGGTTCTCTTTATGCAAGTGGAACAATAGATAAAACAATTGTGGTCGCTATTCATAGTAATGGAAATAAAAGACATGCTGAATATTTCCCTGAAAAAGTGATAGAATCAATACCGGAACCGCAAAAATCGCAATTAGGAGCACTTTTTTATGGAACAACAAGGGCGGATGACTATCTCAAATTTATTGTCAATGAATTAAAACCGTATATAGATCAAAATTATTCAACGAATCCGGGGCAACAATCAACTTTTATGGCAGGTTCAAGTATGGGAGGACTTATTTCTATATATGCTCTTTGTGAATATCCAAATGTTTTTTCACGCGTTGCTTGTTTGTCAACCCATTGGATAGGAACTTTTGCTGATAACACACAAATTCCGGCTGCAATAAATGATTATTTATCTCAAAATTTGCCCTCACCAACAGATAGAAAAATATATTTTGACCATGGCAGTGTTGGTTTAGATGGATATTATGGAACATATCAGGCAATTGTTGATAACACAATGAATGAGAAAGGTTATGGCAGCTCAGCCTACTCGAGTCTTATATTTGAGGGTGCAGACCACAATGAAAATGCTTGGAAAGCCAGATTTAGTATTCCGGCAACGTTTATTTTATCAAACACGCTTAGTTCTGTATCAAGTATTGAAAAGGATAGTGATCTAAAATTGTATCCAAATCCAACAAAAGGAGAAATATATCTAAACACAAAGGAAGAGTTTGACCAAACAAATGTTAGTATTTATGACAACAGCGGAAAAATAATAAAAAAAAACATTATAAGTAATGCGATAGATGTATCAAATCTAAATGTAGGTTTTTATTATTTTCATATTGGTAATCAAATCATAAAGTTTATAAAGGAATAAAATAGGGTGGGTTAATAAAAAAAATGAGTGTGTAAATATCTTACACACTCATTTTTTGTGGACCTGGAGGGATTCGAACCCTCGTCCAAACGGGAAACCAATACGCTTTCTACATGCTTATTTTCGCTTTAATTTTCGTGCTACAGCAAGACCGAAACTACCCACTGTAACCTTATCCTCTAAAGTTTCACATACACTACGAGGCTCGTATATGCTATCCCTGATTTTACTAGCACCTCTTAACCAAACCGCCTCCGGGAAACGGCATTTGAGAGATGTCTTGTTTCGATACCTAGTACCGAAATAAAGTTAATCTACTATTATTCGATTAAGCTGCAAGAGCGTATTCATTTTCGCCAATTATAATTTTGAAAGTTCAGATTAAAGAGCTAACAATCAAGGCTCTGCATGCTTACATACTACTTTTACTCGCTGTCAAATCCAGTCAAGCCCAATGCAATTTGTAATTATTTAGCATAACTAACAGAGCGAATTTCACGAATAACGGTAATTTTAACCTGTCCGGGATAAGTCATCTCATCTTGGATCTTTTTCGCAATTTCGTTCGAAAGTTTTTCCGTTTCTTTATCATCTATTTTATCAGCTCCAACTATTACACGTAACTCTCTACCTGCCTGTATGGCGTAAGTTTTCAATACGCCGGGGTATGCCATAGCCAAATTTTCAAGGTCATTCAAGCGTTTAATGTATGCTTCTACAATTTCTCTACGTGCACCCGGACGAGCCCCTGAAATGGCATCACAAGCTTGCACGATAGGAGCTAATAAAGTTTGCATTTCTACTTCATCGTGGTGAGCTCCGATAGCGTTGCAAATATCAGGTTTTTCTTTGTATTTTTCAGCAAGTTTCATTCCTAATAATGCGTGTGGCAATTCAGGTTCTTCATCGGCTACTTTCCCTATATCGTGCAATAAACCGGCTCTTCTTGCTTTTTTCGGATTCAACCCTAGTTCAGATGCCATAACAGCACATAGATTAGCTGTTTCACGAGCATGTTGCAATAAATTTTGTCCGTAAGAAGAACGATATTTCATTTTTCCAATTAAACGAACTAATTCGGGATGTAATCCGTGAACCCCCATATCAATAGTGGTTCTCTTTCCAATTTCAACGATTTCTTCTTCTACTTGCTTAGTGACTTTTGCTACAACTTCCTCAATACGAGCAGGGTGGATACGACCGTCCGTTACCAACTGGTGTAAAGAAAGACGTGCAATTTCCCTGCGAACAGGGTCAAAAGCTGAAAGAACTATTGCTTCAGGGGTATCATCGACGATGATTTCCACTCCGGTTGCAGCTTCCAATGTTCTGATATTTCTACCTTCTCTACCAATAATTCTACCTTTTAACTCATCCGATTCAATATGGAAAACAGTGACAGAATTTTCTATGGCAGTTTCACTGGCAACACGTTGTATTGAATTGATTACTATTTTTTTAGCTTCCTTATTTGCGGTCATTTTAGCCTCGTCCATTATTTCGTTAACATACGAAATTGCAGCCGAATTAGCTTCTGCTTTCAGAGATTCTATCAAGTTTCCTTTGGCTTCTTCTGCAGAAAGACCTGCAATTGCTTCCAGTTTCTCCACTTCTTCATGATACATCCTGTCAAGCTCCTGTTCTTTCTTTTCTATAATACTTATTTGATTGTCATAATTTGCTTTTAAATTGATAATTTCAGCCTCTTTCTTTTCAATTTCAGTTTCTTGATTTTGCAAAAACAATTCCTTTTGTTTTAGTTTTGTTTCCACTGACTGAATTCTAGAATTACGTGCTGTTACCTGTTTTTCATATTCAGCTTTTAATTGAATATATTTTTCTTTTACTTCAAGTAACTTGCTTTTTTTAAGGGCTTCAGCTTCAACTTTTGCAACTTCGATAATGCTTTTTGCTCTAGCGTTTTGTATCACCTGGAAAAGTATCCAAGAGACAACGCCTCCTACGACGAAAGCAGCGATGATATAAAGTATAATCATAATGGGGTTGTATTTGGTAAATTAATAATAAAAAAAACACTGCAAGGGCAAAAATAACCATAGGTTGAATTTGCGAATTGCAGTGTTGGTACGTTACATAAGAAATAAAATATAAAATTTTACCTCTTATTATTGAGTCGAGTCGGTCTTTTCAGATAAATTGCCTTTATTCAAATATTCGGTAAGCCTCTTATCTATATCTTGAATTTTCGATATAAACGGTTCCCTTTCTTTTTCCTCACTCAATCTTACACAATCAAGTGATAGTTCAAAAGCAGTCATTATCAAAAAATCAATCTCCTTGAGAGATTGCGAATATTTTTTTTGATAATCTAAAATTTTGTTATTCAATTGTTTGGCTGCTTTCCTATATATTTCTTCTTCTTCTCGTTTTATATTGATAGGATAAGAAGTATTGAGAATGTTAACTCTGATGGTGAAAAAATCATCTTCCATAGCTATTCGTTAAGCAGCGATACGCAATTGTCTATTTCTCGCATCATTTTTGACAATCTTTGTTTGCCTTCTTTTATTTCCTCTTTTGAAAGAGAGATGGACTTGGCTATTTTCAGATTGTCGTACTTTTCTTGCAATTCTAAAATCTTCCGATGAGCGTACATAAGCTCTGTGTTTTTTGTCTGATAGTCGGCTTCTGCATGTTGCAACCTTGCATTTGTTGAGTCAACCATCTCCATCAACTTGTTGATCCGATTTTCAAGTTCAACTAATAACTTTAAGTGCTCTTCGGTCATTTTCGTAAAATCTATACAAAAATATAGAAATATAAATGGAAAACAAAATAATTTTATTTTTTTCACTTTTTAAAGCCTGTAAAGATACAAAAAAAAGGTGGAGTAATTGCATCACTCCACCTTGTCATATCTCTTTTCAAAGAATCAGATTCTTCTTTCTTTGATTCTTGCTTTTTTACCTGTTAGATTTCTTAAGTAATACAATTTGGCTCTACGAACTTTTCCGTATTTATTTACTTCTACATTACTGATAAAAGGAGAATCCATAGGGAAAACCCTTTCTACACCAATATTTTCAGAAATTTTACGTACTGTAAAACGTTTTTTGTCCCCGTGTCCCACAATTTTGATAACAACACCTCTGTATTGCTGTACACGTTCTTTAGAACCTTCAATGATTTTGTATGAAACCGTGATGGTATCGCCACTTTTGAATGTTGGCATTTCTTTTTGCTCTGTGGCGAAAGATGCTTCTGCAACTTTGATTAAATCCATTTTAATTTGTTTTTTTTAGATTCAACATTACGACGCAATATTACAGACTCCCATGTTCTCGTAAGAGATTACGCCAAAAACGACTGCAAATGTATTACTTTTTTTTTGTTTTGCAAATAGATACAGTTGTATTTTTCAAACATTGTTTTGTTTTTTTGCGGTGAAAACTGTTTCTTTGCAGTAATCTGGTCTGCAAAGCAATGAATGGAAGTGTAAAGCTGTTTTGTATTTTGCAAAAACGTATTTGTAGTTCAAAATTTCATTTTTGCAATTTCGTAAATTAAAAAGTATGAGAAGGAAACCTATAAACAATGCATTGTTATACAAAAGAGTGGCATTTTTGCTTTGTTGTATTTTAGGAATTATGTTTTTTTTTCTTCTAAAGGGAGAAAATCAAAAGCAAATATCCTCTGAAGCAATTCTTTTGGATAGTACTTATTCTTGCAATTCGTGTGATACCATTATTCAGTTTCTTCTTCCTTACAAAGATAGTTTGGACAATTGCTTGAATAAAGTTGTTGGCTTTTCGAAAGAAGATATGAATGCAGGAAGACCTGAGAGTTTGTTGTCGAATTTTGTTGCTGATTTACTGCTTGAAAAGGCTAATGAAATAGTTCCAACAGATATTGCAATTGTTAATCTTGGCGGATTAAGGAGTAATATTAGCAAAGGAAATATTACGGTGAGGAATATTTATGCCGTTATGCCTTTTGAAAATACTTTTTCTATTGTTGACTTGGAAGGCAAATATGTGATGCAATTGGCTCAGGAAATAGCTTCTGTTGGAGGAGAAGGTTTTGCAGGAATGAAAATTGGCACGAGAAATAAGAAAGCCGTAGAGATTTTAGTGGATAATTCTCCGTTGGATGTGAATAAAATATACAGGGTAGCAACAAGTGATTATTTATTGACAGGAAAAGACCATATGTTGGCTCTTGTTCATTATGTTAATGAAAGGAAAACTTCATTGAAAATAAGAGATGTAATCAGTAATCATATCGAAGAACTTACCCAAAAAGGTGACTCCGTGTCGGCTACATTAGATGGAAGAATGTATGAAGAAAAATAAATTGATTTCGATTTTAGTGTTGTGTATTTTGTTGATTTCTTGCACAAAGAGGGATAGACATATTGTCATTTTACATACAAATGATGTACATAGTGCTGTTGAATCGGATACATCGGGACTTGGAGGTGCTGCTTCGCGATGTGTTGCTATTCAAAAAATAAGAGACGAAGAACCTACTGTTTTTTTGTTTGATGCGGGAGATTTTTATCAGGGAACAGCCTATTTTAATTTTTTCAAGGGTAAAGTGGAGACAGAAATAATGAATAGGTTAGGGTATGACGCTATCAACATAGGGAATCATGAGTTTGATAATGGAACCAATGCTTTATTAAAACAATTAAGTAAGTTTAAAGGTACTGTTTTATCTGCTAATTATGATTTTTCCAAATCTGATTCGAATAGAATTGTGAAGTCTTATACTGTTATAGAACGTAATGGCATAAGACTTGGTGTATTCGGTTTAGGCGTTAATCCGGAAGGATTGATAAATAAAGATTTAATGCAGGGTGTAATTTATTCAAATCCACTTCCTATTGCTGACAAATTGGCTGCTTATTTGAAAAATGAAAAAAAATGTGATGTTGTAGTTTGTCTTTCGCATTTGGGTTACCGATATAGTGATGAACCAAATAAGGTTTGTGATTCAATAGTAGCATTAAAATCAACTAACATAGATATCATTATTGGAGGACACACGCATCAGATGATTGTTGACAAAAAAATAAAGAATAAAGAGGGGCGGGAGGTCGTTATTTCTCAGATGGGTAAAAATGGATTGAACCTCGGACGCATTGATATACATTTATGAAAAAAGCCACATACTTAGTATGTGGCTTTTGGGTTATTATTTTTGTCTGAATTTATATAATTCTATAAGGATTTTTTCTATGTCAGTGTTTTCCAAAAATGTGGAAAATTTTTTGGCTCCTGTCCCGTAGGTATAAATGGGCACAGGCACAGAAGAGTGGTTTGTAGTGGTAAACGCTGTTTGAATTTCTTTCTTTGCTTTATTTCCATTCATGATGCTTAATCCTCCTGTTTCGTGATCGGCAGTTACGATAACTAAAGTGCCTTTGTGTTTATCGGCAAAATCCATAGCGACACCAACCGCTTTATCGAAATCAAGTGTCTCATTCACAATGTAATCAATATCATTAGCATGTCCACCCCAATCTATTTGTGAACCTTCTACCATTAAGAAGAAACCTTTTTTGTTTTGGCTTAATTTATTAAGAGCTAGTTGAGTGGATTGAGGTAGCATATTCCCTCTTCCTTCTTTTATGCTAGGCATCCCATTAGGAGCAAATAGTCCGGCTATTTTTTTGCTTTTTGAGTTTGATGCACTTTCGAGGGTATAATAAATTCCATATCCTTTTTGTGCGAGTTCTTTGGTCAAATCTTTTCCATCTTTACGTTTGGTGAAAAAATCTTTTCCTCCGCCAATGAATACATCCGCATCAGAAGCTAAAATATCCAAGGCAATTTCTTCTTCCATTTTTCTGTTGATTTGGTGAGCCAGAAAAGAGGCAGGTGTTGCATGTGTTACAGAGCTTGTAACAACAACACCTGTAGATAATTTGTTCTGTTTGGCAATTTGTAGAATTGATGGTATGGCAACACTGTCTGAGTTCATGCCTATTACACCATTATTTGTTTTTGTACCTGAAGATAGGGCAGTACCACCAGCGGCAGAATCTGTAGTGTAGTTATCTGCAGAGTATGTTTTTGAAAATCCTATTGATTGACAACGTTCAATGTTTAGTTTGTTGTCGGATTTTGACATAGCTGCATATACTTGATTTAAACCCATGCCATCACCAATAAGGAAAATGACATTTTTAACTTTTTGTTCAGAATAAGCTCCTGTAAATGAAAAGCTTAAAAGGAGAATGAATAGAAGAAACTTTTTCATATTGTATTAAGATTGTCGAGTTCATTTTTTATTTCCTGTAGTTGCCTTTTTATGTCGTTTAAGAGCGTGACAATTTCGAGATTTTTCATGCTCCCTTTTTTGTTTTCTTTTATTTTTTTTCTAGCTCCGTCCAAAGTCATTCCTTTTTCTTTGACAAGAAAGTATATAAGACGGATATTCTCAATATCCTCTTTTGTATAAAAGCGGGTTCCTTTTGCGTTTTTTCTCGGCTTTATGACGGTAAACTCTTTTTCCCAAAAGCGTAACAAAGAAGCATTGACATTAAAAAGTTGAGCCACTTCGTTAATCGAATAATAAAGTTTTTCTTTTTTTTCTTCCGCTATGTTTTTTTCTTCTGTATTTTCTTCCATATCTTAGTCGAATATATTTCCATAGTTGGCAGATATTTGTACCATTTTATCGTATTCTTTGGGAGACAAATCTTGATAATAATAGTTTTGAGGGTTTTGGTTTTTACCTCTGAACAGAACTTCGTAGTGAAGATGTGGACCTGTTGATTTACCCGTACTGCCTACATACCCTATGACATCACCTCGAACCACTTTAGATCCATTATTTAATCCGGGTTTTATTTTGCTCATGTGTCCATATAGTGTTACATACCCAAAACCATGATCAATAACAACTGCATTTCCATATCCCTGTTTCCACCCTGCAGCAATTACTTTTCCATTTCCGGTAGCATAAATTTTTGTACCTATGGGAGCTGCAAAATCCATCCCTTGATGAAAACGTCGAGTTTTATAAATCGGATCAATACGCCAACCATACCCAGAGGCAGTCCTTTTGAGATTTTTGTTTGCAACAGGTTGTATTGCGGGAATATGTTCCAGTTTTGCTTCGTTTTGTTTGGCCAATTTTACAAGTTCATCAAATGAATTAGATTGTATATACAACATACGAGATACCTGATTCATTTTACGGGTAGTTTCGATAACTATTTCCGAGGTTCTCATTCCTTCGAGTTTTTTGTAACGATTTGTTTCTGAAAAATCTGCCCTTCTTATTTTAGATGGAATTGAGTCGACCTGTAAAATAATTCGATAAAAATTATCATCGCGTTCTTGGATATTTGTTAGAACATCTAATTCATCATCTAGTTGTCTGGAAAGGAGTCTGTATTGTGTACTGATTCTTTCATTTTCAGATTCTAAGTATTTTTCGTTAGGAGATTTGATAGTGTAAAGAAAGATAAGAAAGAATATAATGCCAAAAAAGAAACTTAAAATGAAATAACTAAGAAATTTTTTAACCTGGTGACTGCGTAAGTGGTCTATTCGTTCGTATTTTAATGTTTTTTCGTTGAAATGATACTTAGCTTTTCCCATTCTTTCGGTTATCCTTGATTTGCAGACAGGTTGTTCATTCTTTATTGTTGCAAAAGTACGTTGAAAAATACTTTAACGCTACAAAAATAACAAAAAAAATACTAATTTTGCAGGGCGTTTTGATAAAATTAAGATAACATTTAAGACAAAATATAAATGAAGACCTCCAAAGAAATTAGAGAATCCTTTAAGGATTTTTTTGCATCGAAAGGGCATAAAATTGTAAGTTCCGCTCCCATGGTGGTGAAAAATGATCCGACGTTGATGTTTACTAATGCAGGTATGAACCAGTTTAAAGATATTATTTTGGGAAATCATCCTGCTACCTACAAAAGGGTAGCCAATTCACAAAAATGTCTTCGAGTGAGTGGAAAACATAATGATTTGGAAGAAGTTGGTCATGACACATACCATCATACTATGTTCGAAATGCTTGGTAATTGGAGTTTTGGGGATTATTTCAAAAAGGAAGCTATTGAATGGGCATGGGAGTATTTGGTTCAAGTACTTCAAATAAACCCTGAATTGCTCTATGTTACCGTTTTTGAGGGAAATCCGAAAGAAGGATTGGAAAGAGATAATGAAGCGGCTCGCTATTGGGAACAATTTTTGCCCAAGGATAGAATTATAAACGGTTCTCCAAAAGACAATTTTTGGGAAATGGGTGATACGGGTCCTTGTGGTCCTTGCTCTGAAATACACATTGATTTAAGGAGTAAGGAAGATCGGGCTAGAGTTTCCGGTTTAAGTTTGGTAAATGAAAGTCATCCTCAGGTCATTGAAATATGGAATCTGGTGTTTATGCAATTTAACAGAAAAGCTGATGGGTCTTTGGAAAAGTTACCTTGCACACATGTAGATACAGGCATGGGATTCGAACGTCTTTGTATGGCCATTCAAGGCAAAACTTCAAATTATGATACGGATGTTTTCCAACCTATTATTCGACAAATGGCTACGATAGCCGGTGTTGAGTACGGAAAAAATACTGAACAAGATATTGCTATGCGTGTTATTGCCGACCATATCAGAACAATTGCCTTTTCTATAACCGATGGACAATTACCTTCTAATGCAAAAGCCGGTTATGTTATTCGTCGTATCTTACGTCGTGCCGTTCGTTACGGATACACCTTTTTAAATCAACGTTCTGCTTTTATGTATAGGTTGTTGCCCTCTCTTATTGACAGTATGGGTGATGCATATTCTGAATTGGAGACACAGAAAAAATTGATTGAAAAAGTTATAAAAGAGGAAGAGGAATCATTTTTACGTACTCTGGAAACAGGTATTCGTTTGTTAGACAAAGTAATGGAAGAATCTAAACTACAAAAGAAAAATATTATAAGCGGTAAAAATGCTTTTGTTTTGTATGATACTTATGGTTTTCCATTGGATTTAACGGAATTAATTGCAAAAGAAAATAATTTGCAGGTGGATGTCTCTGAATTTGAGGTAGAAATGCAAAAACAACGAGAAAGAGCTCGTAATGCCGCAGCCGTTGAAACAAGTGACTGGGTGGTTTTACGTCAGGGCGAAACCATTTTCAGCGGGTACGATTTTATTGAAATGGATATCCAAATACTTCGTTATCGGAAAATTAAACAAAAGGATAAAGAGTTATTTCAATTGGTGTTTGATAATACTCCCTTTTATGGTGAAATGGGAGGTCAGGTAGGAGATACGGGTTACATTGAATCTGATTCCGAAAAAATAGAAATTATCGATACGCAAAAAGAAAATGGCTTGATTGTACACATTTGCCAAAAATTGCCTAAGTCGTTAGATGATTCCTTTCGTGCAGTTGTTAATGGTGTAAGAAAAAATAAAATCGCTGCTAATCACACAGCTACGCATATTTTGCATGAATCTTTGCGAGAAGTTTTGGGTACACATGTAGAACAAAAAGGTTCTTATGTTACAGAAGATTCCTTGCGATTTGACTTTTCACATTTTCAAAAGGTTTCTGCCGATGAGTTGAGAAGGATAGAAAAATTGGCGAATGCAAAAATTCGTCAAAATGCTCTTTGTCAGGAATACCGCGAAGTGCCCATTCAAGAAGCACGTAATATGGGAGCTATGGCTTTGTTTGGTGAAAAATATGGCGAAAATGTACGTGTTGTTAAATTTAATTCTTCAGTGGAACTTTGTGGCGGTTATCATGTTCATTCTACCGGAGAAATTGGTATTGTCAAAATTGTTTATGAAACCTCAGTTGCTGCAGGTATTCGTCGTATAGAAGCTTTTACCGGTGAAAGAGCAGAAGACTATATTGATATGCGTTCTGATTTGCTGGCACAAATACAATCTTTATTTAATAATGCTCCTAATTTAGTGGCGGTTATCACTAAATTTATGCAAGAAAATGCGGATGTTAAAAAACAGTTAGATGCGTTTGTTCAGGAACGTGTGAAAATAACTAAGGAAAATCTAATTAAAAATGCCGTAGAAATTAATGGCGTAAAGGTAATTTCCATGCGTACACAGGAGTCTCCCGATATCGTTAAAAACATTGCATTTCAATTAAAGGGACAATTTTCGGATCAAAAACTATTATTTGTTTCAGGAAGTGATTTTGACGGAAAAGCCAGTATAGTAGTTGTATTGTCCGACCAATTGGTTAAAAACGGTTTAAATGCATCGAATATTATTAAGTCAGTGGTTTCTGAAATAGAAGGAAGTGGTGGGGGGCAGCCATTTTTTGCCACTGCGGGTGGTAAAAAAATAGGTGGCATTAATGTTGCGATGGATAAAGTAATAAATTATATCAGATGATCTATTAACTCAATAGAGTCACAGAATCAGAATAAAGCCCCATCAATTTGATAGGGCTTTTCTTTTTATGTAATTTATTCTTCTTTTGTCAAATAAATAAGCGACGGGAAATGGTCACTATAACCATTTTGATATACTCCGCCAGCGTGTGTTCTGAGTGGATAACCTTTATATTGTCCCTCTTGCTGAATTAAAAACGGAGCTTGGAAAATTTCAGCTTTAACAAATCGTAAATTCGTTTTTTCCTCTTTATCGAGTAATCCGGAAGAAATTATAATTTGATCAAACAAATTCCATTCATCTCCGTATGCCAATGAACCAATTCCTTTGCTATATAATTCCCATGTCGAATTATACAATCCCCCTCGAGCAACTTCTTTTTGTTTTTTTTTCGCATTTAGCACTGTTTTTACACTTTCGTTGATAGGGTCATCGTTTAAATCGCCCATAATGACGATTTTGGCATCCGGATTTTTTGCCAAAATGGAATCCGATATGTGTTTGGAAAGTCCTGCAGCAGCTATTCTTTTAGGACGAGAAGCTAATTCTCCGCCTCTACGAGAAGGCCAGTGGTTTACTATAATATGTATTTCATCATTTCCTAAAATGCCGGAAACGAGCAGTTGGTCGCGTGTGCGAAAAGTAGTATCATTTTCCATGACTAAGTGATAACTTTTAGAATTAGTTACATAAAAATCTCTTGGATTGTAGAGTAGTGCACAATCAACACCCCTATAATCCGGTCCTTCAAAATGCACTATTTTGTAGTTTACGTTTTTTATAGCTTCCTGTTTTACTAAGTCTTCCAATACAGACCTATTTTCGACTTCTGCTACCCCTAGAATTGAAGGTCCCATAGGTGAAAACTGTTTGCCTATCTTTGAAATACAGTACGACATTTTTTTTAATTTGGAATAATATTTTTCGGTATTCCATTCTTTTGATCCTGTTGGAGTGTATTCTTTGTCGTTAGGACCACTGATTGTATCAAATAGGTTTTCCAGATTGTAAAATGCAACACAATACAATGGATGTTCTTTTTTTTCTTGAGAAAATAGTTGTGTAGAAAACACACAAAAACACAGTATGAATAATATTTTTTTCATAGATTTCGTTTTTTATTAATGAACAAAGCCTTATCTTCCACAAATATGTTAATATTTTTTAGATAAGTAAATTTTTTTAAGTTAAATTGTAAACAAATGTTTTAAATAGTAAAATTTGTTTATTTTTGTAGAAACGTAGTACTGAAAAATATGAAGAAAATACTGATTGTGAGTTTTCTTATTTCTAATTTTCTTACGGCTTTTGCCCAAACTGGGATAAGAGGTGTAGTTAGGAATGATTATTCGGGTGAAGGAATATCGAATGCTGTTGTTTTGTTAAAGAAGCAAAATATTACGGTTGTTACTAATCAAGAAGGCGAGTTCGTTATAGAGAATGCCTCGGAGGGTAGTGATATACTAGAAATAGAGTATCCCGACTATGTTGCAAAACCTATTCAGGTAGTTGTTTCTAATAATAGAGTAAGCAATATCGGTATTGTTAAGATGAAAGAGGCTAAGAATGTCGCGTTGGAAAATATTCAGGAAATTTCCAGTTCTGCCACGTTGGAATCGGCGTCAAGTAGTGTTGATGATAATGATACTCCGGCCATGCGAGGTAGTACTCTTTCTTCAAAAGGAGATGTATACGCTTCTGCTGCCAGCTATTCTTTTAGTTCAATGCGTTTTAGTGTGAGAGGGTATGATGATGCGTACGAAACAACCTATATTAATGGTGTCAATTTCAACAGTTTGGAAAGAGGCGGTTTTAGCTATTCTATGTTGGGAGGGTTAAATGATGCCATGCGTAATAAGGAAATAGTACAGGGACTTTCTCCCAATTCATTTTCTTTTGGAAATTTGTCGAGTGTAACAAACATCAACACAAGAGCCACTGATTATGCACCGGGGTTAAAGTCCAGCCTTGCTTTAACTAATCGTTCGTACAAGGTGAGAGGTCAGGTGACCTATGCAATGAATTTGCCCGAAAATGATTTGTCTTTAGTCTTTTCCGGTGTTTTGCGTTGGGCAGATGAAGGGTTGGTAGAAGGAACGTTTTATAACTCAGGAGGTTTATTCTTTTCTTTAGAACAAAAAATAGATGATAATCAGTCGATTTCATTCGTTTCTTTTGTAGCTCCCACTGAGCGTGGTCAACAAGGTGCAGTTGTACAAGAAGTGTATGATTTGGCAGGAAGTATTTATTACAATCCTTATTGGGGATATCAAAACGGAGAAAAAAGAAATTCGCGTGTTGTGAAGAATGTTGACCCGACAATGGTGCTAAGTTATGATTGGGATATTAGTGATACTCAAAAATTTAAAGCGGGGATAGGGGCTCATTACAGTTTTTATAGTACATCGGCACTTAACTATTATAATGCACCTGACCCAAGTCCTGTTTATTATCGCTATTTACCAAGTTTTCAAACCGATGCTGAAATACAGGAAGAAATAACAAGTTTATGGAAAACGGATCCTACTGTTTCGCAAATTGATTGGGATGCACTGTATAGAGCCAATTATGCTCAAAATGTTGCCGATCAGGAAAATAATGAAACTTCTTCTGCAAAATACATAGTAGAACGTCGCCATAATGATGTAATTGAAGCTACATTTAATTCCAGTTACATAAATCAACTTTCATCTGCATTAAAATTAACAGCTGGCTTAGAAGCAAAATACAACAAAGATCGTCATTATAAAACTTTGGATGATTTATTGGGTGGAAAACAATGGATTGATATAGACCAATTTGCAGAAAGGGATTATGCATTGGATGCTAATATTATCCAAAATGACTTACGTAATCCGTATAGAATTATTCACGAAGGTGATATTTTCGGATATGATTATAATATGAATATTTTGAATGCAAGTGCCTTTGCTCAGAATGAATGGATTTTATCATCGTTTGATGTGTTTTATGCGTTAAAAGTTGCTTATACACAATTCTGCAGAGAAGGGTTTATGGAAAATGGTCGAGCCGATGCAGTTGGTGCACAATCCTATGGGGTCGGAAACCTTTGGTATTTTGTAGATCCTTCTTTTAAAGCCGGAGCTGCTTATAATATCAATGGCAGAAATAAAATCAATTTTAATGCGGTGGCCGAAACGAGAGCCCCACTAGTTGCTAATTCATATGTTTCTCCTAGAATAAAAGATGAACTTGTTCCTAATTTAAAAGCAGAAAAGGTTTTGTCATATGATTTGGGTTATACCTTTACTTTTCCCAAACTAAAAGGTCGTATTTCTGTTTTTCAAACACGTATCAATGATGCTGTAGAAACAATGGGTTATTACGATGATGAGTATCGTACATACGTAAACTATTCTCTTTCAGGTCTGGATAAATTATATCAAGGAATTGAAGTCGGAACTTCTGTTAAATTGCCCGAAGGATTTGGACTGTCTTTTGCCGGAACATATGCTGATTACAGGTACACCAGTGATGCTCAAGGTGTTATGAATGCGGAAAATGGTAGTTTTGAAGATGTAGCGGAAACTGTAAAAACGAAAGATTTGAAGATAAGTGCAGGTCCTCAATTGGCTGCCAATTTCACCATTGATTATATGCATCCGAAAATGTGGTTTGCTGATATTTCTATTAATTATTACGATAACAATTATCTGGATTTTTCACCAAACCGTTTTAGAGAGAGTAATGTCGCAAAATATACTACTCCTGAAATGGTAGCAGCTTTCGGGACACAAGAAAAGTTACCTGCGGGCTTCATGTTGGATGCATCAATAGGGAAACTGCTCTATTTGAAAAATAGTCAGTCTTTATCCATTAATTTGAGTTTAAACAATGTGCTAAATAATAAAAAGATGATAACCGGTGGATATCAACAAGCTCGTTTGCCTTTAGATACATCTGATCAAATAGATGCAACCGCACTTAACAGATTTGCCAATAAGTATTATTATGCTTCAGGTTTCAACTTTTTCTTGAATATAGGATTTAAATTTTAGTAACCAATAGTAAAATAATAGCGATGAAAAAACATATAATTAAGTATTTATTGGTTGTTTCTTTACCATTGACCTTTTTAGGTTGTAACGACTATCATAATTCCGTGGGATTAGACGATGTGGTTGGAGATAGTATTGCTTCGACATATACTATAGCACAAGTAAAATCAACATTTCTGACTAGTACTAATTTGTTCTCAGTTCAACAAATACAAAGTCAAGAAGACGTCATAATTAATGGAGTTATTACATCTGACGATGATGCGGGGAATATTTACAAATACATTGTTGTACAAGAACAAGGAGAAAATGGACAAGCTCTTAAAATTTCAATAGATGCCGGTAGCTTAAGTGGAATTTATAAACAAGGTCAGCGTGTGGCAGTAAGATTGAATGATTTGTGGATAGGAAAATATGCTCAAGCTCCTCAAATTGGCGTTTACTATTTGAATGAAAAAAAAGGCAGGGAAGAACCCGGACGTATACCTAAGCCTATTTCAGATTTGCATATTTTTGCTTATGGGATGCCCGATGCAAGTCTTATTCAACCAAAAGAAATGACGATAGCAGAAATAGTAGCCTCAGGAAGCGAAATTTACAATAAACTCGTTAAAATTAAAAATGCGACATTTACCGGTAAAGGAGCGAATTATGGTAAACCTGCTACTATATCCGCATCCGAAAAGATTTTTGCACCATCAACAAATGGAGTGGGTTATCCTCAATCTAGAGAAATAACAGATGGAACAGGTTCCATATTTGTTTCTACCAGTGAATATGCTCGTTTTGCCAGTGTAAAGTTACCCTCAGGTACTGGTGATGTCGTTGCAATTGTAGGTTGGTACAATGATAAAGATGCAACCATAGACCCAACTAAGATTTATTGGCAATTGACCCTTCGTTCTTTAGATGATTTAACAGGTTTTACTTGGGGAGAATAAATTGGTTAACAATAAAACTAAAAATATGAAAAACTCAAAATTTTTATCGCTTTTTACAGCAGCTCTATTTATTATCCTTTTGGGAGGTTGTTCTAATGTTAAAGAACCGGATTCTGATCCAACTCCTGTTCCTGTACAAGTAGGTGATGGAACGAAAGCAAACCCTTATAATGTAACTCAAGTAATAGCTTTAAATCCAACTAGTACAACTATAGCTGTTGATTCATCAGTCTGGGTTCAGGGTTATATTGTGGGTTGCTACAATAGTACGCTTGATCCTGCTGTCCTAGAAACCGTAGCTCCATTTGCAAATGATTATAATATAATGTTAGCCCTAGATTCTACAGAAACGGATATGTCTAAATGTGTTTGTGTTCAATTGCCGGCAGGCGCCGTTCGTACGGCATTGGGCTTAGCAACTACACCGACAAATATTCGGAAAGAGGTTATTGTTTACGGTGATATTATGAAGTATAACTCATTTCCCGGTGTTAAAAATACCAGTGCTTATTGGTTTGTTGGAACGCAAATAGGAATTGATCCGGTGGATCCAATTGACCCTTCAGATGCAATATTTAGTGAAACATTTGCTAGCTCAAGCCAAGGAAGCTTCACCCTTCAGAATGTTGTAATAGATGCTGCTTTAACGTATGTGTGGGCTCCCACTGCATCTTATGGCATGAAAGCTAGTGGTTTTGCAAAACCTACAAAATATGCTACTGAAAGCTGGTTAATCTCACCTGATATAGATTTGTCAAGCAAAACAATTGCAACTTTGACCTTTCAACATGCGGGTCAGTACTTTGGTACTATGTCAGCAGAGGCAACCTTATGGATTTCTGAAAATTATATATCCGGATTGCCGAGTACCGGTACGTGGACTCAATTGACAATTCCAACCTATATGACAGGTTCAGATTGGACATTTGTTAGTTCGGGAAATATTGATTTAGCAAATTATGTTGGAAAATCAAATGTCCGTATAGCCTTTAAATATATTAGCACAACTTCAGCTGCAGGTACTTGGGAGGTTAAAAATGTATTGATTCAATAACTGTAAGTTCTATACAACTAAAAAGGGGAAATCATTGATTTCCCCTTTTTAGTTGTATTATTTTTTTACAATTATCCTAAATAACTTTTTAATAATTTGCTTTTTGAATTAGACCGAAGTCTGCGGATAGATTTTTCTTTGATTTGGCGGACACGTTCACGAGTTAAACCAAACTTATCTCCAATTTCTTCTAATGTCATTTCTTGGCAACCGATACCGAAAAATGAAACAATAATATCTTTTTCTCTGTCACTTAAGGTACTTAGAGCACGATCAATCTCTTTTGAAAGAGATTCATTCATCAAAGATCTGTCGGCAATAGGAGAATCATCATTAATCAATACGTCAAGTAGGCTGTTGTCCTCTCCCTCAACAAAAGGTGCATCTACTGAAATATGCCTTCCTGATACCTTTAAGGTATCAGCAATCTTATCAACAGGAATATCCAACTCTTCTGATAATTCTTCAGGAGAAGGACGACGTTCATTTTCCTGCTCAAATTTCGAAAATGCTTTATTTATCTTGTTTAATGAACCAACCTGATTCAACGGAAGACGTACAATACGAGATTGTTCTGCTAATGCTTGTAGGATGGATTGACGAATCCACCATACAGCATAGGAAATAAATTTAAAACCACGTGTTTCATCAAATTTCTCAGCAGCCTTTATTAAACCCAAATTTCCTTCATTGATTAAGTCTGGAAGACTCAAACCCTGGTTTTGGTACTGTTTAGCTACAGAAACCACGAAACGTAAATTTGCACGAGTAAGTTTTTCAAGAGCGATTCTATCTCCTTTTTTGATTCGTTGGGCAAGTTCAACCTCTTCTTCTACGGTTATCAAATCTTCTCGTCCAATTTCTTGGAGATATTTATCAAGAGAAGCACTCTCTCTATTTGTAATTGATTTTACAATTTTCAGTTGTCTCATAGCACGGGCAAAATTAGGTCGCAAATATAGTGAAAAATAGTCGGAAAACAAAATCTTTCTTTTTTTTGTTTGTAAATAGCTTGTTGCTATATTTTTACTTCAAATTAAATATTTACCTTTGCTCCCGAGATAGTAAGTCGGTTTGTCGCCGTTCATTTTATGAAAGGAGGAAAGTCCGGGCAACGCAGAGTGCCATGCTTCTTAACGGGAAGTTGTTCGTGAGGGCAAAGTAGTGTAACAGAAAATGACCACCGTAAGCGATTATGGAAAGGGTGAAAAGGCGGGGTAAGAGCCCACCGTTTGTTTGGTAACAAACAAAGCCGTACACCTCATGGGTTGCAAAACCATGTATACCGACGCAGTAGGATTACTCGTCCGATGTCGGGGGGTAGGTTGCTAGAGGCTAAGAGTGATTTTAGTCGTAGATAAATGACAAACGTTCAATTTTTTGAATACAGAACCCGGCTTATAGACTTACTATCTTTTTTCTAAAATTATTCTTATGAAGAAAATAATAGATTTTATACTTAAACTTTTTCGTTTCTTTTGTTATGATATATGGAGGATAACTGAGGGTGAGGTTACTTCTAAAAAGCATATTTTATACAATGTTATAAAGGTT
>DAIMYQ010000008.1:0-11829 GCA_036734385.1 Paludibacteraceae bacterium | reverse complement strand
GTATTAAATGTTTTTTCTCAAATAGAAAATGCGTTTAATGATATTTGGGAAGTGAAAAAATCTCGTAGTACAGTTCGTCGTTTTACTGACTATTTTTCAATGACATTGGTTGTTCCCATATTGCTGGTTGTTTCTAATGGTATTTCCATTTATATTAATTCCAATATATCTGATTTGTACTTTGCTGATGTTATTGCTCCTGTGTGGGGCGTTTTTCTTAAATTTCTTCCTTTTATTATCAATATGGGTCTTTTTGTCCTAATATATATGATATTTCCAAATACGAGAGTGCGTTTCGATTGTGCATTGTTTGGTGGAATTGTTGCAGGTATCCTGTTTCAAGTTTTTCAATCGTTGTATATTAATGGTCAAATATGGGTTTCTCGGTATAATGCTATTTATGGAAGTTTTGCCGCATTACCGTTATTGCTATTATGGTTGCAATTGTCCTGGATAATAATTTTGTATGGAGCCAAACTTTCGTTTGCTGCTCAGAATGTTCGAAATTATGAATTCGAATCGGACATCAAGCTAATAACTCCACGTTATCAGAACTTTTTATATATATTGATTTCTTCAGTTATCGTAAAGAGATTTGCTGACAACCAGGAGCCTTTCTCTCGTCAAAAAATTGCTTTAGAATATAAAATTCCTATTCAATTAGTTAACAGGACAATTGATAAGTTGATAGAAGCAAATATTATTTCAGAAATGCTTTCTCAGAAAGTAATGGATGAAAAAGTTTATCAACCTGCAATGGATATTAATAAATTAACAGTTGCTTTTTTATTTGATAAAATAGATACCTTTGGATCTGAAAATTTTAAAATAGACACCCAATCTCGTCACTTTAAACAATGGCAAGCATTGATTTCTACACAAAAAAAATCAGAGGACTATTCTTCAACTGTGCTCTTAAGAGATTTAGTAGATTAATATTAGTTGTATATTTTCTTTTCGTCCAGTTTCCTTTGGTAAACTTTCGCTCTTTCAGAATGTTCTTTGTAGTTTCTACTATAGTCGTGCGTGCCGGAAAAATCAGGTTTAGCACAAATGTACAGGTAATTATGTTGTTTAAAATTTAGTACAGCATCTATGCTTTCTTTGGTTGGTATACGTATTGGAGCAGGAGGCAACCCTTTGTGTATGTATGTGTTAAAAGGCGAATCTATTGATAAATGTTTTTTAAGAATTCTATTTAATGTAAAATCTCCGATGGCAAATCGTACAGTTGGACATGATTGTAAAGGAATTCCTCTTCTCAATCTATTTAAATATACACCAGCCACCATTTCTTTATCTTCGTAGTCATTTGTTTCCTCTTCGACAATTGATGCCAGAATATCAATCTCAGCAAGTGTCAAGCCTGTTTTAGCGGCTTTCTTTCTTCTACTTTCGTTCCAGAAATCTTTGTATGCACCTTCTACCATTGATAGTACACTTGACATAGGAATATCCCAGTCCACTTTCTTTGAAGTTGGAATAAAAAGACATAGGGAGTTTGTTGAATCTAGTCCATATTTTTTCAATAGTTCTTTGTCAAGAAAAGCTGAAATAATTTGTGTAGAATCGAGCATTAGTTGTTTGCTGATATTTGCGGCTACACTTTGGGTGTTTCTGGCAGAATAGACTCTCAATATGATTTTGTCTTCTAATCCGTAACTTATTCGGTTTAGTAAATACCTATTCGATAGGTTTGGCTCAATATCATATTTTCCACTTTGTGGTTTATGCTTTGAGTATTTTAATTTAATGGCAAATTTAAAAGACGTTTCACTTGTTAATGCGTTCATTTTATCAAGAGAGCTGATAACGTCTTCCCAACTTTGATTGGGGAGAACAAATAAGTGTTTTTTTTCTCTTCCTAATACATTGATATTGGGAGAGAAAAATAATAAAAAGAATATTAAGACCGCCACAGAAACCAATGAGATAGCAGCGTAAAGACTTATTTTGATTAAATTATTTTTTTTCATAAATGAATTCATATCATAAGGTTTATTGACCGCAAATATACGTATTATTTTTCTGAAATAATACGTTCTAAATTTGAAAATATCAAACCAAATAACTACATTTGCATTCGAATTTTCTTTGTGGATAACGTGTTCAGGAAGTGTGGGTGAGTGGCTGAAACCACCAGTTTGCTAAACTGACGTAGTCGCAAGGCTACCACGAGTTCGAATCTCGTCGCTTCCGCTAAACTGCTAAGATAAAGTTAAGTAAAACTTGTGTTAGCAGTTTTTTTTTGAAATATATCAACCAAGGGATAACAAAAAGGTCACTCATGGAAATGAGTGACCTTTTTGTTTTGTTTCTTTGGTTTAAGCTTTTTTTGCTTTCTTGACGATTTCTTTGAAAGCTTCCGGCTGATTCATTGCTAAATCAGCAAGAACTTTTCGGTTAATATTAATATCTGCTTTATGAATGGCTCCCATAAGTTTAGAATAAGATAATCCTTCTAATCTGGCTGCTGCATTTATACGTTGAATCCATAGTCCACGAAAACTGCGCTTTTTAGCCTTACGGTCACGGTAAGCATATTGCAAACCTTTTTCCCAAGTGTTCTTGGCTACTGTCCAAACATTTTTTCTAGCACCATAGTAACCTCTGGTTAATTTTAAAACTTTTTTTCTTCTTGCTCTTGAAGCAACGTGATTTACTGATCTTGGCATTTTTTCTGTTTTTTTTGAATGTTAGCGTCACTTATCAATGTGATCTTTGGGCTAATCATTCGGTTAATACTGAATTTTTCTTTGCTACTTAACAAAACCTACTTAAGAGCAAGTAATAATTTAACGCTATTTTTGTCTTTTTGGTCAACTAGTCCAAAATGAGTTAAATTTCTTTTTGCTTTTGTCGTTTTCTTTGTCAAGATGTGCCTTTTAAATGCATGCTTTCTCTTGATTTCTCCTGATCCGGTAAGGGTGAACCTTTTTTTAGCACCGGAATTAGTTTTCATTTTTGGCATTTCTGTGTATATTAAATTAATAAAAAATCATTTTTTCTTTTTTGGAGATATCATAATTATCATCCTTTTTCCTTCCAAAAGAGGTAATTGCTCTACTTTCCCATAATCTTCCAAATCATTAGCAAAACGAAGTAATAGCACTTCACCTTGTTCTTTAAAGAGGATTGAACGTCCTTTGAAAAAAACATAAGCTTTTAGTTTCGACCCTTCCTCTAAAAACTTAATTGCATGTTTTAATTTAAAGTTATAATCATGCTCATCGGTTTGGGGTCCGAACCTAATTTCTTTAAGGACAACTTTGGCAGTTTTGGCCTTTTGCTCTTTTTCCTTTTTCTTTTGTTGATAAAGAAATTTAGAGTAATCAATCACTCTACAAACAGGAGGTTCAGCATTAGGTGAAATCTCAACAAGATCGAGATCCAGATCCTCTGCTATTTTTTTTGCTTCTTCATTTGTGTAGATACCGGGTTCTACATTATCTCCCACTAAACGAACTTCTTTTGCTCGTATAGCACCATTTGTTGCGTGTGCTTCCTCTTTTGGGTGAGGCTTAGTGTTGTTTCTCGGTATAAATACTTTAGCTATTGTGAACGTCCTCCTAATTAAATTTTGTAAAAATGACTCGTTTTGGGCGTGCAAATATACGCCTTTTTTGTTAAAAATGAAACTTTATTTTAAATTTATTTTTGCACCTCTTTTTTTACTAATTCACCATCAACATTGAAGTCAAGTTCCATATTATTTTTGAGTTTCACCTCTATGTTATATCCATCATTTTCGACCTCTTTGATAGGCATTGATGAGTAGTTGTTTTTTATATATTCAGAGATGGTAGTCGGTAATAAAGTATTTGGAATTGCTCCTTTTTTTACTTTTACTTCATTCCATGTTCCTGTTTGGTCAAATTCAATTGCTGTTTTATTTTTTAGAGAAACCTTATACGTATCTATTTCTTCCTCTGTAGATTTTACAATTTCCTTAATAGGTTGTTCTTTAAAGTTTGCATTAACAAATGTTTGTGCCTTTTGGGGTAATTCTTCAAATGTAACTTTGGCTTCTTTTCCGTACATATAGCATGTACCTGATACCGACAATGCTAGAAATAATGCAATTTTCTTTTTCATGTTATTTCTTTTTATGGGTTTTAAGATAGAAATTTCTTTGTCATTTGATTCACTTCCTCGTTTATCATTTTTGCAAAATCTTCAACTTTGAATGTTCCTTTATCTCCGTCGCCTTGTTTGCGGACAGATATTTCTTGATTTTCAGTTTCTTTTTCACCAACGATAATCATATAAGGTATTTTCTTTAATTCATTGTCACGAATTTTTCTTCCTATCTTTTCGTTACGATCGTCTAAAGTTGCACGTATGTCTTCCATGACAAGAGCATCTGTAACCTGTTTTGCATAATCATTGTATTTTTCACTGATAGGTAAAATAACAACTTGGTCAGGAGTGAGCCAAAGAGGAAATTTACCTCCTGTATGTTCAATAAGAACAGCGACAAAACGTTCCATAGAACCAAAAGGTGCACGGTGAATCATAACCGGACGGTGTTTTTGGTTGTCCGAACCGGTGTATTCTAATTCGAAGCGTTCAGGCAAGTTATAATCGACTTGAATTGTTCCTAATTGCCAACGACGACCGATAGCATCTTTTACCATAAAGTCAAGTTTAGGACCATAGAATGCTGCTTCTCCAAGTTCTACTTTTGCCGGTAGTCCCTTTGCTTTACAAGCTTCAACAATAGCTTGTTCTGATTTTTCCCAGTTTTCATCACTACCGATATATTTTTCCCTGTTATTTGGGTCGCGTAAAGAAATTTGAGCTTCGAAATTTTCAAAATTAAGTGCTCTGAAAATAATGAAGATAATATCCATGACCTTCATAAATTCATCTCTCAATTGGTCTGGACGGCAGAAAATGTGTGCATCATCCTGAGTGAAACTACGTACGCGTGTAAGTCCGTGCAGCTCACCACTTTGTTCGTAACGATAGACAGTTCCAAATTCTGCATAACGCAGCGGTAAATCTTTGTAGGAGCGTGGAGCTGTTTTGTATATTTCACAGTGATGGGGGCAATTCATTGGTTTCAATAAATATTCTTCGCCTTCCTGTGGTGTATGTATTGGTTGAAAAGAATCTTTACCATATTTTGCATAGTGACCAGATGTTACCCAAAGGTCTTTTAGTCCGATGTGAGGAGTACGGACTTGTAAGTATCCGTATTTTTTTTGTACTCTTTTTAGGAAATCTTCCAATTGGTCGCGTAACATTGTTCCTTTTGGTAGCCATAAAGGTAAACCTTGTCCTACCGATTGAGAAAAAGCAAAAAGTTCCATTTCTTTTCCAATTTTTCGGTGGTCACGCTTTTTTGCTTCTTCCAAAAAGGTTAAGTATTCATCCAACATTTTTTTCTTTGGGAATGAAATTCCATAGATACGTGTCAGCTGTTTTCTTTTTTCATCGCCACGCCAATAGGCACCGGCGAGACTAAGAAGTTTGAACGCTTTGATATCAGCTGTATTGGTAAGGTGAGGTCCTTTACATAAGTCTACAAAATTACCTTGTTTGTACAATGTAATTGTACCGTCTTCCAAATCGTTGATGAGTTCAACTTTGTAAGTTTCGTTTTTTGAAGAGAATAATGTTAATGCATCGGCTTTTGAAATTTCTTCACGCACTACATTCTCTTTGCGAGCTACTATTTCTGCTATTTTTGCTTCGATAGTGGGGAAATCAGTTTCTTTTATGCTATAATCTTCTGTATCAATATCGTAGTAGAAACCACTTTCAATGGCAGGTCCAATTCCAAATTTAATGTTTGGATATAATTCTTGCAAGGCTTCTGCCATAAGGTGAGCAGAAGTGTGCCAAAAAGCGTGTTTCCCCTCGTTATCTTCCCATTTGTACAGCTTTATGCTAGCATCTGTCGTTATGGGTCTGTTAACTTCTGTAACGGTGTCATTTACTCCAACAGCAATAATCTCTTGTGCTAAGCGTTGACTTATACTTTCGGCTATCTGTAAGCCTGTAATTCCTTTGTCATATTGACGGACAGAACCATCTGGAAATGTAATGTTAATCATATTTGTTACCTAAAGATTCTAAAAATACTAAAGCCACAAAGTTAGGTAATATTTTTGGAAAATGAGTTTTGAAAGGAAGATTTTGATTGCAATTAGAGTATAAAAACAATAATAATGATAAAAAAGTGTTTTTTAGGTTAAAATTAAATCATTTGAACATTGATTTTAATATTTAAATGTTATATTTGACTGTATTTCTAAGAGAATTCAATATCCAATAAAGGAGGTCTGCAAAATAAAGGTTGTGTAAGATTATTTTTGTTGAAAAAATGCATTACTATACTGATCGAGAAAAGAATCCATTTATATGTTTTGGTGATTTTGAATGGGCTTGACGTTTCGGGTGTTACTTGTGATATAGACGGCTGTATTATTTCTCAAGGGTTTATGAGATGAATCGTTTAACATTGAGGAATTTGCGGTCGTCTTTTTTAATAAAAGAGGTTTAATTTGAATTCAAATTAAACCTCTTTTAAATGGCTAAAATATTTTGGGTGAAGGGCGGGGGTCGAACCCGTGACCTTCGGAACCACAATCCGACGCTCTAACCAACTGAGCTACAATCACCATTGATTTTAAACGCCACAAAGGTAATGTTTTGTTTTTTTTTGTGCAATACCCTTGCTGTTTTTCTCGAAAAGATTTTCATATGTTCTGTGTTGGCAAAACTATACAAAATAGGTATCTTTGCAAATATTAAGTTAAAAATATGGCTTATTTACCTTATAACGAAAGTATTGAAAATAAGATAATTGCAATTAAACGTCAACTTCATTTGACCATGAATGGTGTTGTTTCGGATTCAATGAAAGAAAAGGGACTACGTTATAAATTAAATTATGGTGTTTCTTTGCCAGTACTTAAACAGTTAGCTGGTACTTATGAAAAGGATGATGTGTTGGCTCAGCATTTGTGGAATCTGCCGATTAGGGAAACGAAAATTTTAGCCATCTTACTATATCCTGCCGAAAAATTAACGTTACCTCAAATTGATAAGTGGCTTGTTGAGTGCCATTCTGTCGAATTAATCGATTTTTCTTGTGCTTTTTTGTTTGTAGATTCGCCATTTGTGAAAGAAATTATACAAAAATGGCGAGGGTCAGGAAATGAAAAGGAAATAATGTCCGCATACATTTTAGCCACTCAGTGTCTCAAGAAAAACATAGATATAGTTGAAATTAACAGCTTGTTTTCTTTTGAAAATATTGATTTTACTCCCAAAATGGGACAAGTCTTTGTTAATTTTTGTCTCTTTGTTTCAGAAAGAGATAAGAGTAAGGCTCTTTCCCTGTTTGCTCAAATGCAGAGCTTTAGCAACGATTTAAATGAAGTGAAACGATGGGTGTATGAAGAATTATCCTCATTACTGTTTTTTTAGTGCAGAATCTTAAAAACAAGCTCTTTGATTAGTTCTCCACCGCTTGCTGAGCTATTGCAAATACCTTTCGATTTTGCGTCGTATTCCCTGATGTAAGATATGATTTTGAAATTTTGCATTTTATTGAAATTTTTTGCACCAAGTACATAATCTTTTACAAAGTAAGGATTAATTCTCAGTTCTTTTACCACGTTTGCATTGTCTTTATTTGTCAGGTAATGATAACACATGAGGTTGGCAAAATAATTAAAAAGTACGGCAAGAGTTGCTTGAATAGGGTGCTCTTTTTCATTTTGACCAAAATAGAGTGCAATACGATTTGATTTCAATACATCTCTATTAATTAATGCGTTGATTAGTTCAAAAGCATTGTAGTCTTTGCTAATTCCAATGTTCTTTTCGATTAATTCAGGCGTAATAATTTTTTTATCTTGGGGTAATAAAATACTTAACTTGTTAATGACACTTGTCAGTTGACTTAGATCGTTACCAACAAATTCGGTAAGCATATTTACTCCTTTTGTATCAATTCCGATATTTTTTTCCTTCAACAGATTTTCTATAAACGTTGGAAGTTCATAATCACGTAATTTTTGCGAATTATAAACAACGCCATGTTGTTCTGCCAACAATGACCATTTTTTTCTTTTATCTGCACTTTTGTATTTGTAGGCAATGACTAAGATGGTAGTAGGTTGGGGTTTTTGCAAATATAATTCAAGCTCCTCGATTTTATCCATCATTTGAGCCTCTTTCAAAACAATTACCTGATGGGAAGACATCATCGGAAACCGTCGGCACTCGTTAATAATGGTTTTAACATCAGTATCTTTTCCGTAACGAACGATTTGGTTCATCGTTTGTTCGTCGGGTGTCAATGCAGTGTTTTCAATCAAATTGGTAATTAAATCAATGTAATAAGGCTCTTCACCCATTAGTAGATAAACAGGTGCAAACTTACGTTCATGTATTTGCTTGATAATTTGTTGGTATGTAAGTTCTTGTTTTGCCAATGTTATCTTGAATTTTTAAAATGATTATTCGTAACGTAAATGTCTGATAGTTTTACTGTTATCTTTTATTGAATTGAGAGATTTGATGCCTATTTTAAGGTGTTCATCTACAAAATCTGATGTGACTTTTTTGTCACTTTCAGATGTTTTTATGCCGTCTTTTTGCAATGGCATATCTGAAATCAACAGAAGGGCACCAATAGAAATATTGTTGTGAAAACCCACAGAAAATAGGGTGGCAGTTTCCATATCAACCGCCATTGCCCTTGTTTTTCTTAAATATTCGCAAAAAATTTCATCATGTTCCCAAACCCTGCGGTTTGTTGTATAGACCGTTCCTGTCCAGTAATCTTTGCCTAAATCTCGAATGTTAGAAGAAACGGCACGTTGGAGGCTAAAAGCCGGCAAAGCGGGTATTTCGGGCGGAAAATAGTCATTAGAAGTTCCTTCCCCTCTAATTGCAGCACTTGGCAAAATATAATCACCCAATTTGTTCTTATCTTTTAGGCCTCCACATTTGCCCAAAAACAATACAGCTCTTGGGTTAATGGCTGGCAAAATATCCATAATTAATGCAGCGTTCGGACTTCCCATTCCAAAATTAATAATAGTAATTCCGTTAGCAGAAGCATTTCTCATACTTCCGTTTTTAACCGGTACATCATTCCATTCGGCAAATTTATCAACGTAATGATTAAAATTTGTAAGAAGAATGAGGTTTGAGAAGTCTTCCAAAGGTCTCTCCGTGTAACGAGGAAGCCAATTTTGTATGATTTCTTGTTTTGTTTTCATACTTTTGTGTTTTGTAAACAATAGCAAAAATAGTAAAAATGTTAGAATTTAACTTACCGAGTTATACATTTCACATCAAAAAAGAAAAGGAGAACGTTTATATTTTTGACAAATATAGAAGTAAGTATGTCCGTGCAACTCCTGAAGAGATGGTCCGTCAGCATTTTTGTGAATATTTAGTGCAAGAAAAGCATTTTCCCAAGACTTTGCTTTTTAATGAATGTATGTTGCATTTGAATAATACTGTAAAAAGGTGTGATACAGTCGTTTATAATACAGCTAAAGAGCCTGTTATGATTATTGAATACAAAGCTCCATCAGTTAATATTACGCAAGCTGTTTTTGAACAAATCATGCGTTATAACAGCACATTGTGTGTGAGATATTTATTAGTGAGTAATGGTAAAAGACATTTTTGTTGTCGATTAGACTACGAAAAGCTATCTTATGAATTCATAGATTATATACCTGCCTTTCCGGATTTATAATTTATAGCAAAAAGGCTCTGTTAGATTATTTCAACAGAGCCTTTTTTATAGAAAAATATCGGAATATTAATAGCCGCGAATAGCTTCGATTCCCGGTAATACACGACCTTCGATAGCTTCAAGTAGTGCACCGCCACCGGTAGATACATAACTTACTTTATCAGCTACACCGAATTTGTTTACACAAGCAACAGAGTCACCGCCACCTACAAGAGAAAATGCTCCTTTTTTAGTTGCTTCAACGATGGCATTAGCAACAGAACGAGAACCGCTTGTAAAGTTTTCAAATTCAAAAACGCCGGTAGGACCGTTCCAGAGGATAGTTTTAGAATTTTTTATAACATCGGCAAATATTTCTTCTGTTTTTGGACCTATGTCAAGACCTTCCCATCCATCAGGAATTTCGTCAACAGGAACGAATTTGGTTTTAGCATCGTTTGAGAAACTATCAGCAATCTTGGCATCAACTGCAAGCACCATTTTTACGCCATTTTTTTTAGCCTTTTCTAATAAATCAAGAGCCAAATCCAATTTATCTTCTTCACAAATAGAACCGCCCACTTTACCGCCAAGGGCTTTTGTAAAGGTGTAAGTCATACCACCTGCAATAATCAAGTTGTCAACCTTAGTTAAAAGGTTCTCTATAATGTCGATTTTAGAAGAAACCTTAGAACCACCCATAATAGCTGTAAATGGGCGAGCTGTATCTGTCATAACTTTCTCAACAGCAATAACTTCTTTTTCCATTAAATAACCGAACATTTTGTTCTTTTCGTCAAAATATTTAGCAATCAAAGCAGTAGAAGCATGTGCACGGTGAGCTGTTCCAAATGCATCGTTTACGTAACAGTCTGCATAAGAAGCTAATGTCTTTGTAAATTCTTTTTGGCTCTCTTTGATTACCTTTTTAGCAGCAGCTTTTTCATCGTCGCTTGCATCATCTGCCAAACCACGAGCCTTACCTTCTTCTTCAGCATAAAAACGAAGATTTTCGAGTAAGATGGCTTCTCCCGGTTTTAGGCTTGCAACAGCTTGAGCTGCCTGAGCACAATCAGGGGCAAATTTTACGTCAACGCCTAATAATTTGGAAACGTGATCTAAAATGTGTTTCAAGGAATATTTAGGATCCGGATTTTTTTTCGGACGACCCATGTGTGAAGCGATGATCAAGCTACCACCGTCCTTCAATATTTTTTTTAAAGTAGGCAATGCTGCACGAATACGAGTATCATCTGTGATGTTGAAATTTTCATCTACAGGCACATTGAAATCTACACGAACGAATGCCTTTTTACCGGCAAAGTTAAAATTGTCAATTGTTTGCATATCAGTTATTTATAGGGTTAATATATTTTTTCGAGTTTAAACATGCAAAGATAAAAAATATTTTCAATAGATAGGGGTTGTTAGTATTATTGTCCAAAAATTTTCTGCTCGACCAACACCGATTGTTGTTACTTTTTTGTTCATCAGATTTTTGCATGATTCGGGGTTGTTTATCCAATAATCAACAATAGCATCTTCTTTGCCTTCTACGTATCCGATGTTTTCGACTACTAAATTTGTTTTACAACCTGCATTTTGCAGTCGTTGTTCAGTGGTAGAACCATCGGTACCTACATGACTTAGGTAAACGAAATCTTTTGTTTGCATTTGTGCAGAATAATCGTGTAATTGTAGACTGTGTTTTTGTGCTATTTCAGCTAATTTCTTGCTCCAAACTACTTCTGTAACAGGTTTTACCTCTTCATTCCCGCATTTACAACCTTCTGTACGTAGGGAGTTTATAAGGCTTACAATTTCTTTTTCGTTAATGAATGTATTCGTTTGAGCAAGTATTATTTGTGCATTGATAAGTACCAATAAAAGAAGCACACATTTTTTCATACAAATGATATATTGTTTTTGATTCGCAAATGTAGTAAAAAGTTCCGATTTATAACTTCTCCGTTTAGCCAATTTATTGCATATGAAAATAGATTCTTCGTGTCAATTTTTTGTAAAAAGGTATGTTTTAAAACACAAAAAAAGGAAATATTTTCCCGTAAAAAAATTGAGAACCTTAGAAAGTAATACTAACTTTGAAAGATTTTTTT
>DAIMYQ010000007.1:39016-62514 GCA_036734385.1 Paludibacteraceae bacterium | reverse complement strand
TGCTTTTAATGCTGCAAAATGAATAACTCCCTCTATTTTATTTTCATTAAATATATGGGCATTTTTCATATTGTATGTAAAATTATAAACTTATGGTTTAGAAAAACACTATAAATAAATGATTTATAGTATTTTATACAATAAAATAGTTGGAAGACATTGAGGTCGTTTGACGTTTGATTACAATCGTAAAACGCATTCACAAAGACGTCAAAAAATTAAACAATAAAAATTAAATATCTTCTTATTTGATTAATTTTCTTCTTAATTGTTACAAATGTATAAAAATGGAAACTATACTCCACCATTTTATTTGTTTTGGGAGGTATATTTTTGTCAATTTCTATTTTAGATAATTATTAAACAATAAAAATGAATATAAGACATTGATAAACAATTAAATAATCAATTTATAGGCCTCTTAAAATTGAATATTTAAATCGATACTATATTTTTCCCCAGAAAAATGATTTTTATTCCCGCTAAATATTGTATACCAAAATATTATTTGCGAGTTTTGTGCTTTCACCCACCATAAAAAATATGAAAGAAAAATTAGAAGCTTTTCAAAAGACATTGGAGATATTCGATGAATTAAGACAGAAGTGTCCTTGGGACAAGAAACAAACAAATGAAAGTTTGAGAGTATTGACAATAGAAGAAACTTTTGAGTTATCAGATGCCATCCTGAAACAAAATTCCGGGGATATAAAAAAGGAATTGGGAGATATACTATTACACATACTGTTTTATGCCAAAATCGCGGAAGAAAAAAAAGAATTTGATATCGCAGAAGTATGTAAATCCTTGTCCGAAAAACTAATATTTCGTCATCCCCATATTTTTGGAAACGTAGAAGCAAACACCTCTCTACAGGTAGAAAAAAATTGGGAACAATTAAAATTAAAGGAAAAAGATGGAAACAAAACTATTTTAGGTGGAGTTCCTGATGGACTTCCTTCCATGATAAAAGCACATAGGATACAAGATAAGGCCAGAAGTGCAGGGTTTGATTGGAACAAAAAAGAAGATGTTTGGATCAAGGTTCAAGAAGAAATAACTGAATTGAACAAGGAAATTGATGATCAAAACGAAGATCAAATGGAAGCTGAATTCGGAGACCTTTTTTTTAGCTTAATCAATGCAGCACGGTTGTACAATATAAACCCTGATAATGCTTTAGAGCGTACCAATCAAAAGTTTATCCGCAGATTTAATTATGTAGAATCAGAAACTAAAAAGAGAGGGCTAAATCTGTCGAATATGACATTATCCGAAATGGATGAACTTTGGAATGAAGCAAAATTAAAAGGTTTGTAATTTTGCTTCATATTGTTTGCACAAAACTCTTTTCAATTTTGTGTGTTTTTTTTATTTTTGCACAAATTTAAATAAAATGTGCAAAAGTATGATTGAAGAAAATTTTATTAAACTTTTCGAAAAGAGTTTCAAAGAAAATTGGGATCAGACCGCTTTCACAGACTATACAAAAGGAACTTCTTTTACCTATGGTCAGGCTGCTAAGAAAATAGAAGAATTACATATTTTATTTGAACAAACAAAACTATCACACGGAGATAAAGTAGCCTTAATTGGTAAAAATACCCCTCACTGGGTTATTACGTACCTTGCAGTAATTACCTATGGGGCAGTTATTGTTCCTATTTTGCAAGATTTTAATCCAAATGACGTTCATCACATTGTAAATCACTCTGAATCGGTTTTTTTATTTTGCAGTGATAATATCTGGGATAATTTGGAAGAAGAAAAAATGGAAACTATCCTAGCCTCTTTTTCCATAGATGATTTCAGATGTTTAAATCAAAAAGATGGAGCCGGAGTTCAAAAAGTAATGACTCAGATTCAATCTATTTATAACCAAAAATATCCTAAAGGACTTTCTCCTCAAGATCTGAATTATGCTGATAGGTCTAATAGTGAATTAGCAATGCTCAGCTATACATCCGGAACGACAGGATTTAGTAAAGGCGTAATGCTTTCAGGAAACAATTTAGCAGGAAATATTACTTTTGGTTTTAACACTAAATTATTACATAAAAAAAGTAGAGTTCTTTCTTTTCTACCATTAGCACATGCATATGGTTGTGCATTCGATTTTCTTGTTGGAACTTGTTCCGGTTCACACATCTATTTCCTTAATAAAATACCAAGTCCAAAAGTTCTTGTAAAAGCATTTGAAGAAATACGCCCAACCGTTATTTTTATGGTTCCTCTCATTATCGAAAAAATATATAAAAAGTCGATTTTACCATCTTTAAATAAAAGGGGAATCCGATTTGCATTGAATATTCCTATATTAAATGATAAGATGTATGAACAAATAAATAAAAAACTTGTTAATTCATTTGGAGGTAAATTTACCGAAATTATTATAGGGGGAGCTCCTATAAATCAAGAGGTTGAAAAATTCTTGCAAAAAATAAAATTTCCTTTTACCATAGGTTATGGCATGACAGAATGTGGACCTCTTATTTCTTATTCTAATCATAAAAATTTTATTCCAACTTCGGCGGGTAAAGTTCTTGATACAATGAAAGTTAAAATAGATTCTCCAGATCCTTATAATACTGTAGGAGAAATTTTAGTTAAAGGAGAAAATGTTATGATGGGCTATTACAAAAACGAAAATGCAACCAAAGAAGTATTTACCGAAGACTCGTGGCTAAAAACTGGAGATTTAGGAACTATTGATAGAGATTCTAACATATATATCCGAGGGCGCTCTAAAAGCATGATTTTAAGTTCTAATGGTCAAAATATATACCCTGAGGAAATAGAAGCAAAGCTAAATAATATGCCTTTCGTAATGGAGAGTTTAGTCGTCGAAAAGGGAGGAAGATTGTATGCGTTAGTTTATCCTGACTATGAAGCTTCAGATGAATCAAATATGACTCAACAAGATTTGGAATTAATAATGGAAGAAAATAGAAATGAGTTAAATAAGACGCTGGCAAGTTACGAAAACCTGACAAAGATTCATTTATACCCCAACGAATTCGTTAAGACGCCAAAACGCAGCATTAAGCGATATTTATACACAAATATCAATTTATAGACTTTGTATAAGTTATTTACTTACAACGATTTATAATTTTTACATTAATTAACATAAATTTTTATATTTTTTTTGTTTGCAGATAAAAATAAATAGATACCTTTGTCCGAAATAAAAAACAGAAATCATTGTTTAATCTTTTAAAAACTAAAAAAAAATGAAAAAGTTAGTATTGTTTTTTGCTACTGTTGTTGCAGTGTCTTTCGCATCTTGTTCAAAAGAAAGTGCATCTGAAGAAGAAGCAGCTCCTGCTACTGAAGAAGTTGCAACAGAACCTGCTGTAGAAGCTGCTCCTGTTGTAGAAGAAGCTCCTGTTGCTGAAGCTCCTGCTGCTGATGCTACTGCTGCTGCTCCTGCTGCTGCTCCTGCTGCTGCTCCTGCTGCTGCTCCTGCAAAATAATTTTAGCAAAAAAATTGACAAAAAAGTCCGTAATTAATTTCTACGGACTTTTTTCTTTTTTAGTCTCACCCTCTTTTACTTTAAAATGAGAGAAAAAACCGATGATACAACGAATTCAAACAGTATACTTATTAGCCATTTCAATTCTTGGAAGTCTTTTATTTTTTTTACCTATAGCCCAATTTATAGATGTAAATAATTTTTCTTACACTGTTAATTTTATGGGTATTTTTTCTCCTGAAAAAAAAATTGTTTATCCATTCCTACCCTATACCATATTAGCTATCATTATACCAACATTGTCATTTATAAGTATTTTTCTTTATAAAAAAAGAATCTTACAAATACGTCTAAATTTTATCTCTATAATTTTGACGATACTATTTTACGGTATTATTCTTATTTACTTGTATTTAGGAAAAAAATATTGTGGAGAAATTAATACATTTACACTAAAATCAGGCATTGTTATTCCACTTGCTAATATTGTTTTTTCTTATTTAGCAATAAAAGCCATTAGAAAAGATGAGAATCTTGTTCGTTCCATTAATAGAATGAGAAAATAGATAAATTTTAAAAGAAATTGCAAATTTGGCTTTTATATATTCTAATAAAAGCCAAATTTATGTTATATGGATAATAAAGTTGATTTAATATCCTTTTTTCTTATTAGTTGTTTTTTTACCTTTGTGTGCTTTTTAACAATATGCTATTATGAGTAACAAATTCACTGAATATTCAAATCTAAATCTTTCGGAAATAAATAAAGAAATCCTTAAACAATGGGATAAAAATGACATTTTTCATAAAAGTATAGCAATTCGAGAAGGTTCTCCTGCTTTTGTTTTCTACGAAGGGCCTCCATCTGCTAACGGAATGCCCGGCATTCACCATGTTATGGCACGCACCATTAAAGATACTTTTTGTAGATATAAAACAATGAAAGGTTTTCAGGTAAAACGAAAAGCAGGATGGGATACGCACGGACTACCAGTAGAACTTGGTGTTGAAAAGTCATTAGGTATTACGAAAGAAGATATTGGTAAGAAAATTTCAGTAGATGACTACAATGCTGCTTGTCGTAAAGATGTAATGAAGTACACTCAAGAATGGGAAGATTTAACAACCAAAATGGGATATTGGGTAGACATGAAAAAACCTTATATTACCTACGATAATCGTTATATAGAAACACTTTGGTGGCTTTTGAAACAACTGTATAATAAAGGGCTATTATATAAAGGTTATACTATTCAGCCCTACTCTCCAGCCGCCGGAACTGGTTTAAGTACGCATGAACTTAATCAACCGGGATGCTATCGTGATGTAAAAGACACCACCTGTGTTGCACAATTCAAAGTGTCTGATAAAAACAAATTGCCATTTGATGGAAAAATTGATGGCAATTGCTATTTCATAGCTTGGACAACAACTCCTTGGACATTACCATCTAATACGGCTCTTTGTGTTGGTCCAAACATCACTTATGCATTAGTTAAATCATTTAACCCATATACAGGAAATCCTGTTACATTAATTTTGGCAAAAGACTTGGTAAGTGTACATTTTAATCAAAAAAATGCGGATTTAGGATTGGAAGATTATAAACATGGTGATAAAAATATACCATTCAAGGTTTTAGCCGAATGTAAAGGATATGAATTATCTGGAATTCAATATGAACAACTTATTCCTTGGGTAAATCCGGGACAAGGAGCTTTCCGTGTTATTACGGGTGATTTCGTAACAACTGAAGATGGTACCGGTATTGTTCATATCGCACCTACTTTTGGTGCTGACGATGACCGTGTTGCTAAACAAAATGGAATTCCACCAATGTTATTAATAGACAAGGATGGAAACAAGCAACCAATGGTAGATAAAACAGGTAAATTCTTCAGCCTTGAGGATTTGGATGAAAAATATGTAAAATCAAATCTTAATAGTCCTTTATACAAGGAGTTTGCTGGACGTTTTGTGAAAAATGCTTACGATAAAAATTTGACAGAGCAAGACGAGACTCTTGATATTTCTATCTGTATGATGTTGAAACAACAAGGTCTTGTTTTCAAAATAGAAAAACATACACACAATTATCCTCATTGCTGGCGTACAGACAAACCAGTTTTATATTATCCCTTAGACAGTTGGTTTATACGCACAACAGCTTGTCGTGAGCAGATGATGACTTTAAATGAAAGTATCAATTGGAAACCTCAATCAACTGGAACAGGTCGGTTTGGTAAATGGTTGGAAAATTTACAGGATTGGAACTTAAGTCGTAGTCGTTATTGGGGAACACCTCTTCCTATTTGGCGGACTGAAGATGGATTTGAAGAAATTTGTATTGGCTCCATAGAAGAATTATTTTCTGAAATTGAAAAATCAATCTCAGCGGGTTTCATGACTCAAAATCCATACAAAAACTTTAAAGTAGGTCAATATACTGCTGAAAATTACGCTATTGAAAATATTGATTTACACCGTCCCTATGTTGATGAAATAGTCCTTGTCTCAGCAAGTGGAAAGCGCATGAAACGTGAATTGGATTTAGTAGATGTTTGGTTTGATTCCGGTGCAATGCCTTATGCTCAATTGCATTATCCGTTTGAAAACAAAAGTCTTATTGATTCAGGAAGCTTCTTTCCTGCTGATTTTATTTCTGAAGGAGTTGATCAAACAAGAGGCTGGTTCTTTACTTTACATGCTATTAGTACCATGATTCGTGGTTCAGTAGCATTCAAAAATGTTATTTCTAATGGATTGGTGTTGGACAAAAATGGAAACAAGATGTCTAAACGTCTGGGAAACGGTATCGATCCATTCTCAAGCATCGAAAAGTATGGTTCTGATGCTCTTCGTTGGTACATGATGACAAACTCTTCGCCATGGGACAATTTAAAATTTGATACGGAAGGTGTCGAAGAAGTAACCAGAAAGTTTTTTGGAACACTTTATAACAGCTATTCATTTTTTGCTCTTTACGCAAATGTTGATAATTTCAAATACGAAGAAGCTGAGGTGCCTATAAATAAACGTCCTGAGATTGATCAATGGATTATTTCATTGCTGAATACATTAGTCAAGGAAGTAAATGCGAATTATGCTGATTACGAGCCAACAAGAGCAGGACGTGCTATTTCTAATTTTGTTTCAGACAATTTAAGCAATTGGTATGTTCGTTTAAATCGTAGACGTTATTGGGCGGGAACAATGACACAAGACAAACTCTCCGCCTATCAAACTCTCTATACTTGTTTGGAAACCATTTCGAGGTTAATGGCCCCTATCGCACCATTCTTCGCTGATCAGTTATTCCTTGATTTGAACAACGTTACAGGAAAGGATACCAATATATCTGTTCATTTAACAAAATTCCCAACTTACAACGAGAATTTAATAAATAAGTTGTTGGAAAACCGCATGGATGTTGCACAAACTATTACATCTATGGTATTAGCTTTGCGTAAAAAAGTAAATATCAAAGTTCGTCAACCGCTTTCTTCTATCATGATTCCTATTTTGGAAGATGAAATGAAAAACAATATAATGGCGATTAAAGAATTAATAATAAACGAGGTAAACGTAAAGGAGATAAAATTTGTTGACGGTTCTGCTGGCGTTCTTGTAAAAAGCATTAAGCCTGATTTTAAAAAATTAGGTCCAAAATGTGGCAAAAACATGAAACAGATTGCCTCTATGCTCCAAGAAATGCCACAAAAGGAAATTCTAGAATTTGAGAAGAATGGCTCATTCTTATTCACTGTGAATAATGAACAAATAGATGTTTCAGTTGAAGATGTAGAAATCTTCTCAGAAGATATTCCAGGTTGGTTAGTTGCCAATGAAGGAAAATTTACGGTAGCTTTGGATATTACTATTACAGATGAACTTCAAAAAGAAGGAATAGCTCGAGAATTAATTAATCGTATTCAAAATATTCGCAAATCAAGTGGCTTTGATATTACAGATAAGATTGTAGTTAATGTAGAAAGTCATTCCAAATTCAACGAATCTATCATTGCTTACAACAGTTACATCGCAAGTCAAACCCTGGCTAATTCAATAAAAATTGTTAACAAGGTGAGCAATTCTATAGCATTAGAAATAGAAAAAGACATACTCAACATTTCTATAGAGAAAATATAAAATATATACCTGATTTTAACAGCCTTTAATTTTGATTTTAAGAAACAAGGAAGTATATTCGCATAAAGGTTTCAAACATTAATAAAATTACTACTATGAGCGAAAAAACGAGATATTCTGACGCTGAATTAGAAGAATTCCGCGACATCATTAAAGAGAAACTGGATAAAGCTTTTGTTGATTATGAACAACTTAAGGCAGCGCTTAATAATTTGGATGGTAATGACACAACTGACACATCCCCTACTTTTAAAGTATTGGAAGAAGGTGCAACAACTATGTCTAAAGAAGAAGCTGGACGTTTGGCTCAACGTCAAATGAAATTTATTCAACACTTACAAGCCGCCTTGGTGCGGATAGAAAACAAAACTTATGGCATTTGCCGTGAAACAGGAGAGCTGATTCCTAAAGAACGTTTACGTGCAGTTCCACATGCTACACTTAGTATAGAAGCAAAGGAATCTGAAAAAAAATAAAATTCTTGCGACTTCGATAGTTTTTCATCGAGGTGGTTTGTTTATGTATGACAACACAGATAACCAAAAAGGCACTTATTAGTGTCTCTCTTATATTTTCGCTATTAATTTTAGACCAAATCTTCAAAATTTGGATTAAAACGAGTTTCTTTTTGGGTGAGGAAATTCAAATTACGGGCTGGTTTCGTCTACATTTTGTGGAAAATAAGGGCATGGCTTTTGGTATGTCTTTGTTCGATAAGAAATATCTTACCATTTTTAGGATAATAGCTTCTTTGGCAATAGGTTATTATCTTTTTTTATCTATAAAAAAAGATAGCGAATATACATTATTAGTACCAGTATGTTTAATATTCGCAGGTGCTTTTGGTAATATAATAGACTCGATTTTGTATGGTCAAATTTTTTCTGAAAGTACACCTTTTGAGATTGCAAAATTCGTTCCTTTTGGACAAGGATACGCACATATATTCTATGGGAAAGTTGTAGATATGTTATATTTTCCTCTTATCCAAGGAAATTTTTGGAACTGGATTCCAATGGTAGGAGGTCAAGAGTTTACTTTTTTCGCACCAGTATTCAATATTGCAGATTCTTGCATTACTGTCGGAGTTATTCTTATTATAATATTTGAAAAGAAAATTTTTAAAAACAAGGTATCAAAATGAATTTCATAAAAAGTCAACTATGTTTGTGTATACTCCTTCCTTTCCTCTTTTTTTCTTGTGGAGAAAGGTATAATCGGGGTGTTTTACAAGAAAAAAAAATGGTTGACGTTATGGTTGATGTTCATTTGGTTGAAGGAATGTCAGAACAAAATCTACTAAATCAGAATAACCATTCTACCTCTAATGTTTATTACAATAACATTTTAATGAAGCATGAAATTACTTTAGCTGAATTGGATAGTTCTATTGCATGGTACGCCCGACATCCTAAAATATATAAACGTGTATATGACAGTGTCGTATCAAGATTAGAAAAACAGAAAAGTTTGATTGAAAAAGGTTATTATCTAAAAAAAGATACCTTAAATGCTAATAAAGCAAAATAAATGGAATGTGTTGCAGCTCAATATATAGTAATTTCTGATAATAATTTTTTGAAGGGAGGGGTAATTGAAATAAACTCTGATAAGATTATTAAAGAAATTTCAATACTCACAAAAGAGAGAGCTGCCACTCTATTTTATAATGGAATTATTTTTTCGGTAAAAACCAATGTAATTCCTAAGATTCAAGATTTTCGAGAATTACAAAGCGACAATCCAAAGAAGAATATTTTTGATATGATAAGTATTCTTGGTTGTGAGACAATAAAAGTTGGGGAAAAAATAAATAATTTGTTTTTATTGGAAAATATTGATTTCTCAACCATTAGAATAAAGAAAGACACTCTCCTATCTGCTATCTTCTTCTAAATTCAGAGCATACAATGGCAGTCGCAACTGCTACATTTAACGAATCGGAAGTTTTCCTGCCAGTAGGATAATTCGGAATAAATATTCTTCGTTTTATCCATTGTTCAACTTCTTTACTTATTCCATTACCCTCATTTCCCATAACTATAATTCCCTCATTTGAAAGGCATTGGGAGTAAATATCTTCTCCATCCAGCATACTACCATATATTGGTAAACGGTTATCAAGAATTTCAAAAAAATCAGATAAATTATGATAAAATATTTTTACCCTACCTATTGCACCCATGGTAGCTTGTACCGTTTTTGGACTATAAGCATCTGCGGTTCCAATAGAGCAAATAATATTTTCAATTCCGAACCAATCAGCTATCCGAATAATTGTGCCAAGATTTCCAGGATCTTGTATATTATCTAGAACAAGGGTTAATTTACCTAATAAATTTTCTACATTAAAAGAATGTACAGGCATCTTGAAAATCGCCAACATTTCTTGAGGATGTTCTAAAAAACTAATTTTATTTAGTTCACTCTTTGTTATTTCTTCTTGACAATCAGCATAATATTTATTTTCTACATTAGAAATATAAAAAAGCATTTCACATAAAAAGTTATCAAGTAAATCCTCAATAGTTTTTTTGCCCTCTGCAACGAACAAACCATAATTCAATCGATTTTTCTTTACGGATAGAGAATTTATAAGTTTTATCTTATTTTTGGTCAGCATATTATGAAATTTATGATTGCATATTTTTTCTTTTGCGAATTTACGAAAGAAATTGCTATTAAGGCTTATTTATGCTAAATTTGTACAATTTTCGGTAAATGAGATCAAAATTATTCAATATATCTTTTCTCGTAATTACATTGCTTACTGCTTGTAATTCAACGAAGTATGTACCAAATAACAAATATTTGTTGGACCAGGTTCATATTAAATCCGATTTGAAAAATGTTAAGGAGGTTGATTTGATTGGATATCTTAGACAAACACCAAACACCAAAATGTTCGAGGCTATTAATTTCAACTTAGGTCTTTACAATTTATCCGGAAAAGATACTACTTTGTGGATTAATAGATTTCTAAAGAATATAGGCAATCCTCCTGTTATTTATGATTCTACATTGGTAACTCTTTCTGAAAAGGAGTTCAAAAAATATATGACGAACAAAGGCTATGAAAATGCTGAAATAAAATCGTCTGTAACATTCAAAAAGAAAAAGGCAAGAGTTCAATATGAAATTATTAGTAATGAACCTTATAAAATAGGAAACATCTCTTATAGAATAGATAATGACACCATAAGAGGTTTACTATTCGCAGATACTACAAATGCTATTATCAAGAAGAATAATTTATTTGATATTGATCAATTAGAGAGAGAACGCATACGTATAGCAGAAAATTTGCGTAATCATGGTTATTTTCTTTTTAATAAAGAGTATGTTACCTATCTTGCTGATAGTAGCAAATTAAATCATCAAATTGATTTGACTATTTATATAAGAAAAATGCAAAAGACGGGACCCAAAAATACCGTTCTACGAGTTTCCCACGAAAGGTATAAAATACAAAGTGTGAAATATTTACTCATAAATGATGTATTAGATATTTCAAATGGAAATGTTGCAAAGATGGATACAATTACATACAAAGATAAACTTTTTATATACAATAATCTTTTTGTAAATCCTTCTATTCTAGATAGTAAAACATATATTTCGGCAAACAATTATTATTCAGAAAAAGATGCAGAAAAAACATATAGTAACATCAATGCTATGCATGTTGCCAAATTTTTACGAATAGACTTTGTAGAGGTTAAAAACGAAAATGATAGTATAAAAAAACTGGAATGTATTATTCTTATTACCCCAAATAAAAATCAATCTTTTAGCCTTGAGTTGGAAGGAACTAATTCTGATGGAGACTTTGGTGTAGCAGGAAAATTTGGATACACACACCGAAACGTTTTCAAAGGAGCGGAAAATTTCACATCAAAATTAAAAGCTTCTAATGAGGCTATTGGTAGTATTGGTAATATATTGACATACAGCTCATGGGAAATAAGTGGCGAAACAGGATTGCAGTTTCCTCATTTTATATTTCCCTTTTTAAACATGGAGACACTAAGAGAAATAAATGCTACAACAGAATTTAATGTCAATTACAGCTATCAAATTCGTCCTGACTATTCGAGAACGATTGCCGGCTTTGGCATCAAATACCGTTGGAAACCAAATTTCAATAAAAACGTTAGACATAGTGTAGATTTATTAGATTTTAGTTATGTTTATTTGCCTCCCGGTTCTATTTCCTCAGAATTTAAAGAAAAATATTTAAATAGTTCTTCTCTTTTGCAGTATAGCTATGAAGACCACCTAATTTTAAAAACAAGTTATTATTTTTCCTACTCTAACCAAACCGTTCAGAGAAAAGAGAGCGGATATTCTCTTAGAGCGGGGATTGAAACAGCGGGCAATTCTCTTTATGGAATTTGCAGCCTCTTAGAAACTCCAAAACAAGATGGAGCCTATATGTTAGGAAAAATAAAGTTCTCACAATATGTAAAAATGGATGGCGAATATTCTTTTAACTATTTTATAGATGAAAGTAATAGAATAGTCTATCATGTAGCAATCGGAATTGGAGCCCCTTATGGAAATTCGGATATTTTACCTTTTGAAAAACGTTACTACGGAGGTGGTGCTAATAGTGTAAGAGGATGGTCTGTACGTACCTTAGGACCAGGATCATATAATAATAATGGGGTTGTTGATTATATGAGCCAATCAGGAGATATGAAATTAGACTTAAATATAGAATATCGAGCAAAATTATTTTGGGTGATGGAACTAGGTGTATTTGCAGATGGAGGCAATGTCTGGACTTTGTTACCCTACGGAGATCAAAAAGGTGGAAATTTTCAATTTGATACTGCTTACAAACAAATAGCATTAGGTTATGGGATGGGATTAAGATTTGATTTTTCTTATTTTATTTTGCGTTTAGATTGGGGTATAAAAGCTTATGATCCATCAAAAACAGGTTCGAATGCTTGGCGATTTAATAACACATGGAACATAAATGACGACACAGCCCTCCACTTTGCTGTAGGTTATCCCTTCTAATAAATTTCAAAGAAAAGCTCTTGCGATAAGAAAAAAATCATTACCTTTGTCTCCGCGAAAATGGTTCCGTAGCTCAGCTGGATAGAGCAACGCCCTTCTAAGGCGTGGGTCAAGCGTTCGAATCGCTTCGGAATCACAAAAAAATGTCGAGTCTAGAGATGCAGTATGGCATCTTCGTGAACTCGACATTTTTCATTAGAAAGTACGTTTTACTGAACCTAAAAAAGAAAATCTGGCAGTATGTATTCAGCAATAACTCCACTGCCTAGACAGACAGCACAACTCTCGTCATAAACAGCACAAAACTGTCCTGGAGCAATACCTTGTATTTTTTCCTCAGAATCAATATAATATTTTCCATTTTTAATTTCAATGGAACCAAAAGTAAATTCGGGAGTATGCCTGATTTTGAACGCAATACGTTGCTTCCCCTCAAAGCAACCCCAAGTATCTTTTGTAATAAACAAAAAGTCATCCAATGGAATAGAAGTTCCATATTGAGTAGCAGGGTCATATCCATTAGAAACATATACAATGTTTTCTTCAATATTTTTAGCAACCACGTACCAAGGTCCACCACTTAGTCCTAATCCTTTCCGTTGCCCAATAGTATGAAACCATAATCCGTTATGCTGCCCTAGTATTTTACCAGTTTCTAACTCGACTATCTTTCCTATTTTTGTTCCAATATATTTTTTGATAAAGTCATTGTAATTCACTTTTCCTAAAAAACAAATGCCTTGACTATCTTTTCTTGCTGCACTCGGTAAACCCTCTTGAAAAGCCAATTCGCGAACCTTGTATTTTGGCAAATCTCCTATAGGAAACATCAGTTTGGAGAGCTGTCCATAATTAATTCGGGACAAAAAATATGTTTGATCTTTGCGCTTATCAACTGCTGTTGCCAAATAATATTTTCCATCAATGATTGTTGTATTGGCATAATGACCAGTTGCAATTTTATCAAAATCTTTGCCATATTTTTGGTTAAAACTACCAAATTTAATGAGTTTATTACACATTATGTCCGGATTGGGTGTTAGACCCATTTTAACTGTTCTAAGTGTATAGTCTACTACCTGTTCCCAATATTCAGTTTGAAGAGACACTATTTCCATCTTCAAACCATATTTTTTGGCTATGAAAGACGTTAATTCAATATCTTCCTCCGCAGAACAACCCATATAGCCATTTTCATCCTCCATTCCAATACGGATATAAAAAATAGTCGGATTGTACCCCATCTCTTTTAATCGATATACGACAACCGAACTATCTACTCCTCCTGAAACTAAGGCGGCTATATTCATTCTTATTTACTTTTACTTAAAATAATTATTTTTGGCTGATTTAGATGGTATGAAAGAACTCGATTTTTCGAAATTTTCAAAGATTTTCTTTTCATCCTTTGTTAAATTTTCGGGAATATAGACTCCTATATTTACTAATAAATCACCGGTTCCATAAGAATTTACACTTGGTAACCCTTTACCCTTTAGTCGCAAAATTTTACCAGATTGCGTTCCACTCTCTATCTTTATTTTAGCTTTTCCATCAATGGTAGGTATCTCCACCGAACCTCCTAATATGGCAGTTGGCAAAGATAACATCAGATTGTATATTAAATCATTATCATCCCTAATAAGTTCAGGATGTTTTTCTTCTTCTATTAAAACCAATAAGTCACCATTAATACCGCCTCTACGAGCAGCATTTCCTTTTCCGTTTAATGACAATTGCATACCTTCTTGTACTCCGGCAGGTATATTAACACTTATGACTTCCTCAGCTACCTCAACACCTTCTCCTCCACATTTAGAGCACTTTTTTGTAATTATTTTACCCTCTCCATTACAATTTGGACAAGTGGTACTTGTTTGCATTTGACCAAACATGGAATTTACCAAACGCATTACAGTTCCAGTTCCCTTACAAGTTGGACAAGTCGTAACAGAATTGCTATCAGCTGCCCCAGATCCGTTACAAGAAGAACAAACAACATATTTTTTTACCTTGATTTTTTTCTCTACGCCAGTAGAAATTTCTTTTAAAGTTAATTTTACCTTGACACGAAGATTGGTTCCCTTATTTACCCTTCTTTGCCTTCCCCCACCACCAAAGCCAAAATGTCCGCCAAATATATCTCCAAAATGTTCAAAAATATCATCCATGGACATACCACCACCAAAATTTGTACCTCCAGAAGAAGCTGCACCGCCTACTCCGGCATGTCCAAATTGGTCATAACGCTGCTTTTTTTGAGGATTACCTAACACATCATATGCTTCCGCTGCCTCTTTAAATTTTTCTTCCGCTTCCTTATTTCCAGGGTTCTTATCGGGGTGAAATTCAATAGCCTTTTTTCTATAAGCTTTTTTTATTTCTTCATCGGTAGCATTTTTATTTACCCCAAGAACTTCGTAATAATCTCTTTTTTCAGACATAATATATTTATTTTTTACTCTGCTACTACCACTTTTGCAAATCGTATTACTTTATCATGGAAAGTATAGCCTTTTTGGACACAGTCAATGATTTTCCCTTTCAATGCATCATCTTGTGATGGAAAAGTAGTTACAGCTTCATGAAAATCAGTATCAAAAGGTTGATTTTCAACATCAATTGCCTTGACACCATTCTGAGACAAGAAAGCCATGAACTTACTGTGAATCAATAAGATTCCTTCCTTTGTGTGTGAATCTTCCTCCTTGATATTATCTAAAGCTCTTTCAAAATCATCTACCACCGGAAGTAAATTAGTCAAAACAGTCTCCCCACCATATTTTAATAAATCGCTTTTTTCGCGTAAAGTTTTTTTCTTGTAATTATCAAAGTCTGCCATTAATCGTAAATGAGAGTCATTTAATTTCTCCAACTCATCTTTTAATTTTTCTATCTCAACATCTTTTTCAGTACACCCATCATTAACGATTGTTTCTTCTGGCATGACTTCTTCTTTTTCCTCTACGTTTTTATCTTTCTTCATTTCTAGTTATTTTTGTTTTTCATTTTCCAACTGCAAATATTTTGCCAAAAATGTTTTTCAGTCATTTTGACAGACAAACGACCCACTGTAATTAAAAAGGATGTCCGATTTTGAACACCCTTTTTAGTTTTACTTTCTATTGCGTTGCTGTTTTTGCATTTCTAATTGCTGCTTCTGCATTTTTTCAAGTTTATCAGCAAATTTAGATTTTTTCAATGGTTTCTTTTTATTTTCATTGAGTTGCAGTAGCAACTTTTTTTCATTTACAAAAGCTCTGAACAGATATGTTTGGAAAATAGTAAATAAAGTTGAAATGAAGTAGTAATAGCTTAATCCAGAAGAATATTCATTAAAGAAAACTAAAAACATAAGGGGCATTAAATACATAACAACTTTCATTCCAGGCATTTGTTGTGAAGAGCCAGCAGTAGCATCACTATTTATTTTTGTATAAATGATGTTTGTGACAGTCATTAACAAGCAGAATAGACTTACATGATTACCATAATAAGTAGAGATAATGGGAATATACCTATCCCAACTGATAATAGCATCAAAAGTCGAAAGGTCTTTGGCCCAAAGAAAACTTTGCTGACGAAGTTCAATAGATGCCGGAAAAAATGTAAACATTGCAAATAAAATAGGCATTTGCAATAGCATTGGCAAACATCCCCCCATTGGACTCACTCCTACTTTTTTATACAGATTCATTGTGGCCTGTTGTCTTTCCATGGCTTTTTCTGCAGGAATTTTGGCATTAATTTCATCTATTTGAGGGCGTAACACTTTCATTTTTGCAGTTGACATGTATGATTTAAACGTCAACGGAAGAAGTATTAATTTGATAAATATTGTCATCAACAATATAACGATGCCATAGTTTGAGATGAATTTCTCAAGAAAATTAAATACGGGAATAACTAAAATTTTATTTACCCACCCAAAGATTCCCCAACCTAAAGGAATTAATTTATCAAGGTGAAGTTTATCCTTATCTTTTATTCCCTTATCATAGAGCTTGAAAATTTTATATTTATTTGCTCCAAAATAATATCTAAAACCTGTTTTTATTTCTCCTTTAGGATCAAAATTAACACTCATTGTTGAATGACAATCTTTTAAGTAGGAAGAACCTTCTTGACCCATCTTGGATTTTAAAGTAGCAGAATAAAAATAGTCGTCAGCAATTAGTATAGATGAAAAAAACTGATCTTTACAAGCAATCCATTGCAAGCGATTCGCAATATCTTTTGTATCGTCACCATCTTTTTTTAATTCTTCTATAGCGTCATCTTCCACAAATTTATAATACAACCCTGCATATCTATTTTCAAATTTTTTTCCTTTTTCTTGTTGTTTCAAATTAACATTCCATTCCATGTCCAAAACATTCGAACTTTTAGAAAGAATATCTTCCATACCCTTCGTTTGAATATCAAAATGAACCATATAATCATTATCCGGTAAAACATATTCAAAATCTATATACTTACCGTTTTCAAGGGCTAATCTCATAATAAGATTACCTTTGTTTGCTTTTATGGGCTTAAAATACAATTCATCAGAATTAACAATACGATTGTTTGCAGTTATAAAGGTAAAATTAGTTTTAGAATCTTTTCCATCAAATAAAATGAGTGGTTTTTGATCATGCGTTTTATATTCTTTTAGTTCTACCGAATATATACGACCACCCTTTGTGGTTAATTTTACTTTAATTTTTTCGTTTTCTAAAACTACAAAATTTTCTTCACCAGTAGAAAATGAAGCAAAGGCACCATAAGTATCAGCAACTTTCGAAGCAACCGTATCGGTGGTAGCAGTTGTATCTTTGGCTTGAGTTAATGCTCCTTCTTGTATATTTTTTACTTGACTCTGATAAATAGAATCACTATAAGCTTTTCTTTTATCCATTTGATCACTGGTAGGCTTTGTATACCAATAGAATCCAATGAAAATTGCTATAATGAGAAGAAATCCGACTAGGGTATTTTTATCCATAAAATTTTAGTTTCTAATTTACTTGACTATAGTTGCTTTTATAAAATTTAAAAATAAAGGATGTGGGGTTTCTGCGGTACTGCTATATTCTGGATGAAATTGGACACCGACATACCATTTAAGAGAAGGAATTTCAATGATTTCCACTAAATTTGTATTTGGATTAATACCGGAAAATTTCACTCCTGCTTTTTCAAACTCAGACTTATAATTATTATTAAACTCATAACGATGTCTGTGACGTTCTTGAATCTGCTTTTTACCATATATCTGGTGTGCCAAAGAGCTTTCGTCTAAAACGCAATCATAAGCACCCAAACGCATTGTTCCACCCTTTGTGGTCAATTTCTTTTGCTCCTCCATCATATCAATAACATTTGCCTTGGTATTCTCATCCAATTCTGTTGAATTGGCATCGACGTAGCCCAAAACATTACGGGCTATTTCTATAATCATACATTGCATGCCCAAACAAATTCCCAATATAGGCATATTGTTTTCACGAGCATACTTGCAAGCAATAAATTTACCTTCCACTCCTCTTTGCCCAAATCCGGGAGCAATTAAAACTCCATCCAAACAAGAAAGTTTTTTGGCAACATTATCTGTGGTTAATTTCTCGGAATTTATTAATTCTAAATTTAATTTTCTGTCGTTATAAGCAGATGCTAAAATAAGAGACTCTATAATGGATTTATAAGCATCCGGAAGCACTACGTATTTTCCGACTATACCTATTTTTACAATCTCTTTTGCATTTTGCATTTTGGTTAAAAAATCACTCCAGCCAACCATATCAGCTTTTGGTGCTGATTCATATCCCATCTTCTTCAAAACAATTTCATCTAATCCTTCTGCTTGCATCCTCAAAGGTACTTCGTATATAGTTGGAGCATCGATGCATTCTATAACAGCATTAGATTCTACATTACAAAACAAGGCCACCTTATTACGGACACTTTGAGTAATAGGATGTTCTGTTCTTAAAACCAGAATATCAGGCTGAACGCCCAATTCTTGCAATTGTTTTACAGAATGCTGTGTAGGTTTCGTTTTAAGTTCTTTTGCAGCAGCAATATATGGCACATAAGTAAGATGGATATTTAAGCAATCCTTTCCTAGTTCCCATTTAAGTTGACGAACACTTTCTATGTATGGTAAAGACTCTATATCACCAACAGTGCCTCCTATTTCTGTTATGACGAAATCAAACTCTTTTGTATTACCTAATTGCTTGATATTTTCCTTAATTTCGTCTGTAATATGAGGAATAACTTGCACTGTCTTTCCAAGATAGTCTCCCCGACGTTCTTTCTCAATAACATTTTGGTATATCCTACCGGTAGTTATATTGTTTGCCCGTGTAGTTCTCACGTTCAAAAAGCGTTCATAATGACCCAAATCCAAATCAGCCTCATGACCGTCTACAGTGACATAACATTCGCCATGTTCATAAGGATTAAGAGTTCCGGGATCAATATTGATATAAGGGTCAAATTTTTGAATTGTTACTCGAAAGCCTCTAGCTTTCAAAAGTTTACCCAACGAGGACGAAATAATCCCCTTTCCCAATGAAGATGCAACACCTCCCGTTACGAAAATATATTTTGTTTTTGACACGATAATAAAAATTTAATTCAGTTTATCGTACAAAAGTAGAATAAACTGAATGATTCTGAAAATAATAGATTATTAAATTTATTTTTTTCTCAATCTCCTTTTTCTTGAATCCGTGGTTTTATTAGCAAAAAGTTATCTACCATTTGTTTTAGTTCTTCTTTTGTGCGGTAGCCTTGTACATAAGTAGGTCCACCCTCCTTAGGGATGAAGAAAATTGTAGGCAAAGCCCTTGCATTAAAAATTTGAGCCAATTCTCTTTCATGATCCACATTAATCTTATAAATAACAATCCTCCCTGAATATTCATTTTGTATTGCCACTAATTCAGGAGCAAGCATGCGACATGGTCCACACCAATCAGCATAAAAATCCAAAATTACAGGTTTGTCTGACCTTAATATAAACTCGTTAGGATCCTCTTCATAATTCCATATTTTTTTCAGGAATTCTTCTTTTCCTATTTTTTCCTGTGCAGATAATGAGTTTGTCATCACCATCACAAGAGAAAAAATAAACAACGCATACGACTTTCTCATACCCATCTAACTATCAACATGTTACAAATGTTTCTGAAGTTGTTTTTGATTTGCCATCCTTTTCCGTAGCAATTCAATTTTAGCTTTTGATTTACTTATATTTCTTTTTAACAAATCGACATCTCTGACTATAATAGCAAAATCGACCGATTCTTTAATGATACTTTTATCCAATTTTTCAAGATAAAAAATATATTTATGGTCACCATTCAAAGTTACTTTTATGTTTTTATCAGCATATTTATAAATAAAAAGTAATGTTCCATTTTGTACTTTAGGCACATACGTTACAAATTCCCATGTTACGCCTAAATCTTTAAAAGAATAATTAAAAGCTTCATCTATAGGCACTCTCAATGTTTCTGCAAACACATCTCCAGAACTGACCTTGAAAGATGTGTGTTTTATGGGAACTTGACCTCCATAAACACTTGTAAGCGTTACATCCCCATTCATGGCTATTTCACATTTTAACCGTGTACGTGGATAATCATTATTTTTCTGTTCAACATGTACGTATACGGCAGAATTTTCATAAATGGTGTCTCTAACAAGAATAAATTTACTACTACATGAATCTAAATTTCTTTTTCTGAGAGCAAATACGCTATCGTAATATTGTAGATTTCTGTTTTCCTCCTTAAATTCCACCTTGTACATCATGTGTACAGCTTTTTTCCTCGCATCAATATTTTCAGGAAAAAGAATATGGACAGAATCCAAATAAGTTTTTGCCAAGGTTGTGTTACTTTCTTGGAATAGTTTATTGGCTTGTCGCAAATAAGTATCGGGCAACTTTGGCTTATGATTTTTGCAAGCAGAAAAAAAAAGCAGAAAAAAAAATAAAATGTAAATATCTGTTCTCTTCATAAAATTGACCAATTGCTCACAAAAATAATATTTTTTTGTAAGATTAGTATAAAGAAAGTACTTTTGTCGGGTTAATAATGCTTAATTCTGCATGAAACAATATATACAAAATAACATATTTCTTATTATTTCGGAATGTGCTGATGAAATGGGTGAAGATTGCTATGTCATAGGCGGTTATGTTCGAGATATTTTTTTACAACGGCCTTCTAAAGATATAGACATTGTGGTCATTGGTAATGGCATTGAATTGGCAGAAAAAGTAGCACAGAAAATAGGTAAAAAAGCTCGTTTAAGTGTTTTTAAGAATTTCGGTACTGCTCAGGTAAAGTTTGAAAACTTAGAAATTGAATTTGTTGGAGCTAGAAAGGAATCTTATAGAATTGATTCCAGGAAACCCTTGATCGAAAATGGAACATTAGAAGATGACCAAAATCGCCGGGATTTTACTATTAATGCCTTGGCTATTTGTTTAAATAAAATAAGATATGGGGAACTTTTAGACCCTTTTTCTGGAACACGAGACCTAAATATTCGATTGATAAGAACCCCTTTAAGCCCCGATATAACATTTAGCGACGACCCTCTAAGAATGATTAGATGTATACGCTTCGCAACACAGTTGGAATTTTCCATTGAGGAAAATACATTTGCCGCAATCAACCGAAACAAAGAACGATTAAATATCATCTCGAAAGAAAGAATTTTCGACGAATTACAAAAAATAATGGCTTCAACGAAGCCTTCTGTGGGTTTTATTCTGCTTGAAAGGAGCAATTTATTAGAGTATATTTTCCCCGAATTACTTGCCTTAAAGGGCATTGAAACAAAAAATGGTCAAGGACACAAAGATAATTTTCTGCATACTCTCGAAGTGTTGGATAAAATAGCTATCGTCAGCGACAATATTTGGCTACGTTGGGCTGCCCTTTTTCATGACATTGCTAAACCTGCTACTAAGAAGTTTATTGATGGTACAGGATGGACTTTCTACAACCATAATTTCATAGGAGAAAAAATGATTCCTTCTATTTTTAAAAGAATGAAAATGCCTATGAACGAGAAAATGAAATATGTCCAAAAAATGGTACTTTTACACATGCGTCCTATTGCATTGGTGGAGGAGGAAATAACAGATTCTGCTATAAGACGTTTGCTGTTTGACGCAGGAGATGATATCGATGATTTAATGATACTTTGTGAGGCAGATATAACCTCTAAAAACGAACAGAAAGTGGCTCGTTTCTTGCAAAATTTACAAATTGTTCGTCAGAAATTAAAAGAAATAGAATTTAAAGATAAAGTGCGAAATTTTCAGCCTCCCGTTTCCGGTCAAGAAATTATGGAAACATTTGATTTGCAACCTTGTGCTATTGTTGGGACAATCAAAATGACGATTAAAGAGGCTATTTTGGATGGAAAAATTTCAAATGAACACGAACCTGCTCGAAAACTCATGTTAGAACTGGGAAAAAAATTCGGATTAGAAATAAAATCTACTCAAAATTAAACGTTACAGTTACCAAACGAGGAGAAAGCTTTGAAATTGCATCTGTATATTTTTGATCTACAGTACCCATAATTTCAGGATGATCTCTATCTAACATATCGAAAAATCCAAAGCCGAACTTGATTTCGGGACACAGTTTAAAATACTGAAGATAAAAATCACAACCGACACCAAAAGAAAGCTGAATATCAAATGGTTCAACCAAAATAGGATCTACTTTCGAACGTGCCAGATTGATAGATGGACCACCTCCGGCAATGAGGTATGGACGATAGTTTCCAACCCTTTTAGCACTGTATTTAATATAAAATGGTAAATTTACAGAAGTTGATTTTACATTGATAATTGTCGGGTCATCAATCCTTACTTGCGTATTAGGCAGTAATTCCACAAAACTAATATTTCTTTGACCCAAGTCTAAGGTTGGCATGAATCGAAGATTCATATACTCAAACAGTCGCAAATCCACAATCATACCTACGGTAAAACCGGGAGAAAGACCTTCGGAGGCAGCGTACAATATATTACCCTCAGAAGTTACAGTGTTGGAAGGGGCTACAGTATAATCGGAATAATTTAATCCTAAAATAAATCCGAAATGTATCCGTTCCCTATCAACAGCCTGTAAATTTCTAATGACTCCTCTATCCGATTGTCCAAAAACACTTACAATAGAAACAAAGAAGGCTATAAATATGAATATATATTTTTTCCTCAAAATATAATTATTTGTATTTGTGCTGTAATAAGTAAACGTCAATAAGTAATTCTTATTTTAACAATGAATAATAAATAGGCTTCTTTTAGTTTATTTTAGCAATTAAATCCTCTAATGTTACTTTGTCTTGATTTCCAGTAAGCATATTTTTAATTGTAACGACGTTTTCAGAAACCTCCGTTTCACCTGCAATAATGACGTACTTAATTCCTTTTGCATCAGCATAAGACATCTGTTTCTTTAGTTTTACTACATCAGGATAAATTTCCGCATTTATACCGGAGTCTCTCATTTTTTTAAGTAATGGCAAACAATACAAGAACTCTTTTCCCCCAAAATTTAAGAAGAGAGCCTTCGTTTTTTCTAAATTTTCGGAAGGATACAAATCTAATTGATTAAGAACATCATAAATACGGTCTGCCCCAAAAGAAATACCAACACCGGAAACACCTTCCATACCAAATATTCCAGTTAAATTATCGTAACGACCACCACCCGCAATACTGCCCATTTCTACATCTTTTGCTTGTACTTCAATGATAGAGCCTGTATAATAATTGAGTCCACGAGCAAGTGTTAAATCAATTTCAAGAGAACTATTCAA
>DAIMYQ010000007.1:9732-38916 GCA_036734385.1 Paludibacteraceae bacterium | reverse complement strand
TTAATTGCCACGTTTATTTTTAATTTAGAAAAGACCTCGTCTATAAGTTGAATTAATTCTACTTCATTCAATAAGGAATCACTCCCTACGACATCAGCATCACATTGAAAAAATTCTCTGTAACGACCTTTTTGAGGTCTATCAGCACGCCAAACCGGTTGAATTTGGTAACGTTTAAATGGAAATGTTATTTTGTCGCGATATTGTACAACAAAACGAGCAAAAGGAACGGTTAAATCGTAACGTAAACCTTTTTCTGAAATTTTAGTAATTATTTTGCTGCTATTCTTGGCGATTAATTCTTCTTCGGAAAGGTCTCTCAAGTAATCTCCTGAGTTCAATATTTTGAAAAGCAATTTATCACCTTCTTCACCATATTTCCCCATTAAAGTAGAGAGGTTTTCTATAGATGGCGTTTCTATTTGATTAAAACCATACAAACGAAAACTATCTTTTATTGTACTGAAGATATAATTTCGTTTTGCCATTTCTTCAGGCAAAAAATCACGAGTTCCTTTTGGTATGCTAGGTTTCATTTCTTGGGATTTTTTGAAGGCTCAAAGTTATAAAAAAATATGATTTTAGCTTTTGTTTCTTGAACAAAAGATTTTTTTACCTAAATTTGACCTCATTTATTTTTATTTGTCGGTTATGTTGATAGAAGAAATACTATATTCTCGCCATTTTTTGGTCATTGCAGATACTAAAAAATTTCCTAAAAAAGCTTACGAATGTGCGTTAGAATATGCCAAAGGCTTTGAAAAGGATATCTCGTTCTTAATCTTACTAAAAAGCTCGGAATATTCTGATTACGAGGGTATTGATGGATTTTGGAAAAATAAAATAGAACAAGAGCAACAAGAAACAAACGTAAACCTATCCTATTATGTTGTAGAGGGTAATGTAACAAATATACCCGACCTAACACAAAGGACAGAAACGCCCATGGTATTTTTTGAAATAACGAAGAAAGGAAGATACCGGAATCCAATGTTTTTGTTCAAGAACTTAAGAGAACTTCGTATCCCTTTTATTTTTACGAAAGAAGAATACTCCGAATCCATTAATTTTTCGAAAATACTTGTTCCGGTAGGATTTCTCAATGAAGAAAAAGAAAAGGGACCCTACTCCTCTAACATGGGACGATTTCTAAAATCAGAAATTGTTATTTTGCAAGCCAATGATTATGGCTCCAAAACACCTAAAAACGTACAAAGCATCGAAGATCTTTATCATAAATTTGACCTGGTTTGTTCTGTAATGAAAGCCAAATCAGATAGTTTTGGTGTAGAAAAAGAAGCTGCTGTACTTGCCGAAAAAATAAATGCAGGAATGATTATAGTATCGACTTCTCGAGATTATGGTTTGGACGATATTTTCTTTGGTCCAAAGGAATTGCACGCTTTTAAAACAGCCAAAGTACCGATTATGTTTATAAATCCACGGCCTGATTTATACGTTCTGTGTTGGTAAATTTCTTCCTAAAAAAGGCAATTTTATTTTGAATAAAAAAGCAAGTAAAAGTTATTCTTCGTGGACGTTTGTTTTTGCATTTAAAAACAAAATACTTGTTAAAAACTAACTTTAAAATACTTCTTCGTTCATATTATTTTTTTTTACCTTTGCACAGCAAAAGCCCAACCTCCTACACAATATGACAAAAAAAAATAAAACAGAAAATCAAAAGGAAAAGAATTCATCCTCGTCTAACAAAGGTTTTTCTGGTTTCTTTCGCAATGAAAAACTTCGTTTTATAGTAGGTCTTATTATCATGGTTGGCTCTTGCTATATTTTCCTTTCTCTAACCTCTTTTTTGTTTTCGGGTGGAAATGATTATAATCTTTTGAATTATTCCTATTCTGATTTAATAAAGGAACATAAAGAATTTGAAAATTTAGGAGGTGCTTCGGGTGCTCGCCTTGCCGACATCATGATCAACAAGTGGTTTGGTGTATCTTCCTTTTTCTTGGTAATTTTTGCTTTTTCATTAGGTTTAAAATTACTTAATCCGAACAAAAAATATTCAATCGTAAAACAATTCATTTCATGTGCATTTTTTACAATCTGGATTTCTTTGTTTTTTGGCGTTTTCTATCCTGAAACATCATCTATTTCATTCATTCAATTAGGTGGAAATCACGGAAATCAGCTGGCACATATATTAAATACCGTAATGGGAGTTTCAGGTATAATTTTATTACTTGGTTCAACTATTTTGGTATTTTTGATTTTAGCATTTATTTCAACACTCCCATTTATACAAAAAATATTTCAATATTCTCTTCTTGATCTTTTCAGAAGAAAAAAACAGGAACCAATTGACAATATTGAATCTGATTTGGAAATGGGAATTGAAAGTGAAAAATTAAATGAAGAAAAAGCTGCTGACTCCGAGGATACTGAAGAAGAATTTGAGGTTATCGAAATGGAAGAAGAACCAATTTCTACTATAGAAGAAAACGATACCGACCTCGATTTTGAAGTCAAAGTTCCAAAAGATGAAGATTCTGAGCTAGTAACAGACGAACCTGATGAAGACAACTTAGATGCTCCGTTAGAAATAATTCCGACAGAAGAAGAAAAACTAGTTGGGAACGAAGATACGTACGATAAATTTGCAGAATTAGGCGAATATGATCCAACATTGGAAATTCCGCACTACAAGTTTCCGACATTTGATTTGTTACAAAAATATGATTTTTCTAATGAAATAAATTTAGAGGAGCAAGCTGCCAATAAAAAACGAATCACAGAAACATTAGAAAATTACGGCATCAAAATCAAAAAGACGGAAGCAACTGTTGGGCCGACAGTTACATTGTATGAGATAATACCGGAAGCTGGGGTGCGTATTTCTAAAATACGCAGTTTAGAAGACGACATTGCGTTGAGTCTTTCTGCCTTAGGAATTCGTATTATTGCTCCTATTCCGGGTAAAGGGACTATCGGTATTGAGGTTCCAAATAAGAATCCTCAAATAGTTTCTATACATTCTGTTATAGCTTCTAAAAAATTCCAAGAATCAAAATTTGACTTACCAATTGTATTTGGTAAAACGATTACCAATGAGGTTTTCATCGCTGATTTATGCAAAATGCCACACATCTTGGTAGCAGGAGCTACCGGACAAGGAAAATCAGTTGGATTAAATGCGATTATTACATCTTTATTATATAAAAAACATCCTTCGCAACTTAAATTTGTACTTATAGACCCTAAAAAAGTAGAGTTCAGTATTTACTCTAGTATTGAGAAATACTTTTTAGCAAAGTTACCCGACGCGGAAGAAGCTATTATTACAGATGTGACTAAAGTAGTACAAACATTGAATTCTTTAACAAAAGAGATGGATTCGCGTTATGATTTACTGAAAAAAGCACATGTCAGAACCATCAAAGAGTACAATGCTAAATTTGTTAAGCGTTCTTTGAATCCTGAAAAAGGTCACCGTTATTTGCCTTACATAGTAGTAATCATTGATGAGTTTGGCGATTTAATTATGACAGCCGGAAAAGATATTGAACTTCCCATTGCACGTATTGCTCAATTAGCAAGAGCTGTGGGAATACACATGATTATCGCAACACAAAGACCTTCTACCAATATCATTACAGGATCTATAAAGGCTAATTTTCCAACGAGAGTAGCATTCAGGGTTTCTTCCATGATTGATTCTCGTACGATTCTAGACTGTCCGGGGGCAAATCAGCTAATTGGTCGAGGAGATATGCTGTTCTCTCAGGGAAGCGATTTAATTCGTGTTCAATGTGCTTTTGTTGATACTCCTGAGATAGAAAATATTGGCAATTTTATAGAAAGTCAACGTTGTTATCCTACCCCATTCTATTTACCTGAAGCTGAAATATCAAATGGTGACACTAATATGAGTGGAGTCGATTTGAGTGTAAGAGACCCAATGTTTGAAGAAGCCGCTCGTCTGTTGGTTATTCATCAACAAGGTTCTACATCAATGATACAACGTAAGTTTTCTATTGGATATAATAGGGCCGGGCGTATCGTTGATCAATTGGAGGTTGCAGGAATTCTAGGACCTCCGGAAGGCAGCAAACCAAGACAAGTTTTGGTACAAGATGAAATGCAATTAGACAGAATATTAGACAATTTAAAATAAGTAAACACATGAAAAGAGACACGGCTATTTTCGAAATAATCGAAAAAGAGAAAAAGCGCCAATTAAAAGGAATTGAACTTATTGCCTCAGAAAACTTTGTTAGTGAACAAGTATTGGAAGCTATGGGGTCTTGCCTAACAAACAAATATGCTGAGGGTTATCCTGGAAAAAGATACTACGGTGGTTGTGATGTGGTTGATCTAAGTGAACAATTGGCTATCGATCGTTTAAAACAAATTTTCGGAGCAGAATGGGCTAACGTTCAACCCCACTCGGGAGCACAAGCAAATGCTGCGGTATTTTTAGCCTGTTTAAATCCCGGTGACAAATTTTTAGGACTGAATCTTTCTCACGGCGGGCACCTTTCTCATGGTTCATTGGTAAATAGTTCAGGTATTTTATATCGTCCATTGGAATATAATGTAAAAGCTGAAACAGGAAGAGTTGATTATGATCAAATGGAAGAAGTGGCTTTACGCGAACGTCCAAAATTAATTGTCGGAGGAGCTTCTGCTTATTCTCGTGATTGGGATTATGCTCGTATGCGTTCTATTGCTGACCAAATAGGAGCTTTATTGATGATAGACATGGCTCATCCTGCAGGTTTAATTGCAGCAGGATTGCTTAATAATCCTTTAAAATACGCTCACATTGTCACTTCTACAACCCACAAAACATTGCGAGGTCCACGTGGAGGTATTATTTTGTTGGGAAAAGATTTTCCAAATCCTTGGGGAAAAACAACTCCAAAAGGTGAAATCAAAATGATGTCCGCGTTATTAGATTCTGCTGTTTTTCCAGGCATTCAAGGTGGTCCATTGGAACACGTAATTGCTTCTAAAGCAGTTGCTTTTGGTGAAGCTCTTCAACCGGAGTATAAAATATACCAAACTCAAGTACAAAAAAATGCTGCTATTTTAGCTCAATCTTTTATAGATAAGGGTTATAAAATTATTTCAGATGGTACAGATAACCACTCTATGTTGATTGACTTACGTGCTAAATTTCCTGAATTAACAGGTAAAATAGCTGAAAAAGCTCTTGAAAAAGCAGATATTACAGTGAATAAAAATATGGTTCCATTTGACAGCCGTAGTCCTTTCTTAACTTCGGGTATTCGTGTAGGTACACCTGCTATTACAACAAGGGGTGCGAAAGAAAACTTAATGTTAGAAATTTCTGAAATGATTGATACAGTACTTTGTAATTCTGAAAACGATTCTGTTATTACATCTGTACGTAAAAAAGTAAACCAAATTATGTCTGAATATCCTCTTTTTGCCTATTAACTAACCTTATATATCCATAGAAGAAAAAAAAATTAAAAAATGAATAACACAGCTCCTTTCAAAGTTTTTTCAGGTACAAATTCCAGATATCTAGCTGAAAAAATAAGTGCAAGTATTGGTTGCAAATTAGGCGAAATGAATATTCAGTATTTTGCTGATGGCGAGTTTGCCGTTTCTTACGAAGAATCCATTCGTGGTGATGAAGTATATTTAGTGCAATCAACTTTCCCTAATTCTGACAATCTAATGGAATTACTTTTGATGATTGATGCAGCAAAACGTGCATCAGCTCGGAAAATTATTCCTGTTATTCCTTATTTTGGTTGGGCACGTCAAGATAGAAAAGATAAACCTCGCGTATCAATCGGAGCAAAATTGATAGCAGATATGCTTAGCGTCGCCGGCATTCAACGTGTTATCACGTTAGATTTACATGCAGACCAAATACAAGGCTTTTTTAATGTACCGGTAGATCACTTGTACGCCTCATCTATCTTTTTACCTCATATTCAATCGCTTCGTTTGAAGGATTTGGTTATCGCCTCTCCTGATGTTGGAGGATCAAAAAGAGCTAGCAGTTATGCTAAACATTTGGGAGCTGATTTGGTTTTGTGCCATAAATCTCGTGTAAAGGCAAATGAAGTAGAAGGCATCAAAATAATCGGAGAAGTAAAGGGTAAAAATGTTATCCTAATTGATGATATGGTTGATACAGCCGGAACAATCACCAAAGCTGCCGATATTATGATGGCAGAAGGAGCCATTTCTGTAAGAGCATTTGCTTCTCATGCTGTTCTTTCTAATCCTGCTACAGAACGTATTGAAAAATCAAAATTAGTGGAAATTTATTTTACTGATTCAATTCCTGTAAAACAAAAAAGTGATAAAATTAAGATACTTTCTGTTGCCGATTTAATTGGTGAAACGATTGTTCGTGTCAACAAAAATGAATCAATAAGCTCCAGCTATTTACTTTAATTAGAAATATAAATATTGTAAAACTATAGAAATAGCTACCTTTTTAGGTAGTTATTTCTTTATTTAGCCAAAATGAGAAATAAAAAGCCTCTCCCCATTCTTGAGAACATTACCATAACGGATGTCGCAGCTGAAGGTAAAGCTATAGCACGTTACAATGATATGGTTATCTTCGTCCCCTACGTAGTTCCGGGAGATATTGTAGATATACAATTGATCCGCAAGAAAAAAAACTTTGCAGAAGGAAGAGTTATCCAGGTACGTCAAGAATCTTCTATTCGAACACAACCATTCTGTGAACATTTCGGTATTTGTGGAGGCTGTAAATGGCAAAATCTACCTTATAAAGAACAACTTCGTTACAAACAAAAACAAGTATCTGATAATTTAACTAGAATAGGGAAAGTTGAAAACCCTCCTATTTTACCTATTTTAGGATCTTCTGAAACCGTTTTTTATAGAAATAAATTGGAATTCACCTTTTCTGACAAAGCGTGGCTTACCAAAGAAGAAATGAACAAAGAGCCTGAAGCAAAACAAACAAATGCTCTAGGATTTCATATTCCAGGAATGTTTGATAAAGTTTTGCACATCAACAAATGTTGGTTACAAGAGGATATTTCCAATCAAATACGCCTTTCCATCCATCAATTTTGCCAAGAAAACGGTTACACATATTTCAACTTACGTAACCAATTCGGATTGATGCGTAACATCATCGTACGAACCTCTTCTACCGGCGAAGTAATGCTTATCGTTGTTTTTTATGAAAAAGATGAAAAAAAATGGAATGCATTGTTAGCACATATTGCAAATAAATTTCCAAAAATAACCTCGCTAATTTATATCCATAACCCAAAAGCAAACGACACTATTTTTGATCAAGAAGTGCATGTTTTCAAAGGTCATGATTTTATTTACGAAGAAATGGAGGGGTTGCGATTCAAAATAGGTCCAAAATCATTCTATCAAACCAATAGCCATCAAGCTTATGAATTATATAAGGTTACTCGCGATTTTGCTCAATTAAGCGGTAATGAATTGGTATATGATTTATATACAGGAACAGGTACTATTGCCAATTTTATTGCTAAAAAAGCAAAGCAAGTGATTGGTATTGAGTTTGTTCCGGAAGCTATAGAAGATGCAGAAGTAAATGCAAAATTAAACAATATAGCAAATACTTTGTTTTTTGCAGGAGACATGAAAAATGTACTTACAGAAGACTTTATAAAACAATACGGAAAACCAGATATAATCATTACAGACCCACCAAGAGCCGGTATGCATGATGATGTAATCAAAACCATATTGTTTGCGGCACCTAAAAAAATTGTTTATGTAAGTTGCAATCCTGCCACTCAAGCTAGAGATCTAACTTTGTTAAGCGAAAAATACTGCCTTGTAAAATCTCAACCGGTAGATATGTTCCCGCATACACATCATGTTGAAAATGTGATACTTTTAGAATTAATTTAAGATCTACTAAGTGAATTATTGCGGTTACTACACCTCGCCTATTGGCATATTAAAAATAGAAGTTATAGACCAACATATTGTTGGTCTTGCTTTTGCTGTTAAGATATATCAATCATTTGAAAATGAGGTGGTTTTACAATGCAAAAAAGAGTTAGATGAATATTTTAATGGTACTAGAGAATCTTTCGATGTTTCTACAAAAATAGTTAGTGGAACAGATTTTGAAATTTCTGTATGGGAAGAACTAAAAAAAATACCATACGGCAAAAGTCTTTCTTATCAAGATGTTGCGAAAAGAATAGGTAATCCAAACGCCGCCAGAGCCATTGGAAATTCGAATAGAAAAAATCCCATTGTTATTATTTACCCTTGTCATCGAATTATTCAAAAAAACGGAAAAATTGGGGGTTACATAGGTGGAAATGCAGCAAAACAATATCTACTAGAATTAGAACACAAATCCTTATTGAAGAAAATCAGCCCAAACAAAGCTATCTTGAAATAACGTGGAGACATCTACCTTTTTATCAAAGATACCGTATACCGAGGAACCGGAACCTGACATAGAAGCGTATAACGCTCCTTGTTGATACAAAGTCTCTTTAATTGCAGCAATTGCAGGAAATTTTAAAAATACACTTTTTTCAAAATCATTGACAACTATATCTTTCCATTCTGAAATGGATTTTTCAGATAAATTCAAAAGAGAGAAAGCTGATTTTTGCACTTTTACACCACTATAAGCGTTGGACGTTGAAACATAAACATTTGGTTTAATTAGAACAATGTAATATCCTTTAATAGAGATGTTTATATTTGAAAATACATTACCAATACCAGAGGCAAAAACAGGTTTATTTAATACAAAGAATGGACAATCAGCTCCCAACTCTGCTGCAAATTTTTCTAAGTCAATAGGAGTTAAATTAAGATTAAACTCCTCATTCAACATCTTTAGCATAAAAGCAGCATCAGCAGATCCTCCACCCAAACCAGCACCAAAGGGAATATTCTTTTCTAAAAAAATGTTCAAGGAAGGCAGATAGTAGTTATTTTTTAACAGATTATAAGCCCTTATAATCAAGTTATCATTAGGGTCACCATCTATTTTAATACCTGAAATGGATAAAGAAGTTTCATCCCCTTTCGCTATTTCAAAGCTTAACTTATCGCATAAGCCTATTGGATAGAAAATCGTTTCTATATTATGATAACCGTCCGGACGTTTCTCCGTAATATTTAGGCCTATATTGATTTTTGCATTGGGAAAAGACACCATAAGTAGTTTTTTATGTGGCAAAGGTAAAATATTTATCAAAAATATAATCTAAAGTGTTCAACGATTCCTTTCCAAAAGTTAGAAATATTTCCTATTTTTGAGCCTTAATAAAATATTTCATGGAAGGCACAAGAAAGACAAAAAAATACAAACCCGAATACGGCAAAGTGGCAGATTCTGTAATTGCTGAATTTGGAGGAAAACTTCCCCCACAAGCCCTTGAATTGGAAGAAGTTGTTCTTGGTGCATTGATGTTAGAAAAAGACGCCTATTCCGTTGTATCAGAGTTTCTTAAACCTGAATGTTTCTATAAAGAATCTCACCAAAATATCTATACGGCAATTACCAATTTGGCTCTCAATCAGGAACCTATTGATATGCTTACGGTTACTCAGCAATTGAAAAAGATTGGTAAACTGGAAGAAGTTGGAGGACAGGCATTTCTTTCAGAACTTACTGGTAAAGTTGCATCAGCTGCAAATATTGAGTATCATGCCCAAATTATTGTACAAAAATATTTAGCTCGTGAACTTATCCGAGTATCTTCTGATATCCAAACTAAAGCATTTGACGAAAAAACCGATGTGGATGAGTTAATGCAAGATGCTGAAGGACAACTATTTGAGATAACACAACGAAATCTTAAAAAAGATGTTACGCACATTGGTCCTATTATTACTGAAGCCATTGATTTAATACAAGCAGCAGCCAATCGACCAGATGGATTCACAGGAATACCTTCGGGATTCAACTATCTTGACCAAATTACTTCCGGATGGCAAAAATCAGATTTAATCATTATAGCTGCCCGTCCAGCGATGGGAAAAACCGCTTTCGTACTTTCTATGGCAAAAAATATGGCTGTAGAATATAATTTTCCAGTGGCTATTTTCTCGTTGGAAATGTCCAATGTACAATTAGTTAATCGTTTAATAGTTAATGTTTCTGAAATTGAAGGCGAAAAAATCAAGCATGGAAAATTAGCTAATTTTGAATGGGAACAACTACACTCACGGACATCACAACTTTTAAATGCCCCTATTTTCATAGATGATACTCCTAGCTTATCAGTATTCGAACTACGAACAAAAGCCCGTAGATTGGTTAAAGAACAAAAGATTCAATGTATTATCATCGACTATCTGCAATTAATGAATGCTAGCGGAATGAATTACGGAAGTCGAGAGCAAGAAGTCAGCATGATATCACGTTCATTAAAAGGATTGGCAAAAGAGCTTAACATTCCGATTATTGCTCTATCCCAATTGAATCGTGGAGTTGAAGGCAGAACTGGAGCTGATAAGAGACCTCAATTATCCGACTTACGTGAATCAGGTGCTATCGAACAAGATGCCGATATGGTTCTTTTTATACACAGACCTGAATATTACAAAATAACACAAGATGAAAATGGCAATTCCCTTTTGGGTATTGCTGAAATCATTATTGCTAAGCACAGAAATGGTTCCACAGATGATATCCGTTTAAAATTCACCAAAGAATTCATTAAATTTGAAAATATTGGTGAAAACACCAATGATTTTTCTGAGTTTCAAAGCAAAGTAAGCCGCACAAATGAAAATGATTTCTTGACAGAATCAAATATCGGGCTTCCACCTCAAAATGATTATCCTTTTTAATTAATAAAGACGAACATATAGTTATGCAAAATTTACTTTTACTCGCAGATGAAGCCATAGCTCAAGGTGCTATTGATGGCGGTTTGTCTGGCGTTTATGCATATCCGGGTACTCCTTCCACTGAAATCACCGAATATATCCAACAGTCCAAAGAAGCACAAGAAAAAAACATTCACAGTCAATGGTCAGTAAATGAAAAAACTGCCATGGAAACCGCAATGGGCTTATCTTTTGTGGGAAAAAGAGCACTTGTGTGTATGAAACACGTCGGATTAAATGTTGCCGCTGACCCGTTTATGAATGCGGCAATTACCGGCATTAACGGAGGTCTTTTGGTACTCTCTGCAGATGACCCTTCTATGCATTCATCTCAAAACGAGCAAGACTCACGTTTTTATGCTAAGTTTGCTCTTCTACCCGTATTGGAACCTTCCAACCAGCAAGAAGCTTATGACATGGCTTATGAAGGATTTGCCTTATCCGAAAAAATAGGCTACCCTATTTTGCTACGTATTACCACCAGATTGGCTCATTCAAGAGCAGGAATTGTAAGGAGAAAGCCAGTAAAACAAAATAATTTCAATTTACCTATAGATAGAAAACAATATATATTATTACCAGCGATTGCACGTTTAAGATATAATAAATTGCTCTCTTCGCAATCAATTTTTGAGGATTATTCTGAAAAATCAACTTTCAATCAATATTTCGACGGAAATAACAAAAAAATGGGGATTATCACTTGTGGTATTGCCTATAATTACGTTATGGAAAATTTCCCGAATGGTTGTGGTTACCCCCTATTAAAAATTGGACAATACCCTATTCCTCGCAAAAAAATACAGAAACTAATTGATGAATGTGAAAGCGTTTTAGTTTGCGAAGAAGGGTATCCTTTGGTTGAAGAATTATTAAAGGGATTTACTGGAAAAGGTCTTTCAATAAAAGGGCGACTCGACGGAACATTGCCCCGGCAGGGAGAACTTAATCCGGACATAGTTGCACAAGCATTTGGTATGAGACCGAATAGGAGTACAATTATTCCTCAAATTGTCAAAATGCGTCCTCCTTCTCTTTGCCAAGGGTGTGGACATAGAGATGTGTACGAAGCATTGAATGATGTAATGAAAAACTATCCGCAAGGACGAGTATTTAGTGATATCGGCTGTTACACATTAGGAGCTTTGCCTCCTTTTGCAGCTATTGATTCGTGTTTGGATATGGGAGCCTCTATAACGATGGCAAAAGGTGCTGCCGACGGAGGATTAACACCTTCTATAGCCGTTATCGGAGATTCCACATTTACGCATTCGGGAATTACCGGATTAATTGACGTTGTCAACGAACAAAAGGCTGTTACAATTATTATTTCAGATAATGAAACGACAGCAATGACAGGGGGACAACAATCGGCCGGGACTGGAAAATTAGAAGCTATTTGCCAAGCGGTAGGTGTTGAACCTAAGCACATTCGAGTTTTTGTTCCATTAAAAAAGAACTACGAAGAAATGATACGAATAATTAAAGAAGAAATTGATTATCAAGGAGTTTCAGTTATCATTCCAAGAAGAGAGTGTATTCAAACGCTGAAAAGAAAAAAGAAATAAAAAAATGAAAACAGATATTATTCTATCGGGAGTTGGAGGACAAGGTATTTTGTCTATTGCAATGGTTATAGCCGAAGCTGCCTTGGAAAGTAACTTGTACATGAAGCAATCAGAGGTACACGGAATGAGTCAGCGTGGTGGAGATGTTCAATCAAACTTAAGAATATCAGATAAACCCATCGCTTCCGATTTAATTCCCTTGCAAGAAGCTGATATAATACTTTCTTTGGAGCCAATGGAAGCCCTGCGTTATCAACCTTTCTTGTCAAATAATGGTTGGATCGTAAGCAATTCAGTGCCTATTAATAATATATCAGAATATCCTGAAGAAGAAAAAATAGTAGAAGAAATAGCCAAAATCAAAAATCATATTGTGCTCGATGTAGATGAAATAGCTAAAGAGGTTGGTTCAATACGAACCTCAAATATTGTTTTATTGGGAGCAGCTATCCCCTTCTTAGGAATTTCAGCTGAAAAAATCGAAAATGGAATTCAAAACATTTTTGGTAAAAAAGGTCAAGAAATCATTGATCTAAATATTAAGGCTTTACGTGCTGGTAAAAAAGTAACAGAAAATATTATTAACAAATAATTTTATAAATCCCATGTTGAAAGAAATCTTATCTATTACAGGAAAACCCGGATTGTCTAAATTGATTACGGGTGGAAAGAAAATGATTGTTGTAGAGTCATTATTGGATGCAAAACGTTTTCCGATACACTCTCACGAAAAAGTTGTTTCTCTTGCGGATATTGCCATTTACACAGAAACAGCTGAAGTTCCTTTACGTGAGGTTTTGCAAAAAATACAAGAAAAAGAAGGGGGAAAAGTAAGCATTAACCCAAAAACCACTTCAAATGAAGACATTAAAAAATATTTTGCAGAAATATTACCCGATTATGATAAAGATCGTGTACATAATAGCGATATGAAAAAAATATTTTCTTGGTACAACTTATTGGTAGAAAGAAATCTTACTGATTTTTCGGAAAAGAAAAAGGAAGAAACAGCCGAATAAATTATAATAAAACCCAGGAAAATCCTCATAATAAATTGTCCCCAAAAGGCTTATGTATAACTTTTGGGGACAATTTTAAAAAAGTTGGTTACCAACATAATATGTTATTTTTTCTCTTTTAAATACACATCCATTGCGGCGGCAGCTTTTCTTCCGTCTCCCATCGCTAAAATTACAGTTGCACCTCCTCGTACGATGTCTCCTCCAGCAAAAATGGTAGGTATACTACTTTGCATAGAGTCTTCATTTACAACAATAGTTCCCCTATTTGAAACTTGCAAATCTTTAATGGATTGAGGAACCAAGGGATTAGGAGAAACTCCAACACTCACAATAACCAAATCTACGTCAATTAATTCTGTTGCTCCTTTTATTTCCACCGGCTTTCTTCTACCCGAGGCATCAGGCTCGCCAAGTTCCATTTTTTGCAATAACATTTGTTTTACACGCCCTTTTTCGTCTCCATAATATTCAATAGGATTGTGCAAATTAATAAATTCAATACCTTCTTCTTTGGCATGTTTCACTTCTTCCAAACGAGCAGGCATTTCTTCTTCAGAACGACGATAAACAATCATAGCTCTTTCTGCTCCCAAACGACGAGCTGTACGAACAGAGTCCATAGCCGTATTTCCGCCTCCTATTACGGCAACATTTTTACCCATAAGCACAGGAGTATCGGCATCTTTATTGGCAGCATCCATCAAATTTACACGAGTTAGATATTCATTAGAAGACATAACTCCAATGAGATTCTCACCCTTGATATTCATAAAGTTAGGTAGTCCGGCACCACTTGCAACAAACATACCTTTAAAATTATCTTTTTCGAGGTCTTCAAAACTAATAGTTTTTCCGATAATACAATTTTTGACAAATTTCACCCCCATTTTTTCTAGGTTCTGAATTTCAACATCAACTACTTTATTAGGTAACCGAAATTCTGGAATACCGTATTTTAAAACCCCTCCTATTTCATGTAATGCTTCAAAAACAGTCACATCATAACCAAGTTTTGCCATATCTCCTGCAAAAGAAAGTCCTGCAGGACCAGAACCTACAACAGCTATTTTAACACTATTTTTAACTTCAATTTTAGGTACTGATATTTGTTTGCTTTCTCTTTCATAGTCGGCAGCGAATCTCTCCAAATAGCCAATTGCAACGGCAGGTTTTCCCATCTTTAAATGGATACATTTACTTTCACACTGTTTCTCTTGTGGACAAACCCTTCCACAAACTGCAGGTAACGCAGATGTACTTTTCAAAGTTTTAGCAGCTTCTAAAAAATTTCCTGCTTCAATCTCCTTAATGAATTTGGGAATGTTTATACTAACAGGACATCCCGTTACACAATTAGGATTGGCACAGTCTAAACAACGTTTTGCTTCCAAAAGAGCTTGCTCTTCTTTTAGTCCCATGTTCACTTCTTCTGAGCAATGACTTCTATAAGTACTATCTAATTCGTTCATGTGAACACGGACAATGCTTGTGCGTTCTTTGGCTTTCATTGAAGTTCTTAATCCTTCTCTCCAGGGTTCGTTTCTATCTGAATATTCCATTGTATTTATGATTTATTTATTTTTATAATTAGCGAAGGATTCTTGTTCTTGTTCTCTATAAGCACCTAAACGCATTAACATTTCATCAAAATCTACCTGATGGGCATCAAATTCCGGACCATCCACACATACAAATTTTGTTTTTCCTCCTACGGTAATGCGGCATGCACCACACATACCCGTACCATCAACCATAATTGTATTAAGAGAAGCGACAGTTGGCAAGTCATATTTTTTTGTTAATAATGAAACAAATTTCATCATTATAGCAGGACCTATAGTAACACACAAATCTACCTTTTCTCTATTTATAATTTCCTCGACTCCATTAGTTACTAGCCCCTTTTTTCCGTAAGAACCATCGTCTGTCATAATAACAACCTCGTCAGAAAAAGCACGCACTTGTTCTTCCAAAATTATTAAATCTTTAGTTCGAGCTGCCAATACTGTAATGACCCTATTACCAGCTTTTTTCAAAGCTTCAATAATTGGTAAAAGTGGAGCAACACCAACACCTCCACCAGCGCAAACAACCGTTCCGAACTTTTCGATATGAGTTGCTTTTCCTAATGGACCTACTACGTCAGTAACATAGTCACCAACATTAAGATTACATAACTTACTGGAAGATGTTCCAATTTTCTGAATAACTAAAGTAATTGTGCCTTTTTCATTATCAGAAGAAGCGATAGTTAAAGGAATTCTTTCTCCTTTCTCCCCTACCTTCACAATAACAAAATGTCCGGCACGTCTTGCTTTAGCTATCAACGGAGCTTCTAGTTCTAATCTCACAACATTCTCTGAGAAGTCTGTTTTACTTACGATTTTATTCATTATTATTTTTATAAAGTGTTCTTTCACATAAAACAACGTTGCACCCTATTGGTACTGTAGTGAAGACCAATGAAAGTGCAACGTCGAAAACAAATATAAAAAGTTTTTTTAGATAATACCTTGAGCCATCATTGCTTTGGCAACCTTCATGAATCCAGCGATATTGGCTCCTTTCACATAATTGACATAGCCATCGGCTTCTGTTCCATATTTCACGCAATTTTCGTGAATATCTTTCATAATATCGTTTAACTTTTTGTCCACTTCCTCTCTTGACCAGTTAAGTCTAATAGAGTTCTGTGTCATTTCCAAACCTGACGTTGCTACGCCACCCGCATTGGCTGCTTTTCCCGGAGCATAAAGAATTCTTGCTTTCTGAAATACTTCAATAGCTTCGGGTGTAGACGGCATATTTGCACCCTCCGATACAGCCACACATCCGTTGGCAATTAAATTCTTCGCATCATCACCATTCAATTCATTTTGAGTAGCAGAAGGTAAGGCAATATCACCCTTTTCTGCCCAAACACGTCCGCCTTCGACATATTTACAACCATACTTATCAGCATATTCTTTTATACGTCCACGTTGAACGTTTTTCAAATCCATAACAAAATCAAGTTTTTCACGAGTGATTCCTTGTGGATCGTAAATATATCCATTAGAATCTGATAAAGTAACAGGAATTGCTCCCAATTCAATTAATTTTTCACATGTATATTGAGCTACATTACCTGAACCAGATACTAAACATTTTTTACCCTTGATATCAATGTTACGGGTCTTTAACATATTTAACAAGAAATAGATATTTCCGTAACCGGTAGCTTCAGGACGAATAAGTGAACCACCGAATTCCAAACCTTTTCCGGTAAAAGTACCTGTGAATTCGTGTGTCAACTTTTTGTACATACCAAACATGTAACCAACTTCACGACCACCAACACCTATGTCTCCTGCAGGAACATCCGTGTCCGGACCAATATGGCGATGAAGTTCCAGCAAATAAGCTTGACAGAAACGCATAACCTCGGCATTTGATTTTCCTTTTGGAGAGAAATCTGAACCACCTTTACCACCACCCATTGGAAGTGTTGTTAACGCATTTTTAAATGTTTGCTCAAATGCCAAAAATTTTAAAATAGACGGATTTACTGAAGAGTGGAAACGAATACCTCCTTTGTAAGGTCCGATAGCCATACTGTGTTGTACACGATATGCCATATTCGTTTGTACATTTCCTTTATCATCAACCCAAGAAATACGGAACGTAAAAATCCTATCCGGAATACACAATCTTTCAATCAAATTTGCCTTCTCAAATTCCGGATGTTGATTGTATACTTCCTCAATTGACTCTAGTACCTCTTCTACCGCCTGTAGGTACTCAGGCTCGTTCGGAAATCTTTTTTTAAGATTTCCAATTACAGTTTTTGCATTCATAAATTTTGTAAAATTTTTTTGTTCTTGACTCAACTGCAAATGTAGCCATTTTCTTTTTCCGAATAAAATATTGTTTTTATTTATTTATTCATTTTATTTAAACTAATGATTTATTATTATAATTTACGTTTTTGTTTTAATTTTATACTTTTAAATTAAAAAATATTACAATTCTACACAAAATCGTAATATTGGACTTTTACTGAGTCATAATTATTCTGTATTAAATAACACTATCGTTTTTGTATACTTTGGAAAAATATCTGTTACCTTTGGGGGCAAATAAATTGGATAATTTTATAAAAACATGAAACGAAAAGTTCTACTTATTTCTATTTCATCTTTATTGGTAATCTTTGCCGTATTTATTTTTATTCGTTATTACTTCGTGTTCGGAGAAGGCGTTAAAGCAGGAGAACTAAACTACATTGTCTACAAAGGTTATGTTTTTAAGACATACGAGGGCAACCTTATTCAGAGTGGCATTCGTTCTAGAACTGCAGGATCTATTGAATCGTACGAATTTAAGTTTTCGGTTGAAGACCAAGCTGTTGCAGACTCGTTAATGCATTGTAGCGGAAAGCAACTTGAACTCCATTACAAAGAATATCTAAAACCTCTTCCATGGCGAGGAGTAAGTGAATATGTAGTGGATGGCATAATCTCTGTAAAAGAGTAATAGTCGTTTTATTTTGGAAAAAGGAGAGCAAAAATGCATCTCCTTTTTGTTTGTTATCTGTTGCACTATTTTAGCAAGATTTTTTTAACTTTGCACCTTCAAAATAATATACACTTCGTGAAATGATAGAATTAGCCAGTAAATATAATCCGAAAGATATTGAGTCAAAATGGTATCAATATTGGTTAGATAACGGATTATTCAAATCAAAACCTGATCAACGTGAACCTTACACAGTCGTTATACCTCCACCAAACGTAACAGGGGTACTACATATGGGACATATTCTAAATAATACTATCCAAGACATATTAGTGCGCAGAGCACGTATGGAAGGAAAAAATGCTTGTTGGGTTCCCGGTACCGATCATGCTTCCATTGCGACAGAAGCCAAGGTGGTAAACAAATTGGCTCAGGAAGGAATAAAAAAAACCGATTTGACACGTGATGATTTTTTAAAACATGCTTGGGATTGGACAGAAAAGCACGGTGGCATTATTTTACAGCAATTACGTAAATTAGGTGCTTCTTGTGATTGGGATAGAACAGCCTTCACCATGGATGAAGAACGTTCTGCCAGTGTTATAAAGGTGTTTTGTGATTTATATCAAAAAGGTAAGATTTATCGTGGTGTTCGTATGGTCAATTGGGATCCTAAAGCTCTTACAGCCTTATCCGATGAAGAAGTTATCTATAAAGAGCAACAAGGAAAGTTATACTACCTAAAGTATAAAGTAGTTGACAACAATAATGCAACTGACAAGTATGCGGTTGTCGCAACAACGCGTCCTGAAACTATAATGGGAGATACTGCTATGTGCATTAATCCAAACGATCCCAAAAACCACTATCTAAAAGGTAAAAAAGTAATTGTTCCATTGGTTAATCGTATTATTCCTGTTATTGAAGATGATTATGTTGATATTGAATTTGGAACCGGTTGTTTGAAAGTTACCCCTGCCCATGACATCAATGACTATATGTTGGGAGAAAAATATAATTTACCTACCATCGACATCTTTAATGATAATGGAACATTAAATGAAAATGGACTTCAGTATGCTGGTATGGATAGATTTGAGGTACGTGACCAAATTGAAAAAGATTTGATAGCTGCCCACTTACTTGAAAAAGTGGAAGCTTATACCAACAAAGTGGGATTTTCCGAACGAACTAATGTCGTTATCGAGCCAAAACTTTCCATGCAATGGTTTTTAAAAATGGAAAACTTGGCAAAGCCTGCCCTTGATGCCGTAATGAATGATAATATTAAATTTTATCCTCCTAAATACAAAAACACCTATCGCTATTGGATGGAAAACATCAAAGACTGGTGCATTAGTCGTCAATTGTGGTGGGGACATCGAATTCCGGCTTATTATTTGCCTGAAGGAGGCTATGTGGTAGCTGAATCAGCTGAAAAAGCATTGGAGTTGGCAAAGAAAAAATTAGGGAACAACAATTTAACCCTTGCCGATTTGCGTCAAGATTCCGATTGTCTGGATACATGGTTCTCTTCTTGGTTATGGCCAATCTCTTTATTCAATGGAATTTCTAAACCGAACAATGAAGAAATTAAATACTATTATCCTACCAGTGACTTAGTTACAGGTCCTGACATTATCTTTTTTTGGGTAGCAAGAATGATTATGGCCGGTTATGAATATGAAGGCACATTACCATTCAAAAATGTATATTTTACAGGGATTGTTCGTGACGGTTTAGGACGTAAGATGTCAAAATCACTTGGAAATTCACCAGATCCTCTTGAATTAATTGACCGTTTTGGTGCAGATGGCGTTCGTATGGGAATGATGCTTTCAGCTCCTGCAGGAAATGATATTTTATTCGATGAAGCTCTTTGTGAACAAGGACGTAATTTTAATAACAAAATTTGGAATGCCCTTCGTTTGATAAAAGGATGGCAAGTAACCGATATAGAACAACCGGAGTCAGCAAAAATTGCTATCGAATGGTTTAATGAGCAACTGAACGAGACCATCGAAATGATAGATGAGGATTTTACAAAGTATCGTTTATCTGAAAGTTTAATGAAAGTTTATAAGCTCTTTTGGGATGAATTCTCTTCTTGGTATTTGGAAATGATAAAACCGGCTTATCAACAACCTATTGATGCTAAAACTTATAAAGCAACCTTGGCATTTTTTGAAAAATTGACTTTGTTGTTACATCCGTTTATGCCTTTTATTACAGAAGAAATTTGGCAATCTCTTGTTGACCGCCAGTCGGGAGAAAGTATAATGATCCAGCAAATGCCGAAAGCGGATAAGGTTAATGCAACTTTGCTGAAAGATTTTGAGGTTGTGAAAGAAATCGTTGCAGGGGTTAGAAGTATTCGTTTACAACGCGGTATTCCCAACAAAGAGTCATTAATTTTACAAATATCAAAGGGAGAACATAATCATGCTTATAACAAAGTCATAACCAAAATGTGTAACTTGTCTGGTATAGAAAGAAATTCAACAAATACCGCATCAGCATCTTTTATGGTAGGAACAACAGAATATGGAATCCCCCTTTTAAATTTGATTAATGCAGACGAGGAAATAGCAAAAATAGAAGCAGAAATAACCTATTTAGAAGGATTTCTAAAATCAGTATTAGCAAAACTGAGCAATCAAAAATTTGTGGCAAATGCTAAACCTGAAATTGTCGATAATGAACGTAATAAACAGGCTGATGCTCAAAGCAAACTGAAAACATTAAAAGAAAGTTTGAGCAAATTAAAATAATTCCAGATTTTTGTTATCTAACATAAAAGACGAAAATCGTAATCTTCAAAAGATGAATTGATAATATCTTCTTTTTTAGTTTTGTGTTTCGAGTTTTTTCTTAATTTTGTCGAGTTAAAAAAATAAATTTAAAAAAGTCAGTAAGAAATGAGTGACCAATCTGTTAACATCAAGTTTTACAATGGGAAAAATATTCCGTTGGAGTTGCACAAAGTGCGTGTAGTACAAAAATTAAATTTAGTGCCCATAGAAAGACGCTTGGAAGCTCTTAAAGAAGGCGGTTTCAACACTTTTCAGCTAACGACTTTGGATGTTTTTTTGGATATGCTTACTGATAGTGGTACCAATGCAATGAGTGATAATCAAATAGCTGCCATGATGCGTGCTGATGATGCTTACGCGGGATCACAAAGTTTTATTCGTTTGCAAAAAGCCGTACAAGATGTATTAGGTAAAAAATATTTGTTACCTGTTCACCAAGGACGTGCTGCTGAAAATATTTTGAGCAAAGCCTATGTAAAAAAAGGCTCATTAGTTCCGATGAATTACCATTTTACTACAGCATTGGCTCATATTACGGAAAATGGAGGTTCAATAGCGGAACTACTTTATCCTGAAGCGTACAAAATTGATTCAGTTTGCCCATTTAAGGGAAATATGAATATTGAGAAATTGGAAGAAACCATTAAGCAAGTTGGTGTTGAAAAAATTCCGTATATTCGTATGGAAGCTTCAACAAACCTTATTGGAGGTCAGCCCTTCTCTGTGCAAAACTTACGTGATGTTCGTGCTATTGCTACAAAATATGGTATTAAATTGGTCCTTGATGCTTCGCTCTTGGGAGAAAATGCATACTTAGTAAAACAAAGAGAAGAAGAGTTCAAAAATAAATCGATGGCAGAAATTTTGCTAACGATGACAGACCTTGCTGATATTGTGTACTTCTCCGCACGTAAATTAAGTTCCTCTCGTGGAGGTGGTATTTGTACAAACAACGAAGCTTTTTCTAGAGAATTAGAACCTTTAGTACCTTTGTTTGAAGGTTTCTTGACTTACGGAGGTATTTCCGTTCGTGAAGTAGAAGCTATGGCTGTTGGTCTATATGAAACTTTGGATGAAACAATGATTTGCCAAAGTCCGGAGTTTATTAAATATTTAGTATACGCAGCAAAAGAAAATGGCGTTCCAATGATTACTCCTCCTGGGGTTTTAGGAGCACACGTCGATGCAATGCAATTTTGTTCTCACATACCTCAAACACAGTATCCGGCAGGAGCTTTGGCAGCAGCATTTTTCTTAATTTCAGGAGTTAGAGGTATGGAACGTGGTTCTGTCTCAAATCAGCGAGATGAAAATGGAAATGAAACATATGCCGATATGGAATTGCTACGATTAGCTGTTCCTCGTCGTGTGTTTACCCTTTCTCAGGTCATGTATGTAGTGGACAGATTATCTTGGTTGTATAAAAATCGTGAATTGATCGGAGGTTTAAAGTTCACTTATGAGCCTCCTGTATTGCGATTTTTTATGGGTAAATTGACTCCTGTTTCTGATTGGCCAGAAAAATTAATTGCTAAGTTCAAGGAAGATTTTGGAGATAGTTTATAATAAAATCTAAATAATCTATTAAAAATCGACTGTTAGCAATGCTTTACAGTCGATTTTTATGTATAACAGCCCTATTTTTTTTCTTTTCGTAAAAACAAATTCTACATCATGGAAAAAATACAAGTTTTTTTAGACAAAGCGTTTTTGTCAGGAATGGATTTAGGTAAAAGTATCCTTGTAGCTCTCATTATTTATCTTATTGGACGTTATGTTATTAAATTTGTCAACAAACTGGTACGAAAGGTTATGGAAAAAAGAGATCTCGATCTCGCCATAAGAACATTTGTTGGAAGTTTAGTCAATATCTCGTTAAGAGTTCTTTTAATAATATCGGTTGTAGGTGCTCTTGGTGTCGAAACAACTTCATTTGCAGCACTATTAGCATCTTTTGGAGTTGCTATCGGTATGGCTCTTAGTGGCAATTTACAAAACTTCGCAGGAGGGTTGATCGTATTATTGTTTAAACCCTATAAAATTGGAGATTACATTGAAACACAAACCGCAAAGGGAACAGTCAAAGAAATTCAAATCTTTCATACAATATTAATTACTCCTGATAATAAAATTATTTTTGTTCCAAATGGTGCCCTTAGTAATGGTGCGATAACTAACTATACCAATCAGGAAAATCGCCGTGTAGATTGGACATTTGGAATAGAATACGGAACGGACTTTAAAAAAGTAAAAAATATCATTCTTGAGTTACTTAAAGCTGACTCTCGTATCTTAGACACCCCTGAATCTTTTATTGCTTTGGGAGAATTAGCAGATAATAGTATTAATATTACAATTCGTGCATGGACAAAAAATGAGGATTATTGGAACGTATTTTATGATGTAAATCAAAAAATTTATGAAACGTTTAACAAAGAAGCAATTAATTTTCCATTTCCTCAATTAGTTATCCATCAAAAATAAGCAAAACGACAAAAAGTTGAATAGACCTATACAAAACCTTTATGGTAATTGATTGTAATGATTTTTCTTTTCTATTCTAAATTGATAGAAAAACCTTGCTTTTGAATTACCTCGAGAAGCATTCCGGAAAACTTTTCATTATTTTCTTTGTTGTAGCGTATATCCGTAAATACCTGAGCCAAAGTTTCTTTAGCATTTTCTTTCACAAACTGTTTCATTTCAGGTAAATTTTCTTTTTTTCTATACAAGTTAGAAATCGCATCATCTGTATAATCTTGGTATTGCTCTTGATGAATCAACCCTGCTATAGGCAAACGATCGGTTTGTTGAGGATTTTCATCAGGATATCCCACTGTTATGGTTGTTATAGGCACAACCAATGATGGCAATTTCAAAATATCTATTATATTTTGCGTCAAATAATTAGTTGTTCCTAAATAGCAAATTCCCAAACCCTTAGCTTCCGCCAAAATAGCAAAAGTTTGTGCAACAATAATGGAATCAATAGCAGCCGTAATAAAGGATAATAAGTTGTCATAGCAAGGTGTTGCTTTATTCAATTGGCACCATTTGCTAAAACGATTAAAATCGGCACAGAAAGTAAGTACTACAGAGGCTTGTTGTATCATTGGCTGATTAAAATGACAAGGAGACAATTGTTTCTTTATTTCTTCATCACGTGTTACTATCACACTATAAATCTGCATATTACCTGTATTGGATGCTCTAAAAGAAATCTCCAGCAACTCATTTAGCAATTTATCTGTAACTTTTTGATTACTGTACTTTCTAATTGATTTTCTATTCTTTAAACTGCTTAGCATGATGTATTTATATTTTTTGTACAAATATAAACCATATTTTCAATATATAGTTAACAAGAATAGAAATATAATATTTACTTGAAATTATTTTTTAGAAAACTTTTGAACAGTATTAAAATTATAAATATTTAGTATACAATTATTTACAAAATAAAACAGAAAACTTCTTATTTTAATTTATAAAATTGTAGAAAAAATATTTCTTTTTTTCTTTCTCAGAAAGAAAAATTAGTGTAACATTGCAGCTCGCTCATGCTACAATATTGTTTTCAACAACCAACATATAATCAACATCTTAAAGTAAATGGAACAGAAAATCTACACATTTGACGAAGCTTTACAAGCATCTATACCGTATTTTGGTGGCGATGAACTCGCGGCAAAAGTTTGGGTTAATAAATATGCCTTGAAAGATTCATATGGTAATATTTACGAAAAAACACCCGACGATATGCATCGCCGCTTGGCAAATGAAGTGGCTCGTATTGAGGCTAAGTATCCTAATGCTTTGACCGCAGATGAACTTTTCTCTTTATTTGCTAATTTTAACTACATAATACCCCAAGGCAGTCCGATGACCGGTATTGGCAATAATTACCAAATTGCTTCTTTGTCAAACTGTTTTGTTATTGGGTTCAACGGCGAATCGGATTCTTACGGAGCTGTTATTAAAATTGATGAAGAACAAGTTCAATTAATGAAACGTAGAGGTGGTGTCGGTCATGATTTATCTCATATAAGACCTTCCGGTTCTCCTGTAAAAAACTCAGCACTGACATCTACAGGCATTGTTCCTTTCATGGAACGTTACTCAAATTCCACCCGTGAAGTAGCACAAGATGGAAGACGTGGAGCCTTGATGTTAAGTGTGTCAATAAAACATCCCGATTCAGAATCATTTATCGATGCAAAACTGGAACAAGGGAAAGTAACTGGAGCTAATATTTCGGTGAAAATGCACGATGATTTTATGCAAGCCGTTATAAACAAAACGTCTTATCAACAACAATACCCTATTTTTTCAAATAATCCTAAATTCAAAAAAACGATTGAAGCTGAAGCTCTTTGGAAAAAAATTGTACATAACGCTTGGAAATCTGCCGAACCGGGTGTCTTATTTTGGGATACTATTATTAAAGAGTCTTTACCAGATTGTTATGCTGACTTGGGATATAAAACCGTTTCGACCAATCCTTGTGGCGAAATTCCTCTTTGTCCTTATGACAGTTGCCGTTTGTTAGCTCTAAATTTGTATTCCTACGTAGAGAATCCTTTTACTAAAAATGCACAGTTTAATTTCGATTTATTTAAGAAACATGCAGGATTAGCCCAAAAGATAATGGATGACATCATCGATTTGGAAATGGAAAAAATTGATAAAATATTGGAAAAGATAAGTTCTGACCCTGAAAATGAAGATATTAAATTAACAGAAGAACAGTTGTGGTTGAAAATTAAAGATAAAACAGCAAAAGGACGTCGTACAGGAGTAGGTACTACTGCAGAGGGTGATATGCTTGCTGCATTAGGATTGCGTTACGGAGAAGATGATGCTATCAATTTTTCTGAATTGATACACAAAACTCTTGCTATCGAAGCCTATAGATCCTCTGTAAATATGGCAAAAGATCGTGGTAAATTTGATGTTTACGATGCAAAACGGGAAGAAAACAATCCTTTTGTTCTTAGAATAAAAGAAGCTGACCCTGCTCTATATGAAGAAATGACCAAATATGGTCGTAGAAACATCGCTTGCCTTACAATTGCTCCTACTGGAACAACTAGTATGATGAGCCAAACGACTTCCGGAATAGAACCCGTATTTATGCCGGTTTATAAACGTCGTAGAAAAGTCAATCCAAATGATATTGACGTACACATCGACTTTATTGATGAAATGGGAGACAGTTGGGAAGAATATGTTGTTTTCCACCACAAATTTGTTACATGGATGGAAGCTAACGGATATCCAACGGCGAAAAAATACACTTCTGAAGAAGTTGATGAGTTGGTAAAAAAATCTCCTTACTACAAAGCAACATCGGGTGATATTAATTGGATGCAAAAAGTACACATGCAGGGACGTATTCAAAAATGGGTTGATCATTCCATCAGTGTCACCATTAATTTACCGGCGGACGCAACCGAAGAACTAGTAGACCGATTGTATATTGAAGCTTGGAAATGCGGATGTAAAGGATGTACCGTTTATAGAGAAGGTTCGCGCTCGGGAGTATTGGTTTCAGCTACACCTGCTAAAAAAGAAGATAAACCTTGTAATTGTTACCCTGATATTACACCAAAGCGTCCAAGAGAATTGGAATGTGAAGTAGTTCGCTTCCAAAACAACAAAGATAAATGGATTGCATTTGTTGGCCTACTTAATGGTCGTCCGTACGAAATATTTACAGGTTTGGCTGACGATGAAGAAGGAATTTTATTGCCGAAAAATGTAACATCAGGTAAAATCATTCGAAATTATAATGAAGAAACGAACGTAAAAAGTTATGATTTTCAATTTTCCAATCGTCGTGGATATAAAACTACTATTGAAGGTCTTAATGATAAATTCAATCCTGAATATTGGAATTATGCAAAACTCATATCCGGGGTGCTTCGCTATGGAATGCCGATTGACCAAGTTGTACGTTTGGTAAGTGGTTTACAATTAAATACAGAATCCATCAATACTTGGAAAAACGGTGTTGAAAGAGCGTTGAAAAAATACATTCCAAACGGAACACAAGCACAAGGTCAGACTTGTCCTAATTGCGGAGAGAATCTTGTCTTTGAAGAGGGTTGTTTAATTTGTAAAAAGTGTGGTTTTTCTAAATGCGGAAATTAATGAACACAATGTAATATCGATTATAAGAAAGGTCGTTCAATAAATTGAGCGACCTTTCTTATTTTAATTACCGATTTCATTTTTTCTTTTATCTACTTCCTCGGTAAGAATTTCCCATTCATACATTTTTTGTTCTAATTCCCGTTTCTTTTTACCGTAAGAAGCAAAAAAAGCACTGTCAGCAGCTTTTTCCGGTTGTTGTAAAGCTATTTCAATATTGGCTATTTCTTTTTCCATATTAGAAATAATCTTTTCACAATCTTCTAATTGTTTTTCTGCCTTACGTAAGTTTTTTATCAATTCTTTGCGTTCGTCATAGCTTAATTTTAACTCTATAGTAGTTTTTTTCTCTTCATTTTTGTTTGCAACAGGCATTTTTCGCTCCATTTCTTGCAAAGAAGTCATTTTTTTGAATTGTAAAAAGTCGTAAATACCTCCTAAGTGCTCTTTCACCTTTTTATTGCTAAATTCATATACCTTGCTAACCAATCCATCTAAAAATTCACGATCGTGAGACACTAAAATAACTGTTCCATCAAACTCTTTCAAGGCTTGTTTCAGAACATCTTTTGACCTGATATCCAAGTGATTAGTTGGCTCATCAAGTATAAGTAAGTTGACTGGTTCGAGCAATAAACGTATCATAGCTAAACGACTTCTTTCTCCTCCGGAAAGCACTTTTACTTTTTTGTCGGATTCTTCTCCTCCAAACATAAATCCACCTAAAATATCACGTATTTTGGTACGAATATCTCCTACTGCTACATCATCTATTGTAGCAAATACAGTTTTTTCTTCATTCAATAATGAGGCTTGATTTTGAGCGAAATATCCTATTTTTACGTTATGACCCAAAGTTAATTTACCGGCAAAATCTATCTCACCCATAATGCATTTAACCAAAGTTGATTTTCCCTCCCCATTTTTGCCGACAAATGCCACTTTCTCTCCCCTTTTTATTGTAAGATCTACATTTTCAAAAACCGTATGATCTCCATACATTTTAGTCACATTTTCGACAATAATAGGAAAACTACCTGAACGTGGTGCCGGTGGAAACTTTAGACGTAAAGCGGAATTGTCTTCTTCATCTACTTCCAAACGTTCCAATTTATTGAGCTGTTTAATGCGACTTTGTACCTGTACAGCTTTTGATGTTTTATAACGAAATCGTTCTATAAAGTCTTCTGTATCTTGTATTTGTTTCTGTTGATTTTCAAAAGCTCTCTGTTGCTGTTCCCTTCGTTCTTTACGCAATTCTAAATACGTAGAATATGAAGCCTTATAGTCGTATATTTTTCCCAAACTAATTTCAATAGTTCGAGTTGTTACCCCATCTATAAAAGCTTTATCATGAGAAACCAAAACAACAGCATTGGCTCTATTGGCTAAAAAAGATTCCAACCATTGTATTGATTCGATATCCAAATGGTTGGTTGGTTCATCTAACAGTAATACATCCGGACGTCGTAACAATAATTTAGCCAATTCAATACGCATACGCCAACCACCACTGAATTCACTTGTTTTGCGTGTAAAATCTTCACGAACAAAACCTAATCCAAACAGCGTTTTTTCAATCTCAGCCGTAAAATTACCACCTCCTAACATGGATAAATGCTCATTCAAATTGGTAATTTCTTCAATGATTGTATGATATTCTTCCGATTCATAATCGGTTCTTTCACACAACTCAACATTTTTTTTCTCTATTTTCTTTTGCAAAGACAAAATATATTCAAATGCTTTTTCGGCCTCTTCAAAAACTGTCTTGTCATCATTGTGAATCATATGTTGGGGTAAATATCCAATAGATACATCTCTAGGTACCACACAATTGCCACGTGTAGGCTCTTGTAAACCCGCAATAATCTTTAGCATAGTACTTTTTCCAGCACCATTTTTGCCAACCAACGCTATCCTGTCCTTTTTATTGATGACATATGAAATGCCATCGAAAAGAGCTTTTCCTCCAAATTCTACTGTAAGACCTTCTATTGAAATCATACTGCAAAGATAAAGCGGATTTCTTAATGCTAAAATTTAATTTCACATTCAAAGATTTATATTCATTAAATTATCTATTTTTGTGTTGAAACGAACGATTTTGAAGTTTATCCATATGACTCCTTTTTTAAAGCAAATAGCCTCTCTCTTTTATAAAGAATATAAAGCCAATATTTCTGATTTTTGTTTTGTATTTCCGAATAGAAGATCCGGATTGTTTTTTCAAAAATATTTATCGGAAGAAATTGAGACCCCCCTTTTTTCACCCGAAATATGCACCATTACGGA
>DAIMYQ010000007.1:0-9632 GCA_036734385.1 Paludibacteraceae bacterium | reverse complement strand
AAAGTTATTTTTATTGGATTTAATGCCATTAGCAGTGCCGAAAGAAGGCTATTTACCCTATTAAAAAATCAAAATATTGGCGATTTCTATTGGGATTATAATTCTGATTTTGTTCAAGACAAAAAAAATAAAGCGGATTTCTTTGTAAAAGATAACCTCTTTAATTTTCCTTCTCAATTATCTCTTCCCAAAGAGCATAATCCATTAAAAAACAAACAGATACAAACAATATCCATTCCATCAAATGTTGGTCAAACAAAAGAGGTTTATGCAATTTTAAAAGAGTTGTCTACAACTCCTATAGACACAGAAACAGCAATTGTACTATCCGATGAGAAATTACTTTTCCCCATGTTATATTCAATTCCGGAAGAAATTGAAAAAATTAATGTAACGATGGGATATGCACTAAATAGCACCCCAATAAAAGAGCTGATAGATAACCTTTTAACTCTTCAAAAAAACATTACAAAGAGGAAAGATGGAGACGACTTGTTCTACTACAAACCAGCTTTGGCTATTTTAAACCACCGTTATATTTACTCTTATGATGAATCGAACATTCAATTACTTATCAATAATATAACACAAAACAACAAAATTAAAATTTCAAAGATTGATTTAAATATTAATGAATTTTTATCTCTTGTCTTTTCTCCCAAACAACAAAATGAAATTTGTTTTTATTTGATGGAGATTTTGTCCCATTTAATTTCAAATAATAATAGTGAAGACAATGATGGAATGGTTTCAAACTTGGAAAAAGAGTTTCTTTTTCAGGCGTATACATCTATCAAAAGAATGAATGATCTATTGCAAAAATGGCAAGTTGAAATAGATATAGAAACCCTAGCACGTTTAGTTAAGAGATTGATTTCTAATATTTCCATTCCTTTTCAAGGAGAACCTCTGGCCGGATTACAAATAATGGGAATGTTGGAAACCAGATGTCTAGACTTTAAGAACTTAATTATAACTTCATTTAACGAAGGTATTTTTCCAAAAAATGATGTTAGTCCTTCGTTTATACCTCATAATTTACGTAAGGGTTTTGGATTACCAACAACAGAGCATCAAGATGCCATTTTTTCGTACCATTTCTACCGTTTAATAGAACGTGCTGAAAATATATACCTGCTATACGATACTCGGACAGAAAACCTAAATTCAGGCGAAAAAAGCAGATTTATCAATCAATTGCGATACGGCTATAACCTAAATATTCCAGAAAAAACCGTTACTTATAACACGTCCATCAAGAAGAACAATTCTATTGAAATAGCCAAAACAGAACCAATAATGGCAAAATTGAGCAGGTTCTTATCTAAAAGTGAACATGAAAAAGCAAAATCAGCACTTTCTGCTACTGCCATCAATGATTATATCAATTGCTCGCTAAAATTTTATTTTTCTTATGTGGAAGGAATTAAACAAACAGATGAGCTTTCGGAAGAAGTTGCAGAAAATCAATTTGGTTCTATCTTTCACTATGTCATGGAAAATATATTTAAACCTTTTGAGGGTAAAACGATAACCCATGAACTACTCTCTGAGATGCAAAAAAATAAGGCAAAAATAGAAAAAGAAACTCGAAAAGGATTTTCAAGATATTACTATAAGAACGACCAAGAAATTGAACTAAAAGGAAATAATTACCTGATTGCTCAAATAATTTTGAAGTATGTGATACAACTTTTAGATTATGATAAGGCAAAAACTCCATTTTTGTATATTACCTCGGAAAAGAAATGCGAAGAGAATATATTTGTAAAAAATATAAACTCATTCGTGTCATTAAAAGGCTATATTGACCGTGTTGAAATGAAAGAAGGGATTATTAATATCTATGATTATAAAACGGGTAAAGGGGAACTTAATTATAAAGACTTTTCAACCCTTTTTGACAAAAACTTCAAAGACAGAAAAAAGGATGTTTTGCAAGTCCTTATATACGCATGGCTATATAAAACAGAAAATAAAACGAAAGAAGAAATATCTACCAATATCTATTATTTAAGAAAGCTATTCTCAGATAACTTTTCAGTTACTCCTACTCCTGAAAATCAATTCAGCATACTTGAAGAAGACTTTATGAGATTATTTACAAACCTACTGTCCGAAATATTTGATGAGAATATTCCTTTCGCTCAAACTAAATGTAAAACACATTGTAACTATTGTCCTTTCAAACAAATATGCCAATAAAAAAGGGATGCAAAAACTGATTGCATCCCTTTTCTCTTGATTATAGAAAAACCTACAAGGCTTTCATTTCTTCATCTATTGCTTTGTATTTATCCGTCATATTTAATCGCAAATACAACGATTTCATGTTATAAAGCAAATTCGAATATTCGGCAGTTTGTTTATCCATAGATGCCTTAGCCGGTTCAAGATAACTCAAAGCTTTAGTATAATACTCTTTTGCTTTGGCAACTTCTTTTTGATATGCTTTATTGTCTTTTAAGTCTTGTGCTTTACTTTGAATTTTATCGCCTTCAAAAGCCCAAGCTTTCCCCATACCAAATAACGTAAACGGATTTTTATCATTCAAACTCAATGATTTTGTAAATACAGCCTTTGCATCTTCAAATTTTTCTGTTTGGACACACAAAGAACCTTTAAGATTTAAATAGTCGACATTGCTAGGTTCACGTTGTATCGCAGCATCTAAGTAAGTAATGGCCTCATCGTATTTACCGGATGAAGTATAGTAATTAATCAAATTTCCTATAAAAAAAGGACTTTGAGGATATTTTTCAGCACCTTCTTTTAATATTTCCATAGATTTTACCGTATCACCATTGCTCCGATATTGTTCGTAAAGCAACTCACAAACATCTTCTTTTTTAGTGTAATTTGTTTTTAATAATTCTTCAAAATGGCGAATAGCATTGACTCTATCTTCAACTTTGATAGCTGCAATGGCAGCGTAATATTTAATCATATTGTAAGTAGAATCCACTTTCATTCCATCTTTTGCTTCAAACATCGGCAAATCAGCTATTTTTAAATATTGATCAAACATAGTATACGCTTTTGCATATTCTTTTGCGTCAAATAAAGCTGCTCCCGAATTCACATAAAAAAGATGCATTTCTTTAAAATCAGTTTTTATGTCATTACGATACGTATATTTTACAACCCCTTTTTTGTTCACCACACCATCATACTGATCTGCTATAAGGTAGTTGACATACATACTGTCTAATCCAAGAAATAATTTTTCTTGATTGGCTTCTTGTTGTAAACGTAATTTATTTATTTCTTCGTTGGCAGACACATAACCAATGCGACCAGCTACATACCATGTTTTAGACCATTTTGAGGTTGTTGTATCAACTTTTGCCGCTTCAATATTTTTTACGGCTTCCGCATAATCTACAGGTTGTACGTAAAGACTATTATAGACCTTATTCACAGCAGCTTTTTGAGCAAATGTTAAGGTTGAACAATAAAACAATAAACCTACCGAGACTAATACTGTTTTTTTCATTTTCTTGTGATTTGAATTAATAATAAATAATTTTTCTCTATTCTTCAGAACTATCACTTACTCCTTCTATGTTTTCAAATTCATCAATAGCTTCAGAAAGATTTTCAGGCAACACGTCTTCCTTATCTTCGCTAATAACTTTACATACAGAAGCTATTTCATCATTTCTCTTTTCAAGATTTATCAAACGAACTCCCTGTGTTGCTCTTCCCATAACACGCAAAGAGGCAACTTCTAAGCGAATACCAACACCTGATTTATTAATAATCATAATATCATTCTTATCAGTTACATTTTTGATGGTAACCAACTTACCTGTCTTTTCCGTTACATTAAGTGTTTTCACCCCTTTTCCACCCCTATTGGTTATTCTGTAAACAGGAATAAGGTTCCCTTCTTCATCAATTTCATCTAAGAAAGTTCGTTTTCCATAACCTTTTTCAGAAACGACCAAAATAGTTTCCTGTTCTTCTAAAACCTTTGAAGATGAAACAGTTACCATTCCAATTGCCTCATCTTCTCCGTCTTCATCTAGAGTAATACCTCTAACGCCGGTAGCCGTTCTACCCATTTCACGAACCTTTGATTGGTGGAAACGAATGGCTCTACCATTTTTATTAGCAATCAAAATTTCACTGTTTTCATCGGTTAATCTTACTTGAATTACATCATCATCCTCTCTTATTGTAATGGCATTTACACCATTCTGACGAGGACGAGAATACGCTTCTAGTGATGTTTTCTTGATAATACCTTTTTTGGTACAAAAAACTAAATAATGAGATTGGTTATATTCAGGATCTTGTAATTGTTTAACACGAATAAATGCATTAACCTTATCATCCGAAGTTATATTAAGCATATTTTGTATAGCCCGTCCTTTGGATGTTTTATTACCTTCCGGAATTTCATATACTTTAAGCCAATAACAGCGTCCTTTTTGAGTAAAGAACAACATATGATTGTGCATTGATGCCGGATAAATATATTCTATAAAATCCTCGTCTCGAGACTCACCTCCTTTTGACCCCACTCCTCCTCTATTTTGAGACCTATACTCTGACAATGGTGTTCTTTTGATATAACCCAAATGTGAGATAGTTATAATCATTTCATCATCCGCATAGAAATCTTCGGGATTAAAATCTTCAGAAGCATAAACTATTTCCGTACGACGTTTATCTCCATATTTTTCCTTTATTTCCAGTAATTCATCTTTAATTATCTGCATACGAAGAGTTATGTCATTAAGCACCTCTTCCAGATGTGTAATCAATGCCAATAAATCTTGATATTCTGCATGTAATTTATCTTGCTGCAAACGTGTTAATTGAGACAATTTCATGTCAACGATAGCACGTACTTGAAGGTCTGATAAGTTAAAACGTTCCATTAACTTATCCATTGCATCATTGGGAGAATCTGCCCCTTTGATAATCGCAATTACTTCATCAATATTATCAGACGCTATAACCAAACCTTGTACAATATGAGCCCTCTCCTTGGCTTTCATCAACTCGAATTGAGTACGACGAATAACAACTTCATGACGATGTTCAACAAATAATTGAATAAGGTCACGCAAGCACAACAAACGTGGTCTTCCTTTAACCAATGCCACGTTGTTAATACTAAAAGAGGATTGTAATGCTGTATGTTTGAATAATTTATTCAAAACCACATTGGCATTAGCATCTCTCTTAATATCAATAACCAAACGCATTCCTTCATAGTTACTTTCATCAGCAATATTCGAAATACCTTCAATTTTTTTCTCTATAACAAGATCTGAAATATATTTTGTAAGTTCAGCTTTGTTTACCAAATAAGGAAGTTCTGTTATAACAATACTTTCCCTGTCTTTATCAGATTCAATATTAGCTTTAGCACGTATCACAACTCGTCCTCTACCTGTTTCATACGCTTCTTTAATTCCTGCATAGCCATATATAATACCACCGGTAGGAAAATCAGGAGCCTTAATGATATTGATTAGCTTTTCACTTTCAATAGAATTATCATCAATATAAGCAATTAGGGCATCTATGGAATCAGATAGATTATGAGGAGCCATATTTGTTGCCATACCAACCGCAATACCGGAAGCTCCATTTATCAATAAATTAGGAATTCTTGTTGGTAGTACAGTCGGCTCTTTAAGGGTTTCATCAAAATTCGGAGTAAAATCCACCGTTTCTTTGTCAATATCCATCAACATTTCTTCAGCAATTCGTCTCAAACGTGCTTCTGTGTAACGCATGGCAGCAGCACCATCACCATCAACAGAACCAAAGTTTCCCTGACCATCAACCAAAGGATAACGCATAGACCAATCTTGTGCTAAACGCACCAACGTACCATAAATAGATGAATCACCGTGCGGGTGGTACTTACCCATTACCTCTCCGACTATTCTTGCAGATTTCTTATAGGGCTTGTTTGAATTATTCCCTAACTCATTCATTCCAAATAAAACCCTACGATGTACAGGCTTTAAACCATCTCTAACATCCGGAAGGGCACGAGAAACAATGACAGACATCGAATAGTCGATGTATGATGATTTCATTTCCTCCTCAATGTTAATTCTAATAATCTTTTCTTGTTCAATCATTTAAGAATATTTTAATATAAAGAAATACCGATTTTTAAAAATTCGCACTAAATTACAACTTTTTCTTCGAATACGGAAAAGTTTGTCGAAAAAACTTTTCCCAAAACCGATTTTTATTGGCACATTATTTGCTAAACTATTTTTGGACAACACAAACGCTATCCGTTGCATTTTTAAACAAAAATCTTAACTTTGCAACGTATTGATTGCATTAAAAAGTTTTCGCTTTTATAAACTTTCTTACAATACTGACAATATGGAAATAAATTATTCTGATAATATTGCTGACATCCTAAAATACAGCCATGAAGAAGCTGAGCGCCTGGGTAACAACTACATTGGACCCGAGCATTTGCTTTTAGCTATCATCCGTGCAGGTGAGGGAAAAGCCTTTGATGTACTTTTATCTCTTAACATTGATTTGTTGCGAGTGAAAAAGACCATCGAATCACATATACGTACGAATGAAGTTGTTATAGGGAATAATATTCCTTTGCTAAAATCAACGGAAAAAATACTAAAATTCGTTATTTTGGAAGCTAGATTATTTGGTGCAAACATTGCTGATTCAGACCATCTTCTATTGGCAATTTTGAAAGAAAAAACGAATCTGGTTTCAGAGATTTTTGCCATTGAAAATATCACATACGATACAGTTCGTGTTATTGTGGAAAAGAAAGATATTTCTCCCCTTGACAAAAGCAATCTTCAAAATACAAATGACGAAAATATGGAAGATGACGAAGATGAAGGTGCTTTTTCTGCGAATTCAATAGAAAACAATGGAAAAACAGCAACATTTTCGACTTCTACCACCTATTCGAAAACGACCTCGAAAACGCCTGCTTTGGATAACTTTGGAACAGATATAACAAAAGCCGCTGAAGAAGGAAAATTAGATCCAGTTGTAGGCAGAGAAAAAGAAATAGAGCGATTATCTCAAATATTAAGCAGAAGAAAGAAAAATAATCCGATTCTCATTGGCGAACCGGGTGTTGGTAAATCTGCCATTGTAGAAGGTCTTGCACTACGCATCACACAACGAAAAGTTTCAAGAATTCTGTTTGGAAAAAGAATCGTCTCGTTGGATATGGCTTCCATTGTTGCCGGCACAAAATATCGAGGTCAATTTGAAGAACGCTTGAAAGCGATTCTTAACGAATTGGAAAACAATGAAGACATTATTCTTTTCATTGATGAAATTCACACACTGATAGGAGCCGGTGCCACCGCAGGGTCATTAGATGCTGCCAATATGATGAAGCCTGCTTTATCCCGTGGTAAGATACAATGTATTGGAGCAACTACGTTGGATGAATACCGTCAAAGCATTGAAAAAGACGGAGCATTGGAACGTCGTTTCCAAAAAGTGATGGTCAATCCCACTTCAAAAGAAGAAACACTAGCTATTTTGCATAATATCAAAGAACGTTATGAAGAACATCATAACGTAAACTATACGGACGATGCATTGGAAGCTTGCGTTTATCTAACAGACAGATACATTAGTGACAGAAATTTTCCGGACAAAGCTATTGATGCATTGGATGAAGCCGGTTCCAGAGCACATATTTCAAATATTTCAATACCTAATAACATAGAACTTATTGAGAAACAGATAGATGAAGCGAACAAACTAAAATTACAAGCTGTTAAAGATGAAGATTTTAGATTAGCAAATGAACATAAAGATGAGATAAAAGAACTCAATGTACTACTGAAAAAAGCAAAACAAGATTGGGAAAAGGAACTTAAAGACAATCACATAGTTGTAGATTCCGACAAAATATCAGAAGTGGTATCAATGATTTCAGGAATTCCAGTTCAACGAATAGCTGAAGCAGAATATGATAAGCTGCGAAAAATGAGCAACTTACTAAAAGAAAAAGTTATCGGACAAGACACTGCTATTGAAAAAATATCGAAGTCAATACTTCGTAATAGAGTTGGATTGAAAGATCCGAATAAACCAATCGGTTCATTCATTTTCTTAGGTCCTACCGGTGTTGGTAAAACATATTTAGCCAAAGTGTTAGCCGAATTCTTATTTGACACAAAGGATGCCGTTATTCGTATTGATATGAGCGAATATATGGAAAAATTCAGTGTTTCACGTTTGATTGGGGCACCTCCGGGATACGTCGGATATGAAGAAGGGGGACAATTAACCGAGAAAGTACGCCGAAAACCCTATTCTATCATCTTGTTAGACGAAATAGAGAAGGCTCATCCTGATGTATTTAATCTTATGCTTCAAGTACTTGACGAGGGTTTTTTAACCGATAGTTTAGGTCGCAGAATTGATTTTAAAAATACAATCATCATCATGACTTCAAATATTGGTACCAGACAACTCAAAGATTTTGGGCGTGGAGTTGGTTTTTCATCAGCAACAAAGGCTACGGATACTAAATTTAACGAAGGAGTAATTAAAAAAGCATTAAATAAAGCATTTGCTCCTGAGTTTTTAAACAGAGTTGATGACGTTGTTATCTTTGATCAACTTTCGAAAGAATCAATCTTAAAAATTATAGATATAGAACTTAAACAAGTTCTGAAACGTATTGAAGATTTGGGATATTCGCTTTACCTAACCGATGCTGCCAAAAATCATATTGCAGAGGAAGGCTATGACGTTCAATACGGAGCAAGACCTCTAAAACGAACTATACAGAAATTTGTAGAAGATGAAATTGCCGAATTTATTATTAGTGGAGAAAACAAAGATAACCACTCCATCAAAATAGACTACAACGCAGAAACAAAAAAAATTAATTCAGGGGTTAATGTCTAACCCCTGTTTTTTATACAAGTAGTAAAACAAAAAAATACAGATAAAAAATTAAGGTTCATTTTACTGAGAAATTCGTAGGTTACCTTGAAAAAAAAGTAACAATTCCATCGCCCCTAATTGGAACAAAAAACATTGACATAGCTCGCTTTCTCCAAATGGGAAATTTGGACAAGACAATGCAAAAAGCACAAAATATTTTCCGTGCAGAATAATGCTTATCAACGACCCAAATATTTGACATGAAATTATTGTTGATAAGACTAATATATTGCTTACACTTTTAGGTCATTCGCAGGCATTAAAATTGGTATTAACAAATTTGGAATTCATATTTCTCCGACCTATTTTTTTACAAATTTTGGGATGAAACCTACAAAAATAACAATCAATATTTACATGTAAACAGAGGAATTGGCTATATTGGACTTCCTTTTTGAATAGGAATGAAACCGGAAGTATCCATTGTGGTTTTACATCATATTCCGAAACAAAAAAAATAAAAATCTATTGTATTATTCAACAAAACCTATTACCTTTGCGATGCTTTTTTAGAAAAGCAACGTAAAAACATTCTTCCTTAGCTCAGTTGGTTAGAGCATCTGACTGTTAATCAGAGGGTCCTTGGTTCAAGTCCAAGAGGGAGAGCAGTTTTGTTATTATTTATTAGTAGTATATTCTTCCTTAGCTCAGTTGGTTAGAGCATCTGACTGTTAATCAGAGGGTCCTTG
>DAIMYQ010000006.1:51550-71338 GCA_036734385.1 Paludibacteraceae bacterium | reverse complement strand
CTGTACAAACAAGAAGCAAGGTAACCAATTTTTTCTTAAAGGAATACCTAAAGTTTTCGAGTAGATGTTTGTTTTTCATAATTTTATAGTTAAATAATTTTTATTACAATTTTAGATAGTAAAGGTTCCAATTAATACACCTTTATTATATATACATAACACATAGAATCCAAATAGATAATAATAACAATTCGCGTTTGCCGCCTTGGTTAGGTTATCTTCTTCCTCGAATTAGTAGTTAAATATTACATTTTAATTAATTTTAACTTTTATACGAAGGTAAAAAAACACCATTTTTAGTTTCCATGCCGTACATAACACTTTACGCTCAAAATGTTACGGTTTGATTTTCAACACAATAGAAACTCATCAACAGAGCAAAGACATTATACGGCGGTAAATTTAATTATTTTAAATAACAAAACAAATATTCCCAAAGAAAAATTAAAAAATGAAAAAATGAGTTATGAATTTCAGACCGGAGGTTTAAGAGAAATCCAGATAAAAAAATTCAAGATATGTTAATTAACAACAAATTTGGAGACAATGATTGTACAAATGCCTTCTATTCAATTTTTTATGGTACAAGACAAAATAAAAATATAGTCCTTTTTGTTTTTTTATTATAGTTGTTTTTCATACTTTTGTGCCCGAATTTGGCATTTTTACTCAAAAAGAGCATTTTACGCATCAAAAAGAACTAAATACAATGGATACTATTACAAAATTATTTACGGATTCAGGGTTGGCTTCCACTCTTATTTATTTATGCCTGACGGCTCTTGTCGGCATTGCCATAGGTAAAATAGAAGTGAAGAAAATAAAACTTGGAATAGCAGGCGTTTTGTTTGCCGGTTTGGCAATTTCTCATTTTGGAGCAAACACTGACCCCGATATCTTGCATTTTGTAAAAGAATTCGGACTTATTTTGTTTGTTTATGCCATAGGTATTGATGTCGGTCCTCGTTTTTTCAAAACTTTCCGCAACGATGGTCTTCGTCTGAATCTTTTTGCCATTACTATCGTTGGTTTAGGTTTTGGCGTTGCTTATTTAATTTTCATTTTGGGAAACGGCACCATCAGTTCTGAAGAAATAACCGGAATTATGTGCGGAGCCGTGACAAACACTCCGGGATTGGGAGCTGCTCAACAAATCATTGGAGAAAGCGGCTCGGAAGCTGCCCACCTGATGTCAGAAAAAGCAGGTATGGCTTATGCCGTTGCCTATCCTTTCGGTATAATGGGAATTATCCTAACGATGCTTTTAATTCGTAAGTTTTTCGGCATCAAGGTAGAAAAGGAAATTGAAGCATATAACAAACAGATAGGAGCAAACAGTTCAAAGTTGGAGAGTGTTCAGGTAACCGTAACGAATCCGAATTTGATAGGACAAAAAATCAGCTACATCAAAAATCTGATTGACAATGAATTAGCTATTTCTCGAATAGAAAGGGGTAATTCTTTCCTCATCGCTAACGAAAATGAAGAACTAAAAGCCGGAGATATTATTTATGGGGTGTCTACAAGAGACCATCTTGAAGCTCTCGCAGCAAAAATCGGAGAAGTAGAAATCGGAGATAAGAAAGAAGTTTCGGGCAATATGGCGATGATTAATGTATTGGTTACTAACCGAAAAATTGCCGGAAAAACAATCAAACAGATTGGTATTTATCGCCGTTACGAAGCAAGCATTACACGCATTTTCCGTGCCGGTATGGAAATTTTACCAACTTTCCAAACAACTTTAGAATTGGGAGATACGGTTCGAATTGTAGGTAAAAAGGGTATCTTGCCGGATGTGCAAAAAGAAATCGGAGACTCTATAAAAGAACTTTCTTCTCCTAACGTTCTTCCTATATTTATAGGTATATTTATAGGTGTAATTTTAGGCAGCTTGCCTATTTTTATTCCCGGATTGCCTTTTCCTGCAAAACTTGGTTTGGCAGGAGGTCCTTTGCTGGTGGCTATTTTGTTGGGACACAAAGGTCGTATAGGCAAATTGGATTTTTACATGAACCCGGGAGCGAATATGATGCTTCGTGAGTTAGGGATTATATTATTTCTTGGTTCGGTAGGTTTGCTTTCAGGAAAAGAGTTTGTGGAAACTATACAAAACGGCGGATATATGTGGATGCTTTATGGTGCCGCCATAACTTTCTTTCCTATCATGATTGTAGCCATTATCGCTCGTTTGAGAAAATATAATTACTTGAAAATCTGCGGTATAATATCGGGAGCAATGACAGATCCTCCTGCACTGGAATTTGCAAATTCAATTGCACACACTCAGGCACAAGCAACTGCTTATGCGGCAGTATACCCTCTCACCATGTTCTTACGTATTTTGTTTGCACAAATTTTGATTTTGATAACGATGTAGTTATTTTTCAAGCACCTTTTTTATGGTTTTACCTATGAAATGGGGCTCAAAACCTCTGCCTGCGGCAAAACGAAATAATTTGTTTTGAAGGTCGTAGGGATTATTACTTTTTGTGGATTTCTTTTTGGCTAGCAATATTTGTGTGAGGACATTTTCGTATTCCTCTTCGGAAATTTCATCGAAGGCATTTTGTATATCGTTTTCTTTGAGACCTTTTTGGCGTAACATATATGCCATTTTTTGCTTGCCCCATTTATTGAACCGAAATTTGTCGCGAACGTAGGCATTTGCATAACGCGATTCGTCCAAAAACCTATCTTTTACCAACAAAGAGATAATTTCGTCCATTTCATCGGGTGTCATTTCCATTTTTTCCAATGCTTTTGTTACATCAGAAATGCAACGCTCCGAATAAGAACAAAAGGTCGCCATTTTTTCGTAGTGAGAAGTATCCATTTTTATCGTTTTACGGCTTTTATCATCCTATCATTTCCGGAAATATCTTTTCTTAATTCCACGTTAAATCCATATTGGGCAAATAATGCCGACGTTTCCTCTCCCAGTGTTTGGTTAATCTCAACATAGAGAGCTCCTTTTTTTGATAATTTGTTTTTTGCGAAAACAGCTATTTTATGGTAAAAAATTAATGGATTTTCATTCTCAACAAATAAAGCTAAGTGGGGTTCAAAATCAAGGACATTGGGTTGCATCTGCAATTTTTCCTTTTCACAAACATACGGAGGATTGCTTACAATCACATCATACAACGATTGAAAAACTGTTTCATCCAAATTCAACATATTTTGCTGTATAAAGGAAACTTGGACTTGGTTCTTTTCTGCATTTTCCCGTGCCACTTGCAAGGCATCCGAGGAAATATCTACTGATGAAACAATGGACCCTTGCATATTTTTCGCCAACGAAATAGCAATGCAACCACTACCGGTTCCAAATTCCAGAATTTTACAGGATGGCATATTGCTAAAATCCTTTATTATCCATTCCACAAGTTCCTCTGTTTCAGGACGTGGAATAAGAACTGCAGGTGACACATCAAAGGGTAATCCGAAAAATTCTGTTTCTCCTAAAATATATTGAATTGGTTCCGATTTTTTTAATCTTTCTACAATTGTTTCAAAAACAAGATATTGCGTATTAGTAATTTTTATATCTTTGTGAAAACGGGTTTGCCTGAAAGGCAAATGACAGATATGAGCCACACTCAGTCTTAAAAAACTTTCTATCTCACAGGCAGGATATATGCCTTGTAGTTGTGAAGAAAATAAAACTTTGAGTTTTTCCATGCCACAAAACTACTAAAATAATCAAAAAGGATTCGGATATTGACGAAATTTATATAGAAAACAAAATCTGTATGACAGCAGAAGAAAGCTATATGTACCGCTGCTTTCAGCTAGCACGATTAGGAATCGGAAATGTTGCTCCCAATCCGATGGTTGGATGTGTAATTGTTTCGGAGAACAAAATTATTGGAGAGGGTTATCACCAACAATTCGGACAAGCACATGCGGAAGTAAATGCAATCGCTTCCGTGGAAGACAAAAATGCACTTACCCACTCAACCCTTTATGTCAACCTCGAACCTTGTTCGCATTACGGGAAAACACCTCCTTGTGCTGATCTCATTATCAAATACGGCATTCCAAAAGTTATTATTTGCAATACAGACCCAAATCCAGAAGTGAGCGGTAACGGAATAAAAAAATTGCGAGAAGCGGGCATACAAGTAGAACAAGGCCTATTGGAAGACAAAGGTTTACTATTAAACAGGCATTTTTTTACTTTTCACACAAAAAAACGACCTTTTATTTTGTTGAAATGGGCAGAAAGTAAAGATGGCTTTTTAGATGGCAAAGAAGAAAACCCTATCCAAATATCCAATGAAATAACCAAAACGCTTGTGCATAAATTGCGAGCAGAAGAAATGGCGATTTTGGTAGGCACGAAAACAGCACTGAAAGATAACCCAAAACTGCTTACCAGACGTTGGTCAGGAAAAAATCCAATACGAATTACCATAGACAAAACATTGAAAATACCTTCTCATTACAAATTACTCGACCGGCAAGCGGAAACTATTATTTTCAACGCAATAAAAAATGAAGAAGGTAACCCTTTGTTTATAAAATTAAATTTTGAAAAAAACATCATTCCTCAAATACTTGATTATCTGTACAAAAACAACATAAATTCTCTTATTGTAGAAGGAGGAAAACAGGTATTGGAATCTTTTTTGGAACTTGGACTTTACGATGAGATACAAAAGGAAATATCCGATTTTTGCCTTTACGAAGGGACAAAAGCCCCTTGTGTAAGAGCTGCCATCAATAGCATACATTGCTTTGGAAACAATAAAATAATAACTTACTGTCAATAATATATGGAAATTGTATCCGAAATATTATACATCATTTTTATTGTCGCGTACATTTACACGGTGGTATCGAGTATAATTGTTGTTTTACTTGAAAACAAGCATCCGGTGCGTACTACGGCTTGGATTTTAGTCCTTGTTTTTTTACCTCTGATTGGACTTCTTCTCTATTTCTTATTTGGAAGAAGTTTTCAACGCCAACGAAAAATTTCAAAAAAAATAAAACGAAAAATACATTCCCGCATAGATTATTATGCAGCAGAGGAAAAATGCCTTGAAGGATGTATTCCGGAAAATCAAAAACGACTAATAAAGTTACTTCGCAAAAGTAGTGATGCTGCCATTTTCTCCAATACAGAAATCGAAATATATACTGATGGTAAAATTCTCTTTAAGGATATGCTCGAAGAAATGGATAAAGCAACACATAATATCCATGCAGAGTATTACGCCGTAGAAACAGATGAAACAGGGAATCTTTTCAAAGATATGCTTATAAAGAAAGCCCAACAAGGCTTAGAAGTCAGACTTATATACGATGACGTTGGTAGTTGGCGATTGAAAAGGTCAACTATTCAAGAAATGCAGAAAGCAGGAGTTAAATTAGAATCATTCTTCAAACTAAGATTCCCGTATTTTACCAATAAGCTTAATTACAGAAACCACCGAAAAATTCTTGTCATTGACGGCAATATCGGATTTTTAGGAGGGTTCAACATTGCTGACAGATATACAAAGGGTTTGGAATGGGGAAATTGGAGGGATACCCACATCAAACTCAGGGGAAATGGGGTAGCCGGTTTGCAAAGTGTATTTGTAACCGACTGGCTATATATGACGAAAAAGTTGATTTTCGATAAAAATTATTCCCCTATTACAAACTCAGAACACAACTCTCATGTTCAAATAGTGGGTAGCGGACCGGATTCAACTTGGCAAGGAATTATGCAAGGTTTTTGTCATGCAATACAAAATGCACAGAAGTATGTCTATGTGCAAACTCCGTATTTTTTACCAAATGAAAGCATCGGTAACGCTTTGGAATGTGCCGCATTAAGTGGAATTGATGTGCGGATAATGATTCCGAGCCGATCAGACGTGCGATTGTCTCTCGAAGCTTCCTTTTCATTTGTACGTTCCATGCTAGCTGCCGGAGTTAAAGTTTACTTATACCAAGATGGATTCATTCACGCAAAAAGCATTGCGATTGACGATGAATTGGCGATTATCGGTTCCGCAAATATGGATTTCCGTAGTTTTGATCAAAACTTTGAGATAAGTGCTTTTATTTACGATAAAGGGAAAAGTGTAGAATTGAAAGACATATTTCTCAAAGACTTGAAACATTGCAAGAGATTACAGTATTCCATATGGAAACACCGTCCTTTTTCTCAAAAACTTATACAATCATTTGCTCGTTTATTCAGCCCCATATTATAAAACAGTATGAAACGAATTTTCTTAGTCGGATTTATGGGAACAGGTAAAACTACCTTTGGAAGGCAGTTGGCTGAATCTTTGGGTTTATCGTTTATTGACACTGACGTATACATAGAAAATACTTTTCACAAAAGTATTAATCAACTCTTTGAAGAAAAGGGGGAAGAAGGTTTCAGGGAGATAGAAAGAAAAATGTTGGTGGAAATAGCCGAAATGGAAAATGTGGTAATCGCAACCGGAGGAGGAACTGCCTGTTTTTACGATAACATGGACGTAATGAATAGAAAAGGACTAACTATTTACCTTAAAACACCCCAAGAGGCTCTTGTGGAAAGACTAATTTCGGCAAAAATGAATCGACCACTACTAAGAGATAAAAATAATGAAGAAATCAGCAATTACGTCCACAATAAACTGGAAGAGAGAGAACCTTTCTACTCAAAGGCACAAATGAGCATTAACCCTTTGGAAGAAGATATTACGTCCATTCTCAAATAAAAAACGCAACTTCTATTTCTAAAAATTGCGTTTTTATCTTTGTTATAAGCTTTCCCTTATAGTTCTTTTCGAATTTTTTTAGCAATTTCTTCCATTTCCTCTTTTTCGAGAGTCAGTTTTGGATTGGAAAAAAGAATGTCTGCCTCTTTATTAAGAGGTATCAGATGTATGTGAGCATGAGGCACCTCCAAACCAATAACAGCCATTCCCACTCTTTTGCAAGGAATAGCTTTAGCGACAGCTTTTGCTATTTTTTTTGCAAAAACATGCAACCCCGCTAAAGTGTCATCATCCAAGTTGAAAATATAACTTTCTTCCTGTTTAGGTATCACCAAAACGTGACCCCTAACAAGAGGATTTACATCTAGGAATGCAAAATATTTTTCTGTTTCTGCGATCTTGTAACAAGGAATTTCTCCCGCTACTATTTTACTAAATATTGTTGCCATATATATGTTTATTTTAAAATGTAATATCTACAATTTCAAATTCTACAACTCCTGAAGGAATCGAAATTTGTGTTTTGTCGCCAATTTTCTTGCCGAGCAAACCCTTTGCAACAGGAGTGTTTATTGATATTTTACCTTCTCTAAGATTTGCTTCTGCCTCAGAGACAAGGGTATATACCAATTCTTGTTTCGTTTTAGTATTACGAATTCTTACTTTGTTCAAAATCTGAACAAAATCTGTATTTAGTTGCTTTTCGTTGATAATTCTAACATTTTGAAGATTATCTTTTAGTTGGGAGATTTTCATTTCCAACATACCTTGAGCCTCTTTGGCTGCATCATATTCCGCATTTTCAGACAGATCTCCCTTATCCCTAGCTTCTGCTATTTGTCTGGAAATAGATGGTCGCTCTACAGATTCAAGATAATTTAAATCATCCATCAACTTCTTATACCCCTCTTCGGTCATATAAATGATAGCCATAAAATTTAATTTTTAGTGGTTATTAATAATTAATTCATCCTTTTTTAAAAACAAAAAGAATCTCGAAATAAATCGAGACTCCCTTTTCGTTTTTTGTTATAGGCAAAGGTAATAACTATTTCCTTGTAAAGAAAATAAAAAGGTCTAAAACTTCCATTTTGGTCATAAAATATTAAAAATCAATATTTTCTATTAATAATTTCAGTATAGATAATCGCTTTTCTAACCTCTTCCGGATCATCTAAGGAAGCGAGAGCTTCCTTATTTTCATCCTCTTTTTTATCTTGAGCAAAAACAGATTTTAAAGGGATTCTTTCTTCTGTCTGCATTTTTACCATATTATTTTCCATAGGTTGATAATCCATTGAAATCAAATCCGCTCCTTGTTTTTTTTCTTTTGGAGGATCCGTTTTTTCTGAACTTCCACGGGGATTAAAAACAATGGGAGGATGTTCCGGCACATGATTCTCATTCGGTTTTTTTCTTTTTTTGAAAAAAATCGTAATGAAAAGTATAAAAAGTACAATATACGTGGTAATAGACATAGTTGTGTGAATGTATGACAATTTGCCTTTTAAAACAAATTTCTTGTAAAAAAATTTTCAATTCCAATGTTTATAACATTCATTTTTGACTTCTACTATATAATTTGCTAAAGCAAATTATCGTATTATTACAGCAATTTGGTAAAAATTATTAACAGCACCCAATACCTTGTAATTTATGTAAAAAGAACTACTCCATTCTTTAAAGGCTTTGAACTCATGAAGAGGAACACTAAATTCATCAAAAAATATTATGTCTCCCGATTTGAGAAATGGAGTAATCAGTGTCAAGACGTAAAGAGTTGCCGAATATATATCAGCATCCATATGTATTACCTTTCTTTTAGAAGGATTGTACGTACTTAAAAACGGAAGTAAGGTTTGCTGAAAGAGCCCTTGATAAAATTCATGCCTATTATCCTCTATGACGGGGGGATTATTGCCATTTTCCATGTCTCCTTTTTTGAATGGTCCCCAAGCTTCAGGAAGTCCGGTAAAAGTATCAAACCCATAAAACCGAGCATCTGAGTTTTTTATCCTATTAACCCACCATTTGAAAGAAACCCCTTTTGAAACACCAAACTCAAGGTAATCAATATTTGTATCTAAATTACAGGCATTTATCACTTGTTCATACAACGATTCTCGCTTTTTGTAATTAAATGTTTGTGTGTAAAAATCATTCTTACAGCTATTTTTGTGTTCTGATATCCATCTTGATAAACGAGCTATGTGTGCCATAAAGTCAAAAAGTTGTATTGGCACAAGTCTATCCACCCTGCAAACAAAAAACAAGCCTTTGAGTTTACCGGGTATTCTAATTATTTTCTTATAAAAATTCATCTCTAACTAGGTTAAATTGTTGCATCAATTGATTATATATACTTTCTTAATTTGCTCTATACATATATTGTGTAGACAAAGATACTCCTTTTTTAAAACAGAAAAGTTAAAAGGAAAGCCGTTGCCCTCCTTTTAACTTAACCTTAACCTTAACTATAAAAAAAAACCTCTCGGTTTTGTTTTCACTGCAAATGTAATATCTTTTTTTATTTGTCGCAAACGATTGCAAAATTATTTTCGCAATCGTTTGCGACAAATAACTTATTTTAACTGAAACCAGTCGTTTTTTGGTTTTTGCATCTGAAAAAATTAAATCATACCTTTGCAAAAATAATTTTATATCCATGGAAAACAAGACGGTGGCCGACCAACTTCATAATGTACAACCGACATTATTTGATTCTGAAAAAAAATTATTCATTGAGACCTATGGTTGTCAGATGAATTTTGCAGACAGCGAAGTTGTTGCCTCTATCATGGAAATGAGTGGATACGTTCTTACGGAAAACATACAAAATGCCGATGCCATCTTTATCAATACATGTTCTATTCGTGAACACGCGGAGCAGAAGGCTTTTTCTCGTCTAGACTATTTCCAATCCTTGAAAAGAAAAAAGAAAAAATTAATTGTCGGAATCTTAGGCTGTATGGCTGAAAGAATCAAAGAGGATTTATTATCACGAAAAGTGGTCGATCTTGTTGTTGGACCTGATTCTTACCTTGATTTACCCAATCTTATTGGTGCCGTAGAAAATGGGCAAAAAGCCATTAATATAGATCTTTCTAAAACAGAAACATACCAACAAATTATACCGCAACGTATTGGGCACAATCATATTAGTGGATTCGTATCTATAATGAGAGGTTGCAACAATTTTTGCTCCTATTGCATTGTCCCTTATACCCGAGGTAGAGAAAGGAGTCGTCCATATCAAAGTATTTTGAATGAAATAAAAGATTTGGAAACGAAAGGTTATAAAGAAATAACCTTATTGGGTCAAAATGTAAATTCTTATCTGTACAAAGAAGGAGAGACATGTTATTCTTTTGCCGATTTACTTCATTTAACAGCAGAAGCCGTTCCAAATATTAGAATTCGATTTACCACTTCCCATCCCAAGGATATGAGTGAAGAAACAATAAGGGCTATTGCTCAACATCATAACTTATGTAAAAACATTCATTTGCCCGTACAATCAGGCAGTAGCCGTATTTTGGAATTAATGAACCGTAAATACACTAGGGAATGGTATTTAGATAGAATTTCCCTAATAAGAAGTATTATTCCTGATTGTGGCATTTCGACAGACATTTTTACAGGTTTTCACTCGGAAACAGAAGAAGACCATCAGGCAACCGTTTCTCTAATGAGAGAAGTAAAGTTTGACAATGCCTTTATGTTCAAGTATTCGGAAAGAGAAGGCACATATGCTGCCAAAAATTTGCCTGATAATATTTCAGAGGAAGTGAAAATTCACAGATTACAAGAAATAATTGATTTGCAGAATAAATTATCGGAAGAAAGCAACAAAAAAGATATTGGAAAAACCTTTGAAGTTCTTATTGAGGGATATTCGAAAAGATCAAAAGATCAATTATTCGGGAAAACATCACAGAACAAGGTTGTCGTTTTTGATAAAAAGGGTAAAAACATAGGCGAATACGCATCATTGATAATAAAAGATGCATCTGCCGCAACTCTTTTGGGGGAGATTATAGGGTAAAAGAGTAAAAAAAATGACTAAAATTTGCATTTTTTTGTAAAAATAAAGCCTCTTTAGAAATATTGTTTTATATTTGCTACGAATTTCCACTTAAAATATTGTTATATGAGAAAGTTATTCACAATTTTAGTTATCTTCTTGGCCACTTGCACGTCGTTGTTCGCTGACGAATTTACGCACTGGTCGGCTGTTGTCGAAGGGGGTGCTTCTCAATTTGACGGAGATACAAATCAAAAATACAATCAATTGAACCCCGGTACGGACGTTTTGTTCACAGGAGGAGCCAATGTAGAATACACCTTTACTCCTTTTTGGGGATTAGGATTGGAGTATCAGTACCTGCCTTATAAAGGGCACTCGTGTTCTACTCAGCAACATCTAAATTATGGCAATTTTGATTTTAAAGGGACTTCCAATGAAGTATCGTTGTTTGCCTCCATTAATTTGACCAATTTGTTTAATGTGTACAGGAAATATTGGAGGTTTAATGTTTATGCGAATGCAGGATTAGGCGTTGCTTTCTACAATACAACCGTTTCAAATTGGGTAAAAGATAATACTGCAGTAACTATTTCGATGACACCGGAAGATGTTAAAGACGGACGTTCATTGGTAATGCCTGTTTCCTTGTTGTTTGAATATAACATTTCAAAACCGTTGGCATTAGGATTGAACTTGCAATATAGGATGCACACGAAAGATAACTTCGAAGGTGAAGCTTACGTAAGAGGTATTCAAAATGACAATGAAGCACTTGGAACATTAAATTTGCGTTATAAATTTCAATCAGACAAAAAAGAAGGACATATTAGAAATGTTGCCCCTGATAGGTATCGTTTGATCCACTCTTCAGATAAGGGAGTTGCAGATAAACTTGATTCTTTGGAAAAAAGAGTTAAAAAGGTGGAAGATACCATTGCTAATAACATTTTACCTCGTCTTGGCGAAGTTGAACGGAAGTTGTCTACGGAGCCAGATGCCGATGGAGATGGAGTTCCAGATTGGAGAGACAAAGAGCCTAATACGCCTAAAGATGCGTACGTAAACTATTGGGGTGTTAGTCTTCCTAAGGAACTAATGAAGGCTGCAGAATATTATGAAGAATTGGCTAACCCGAAAGAAGAAGCGATAAATTATGATATGTCAGTATATTTTGCATTTGACAAAAAGAACTTGACAAAAAAATCAATTCAAAATATTGCGGTAGCTGCTGAAAAGTTGAAAGCAAATCCTAATCTTAAGGTTGAGTTGAGAGGCTATTGCGATTATCCGGGAAGTAATTCGTATAACTTAAAACTTGGTACGGACAGAGGAATTGTTGTAAAACAAGAATTAGTTAACAAACATGGCATTAATCCTAATAGAATAACCTTAAATCCACAAGGAAGAATGTCTAATCCACCTAATGCTACACAAAAGAACAGAAGAACGGATTTTGTATTCAGCAAATAATTAACCACAGAATAATTAAAAATTTAAAAGAGCCCTGAGTAAATTACTCAGGGCTCTTTTAACTAAAAAACATCTATGATACAAGAACACATACACAGAGATGCATTTGCGAAACTAGCAGGAATTAAACTGTTAGAAGCACACGATGGAACAGCTAAAGCTCAAATGAAAATAGAGAAAAAGCACCTCAACGGACTGGGAATAGTACAAGGAGGAGCTCTTTTTACACTTGCTGATCTTACCCTCGGGGCAGCAGTACACTCTGTTGGAGGAGAATACGTAACAATGTCTGCCCAAATAAACTTCATAAAAGGCAAAGGAGAAGGAACTCTTATTGGAATTGCCAAAAAAATTTCCAGCGGAAAAACTATCTCTAATTATGATGTCGAAATTCGTTTGGAAGAAACGGATGAATTAATTGCCATTTTTAGAGGAAGTACCTTCAAAAGGGCAAAGTAAAATTGTCTATATGATGAATAGCTCTTTTTAAGGAAAATATTTACCTTTGCTGTCTAAACACACGAAACAATATGGGACATCAACTTTCTATTTACAATACACTCTCTCGTAAAAAAGAAATTTTCGAGCCTCTCCATTCTCCTCTTGTAGGTCTTTATGTTTGTGGTCCAACTGTTTATGGAGATGGGCATTTGGGACATGCACGTCCTGCTATTACTTTCGATTTGCTTTTCCGTTATCTGACACATCTTGGCTATAAAGTTCGTTATGTACGTAACATTACAGATGTTGGGCATTTGGAACACGATGCCGATGAAGGAGAAGATAAAATTGCAAAAAAGGCTCGCCTTGAGCAAAAGGAACCAATGGAAGTAGTTCAATATTACTTAAATCGTTACCACAAGGCAATGGAAGCGTTAAACGTGTTACCTCCAAGCATTGAACCTCACGCATCAGGACACATCATGGAACAAATAGAATTTGTTCAAAAAATATTAGATGCGGGATATGCTTATATCAGCCAAGGCTCTGTGTATTTTGACGTAGAAAAATATAGCAAAAAGTTTCATTACGGAAAACTATCAGGTCGTAATATCGAAGAATTATTAGAAACGACACGTGAACTTGACGGACAAAGTGAAAAGCATAAAAGTATGGATTTTGCTCTTTGGAAAAAAGCCGCTCCAGAACATATAATGCATTGGAAATCTCCATGGAGTGAAGGATTTCCGGGTTGGCACATGGAATGTTCGGCTATGGGAACAAAATATTTGGGCGAGGAATTTGATATTCACGGAGGTGGAATGGATCTTATATTTCCCCATCACGAATGTGAAATTGCTCAATCCACAGCAGCCTTAGGAAAAGAGACCGTACATTATTGGATGCACAACAATATGATTACCATCAACGGACAAAAAATGGGAAAATCGTTGGGAAATTTCATTACACTTGACGAATTTTTTACGGGAAGTCATAAAATTCTAACACAGGCGTATTCTCCAATGACAATTCGTTTTTTCATTTTGCAAGCACACTACAGAAGCACAGTAGACTTTAGCAACGAAGCATTGCAAGCATCAGAAAAAGGGCTAACAAGGTTATTGGAGTCATACACACGTTTACAAAAACTGGTTGCTTCTCCAACCTCAACGGTTGAGGTGAAAGACCTGAGAGAGAAATGTGAAGAAGCCATGTGTGACGACTTAAATAGTCCAATTGTAATTTCACACCTATTTGACGCTTCTAAAGCCATCAATACGGTAGCTGACGGCAATGGAACAATTTCTAGGGAAGATTTGGAAGAATTAAAAAACGTATTTAAGTTGTTCTTAGAAGACCTTCTAGGGTTGCAAATAGAAAATCAAGAAACCACAAATAAGGATGCTTACAAACAAGCTATTGATCTATTATTAAATATTAGACTCGACGCAAAAAAAAACAAAGACTGGACTACTTCTGATAAAATTCGTAATGAGCTCACAGCATTGGGTTTTACGATAAAAGACACCAAAGATGGCTTTGAGTGGGGGTTGTAGTTTTTTTTTGAGAGAGACAAAAACGGCAAAATAAATAGAATATTTTGCCGTTTTTTATGTAAAACATATTCCTACAAACTTTCCAACATCCTTTTCAAAACAGTTTGAGCCGAAACTTCACGATTGGCAGCCTCAGGAATAACAATGGATTGAGGACTTTCAATCACATCATCTGTAACAATCATATTACGACGAACGGGCAAGCAATGCATAAAATAAGCGTTGTTGGTTAATGCCATTTTTTCAGTATCAACAGTCCAAGAGGGATCTGAACTAATAATTTTGCCATAGTTAGGGTCTTCATAAGCAGACCAGTTTTTCGCATAAATAAAATCTGCTCCGAGGAAGGCTTTGCGTTGATCATATTCCACTTTAGCTTCCCTTACGAACTGAGGAGCTAATTCATAACCCTTTGGATGTGTAATTACAAAATCAACATTAGCCTCATTCATAAAATCCGCAAATGAATTTGGAACTGCTTGAGGCAATGCTTTGGGGTGAGGAGCCCAAGTAAGAACGACCTTTGGTCTGTCGGTTTTTTTATATTGTTCAATGGTAATCAAATCGGCAAAAGCTTGCAATGGGTGACCGGTAGCTGCTTCCATACTAAAAACAGGTTTCCCTGAATATTTGATAAATTGATTCAAGATTGTGTCTTCATAATCAAATCGTTTGCTTTCAAAACGAGCAAAAGAACGAACTCCTATGATATCGCAATAGCAACCCATGACAGGGATAGCTTCCAACAAATGCTCAGATTTATCACCATCCATCACCACTCCCCTTTCGGTTTCAAGTTTCCAAGCTCCCTGATTAATATCAAGAACAATGGTATTCATGCCTAAATTCATGCCGGCTTTTTGAGTACTTAATCGTGTACGGAGACTTGAATTAAAAAACACCATTAGTAAGGTTTTGTTTTTGCCTAAAGTATCCCATTTATATGGATTATTTTTTACTTCAAAAGCCTCTTTTAGGGCAATATTTAGATCACCTAAATCTTTTACGTTTGTATACGTTTTCATTTTTCTATTCTTTTTACAACGTTATTAAACCTGACAAAGTTAAAGAAAAAAACAATAACGTTTGCCCTTTAGGCTGTTTTAAGATTCCAATTAAATTAATACCTTTGTGCATATAATTTTTTGATAATAAAAGCGTTTTTAATTTATTGAATCATCTGTTTCAGTAACCCCATATTTTATGAAAAACATCAAGATTTTTTGTATAATCTTTTTTTTGAGCCTTTCTTTACAAAACATCACAGCCCAAAAATCTCCTTTTAGCACGACCGAAAAAGCCCTTTTCAACGATGGAGAAACCTATTTTGCCAAGAAAAATTATGCCGCAGCATCACGCTATTTTGAGAAATATTTAACTTATCAACACAGAGACAATGAAGAGTCCGTACGTCAAGCTGAATATTATATCGCGAAATCAGCCTTCGAATTACGAAAAAAAGATGCCAAATTCAAATTGGAAGAATACCAAAAAAAATATGCGTATGCAACTAATATAGAGCTCATTGACCTTTACATAGGAATTTTAGAATATGAATCAGGAAAATATAAGCAAGCCATTAAACGTTTCGAAAAAATGGACACAGACAAATTAAACGAAACGGAAATGGTTCAACTCTTTTTTTACAAAGGGTATGCCTATCACGAACAAGAAGATTACGAAAAATCCAGTTACGAATTTCAACAAGTATTACGCCGTTCAAACTCTCCTTATATTGAGCCGGCAACGTATTATTATGCTTATGCAGAATATCGCTTAGGAAATGTGGACACGGCTCTTAAAAATTTCTTGAAAGTTGAAGATAATCCAGATTTTAAGATGACTGCTCCCTATTTTATTGCCCAAATATATTACCAAAAAGGGGAATGTGAAAAATTATTGTCTTATGGAAAAAATGTTCTTTCTCAATATCCTAAAAATACAAAAAACAACGAGATAATCCGTATGATGGGTGAATGTAGCTTTTCTCTGAAAGACTATAAAACCTCTATTAACCTTTTAAATACCTATCAAAAAAATACAAAAAAGATTTCAAGAGAAGATTATTACCTACTTGGAATGGGGTACTATATGACCGAAGACTATCCAAACGCCATTACAAATCTATCAAAAACAACCAACCAAGAAGATTCTTTAACCCAAAACAGTTATACGCATATAGCAATGAGCTATATCAAACTTAACGACAAGAAAAATGCTAGAATGGCTTTTGAAGCTGCTTCTCGTTACGCATTTGACAAATCATTACAAGAAGAAGCCTTGTTTAATTATGCATTGGTTACATACGAATTGTCCTTTTCTCCTTTTAATGAATCTGTAGGGGCTTTCGAACGATTCTTAAAAGAATTTCCAAATTCGAAACACAACGACAAAGTTTATGAGTACTTGGCAAACAGCTATTTAACTACAAAAAATTATGCAGAAGCATATAAATCTATTCAAAAACTTAACACAAAAAATACAAAAATACTAGAAGCAGAACAACGCATATTGTTTAATATGGGAACAACTGCTGTCGCAAATAATAACATCGAAAAAGCTTCTCAAAACTTTCAAAAGGTAATTAACGGAAAAGCTTATAATCAGGACATTAGCACACGTTCCTATTTCTGGTATGGAGAATGTTTATTTAGAATGAAAAAATATAATGAGGCAGAAAAAAACTTCCAAAATTATATTAATTCGTCGAAAGCAAGAAGCACTGATGAGTATGAATTGGCTCATTACAATTTAGGATATACCTACTTTATGCTAAAAGATTATAATTCTGCCATTAATTGGTTTCGCAAATACATAACCTTTAACGATGGAAGTCCGACGATGCTTTTAGACGCAAATAATCGCATAGGAGACTGCTATTTCCAAAACAGACAGTTCCTTGAAGCTAAGAGATATTATTCCCAAGCCATAACAACCGGAAAGACGTTACCCGGGGCAGACTATGCAACCTTCCAAAAGGCATTTGTTACAGGATTGCAAAAGGAATATACAGAAAAAATAGCGATACTGCGAGGTTTGATTTCTTCATATCCTAATTCGGAATGGCAAGATGATGCGCTTTTTGAAATAGGGAACACCTACATCCTGCTTAAGGAAAACGACAAGGCCATTGAAACTTTCGCTGAGATAGAAAAAAAATTCGAGAAAAACAATCCGATGTCACGTAAAGCAAAACTTCAGATAGCCATGCTTCAATACAACGGTGGCAATACAAATCAAGCACTTGTGACATACAAAAGCATTGTATCGGAATATCCGGCAAGTGAGGAAGCAAAAACTTCTCTTGACGCAATAGAAACAATTTTGGTGGACAATAACAAAGTCGATGAATATAGTCAATTCGTCAATTCGCTAGGAACATCTTCCCTCAAAATTGCTCCTTCAAGAGAAGATTCTTTGATGTACAAGGCTGCACAGAAAGTATATGCCAGAGAAGATATTTCTCAAGCAACAAAAAGTTTTGAGAAATATTTGCAAACCTTTCCTCAAGGGAAATACAGTACAACAGCTAGATATTATTTGGCAAACTGCTATTACACACAAAAAGATAAATCAAAAGCTCTTGATTTATATAAAACGCTTATTTCAGACAAGCAAAATCCAAACCAAGAAGAATCTCTTGCCAGAGCAGCCGAAATTAGCTACGATTTAGGACAATATGCTGAAGCAATTGATTATTTCAGGCAACTCGAACAAATCGGCGATCAAGACAATAAAATGGCTGCCAAAATCGGACTGATGCGTTGTTCATATACATTAAAAAATTACGATGAAGCCATCAATTCAGCGAAAAATTTAATCGAATTTTACCCGAACAACCTAAATTTGGTAGAAGAGGCTCGTTACAAAAAAATGGAATCTTATATTGCCATGAATAATTCAGAAGCAGCGGTTTCCGATATGCAAAGTTTAGCTCAAGATACTCGAAGCAATTATGGTGCAGAAGCAAAATATTTATTGGCGAATTATTATTTCACGCATCAACAGTACGATGCTGCGGAAAAAGAAATTTTTGATTTTATTGAAAAAGGCACCCCTCATCAACAATGGTTGGCAAAGTCATTTATTCTACTTTCCGACGTATATATGCAAAAGGAAAATTACTTTGAGGCAAAACAGTATTTGCTTAGTCTAAAAGATAATTATACTTCCAACGATAAGGAAATAAACGAAGCTATAAATACCCGTTTAGAAAAACTACGCAAGATAGAAAGTGAAACTGTAGTGGAAAAGACTAACCCTGTAGAATAAATTAAATGCTATGAAAGCACAGAAATATATATTTTTTACAACCATGCTGGTAATTTGCAATGTGGCTGTATTATTTGCGGATAAGGACGGCATTTCTCGAGATATAACCGTGGAAAAAGAGTACAATCCTACGATTATGGATGCTGATAAAATAAATACAGTACCAAAAGCCGCAACGTACACCATAGAAAAGCCAAAAATCAATTATTCGATATGGTCAAATCCTCAAGAGGTAAAAAGTTCCATAGATTTTTTAACAGCAGATGAATACAACGAAAACAGATCAGCAGATTCAAAAAATGGCATTTTTAGAGGCGGAATTGGCAATTATTGGCAATTACTGGGAGAATTTTACTATCCGCTATTAAAAGGGGATAATTACTTGCTTGATTTTAATTTACGACACCAATCTGCATGGGGGAAAGTGACTCTCGACAACGATGAAAAAAAGAGAGCCATGTTCAACACAACAGGGGTAGGATTTGTTTTTGAAAATCAATTTCAAAACTCAAGATTAGTCTCGGAAGTCAACTATTCATACAATGGATTTGATTATTACGGACAATCGAACATTGATAAAACGCGATTTGTTTCAGATACGGCAAGAGGTTTAATAAACGTTTTAGCCGATAGTATATTGCGAAAAAAACCGGGAAGTTTCAGTACTGTTGAAACAAAATTCAATTTATTCTCGACAAATTCTCGTGAATCGTTTCAATACAATAGCACGTTGGCTTACAATTATTTTGGAGGTCAATTTACAGCAAACGAACATAATTTCTTGTTTAATATCGACATGAATGGAGAATTGGAAACAGGACGCCTAGGTGCTGCTATTAATATTGACAATTATTTTTACGCATTGCCCGACAGCACTTTACGAGGATATCGTTTTAATGAAAAAGACTTTAATCCAAGCGGAGTGGTAAAAATCAGTCCATACTATAAAATGACAGAATCCAATTGGGATTTATCTATTGGAGCCAATATTTTCGCCATTTTTGGATCGACAAATCGCCCATTTAGTGCCTCCGCAAACATTCTCGGAAAAATGGCTTTAGTTCCCGAAGTATTTTACCTGTATGGCGGAATTACCGGAGATCTCGATTACAACAGCTATTCAAGCATTATGAAAGAGAATAAATACATTTCACCCGATGTAAAAGTAAAAAGCTCTTATACGCCATTCGACATTTCCGGAGGGCTCAAAATAAAAGTTATGGACGGATTACTTTTCGACGGATGTGTTGGTTTCAAAGTAATAAAAGACCAATATTTCTTCGTTAATCGTTCCGTGGAATACGTTTCT
>DAIMYQ010000006.1:0-51450 GCA_036734385.1 Paludibacteraceae bacterium | reverse complement strand
GAATACGTTTCTTCACCGTTAAGTGTAGCTTATTTAAATACGTTTGACGTTGTTACAGAAAAAACGGCTAATTTGTTGAATCTTGATATGAGTCTCACTTTTGACAAAATAGATGCAATAGATATTGCTTTAACCGGGAAACTTAACAAGTGGGGCTTATCTGACAACGCAAAAGCTTGGCAGCAACCCACCTATGAAATTGGGCTAAAAGGAAGCTATAAAATCAATTCCGATTGGAAAGTGGGGCTATCGTACAATTTTATGGGCGAACGCTATGCTCTAATTAATAATTCGGAAGTCGCCATGAAGGATGTCCATGATATCAATGCTTTCGCTAATTATCAATTTTGCAATTGGATGGGCTTCTTTGCTAATATCAACAATATTGCCAACGGAAAATATGAAACTTTTTACGGGTACAGATCTTTTGGCATAAACGGAATGATTGGTGTAATTATGTCTTTTTAATGGTGTATGTTCTCGTATTTGGGACTAAACCAACTATATTTGAGAAAATAAGAAATAAGAAAAACTCACAATTTTTGTTTTTGACTGAAAAGATGTATGTTTGCAAACATATAGAACCTTGAGGATAACATACTTTTTTTCCTAACTTATATATCAGGGAATTATGCTAAAAGAACAAGACTTTCTACAACTCGAAAAAAAAGGCATTAGCAAAGATTTATTCGAAATGCAGATTCGAAATTTCGAAAATGGATTCCCTTTTTCAAACTTGCAGGAACCTGCTACTACACAAAAAGGCATTCTCAGATTAAAAAAGGCTGAGATTGATCATTTTATACATCTGTACGAGGTAGAAAAAGGCAATAAAAATATCTTAAAATTTGTACCTGCCTCTGGCGTTGCTTCACGGATGTTTAAGAATTTGGCCGACTTTGTAAATAATAACGAGAAAAGCAATGTTAATAACAAAGACCAATTTTCTGAAGTAAAAATTTTCATCGAAAAAATTCAAAAATTTGCCTTTTATGAAGCATTGAAATCAACAATAAAAGAGAAAGGAACAACAATTGAAGAGCTTATAGAGAATAAGGATTATAGAACAATTATCATCTATTTGCTCACAAAATATGGGTTGAATTACGGAAATTTGCCCAAAGCCCTATTAAGTTTCCATTCTTACAAAGGATTCCTACGCACGGCCTTGGAAGAGCAACTTATAGAGGGCATTGAGTATGCTAAAAACGACAGCAAAAACGTTTTCGTTCATTTTACAATTTCTCCGGAACACAAAAAGGCATTCACGAAAAAAATACGGGAAATAAAAAAAGCATATGAAACAGAATTTGATGTCAAACTTCATATACAATTGTCAGAACAAAAATCATCAACCGATATTGTTGCCGTAGACGATGAAAATAGAGTTGTACGAAACAGAGACGGGTCAATGATGTTTAGACCAGGTGGACACGGAGCTCTCATTGAAAATTTAAATGAATGTAATGCCGACATTATTTTCATCAAAAATATTGATAACGTAGTTGTTGATAGCCTTAAAGAAATTACTTGCAAATACAAAAAGGCTCTTGCCGGGTATTTGCTGGATTTTCAAAAGAAGATTTTTCAACACTTGACAATGCTTGATAATTTAGAAATATCTGAATCAGAATTAAGCAATATTGAAGCCTTTGGAAGACATTCTCTTTCCATTATTCCCGAAGATTCTTACTACGTCTTTTCTTTTCGCGAAAAAATAGCTTTTTGGCAAAAATGGCTTAACCGTCCGATACGCGTTTGCGGAATGGTGAAAAATCAAGGGGAAACGGGGGGAGGACCTTTTTGGGTCAAAAATGAAAAAGGAGAAATAAGTTTACAAATAGTAGAATCTTCACAAATAGATTTTACCAATAACTATCAAAAAGAAATTGCCGCAAGGGCATCGCATTTCAACCCTGTCGATCTAGTTTGTGGCATAAAAGATTACAGGGGAAACAAATTTGATTTACGCTTTTTCATTGATAAAAGTACAGGTTTTATTTGTTTCAAACCAACAGAAGACAAAATCGTAAAGGCACAAGAATTACCCGGACTGTGGAACGGTGCAATGGCAAATTGGATAAGTATTTTCATTGAAGTACCTATTGAAACGTTTAATCCGGTAAAAACGGTAACCGATCTACTTCGAAAAGAACATCAACAATAATTTTTTCTAAGGGCTATTCAAAAATAGCCCTTATTTATTTACTTTCCTCTTTACCTTATCGTTACAGAAATTCCATAGATTTCATCTATTCTATAAGCAAAAAAATAATTACCTTTGTAACTCAATTACATTTATTATAACAGAAAAATGGAAACAGGTAAAAGAACAAAAATTGTAGATGCTTTAAAACAGACATCTTTCGGAGAAAAGATTAACATTAAAGGATGGGTTCGTACCCGTAGAGGCAATAAAAATGTAAATTTCGTTGCCATTAATGATGGATCTACAATTAATAACATTCAAGTAGTAGTCAATGTTGAACTATTTGGAGAAGAGTTTCTAAAACCTATCACAACGGGTGCGTGCGTGAGTATAATCGGAACCCTGACAGAATCCTTGGGAAAAGGACAAAACGTCGAAATACAGGCCTCAGAAATCGAAATTTACGGCACTGCAGACCCTGAAACGTATCCTTTGCAGAAAAAAGGACACTCCCTTGAGTTTTTACGCGAAATTGCACATCTTCGTCCAAGAACAAATACTTTTGGAGCCGTTTTCCGTATCCGTCACAATATGGCCATGGCTATCCACAGTTTTTTCCACGAACGTGGCTTTGTTTATGTCAATACACCAATTATTACGGGCTCAGACTGTGAAGGTGCTGGGCAAATGTTCCAGGTAACAACGTTAAACTTGTACAACCTGAAAAAAGACGAAAAAGGTTCTATTGATTATTCACAAGACTTTTTTGGCAAGCAGGCGAGCCTTACTGTTTCGGGACAATTAGAAGGCGAATTAGCAGCTTTGTCGTTGGGTGAAATTTACACTTTTGGTCCTACTTTTCGTGCAGAAAATTCCAATACGCCACGCCACTTATCCGAATTTTGGATGATTGAACCGGAAATGGCTTTTTACGAAATCGAAGACAACATGGAATTGGCAGAAGATTTTGTAAAATATTGCATACGTTGGGCTTTGAAAAATTGCAAAGACGACATTGATTTTCTTTGCGAAATGTACGATAAAGAATTGGTGGAACGGCTTAATTTTGTTGTCAACAATGATTTTATACGCCTGACATATACCGAAGGAATTAAAATTTTGGAAGAAGCTATCCGCAACGGACAAAAATTCGAATTTCCTATTGATTGGGGAACGGATTTACAATCCGAACACGAACGTTATTTAGTAGAAAAACATTTCAAAAAACCAGTTATTCTTACTGATTATCCAAAAGAAATAAAATCGTTCTACATGAAACAGAACGAAGACGGCAAAACGGTACGTGCAATGGATGTTCTTTTTCCAAAAATAGGCGAAATCATTGGAGGTTCTCAGCGTGAGGAAGATTACGATAAATTACGCAATCGTGCCAAAGAAATGAATGTTCCCGAAAAGGATATTTGGTGGTATTTGGATACCCGCCGATTTGGAACTGCTCCCCATTCAGGCTTCGGATTGGGCTTTGAAAGACTGCTTCTTTTCGTTACCGGTATGGCAAATATCCGCGACGTAATTCCATTTCCAAGGACGCCAAATAATGCTGAATTTTAATTCGCAATAAAGCTAAAAAAAGGGGTAGCAATTGGCTACCCCTTTTTTTAGCTTTATAATTGTCTTTTAAGCCTCTATCTAGTCAACCAATTTTCAGGATTTTGAGTATTTCTTTCTTTCCAAACTTGAAAATAAAGGATTGTTTTATCTTCATCTTCATTATCCACGAAAATTTTACCAATAGCCTGCTTAGCAGAGACCTTATCTCCCACTTTCACATAAATACTTGTTAAATTAGAATAAACAGTACGATAAATCCCATGTCTTACAATTACTGTGTTATTACTGCCGGGAATGGCGAAACGTTGCGTTACCTCTCCCTCAAACACAGCACGGGCATCTGCTCCAGGAGTAGTTTGTATATATATCCCCTTATTATCAGTTGTCACAAACTTTAACACCGCATGAGGTTGTACGCCAAAATGTCCTATAACAACTCCTTTGGCAGTGGGCCAAGGCAAACGACCCTGATTCTTCTCAAACCCTCCGGAAAGAAGGTTCTCTTCTTTGTTCATGGTAGGAGTATATGTTTTAGAATTTTTATTAGTCACATTTTTGGATGGAACTTTTTTTGCTTCTCGAGCTTCGACCTTTTTTGCCTCCTCTTCTTTACGAGCTTCGTCTGCAATCATTTGCTCAATCTTATGATTCAAAGCATCTGCTCTCTGTTGATGTTTTTTAAGGTCTTTTTTAAGTTGTGCTTCTGTTTTTTTGAGCTGGACAACTAAATCTGCTTGTTTCTGTTTTTCTGTTTGTAACTTGGTACTTTCCTTTTTTCTTTCGTTCAAAACGGATATTTTTTGCAAACGAGCATCTTCTATTTGTTCTAATTTCGTTTCCAAGTCAATTTTCACTTGTTCTATTTCTTTTCCTTTTTTCTTACAATATTCGGAATATTGCAAAACATAACGATAGCGGCGATAGGACTCACCAAAATCCTTTCCGGATAAAACGAACATCAATTTTTCGTATTTGTTTTTTTTGAAATACGAATGATACATGAGAGTTGCGTACTCTGTTTTTAGATTGTCTAAATCTGCTTGTTTTTGTTTAGCTTCTCCTCTTAATTGAACTATTTGTTTTTCGATGCCGGTAACTTCCGTGCTAATTATCCCAATAAGATTCTGACGTACAGAGATTTCTGCATTCAACACATGCAATCTCCCTAGTGTATTTTCTTTGGTTTTTTTTGTTTTTGAAATAAGCGAACTCGTTACTTCAAGGTCTTTCATTGCCTTGTTTTTACGTTGTTGCAATTCACTAATCGACTCTGCATTTAACAAAAAAGTTGCAAAAAAGACAATAACGACTATGTTTAGAAATCTTTTCATTTAAAAATACCTTTTATATCTGATAAATAAATTCTTTTATATTTCGAAGGAATAATAGTTTTAACCTCTACCTGCGTATTGAAATCTACCTTTTCTACCGCATAGTCAGCACTCAGTTGACGTGATGCTGTACTTAAAAATAAATTTGTCGCAAAAGGAAAATCGATTCCGTTTACCCCATTGAAATTGCTATATTCAGCCATCAAAGATACGGAATTATCATTGGAAGAAACAAAAGTTCTTTTCAAAGCATAATTTTGGTCAATCAAAAATTGTGTGTGAAAACTACTTGAAGCCAATTGAAGCGAGTGCATCTGGTCACTTTCGGACGAAACAACGTTTTTAAAATTATTTTCTTTTACCGGATCGAAAACTCTGTTAAGAATCAATCCCTGAAGCGAAAAATAATCAATGGGAATATTCGCTAACGAAGATATCACCGCAAAAGAATCGGAAAAATATCGTTGATTCAGCCTATCTATTATCAACACACTGTCTTTGGTCAGTTTTACTCTGACGACCTCTATTCCGAACAAAGCCTGAAAAGACAAAACCATACAGCTGTCAACCACCACTTTCATAGAACCATTCGTTTTTATAGTTACATCATTGTTCGGAATGGTAAAGATTACACGAGAAGCATCAATAGTCTTTATCGCAGCATTTTTAACTTGCATTTTTTGAGCAAGCGTTTCGGATTCAGACAAAGGCACAGCAACAATTGCAGGCTTCGTCACCTTACATCCCGAAAAGGCTAAGAGTAACGTTCCGCAAAAAAAAATGAAAAGCTTTTTATTCCACATATTGTTGTTCCTGTATTTTACGATTTATGGTTTCGGATTTTTGACCGAATTCAACGGACTTTTTCCACATTTCTAGAGCTTTCTCTTTTTGGTTGGAGAAAAATAAAATATCACCGTAATGTTCATACACCTCACTTCGACTTTCATCTTCAGCGACATATTCGACAGCACGTTCTACATAAAAAAGAGCCAAACTATATTTTTTTTGCTTAAATAAAATGTAAGCGTACGTATCTAAAAAAGAAGTGTTTAACGGTTCCTTTTCTATTGTCTTGGCACTCATCTGTTCCGCCAAAGCCAAATCGCCACCGGTTATAGCCATGTAATAGGCACAATTATTTAGAAGATATACATCGTCAGGAGTGATTGTTAAAGCCTTTTTACACATCTGAATTGCTTTGTCTTTCTCATTTTTTTTGTAGTATAAATCACTCAGCAAAACGCATGTCACTTTGTTCATTTCCGAATATCGTTTATCTTGGAAATTCGTTTTCTGAAGGGTTTGTTCTAAAAACGATATTGCTTGTTCGCTTTTTTCTTTCGTAGAAGCTATCAAACCCGAGTAATAGTAGAACAAAGGTTCATCAGGCATAGCTTTTATAGCCTCTTCCAATATAGAATATGCTGCATCCAAACTATCTTTTTTATATTCCAAATCGAATAACGTTAACCAACAATCAACACACTCAGGTTTAAGATAAACAGCCGTGCGTAAATGTTCTTTTGCTTCCTGCCCCTTTTTCTGAGAAATCAAAAATGTTGCATAATTCAAATGTGCCTGATATTCTGTAGGTTCCGAATCAACAATGGAAAGATAAACCTTATTTATTTTGTCCGTACCATCGGGTTTATTTTCATAATAGTGAAGAATATTTTCGAGAAATCGAGACTTATCGGAAAAAGTAATGTCTTTTGCTTCAAAAATTTTAAACAAACATTTTTCCGCTTCATCCATTTGGTTGGTCTTTTCGTAATATCCGGTAAGGGAGATAAAAACGTAACCACTTTCCGGAGCTAAAGCCAGAGCTTTTTGATAATCTTCAAAAGCGTCATCCAAATCAGACGTTTCCATTTCCAAATCTCCTTTCATAATCCACAGGGTATGATCGGAAGGAAATCGTTCGATTAAATTATCAACCTCACGATGAGCTTGTTTGTAATTTTTCATTTGTACATAAAGCTGTACTTTTTCGTAAGATAGAGACTTATTAACGCCAATCCGCTTTTCAAATTTATCATAAGCGGCAATGGCTTTTTTATACTCTTTTTGCTGAGCATACAACCGACCTAAATCATATAAAATCTCGTCTTTATCGGGAAATAATCGAGCTATATTTTGATAAACAGCGATAGCTTCAGCCGTCTTATTTTTTGCTATGTAAAGTTGACCCAGAGACTCTTGATAAAAGAAATTAGTGCTATCCAGTTCGGCTGCATTTTTGATGTACGAAAAGCCCATATCGGGGTTGTTTTGCAACAAAAACAATTTGCCTAACTCAAAAGAGACAATAGCACTCCGCGGATTAATATCATAAGCCTTTATGAAGAGATCTATGCTTTGGGGGATATTTCCTGCATTTTTTTGTCGAATAGCTTCAACAAAGAAGTAATTAAACTCATCTTTTGAAAAAACGAATGAGGGTGTAACAGATTCGCTCTTCTTCTCTTTTTTCGCCCATATTGTCGGAGAAAACAAAAGAAAAAGCAGAAAAAGGACACCGATTTTAGTGCATTTATTATTCATCCGTCTATTTCGTTTCTTAATTGTGCCATTATTTTTTGCCGGTATGACCAAATCCTCCTGCTCCACGAAGAGTTTCTTCGAGCACTTCAACAGCCTTCCAATCTATTGTGGCATGTTCTGCTATAACCATTTGACAAATTCTTTCGCCATCATTTACCACAAACGACTCATTAGAAAGATTGATGAGAATTACGCCGATTTCACCGCGATAATCCGCATCTATTGTCCCCGGCGTATTGAGTACCGTAATGCCTTTTTTGATAGCCAATCCGCTACGCGGTCTGATTTGAGCCTCGTAACCTTTGGGCAACTCAATAAACAAACCTGTAGGAATTATTTTCCTTTCCAAGGGTTTTAATTCAATTGGTTCTGATAAATTCGCACGTAAATCCATGCCGGCAGACATGGGAGTAGCATACTCGGGCAATGGATGTTTCGACTTATTGACAATTTTGACTTTCATGTTTTTATGTAAAAAAAAGAGTGGTGCAAAAGTAAAAAATTAAATGCAACAAATTGACTTTTCGAGCCTTGACAGCGTTTAAAAAACTTTAAAATATGGCTTTTTCAGGCTATGACAAAATCAAGCTGTTTTTTCTCTAAATTGGCACGAGCCACCAACACCGAAATTTCATCTCCCAATTGGTACTTTTTATGGTGACGAGATCCGATTAGGCAATAATTTTTATCGTCGTAGGTATAATAATCATCTTCCAAATCGCGAATAGGAATCATTCCTTCACATTTATTCGAAACTATTTCCACGTAAATACCCCATTCGGTAACACCGGAAATAACGCCATCAAACACTTGACCAACCTTGTCACTCATAAACTCTACTTGCTTGTACTTGATAGAAGCACGTTCGGCAGACGCAGCCAATTGCTCACGAGAAGAACAGTGTTCACAAAATTCTTCGTATTGTTCTTTATTTACACCGGCTCCACCTTCATCGTACTGGGTAAGCAAACGATGTACCATCATATCCGGATAGCGACGAATAGGCGATGTGAAATGCGTATAATAATCGAAAGACAATCCATAATGCCCAATGTTTTCGGTAGAATAAATGGCTTTTGCCATAGAACGAACAGCAAGCGTTTCGATGAGATTTTGTTCCTTTTTGCCAACTACCTCATCCAGCAAGTGGTTGATTTCTCCGGCCATTTCTTTTTTCTTTCCGGAAAGTTTTAACTTATAACCAAATCTTTTGATGAATTGGGAAAAAGTTGCCAATTTCTGTTGGTCAGGTTCATCGTGAATACGATACACAAATGTTTTCGGATTTTTTCCTTTAGGTACCATTCCGATATGTTCTGCAACCGTTCTGTTGGCAAGAAGCATAAATTCTTCTATCAATTTATTGGAATCTTTTGCCTCTTTAAAATAAACACTCAACGGTTTTCCGTGTTCATCTATTTCGAAACGAACTTCAAAACGGTCGAAAGAAATAGCTCCTTTTTCAAAACGTTTTTTGCGTAATATTTTGGCAAGCTTATCAAGTTGTAATATTTCCTCAGCCAAATCGCCTTGTTTTGTTTCAATGATATTTTGAGCTTCTTCGTAGGTAAAACGACGATTAGAACGAATAACCGTTCTTTTAATTTTAAAATGAACGATTTCAGCTTCTTCATTCAACTCAAAAATAACGGAATAAGTCAATTTATCTTCATCAGGACGAAGAGAGCAAATTTGATTGGATATTTTTTCGGGCAACATGGGTACGGTTCTGTCTACCAAATAAACAGAGGTCGCTCTATTGTAGCCTTCCTTGTCAATATCTGTTCTGGGCATCACATAGTGAGTCACATCGGCAATGTGTACACCAACTTCGTAATTACCATTTTCGAGTTTCCGATACGACAGGGCATCATCAAAATCCTTAGCATCCCGCGGGTCTATTGTAAACGTTGTAATTGACCGCATATCAAGACGCTTGCCAACTTCTTCGTTGGTGATATTCGGGTCGATTTCATCGGCAAGTTTTTCCAATTCCGGAGGATAGGAATATGGCAATCCAAATTCAGCCAAAATAGCATGCATCTCAGCCGTATTATTTCCTACATCACCAAAAACATCCACTATTTCGCCAAACGGATTTTTTGCATTAGAAGGCCAATCCGTCATTTTTACGAGTACTTTTTGACCATCTTTTGCTCCGTTCAATTTGTCCAACGGAATAAAAATATCATTGCTCAATATTCTGTTATCGACGATAACAAAGCCCAAATTATTTCGCAAGGATAAAACTCCGACAAAAGTTTCGCGAGCTCTTTTCAAAATTTCAACAACTTCTCCTTCGGGTTGGCGATTTTTACGGTGGGCATACAAAAGCACTTTGACCGTATCATTTTTCATCGCACGATTAGCATTCCTATCGGCAATAAATATTTTTTCACCACCGTCTTCGGGAATAAGCTGCATTTTTGCATTATTATTCTTGTCGATAATTCCGACAACGAATTTGCTTCGCGAGGTAAACCTAAACTTTCCTTTTTCACTTTCATCAAGTAAACCCTGTTCTGCCATTTCTTTCAGACGTTGCATTACAAGTGCCTTTTCGGACTGAGATTTTGCACCTATGGCAGCAGCCATCTGCTTGTAATTAAACAACTTATTGGGAGATTGTTTAAAAACAGCGGTTATTGCAGAAAATACTTCGTTCTTTTTCATATTGAGCTTTTTATGAGATTAAAGCCGTCGCTTTTTGATTCGTTGGCACCGACGTATTTTTCGACGCGTAGTGAGACAAAGGTATTTATTTTTCTTGGAATTTGTTTGGTTTAAAATGGAGGATTTTAGAAAAAACGATTTATGCAACTAAATACAAAGATTTCAAGCCATTATTTGTTGCTCCGGTGCTGAGTTATAAAATTTTTCTTCTAACTCATCTTTTTGTTTGCATTGAAAAGATGTTACAGAAAAATAACCTGTTTTTGGGAAAATGAGATTAAGCAAATCCTTGTGCCTTCTTTATCGTTTCATAGGCATTGTTAACCGCTCGGAACTTTTCTGTGGCCGTTTTCTTTATGTCCTCTCCCAAGTTATTGACTTTATCCGGGTGATATTTCATAGCCATACGACGATACGCCTTTTTGATTTCAGCTTCAGGGGCATCGGGTTTTATTTCAAGTATTTGAAAAGCCAATTCCAATTCTTCTTTTGAACTTATAGTGCGAGTTCTATAGCCATTTCTTCCGGTAGCTTGGTCGTAAACAGCCCTTAGGGAATCAAAATCGACGGAAGAAATACCCATCAATGAAGACATTTGTCGCAGCAGTACTAATTCGTTCGTAGTCAATTCATCAGAGCAAGAAATCTTGAAAAGCAAATGCAGCAATTCCAACTTGGAAGAATAATTAAGGCTTGCGTTTATCTGCAAACAAACGCTCTTATAGTCGTAATTCTGATCCAAAATCTTTTTGAGCATCTGTAACGCCTCTAAAGCACCTTCCTCACCAAAATTCGCAACCAAAAAGTTTTTCACTTCCTGCAATTCTCTTTTTGTGGGTGTCCCATCAGCTTTCATGATAGTGGCAATCAGTATCAAAAGACTTACTTTAAAATCTCCTTGTGTAGTAGCCGTAGTAGATCCTGATATTGATTTCGCGGTAAATGCAGAACCTAATAAAAAACCTATAATGCCGCCAATCGGCCCACCAATAGACCAACCCAAAGCTCCCCCTAAAAACCCACCAAGAAATCCCATAAGATATTTATTTTACTGTCAAACAAAGGTATTTATTTTTTATAAACTACTACATTAAAAAAAATGAAAAACTTGCAACTTTAATCGACAGGAAAACCACTTACCTGTCTGAAAAATAAAATTTTAGAAAAAATAATTATAAACAGACCTTTATTTTTTACCTTTGTCGGTTAAATACTGGAATATTATGGTTTTAAACTACATTTGGGTAGGCTTTTTTTTGGTCGGTTTTGTTGTAGCCATTATACAAGCTGTTGTTTTTCAAGACATTGACGTTTTTCAGCGTATTATAACAAGTACGTTTGATATGTCCAAGTTTGCCGTGATGGATATAGCGTTGCCTCTTGCCGGCGTAATGACTCTTTGGCTTGGATTTATGAGCATAGGAGAAAAAGCCGGAGCAATCAACTTTCTTTCTCGTATTGTCGGACCATTTTTTTCAAAGCTTTTCCCCGAAATTCCCAAAAACCATCCCGCTAACGGACAACTTTTAATGAATTTTTCTGCCAATATGTTGGGATTAGATAATGCCGCAACACCTTTGGGCCTAAAAGCTATGCAAAGTTTGCAAGACTTAAACCCTAAAAAAGAAGTTGCTTCGAATGCTCAAATTATGTTTTTGGCACTTAATACTTCCGGATTGACATTAATTCCGATTGCTATTTTAGCACAACGCTCGATTTTGGGAGCCGCCAACCCTACCGATGTTTTCGTTCCATTGCTTATATCAACCTATGTCTCCACACTCACTGCTATTTTGTTTGTAGGAATAAAACAAAAACTAAACCTATTTAACAAAACGGTTCTTCTTTGGCTCGGAGGAATTACATTGGCTATTGCACTATTAATCGGATATATGTCAACCCTTCCAAAGGATGAAATGATAACCTTTTCTAATGTTTTCAGCAATTCGTTACTGTTAATAATTATCATTTCCTTTATGGCAGGAGCTGTCTATAAAAAAGTCAATGTCTTTGAAGCTTTTATCGAAGGAGCTAAATCAGGGTTTGAAACATCCATAAAAGTTATGCCTTACATGGTCGGAATGTTGGTCGGTATATCTGTTTTTAGAGCATCCGGAGCGATGGACCTGTTGATATTGGGTATCGAAAAATTTGTTTTACTATTTACAGATAAAACCGAATTCATCGGAGCTTTGCCGACTGCATTCATGAAACCGTTAAGTGGAAGTGGAGCAAAAGCCATGATGGTAGAAGCAATGAAAACGTATGGACCGGATTCATTTGTCGGAAAACTTTCTTGTTTGTTCCAAGGAGCTGCCGATACAACATTTTATATCATTGCACTTTATTTTGGATCTGTAGGAATTAAGAAAACACGTTATGCAATAGCTGCCGGTTTAATCGCAGATTTAGGTGGTATCATCGCTGCTATTACTGTAGCTTATCTATTTTTTACTTAAAAATTTATTCTTAATCTAAATACAAAAACAATGCCTATTCATTTTTTTGCTGAAGACGTAAAAAGTCCAAAAATACCTAAAAGAAAAATTACCAATTGGATAAAAGCTATTGCCAAAGAATATGGTAAAAATATTGGTGAAATCGGCTATATTTTTTGTTCTGACAAGAAAATATTAGAAGTAAACAACGAATATTTACATCACGATTATTACACAGACATTATTACTTTTGATTATTCGGAAGACAATATAATAGCAGGAGATATTTTTATTAGCGTAGATACCGTTAAAAGCAATTCGGAAGAATATAAGACTAAATATGAGGATGAAATGGCACGAATTATCATTCACGGCATACTACATCTCTGCGGTCTGAAAGACAAAGAACCGAAAGAAGAAAAACAAATGCGAGAAGCGGAAAACAAAGCTTTATTGGTATTCGCCAATAGCCAAGAAGAAAAATAAAAGATGAAATTTAATTACGATGTAATCGTTGTAGGAGCAGGACATGCCGGATGTGAAGCCGCTTGTGCTTCAGCCAATTTGGGTTCTAACACTTTGCTCATAACCATGGATATGAACAAGATTGCCCAAATGAGTTGTAATCCTGCAATTGGAGGAGTTGCAAAAGGACAAATAGTTAGAGAAATTGATGCATTGGGCGGATTTACCGGTATTGTGACGGATAGAACATCTATCCAATTCCGCATGCTGAACCGTTCCAAAGGTCCTGCTATGTGGAGCCCTCGGTCTCAGGCTGACAGAGTAAAATTTATCGGAACATGGAGAGAAATTATTGAAAAAACAACTAACTTGAACATTTGGCAAGATACTGTCAACCAATTAATTGTAAAAGATGGTGCCGTTGTTGGTGTAAAAACTACCATGAACGTTGAATTTTTCTGTAAAGCAGTTGTACTGACAAACGGGACTTTTTTAAATGGATTATTGCATATCGGAAAAACTCAACTTCAAGGAGGACGAATATCTGAACCTGCAAGTTTTGGTTTGACAGAACAATTAGCCGGTTTAGGTTTTGTGAAAGGAAGAATGAAAACGGGAACTCCCGTAAGAATTGACGCAAGAAGCGTTGATTTTAGTGAAACATCCGTACAAAATGGCGAACACGATTTTCACAAATTTTCATACCTCGATACCCCTGCTCATAGCTTGAAACAACTCCCCTGCTACACGCTTTACACCAATGAAAAAGTCCACGAAGTGCTGCGAAACGGATTAAAAGACTCCCCTCTTTACAATGGACAAATTAAAAGTGTCGGCCCACGATATTGCCCAAGTATAGAAACAAAAATTGTAACTTTTGCCGATAAAACAGAACATCAACTATTTTTGGAACCCGAAGGAGAAACAACGAACGAATACTATTTAAACGGATTTTCATCTTCTCTTCCATTGGAAATTCAAATAAACGCATTGCAACAAATTCCGGCGTTCAAAAATATTCATATTTTCAGACCCGGCTATGCCATTGAGTATGATTATTTTGACCCAACGCAGTTATTGGCAACACTGGAAACAAAATTAATAAGAAATCTATTTTTTGCAGGACAAATAAATGGAACAACAGGCTATGAAGAAGCCGCAGGTCAAGGTTTAATTGCTGGTATGAATGCTCATATTAATTGTGTAGGAGGAGAACCCTTCACGTTACAAAGAGACGAAGCGTATATTGGTGTATTGATAGACGATTTAATAACTAAAGGTGTCGATGAGCCTTACCGAATGTTTACCTCTCGTGCAGAATATCGTATTTTACTTCGTCAAGATGATGCAGATAATCGATTGACCGAAAAATCCTATCATTTAGGATTGGCAAAGGAAAATCGCTATGCCCTACTCAAAGAAAAGCAAGCATATTGTGCCCAGATAACAAACTTCATTAAAAATTTCTCAGTAAAAGCGTTGGAGATAAATCCCCTATTGGAACATTTAAATAGTTCTCCGCTGAAACAAACAACGAAGTTAATAGATCTTCTTCTTCGTCCGGAAATTACTCTTGCATCATTGGAAGATGTGCTTCCTGCTTTAAAAGAAGAAACGGATAAAATTCCAACTCGAAAAGAAGAAATAAAAGAAGAAGTTGAAATTTCGGTAAAATATGAAGGCTACATTACGCGAGAACGGCTCATCGCCGAAAAACTGCAACGCTTGGAAAATATCAAAATAAAAGGTAAATTTGACTACAAAAATATAGCATCCCTATCAACAGAAGCACGCCAAAAACTTACAAGGATTGACCCTGAAACCATTGCACAAGCAGGAAGAATTTCCGGGGTTTCGCCTAGCGATATAAATATTTTACTGGTACTTTTGGGAAGATAATTAAAACTGTTCCACGTGGAACAAAACAAACATAAACCTCTATTAAACACACAAATGAGAGAAGAAGATGTAAAAAAAATGATTCGTGATGTGCCTGATTTTCCTAGAAAAGGCATCCTTTTTAAAGACCTAACTACTGCTTTCAAAGACCCTGATTGCATGAAATATTTCGAAGACGAAATGTACGAAATGTACAAAGGCAAAGGAATAACAAAAGTATTGGGCATTGAATCTCGCGGATTTATTATGGCTCCTATTTTGGGAAACAGATTAAAAGTTGGATTTGTCCCTATCAGAAAAAAAGGAAAACTACCCGCTGATACCATTGAAGAAAGTTATTCGAAAGAATATGGCATTGACACCATAGAACTTCACAAGGATGCTTTGACAAAAGATGACGTTGTCCTTTTGCACGACGATCTTTTGGCAACAGGTGGAACAATGGCTGCAGCCTGCAAATTAGTTAAGAAATTTAATGTAAAAAAAATCTATGTAAACTTCTTAATAGAACTTGACGACCTTGAAGGAAGAAAAGCTTTTGATAGTGACATTGAAATTCATTCTTTATTGCACTTTTAATTCTACTAATGTCTCCCTATTTGAAAAATATAATTGATGCACTGCCTTCCGATCCGGGAGTGTATCAATATTTCAATTCAGCACAAGAAATTATCTACATAGGAAAGGCAAAGAACCTAAAAAAAAGAGTTTCTTCCTATTTCAATAAAAATCAAATTTCAATAAAGACAAGTACCCTTGTCAAAAACATTGCTAACATAAAATATACCGTTGTCGATAGCGAAGAAGAGGCTCTTCTCTTGGAAAATAACTTAATAAAACAATATCAACCACGATACAATATTTTACTCAAAGATGATAAAACATATCCTTACATCTGTGTAAAAAAAGAGCCTTTCCCAAGAATATTTAAAACACGAAAACTAATTAAAGACGGTTCGGAATATTTTGGACCTTTTACCCATCAGGCAACCTTAAAAACACTTTTGGAACTTTGCAAATACGAGTACCAAATAAGAACCTGCTCTTTAAATCTATCGGAAGAAAATTTATCCGATAAAAAGTATAAAGTTTGTCTGGAATATCACCTCAAAAATTGCAAAGGACCTTGTGAAAGAAAGCAAGCGGAAGAAGATTATCTACACAATGTTGCCCAAATAAAGGAAATTATACGAGGAAACATTAAACAGGTTTCTGCCGATTTGCTGAAAGAAATACACCTTTTAGCCGAAAATCTCCAATTTGAAGAAGCTCATGCATTAAAGAAAAAATTGGATGCATTGGAAAGTTACCAAGCTAAATGGACAGTGGTAAACCCAAAAATAACGGATTTGGATGTTTTTAGCATGGAAGAAAATGAACAAGAAGTATTCATTAATTTCATGAAAATAAGCAACGGATGCATTGTTCAGGCAGATACCATAGAATATAAAAAACGGATAGAAGAAACCAAAGAAGAAATTTTGGGTTTAGCTATTTTAGAAATACGCGAACGTTTTGAAAGCACTGCAAAAGAAATTTTAGTACCGTTTATTCCCGAAGGAAAAATAAAAGATGCTCTATTTAGTATTCCGCAACGGGGAGATAAAAAGAAATTACTGGAATTATCACAAAAAAATGTACTACAATACAAATTCGATCGGTTAAAACAAACTGAAAAATTGAATCCGGAACAACGCAGCTTCCGCATTATGAAACAAATACAACAAGATTTGCATTTAGAAAAATTGCCTATACAGATTGAATGTTTTGATAACTCAAATATACAAGGAACAAATCCTGTTGCTGCTTGTGTGGTTTTTAAAAAAGCAAAACCAGCCAAAAGAGACTATAGACACTTTGATATTAAAACAGTCGTTGGACCTGATGATTTTAAGTCAATGCAAGAGGTTATTTACAGACGCTATAAACGTCTTTTAGAGGAAAAACAACCATTGCCGCAGCTTATAGTAGTTGATGGCGGGAAAGGCCAATTAGGGGTTGCTTATAAGGTTTTGCAAGAACTACATTTGGAAAACGAAATTGCCATTATAGGTATTGCCAAACGTTTGGAGGAAATATTTTTCCCCAACGACCCTATTCCTCTGTATTTGGATAAAAAATCGGAAAGCCTAAAAATTATCCAACAACTCCGAGACGAAGCCCACCGTTTTGGAATTACTTTCCATAGAAAAAAAAGAAGCAAACAACAAATCGAATCCGAATTCGATAAAATTAACGGCATCGGAGAAAAAACAAAACACCTTTTGTTGCAAAAATATAAAAGCGTGAAACGAATTAAGGAAATTTCACCGGACGAACTCGAAAAAGAAATTGGAAAATCGAAAGCACAAAAAATAAGCTCCTATTTTCTAGGAACTCAGTAAAAAGAGCTATTTTAAATTATTTCAGTAAAAATTTAATCCCTCAAAAATTGCCGCATCTAATTGTTTATCAATATTTTACCATGATTTTAGGCACATGAGAATTGAATATTTTTTGGTTTTCGGACTTCTTTACGGAAATTTTTGGTTCTAAAAGGCTTAAAAAACTACAACGAAATTTTTTCAATTCTATACTCACCTATTTTTATGAAATAAAAACCTTGTGGTAAGGAAATGAAATTTTTCCCTGAATCAAGAATGGTGCTTTTTATTTCTTGTCCCAACGTATTGAAAATTTTAACCGGAACATTTTTTTCTGTTTTATTTTGAATTTCAATTCCGAATTTTGAAACAGAAACTAAAAAGGAATCTTCAGTATACTCATTTATGGAATTTGGCGAAGTCATAAATGAAATAATATTTGAATTGGCAGAAATATCGCCTCCTTTGTTTCCTCTAACTACACAAAAATATTCAACACCCGATTCCAAATTCTCCAAGTCAAAAACAATAGCGTTACCTACATTGTAATTTTCGTAAAAATATATTTTCTTAGGCTGTTGCTGTTGAATACTAATGTTGTCCAAAAAGTAACGATTCTTAGTTGCGTTTTTGGCACTAAACTTGATTACGGCGGAATCTAAACCATTTGCTATATCGTAAGAATAATTTAGCATTTCAGTAGTAAGCGTTATCTCTTTTTGTTGAACATCATTGCAGAGTAACAAAATAGAGGTTGCCTCAGTTGTATATGTCCAAATCTTGGCATCAAACGAAACAACGTAATTGCCATTATTGAAGGATAAATCTAAGGCCGGTGTTTGTAAATAGCCTTTTGCAGAACTTGTACCTAATTTGGCTATTTGATTGGCTTGATAAATTTTTTCGCCCGACCACTCTTTGGACTGCATAAAATAATCCAAACTGTCCGAAATATCGGAGGAATGTGCTCCTTGTGCACTGGAAGTATAACTAGTAGCAGTAAAACCTGAAAAGTCTTCACTTAGCACAACTGCATTAGTCATTTCGCCTTTTTTATAAACATCTAAGTAATAATTATCAGCCTTGTAAATCGGTGCCCATGAAAGGGTTGCCGAATTTGTTCCCACATTAGTAGCATTGGCTAAAACCGGTTTTTCCACTGCTTTACTCAAACTATTTCCTTTTAAAATAACCACAACAGAAGTTGCTCCCCCACCCGAAATAGTAAGTGTCGCCTGGTCTTCTCCTACAGCGGTCGGTTTATATTTAATGATAAGGGGAAAAGCCCCATCTAACTGTGCATTAGCCTGTGTGATAACCGTCTGTCCGGCAGTAGAAAAATAGCCATTTTCATCATTGCTAATGGTCACAGTAAGGTCCCCCGTTAAATTTCCTCCACGGACGTAAAGCGTTTGTGAGCAAGAATCACTTTCAAAAATATTATCAAAAAAAACAGTATCATTTGCCCAAGGAGAAAAGATAATAGGATCTGTTATTTCCGATTCGGTATAAAATGCAACATCCTGTTTATCTCCCCAAATGTAATTTGCCAAATCGGGATAATCAATAAATGGATTTCGACAATTTTGCAACTTAGCCACAGCGTTATTTCTGTTGATTTCTCTTTCTGAAACCGGGTCATTGGTGCTCCAATTTAACAACATATTAATAGCCCAATTCGTAAAAACGGGATAAGTATTATTCTCCAACATAGGAGAAACCCAATTTGAGGCGAGGTCTTGGTAACAAGTAACAACGTAAAAATATGCACGAGCAAAATCACCTTTGTATTCATCAGCCGGTTCAAAAACAATACCGGTATAACCTGTCGTTACGGAATTCCCCACCTTGCTGACCCCATTATCAAATGTAGGACTTGCATCAACCACACCCAAAGGATAATTACTTTTAGCTCGATTAGCATCCTTATCACTGGGATTCAAATGGTGTAAATCGGAGTAAGAAGCATAGTAAGAAGAACCTCCCCACCAGCTTTTAGGAAAACTATGTTCCTTTTCGAGAGAAGAATAATCGGAAAAATAATATTCGTTATCAGAGTACATATCCCAAATTCTATTGTCGGGAAGAGAATCTGTGGAACGAAAATAAACCCACAAGCTATCATAAGAAAGAACAGTGTGCTTCACAATCCTTCTGCTTAATGCCGTTTTAAGATTTGCTTGTTTCAAACCTTCTACCGAAAGATAATACGACGGATTTAATTGGGCTATACATTCAGTGGATACCAAAAGAAAAAACACAAAAAAAAGTTTAACTTTATTCATTTTTGTTAGTATTTGGTTCCATTAAAACTAATTGATCTTTGTATATCAATGGTCTAGCAAATGCCAAGAATCACTTAACAACAAGTTTTGTTTTGTAAGAACTACCATCTACAAATAAATCCAAAACATAAATTCCCGGAAAAAGACCTTTTACATCAATAGAATAATCGTCTTCAACCATGCCGTATCTTACAAGTCTCTGTTCTAAATTGTACAACAAAAACTGAACATTTTCTGTTTCTGAACAATGAACAAATACCTTTTCCGAACAAGGGTTAGGATAAATAGAAAAAACAAAAGCGTTTTCTTCATCAATAGCAGAGGTGCTCCAACTTTGACCGGCTTTATTTCCCCAAATATATTCTGCCAATTCCGGATAATCAATAAATGGATTTCTATTTTTTTGGTAAGCATAGACAGCATCGTTTCTTGTTATTTCTTTGGCAGAAACAGGGTCTTGACGATGCCATTTTAAAAACAGAGAAACTGCATAATCGGTAAAGCCTAAATTTTTAGAGCTAAATACAACTGCTGCACCGTTACTCCAAGTTGTACAAACATCAGCATAACGGGTCGTCATGTAAAAATAAGAACGAGCAAAATCGCCCTTATATTCATCTGCCGGTTCAAAAACAGTACCGGTATATCCCGAAAAAGTAGAAGTACCTAATTCACCCTTACCATTTGTAAGAGTAGTTCCCGTACATTCTCCAAAGGGATAATTACTCCGCTGACCATTTACTTTTCCATCTGTAGGATAAATATGAAAAGCATCACTTTTCATAGGAGAAGCTTTATCAAACCAACTTTGCGGAACGCTGTGTTCTCTGTTGTAACAATCACAAACATTTGAATAATCTCCGCATTTTTTTTCACCAGGTGTCCATACACAGTTAGAGTACATATCCCAAACGTAACCGGAGGAAGTTACATCACTTGTTTCATATACGGTGTACAAATAATCATAAGAAACCACCGTATGATCTTTTATAATGTTATATAAAGCTGTTCTTAAAGTACCGGTTGTTTTGCCATAAGCACTATCATAATAACCGGAAGGAATTTCGGCAAAAACAAAAAAAGGTAACAGGAAAAAATATAAGAGTAAATGTTTTTTTATCATGCTTTATAAAATTTATTCTTTCATAAATGAGCAAAACTGTGATGAGCAAATTTATAAAAAATAAACTGTCTTTTTACAAAAAAGGAAAAAAGTATCATTTCCATCATTTTATTTTGAGAAAAGAAAATAAAAAAGCTAATTTTGTTTTTAGCAAAAAACGAATACAATGAGGGTTGTCATACAAAGAGTCAGACATTGTTCCGTCAGTATTGACAATAAACTTTTTTCAGAAATAGAAAAAGGATTATTGGTTTTACTGGGAATTGAAGATTCAGATACAGAAGAAGATATAGATTGGTTATGTCACAAAATAATTAATATGCGTATTTTCAATGACGAAAACGGACTCATGAACAAATCATTGATGGATAACAATGGTAATATTTTGGTAGTGAGCCAGTTTACCCTTTTTGCCCAAACAAAAAAAGGAAATCGTCCGTCATTTATAAAGGCATCCAAACACGATTTTGCTGTTCCTATGTATGAAAAATTTTGTCAAAAACTTGGCATTCTGATGAACAAAGAGGTAAAAACCGGTAAATTTGGAGCTGATATGCAAGTTTCTCTTCTCAACGATGGACCTGTGACTGTTTGGATTGACACGAATAACAAAGAATAAACAACTATACTACAAACTTATTATGAAAAATTTTGACGCTCTTTTTTCTGCCTATAATTGCAATCTTTCTGATGAAAAAGTAACGGAAAATGTTTCTAAAATTATTGCTGATAATTATAAAGTAAATAACAATATTAATGTCTATAAAAAGCTTTTTTCATTGATTGATCTTACTTCTTTAGGTACTACTGACAATGAAAAACAAATCATTACTTTTACAGAAAAAGTAAATCAATTAAGTGAAAATTTTCCGGAAATGGAAAACGTAGCCGCTATTTGTGTTTACCCTTGTTTTGTGGAAACAGTAAAAAATACACTCATTGAAGACATCGAAATAGCAGCAGTTGCGGCAGGTTTTCCATCCTCTCAAACATTTATAGAAATCAAAATTGCTGAAACAGCGTTAGCTGTATCGCAAGGAGCTTCCGAAATTGATATTGTGTTATCAGTCGGCAAATTTTTATCAGAAAATTATGATGAAACTTTTGAAGAAATAGAAGAAATAAAATCATCATGCAGAAATTCCCACTTGAAAGTTATTTTGGAAACAGGAGCTCTTGCAACAGCAAAGAACATCAAAAAAGCTTCCCTTTTGTGTATGGAAGCAGGTGCTGATTTTATTAAAACTTCTACAGGAAAAACAAATCCAGCCGCAACACCCGAAGCAGCATATGTGATGTGCGAAGCAATCAGGGAATATTATAAAAATACAGGGAAAAAAGTGGGTTTTAAAGCGGCCGGAGGAATTTCAACTACAGAAGATGCTGTAAAATATTATTGCATCGTAAAAGAAATATTGGGAGAAGAATGGTTAAATAGTTCTTTATTTCGTTTAGGAGCTAGTAGACTTGCAAACAATTTACTTACTGATATTTATAAAAAAGAAGTCAAGTATTTTTGAGAAATTAAAGTAACATTAATATAAAAATGAGTAATACTATTATTACTCATTTTATTTACTCATTTCAAGCATTTTCAAAATAGGTTTTACTGCTTTTTTTTGCAATTCTTCATCTATAATAATTTCAGGCATTTCATTTTTTAAGCAATTATATAATTTTTCCAGCGTATTTAACCTCATAAAATTGCACTCGTTACAGGCACATGTACTATCATTTGGCGGAGCGGGAATAAACAGTTTTTCAGGATTTTGTTGTTTCATTTTATGTAATATACCACTTTCTGTAGCAACAATGAACTGCTTACAATCAGATTTGCCCGTAAAAGCCAAAATAGCTGCCGTAGAGCCAACGAAATCTGCAATTGTGAGGATTACCTTCTTACACTCGGGATGAGCTAAAATTAGGGCATCAGGATGCTTTTTCTTCAAATCCAATATTTTTTCTAAAGAAAACTGTTCATGTATATGACAAGCTCCATCCCATAAAACCATATTTCTACCTGTAACACTATTTATGTAATTCCCTAAATTTTTATCAGGACCAAAAATAATTTTTGCATCTTTATCAAAACTATCTACTATTTTTTTTGCATTAGTAGAAGTAACTACTATATCAGAAAGTGCTTTTACTTCTGCTGTTGTATTAACATAAGAAATAACTGTATGATTTGGATGTTTTTTGATAAAATCGGCAAAATCAACAGCCTTACAACTATCTGCTAAAGAACACCCTGCTTCCATATCAGGTATAAGTACTTTTTTATCAGGAGAAAGAATTTTAGCCGTTTCTCCCATAAAATTTACACCACATAACACTATAATATTTGCATTGGTTGAAGCAGCCCACTGAGCCAAAGCCAAACTATCACCTACATAGTCAGCTATATCCTGTATTTCACTTCTTTGATAGAAGTGAGCCATTATCACTGCATTCTTTTCCTTTTTTAATTTTTGTATTTCTTCTACTAAATTCATTTTTGTATTTTTAGGTTTTCAACACTTCTTATTCTTTTATCTTTATATATTAAGTAAGTTTTAAATAAAATGATGATAATATATAGGATGTTAGTTATGTTGAAAAATTTTAAATAAAACGATTGTTTTTATTAAAAACAGTAAATTAAACAAATTTAATAACAGGTTATGAATAAGTTAATATTCTTATTTATTGCAAATTAAGATAGTTATTAACAACTTGTTTATAATTGCAAATGTAAGAAACTTTTTTTAGGAAAAGAGTAAAAATTACTCATTGTATTGTTCATTAAATAAGTCAAAAAAATAGATATCTTTTTATTGTCATTTAAATTTAAAATATATAAAAATGTATCTTTCAAAAATTCAAATTTATTTATAATTTTTTGTTCAGCGTTTATAAACAATTTATAAACAATATCTGATAATATGCTAATGCAAGCGTTTGCGATGACGTTTGCGGAGAAAAAACAGTTGTTTTTCAAATGTTTATGAAGCAAAGGTAATTTACCTCCATATCTTTGCATCAGATTTTTCATAGTATTTGAATTTTAAGGTTAGCAAATAGGTAGTCAGGCGAGACTACCTTTTGTTTTTTTATAGCAATCCGTATATATTTCCAGGTATACATTTAATGATACCTTTAAATTCCATAGAAAGTAGTAATGGTGATATTTTATTAATATTTTTATTTGCTTTCATTGCCAACAAATCGATATGAATATTTTTTTCTTTTTGTAATATATCATATATAATTTGCTCTTCTTCAGTTAGTTCTATAAATAATTCTTTTTGTATGGAAATTTTTTTAGTTTCTTGTTTCCAACCCATCATGTATTCCAAGTCATTTGCATTTTCGATTAAAGCTGCTTTGTGCTGTTTGATAAGTTTATTGCAACCGGCAGACCATTCATCGTTTGTACGTCCTGGAAAAGCAAATACATCTTTATTGTAGGAATTAGCTATTTCAGCAGTTATTAATGCTCCTCCTTTTGATGCACTTTCTACAACCAATACTGCATCTGCCATTCCTGCAATGATTCTATTTCTCATCACAAAATTTTGCCTATCCGGATTTGTTTCACTAATAAATTCTGTGAGCAGTCCACCATTTTCTATCATTTTTTTTGCTATAGAAGCATGACCTGCAGGATAAATTTTGTCTAATCCATGACCTAAAACACCGATATTGGGCACATTATATTGCAAGGAAGCTTTGTGAGCAGCCACATCAATTCCATACGCCAAACCGCTTATTATAGTCAAGTCAGGTTGATTGATAGCAAGATCTTCTATTATTTTAGAACATAAGGATTTGCCATATTCGGTAGCATTGCGTGTGCCCACAATAGATAGAAATCGACGTTGATTCAGTTCGGCATTTCCTTTGTAGTAAAGAAGAACAGGGGAATCATCATATTCCTTTAATCGTTGTGGAAAATTTTTGTCCGTAAAAAATAGTGGTATTATTTTATGTTTTTCGATGAAAGCTATTTCTTTTTCAGCACGTTGCAAAGCAACATGTCGTTGTTCTATAATATTATTGCTCAGAATATTTCCTATGTTGGGTATTTTTAGAAAAGTTTGTTTGTTTCGTTTGAAAATTTCTTCTACATCTCCAACATACGCCAATAAGTTTTTAGCAGTTTGGCAACCAATCCCTTTTATTAGCGTAAGGGCTATTTGATATACTAAATTCGGATTGTTCATTTTTTTTCTTTTTTAGCAAAATAGCCAATGCAAACGCCAATGGAACAACCTATTACATTTGTAATAAAATCAGCAAAGCTAGTTGTACGAGGTGGAAAATATTGTTGTAGTAGTTCTAATAAGCCCCCATAAAAGGCACAAAAAAGAAATACAAAAATAAAAACTTTTAGGTTTTTATTTTTTTTGCTGGCAAACCAATCAATTAACATTATAATGCTTAGTCCAAAATACATAAATAGATGTACCCATTTGTCAAAGAAAGGAATATTAGAAACAGGCAATCCACCAATAGGTTTCATTAGAGACAGGTATGTAATAACAAACAAAACAAGAGTTGTTTTCCAATAATATTTTATTACAGACAGCGTTTTCATATAACTTTATATACAAATTAAATCTTCTATTAATTTATCGGACACAAAAATACCCGTTTGAGTTAGAGTTACAAAATTATGTTTTAAACAAAGTCGGTTGTTATTGATATGAGTTTGACAATTTTGTATACAATAATTAAGCATCTCTTTGCCGAATTTTTTTTCCAACAAGGTCAAATCTATACCTTTTTTTGTACGTAACGAAGTAATTATGAATTCGTTATATTTTTCTTTCTCGGAAAGTGTTTCCATTTCATAGAAGGGTAACGAGTGGCTGACAGCTTGGTTATATTTTTCTATAGAGGAGATGTTCCATTGACGAGTTTTTTCATCAAACGAGTGTGCAGAAGCTCCCAGTCCAAGGTATTTTTCGCCAGACCAATAGGATGAATTATGTTGCGAATAAAAATTCTTTTTTGCAAAGTTGGAAATTTCATAGTGTTCAAATCCTGATTTTGTTAATAAGGCCATCAACATTTCAAACATTGCTAAGCTGTCTTCTTCTTTCACTTCCTGAATTTTTTTCTGTCGCAAAAGGCTGTCCAAAATCGTCCCTTCTTCGTAGGTTAGGTGGTAGGCAGAAATGTGTTGAATATCAAGTGAAAGAGCTTGTTCCAAATTCTTTTGCCATTTTTCCAATGTTTGGTTTGGTAGTCCATATATCAGGTCAATGCTAATATTATGAAAACCGTTTTCTTTTGCCAAATAAATGGCTTCCATTGCTTTTTCGGCAGAATGTCGTCTGTTCATCAATTTTAAATCGCCATTGTCAAACGACTGTATGCCAATACTTAGTCTATTAAAAGGAAATTGGTTTAGGGTATCGAAAAAACTTTGATTCAGGTCGTCAGGATTGGCTTCTAAAGTTACTTCATGCAAATAGCTGAGATCGAAATGGGAATTCAAGCAAGCAAAAATTTCGCAAAAATCGTCTTTATCGAGCAAACTAGGAGTTCCACCTCCAAAATAAAGGGTGAAAATAGTCGCTTGTTCTAGATAATTTTTGCGTAACTTTATTTCTTTACAAAGGGCACTGACGTATTCTTTTTTCAAAGAGAGGTTTGTCTGCGAATAAAAGTCGCAATAAGAACAGCGTTTTTGACAAAAAGGAATATGAATGTATATGCCTGCCACAATCTTTTAATTCAGATAGAAAGTGTCTGAACCAATAAGGTTTCCGTCGACAAAGATGTTAATAGTGTAAGTTCCTTTCTCCAGTTTTTCCTTTACGTCATAATACACACAAACTGGTAAATTGGCTCCTGCATATTCTATTTCTTTTTTACAAGAAAATTCTATCTCTTTGTCTTCAAAAGGGAAAAGGTTATTGTTGGGACTTTTCAATAAGTTTCCTTCCGGATCAGATATTCGCACAAATGCTGTTTTCATGCCTGTGGTAGCTGTTTGATTTTTTGATATCTGAAAACAAATTTCAAACAGCGAAATTCTTTTTAGTGATTTTGTTTTTTTACCCTTATCATTTAGGTAACCAACTCGAATATTGGTAGCTTCGAGAATAGAAGCTAGGGTAATTTTTTTATCCAATTCAGTGGCACGTTCTTCCAGTTGTTTGGCCGTTTGTAATACTTCCTCATATTTTTTTTGAACACTCTTGTTTTCTCTTTTCAGTGAATGATTGATGTTATTCAGCGAGTCAACTTTAGTTATATAGACTTTTAGTACCGCACGAATACTTACTAATTCACCTTTCAGTTGCCTTATGCGGTGGGCATTGGTTGCTTTTACGGTACGTAATTCTTCTATTAACTTTTTGATTTTTTCCTTTTGGTTTTCAATCATTACCAACAAAGAATCGTTACCCGGCTTTACGTGAAAAGATTCATACTCAACAGCAAGATCCTCAAACTCTTCCAAAGATTGCTGTTTGTTGAATTCCATTTCAGCAGTCATTTGGTTTAGCTCTTTTTCTTGTTCCTTTGATTTTTTCTTTTCGGAGATTAATAAAACCGTTACTCCACAAAGAATGACAGCAAAAATAATAGCAAGTCCTATCGCGTAACTTTTTTTCATTTGGTTAAAAAACAATCTTGGCAAAAGTAACAAAAATTGATATCATCAACAAATAGAATGATGGTGAAAAAATGCAATAAATGCCAGAGGGTCAAAACAAAAACATGCAACTTTTTATTACCTTTGCTGTCAGAAATATAAAAATTAAAAAAATGGCGTTACAATGTGGAATAGTTGGTTTGCCGAATGTTGGAAAATCAACTTTGTTTAATTGTCTCTCAAATGCTAAAGCACAAGCTGCTAATTTTCCTTTTTGTACGATAGAACCCAATGTCGGCGTAATTACCGTACCCGATGAAAGACTAAATAAATTGGCTGAATTGGTTAATCCTCAACGAATTGTACCTACAACGGTAGAAATTGTAGATATTGCCGGTTTGGTAAAAGGAGCAAGCAAAGGAGAAGGTTTGGGAAACAAATTTTTGGCCAATATTAGAGAGACGGATGCTATTTTACACGTGTTACGCTGTTTTGAAAATGAAAATATTACCCATGTCGATGGCTCAATTAATCCGGTGCGTGATAAGGAAATTATTGATATGGAATTGCAATTGAAAGATTTGGAAACAGTTGAAAGTCGTATCACAAAGGTTCAAAAACAAGCACAAACAGGTGGAGATAAAACGGCAAAGGCTGTGTATGAAATATTGGTACAATACAGAGATGCTTTGTTGCAAGGAAAATCAGCTCGTACGGTACAACTAGAAAAAGAGGATGCGAAATTGGTAAAAGATCTTTTTTTGCTTACCAATAAACCTGTCATGTATGTATGCAATGTAGATGAGGCTTCGGCGTTAAAAGGAAATGCCTATGTGGATGCTGTAAGAGAAGCCGTAAAAGGAGAAAATGCCGAAATCTTGGTCGTCGCTGCTGCTACGGAAGCAGATATTGCTGAATTGGAAACCTATGAAGAACGTCAAATGTTTTTGGAAGAAATAGGACTAACCGAATCGGGAGTTGCCCGTTTGATAAAATCAGCATACAAATTATTAAATTTGGAAACATATTTTACTGCCGGTGTACAAGAAGTTCGTGCGTGGACATACGGAAAAGGATGGAAAGCTCCTCAGTGTGCGGGCGTTATTCATACCGATTTTGAAAAAGGATTTATTCGTGCAGAAGTTATCAAGTACAATGATTTTATCACTTTGGGGTCTGAATCTGCTTGTAAAGAAGCCGGAAAAATGAATGTGGAAGGAAAAGAATATATCGTGCAAGATGGCGATATTATGCATTTCCGTTTTAATGTGTAAATGTGTAAAAATATTCTTTTGAAACAATAAACCCTCTTTAATGTAATTATAAAGAGGGTTTATTGTTTCTTGAAACGTCAAAAAGCGGATGGATATAAAAAACAAAAGGCAGTCTCGCCTGACTACCTATTTGCTAACCTTAAAATCAAATACTATGAAAAAATCATATCACAAAAATACCCCTTTGATGGGTTCGAAAAAAATATTGGGATTAAAAAGACCCATATTTTAACACATTTTCATCGGAATATTACAAGAATATTACAAAAAATGATGTTGTATAACATATTTTCAACGCTAAATAGGAATTGTTTGGTGTATAAGGGATTTTTATCTGATGAGGTAAAACCGCGGATGGGCTATAAAAAACAAAAGGTAGTCTCGCCTGACTACCTATTTGCTAACCTTAAAATCAAATACTATGAAAAAATCATATCACAAAAATACCCCTTTGATGGGTTCGAGAAAAATGTTAGGGTCAGAACGCCGCATATTTTAACACATTTTCATCGGAATATTACAAGAATATTACAAAAATACTGCTCAACAACATATTTTTTGGCAAAAATCTTTTTAAGTATGTTTTTAAACAATGTTTTTTAACTTATAGAAAAGATTGTTTTTTACTTCTCTTATGGTTAAATTGCCATGCATTTTTTCTAAAAATTTTATTTCTCCAGATTTATTTTTTGCGTTTTTCCTTTAGCGTTAAGGGCAAATGTGGAAGTCTAACATTCTGTTTTTACTTACCTTTTAGTAATTTTAAATACATAGAAGTTATGAAAATCTATCAAACAAATGAAATCAAGAATATCTCTTTGGTGGGATCTTCTGGCTCAGGGAAAACCACTCTTACAGAAGCTATGCTTTTTGAGAGTGGAGTTATAAAACGTAGAGGAACCGTGGAAGCAAAAAATACGGTTTCCGATTATTTTCCTGTTGAACATGAGTATGGATATTCGGTTTTTCCCGCAGTATTCCACGTTGAGTGGTTGGAGAAAAAATTGAACATAATTGATTGTCCGGGAGCGGACGATTTTGTGGGAGGTTTAATAACTTCTTTGAGTGTCACAGACACGGCATTGATGCTTATAAATGCTCAAAATGGGGTAGATGCCGGTACTCAAAATCAGTATAGACAAATTGAACAATTACAAAAGCCTTGTATTTTTGTAATTAATCAGCTTGACCATGAAAAGGCCGATTTTGAAAAATGCCTTTCTGATTTGAAAGAAAGTTTTGGAAAAAAAGTTATTCAAATTCAGTATCCGATTCAAACAGGTCCTTTTTTCAATGCTGTTATTGATGTTTTATTAATGAAAATGTACAGATGGAAGCCTGAAGGTGGTATTCCTGAAATACTTCCCATTCCCTCCGAGCACCACGAAAAGGCAGCAGAATTACATAATATTCTAGTAGAAGGAGCAGCAGAACACGATGAAAATTTAATGGAAAAATATTTTGCTGACGGAAGTTTGACTGAGGATGAAATGCGTTTGGGTATTAGAAAAGGTCTTGTACATCGTGATATTTTTCCTGTTTTTTGTGTTTGTGCCGCCAAAGATATGGGAGTTCGTCGTTTGATGGAATTTTTGGGTAATGTAGTACCTTATGTAAGCGATATGCCAAATCCTGTTAGTACAACCGGAGAAGAAATTGCCCCGAAAAAAGAAAATAACACCAGCATATTTATTTTTAAAACATCTATTGAGCCACACATTGGAGAAGTCTCATTCTTTAAAGTAATGTCCGGTAGTGTAAAAGAGGGAGATGATTTATACAATCCAATAAGAGGAACGAAAGAGCGATTAACGCAAATATATGTTGTTGCCGGATCAATAAGGGAAAAAGTAGACGAATTGGTTGCCGGAGATATTGGAGCAACTGTGAAATTGAAAAATACCCGTACGGGCAACACCCTTAACGGGAAAAATGCAGAAACTAAATTTACATTTATCAAATACCCTGCTTGGAAATACAGAAGAGCTATTAAAGCCGTTAATCAAGGAGAAGAAGAAAAACTGAGTGAAATTCTTACTCGTATGCGAGAAGAAGATCCAACTTGGGTAGTAGAATATTCGAAAGAATTGAAACAAACGATTGTTCATGGTCAAGGAGAATTCCATTTAAAAACGCTTAAATGGAGAATTGAAAACAATGAAAAAGTAATGATAGAATATTTGAATCCTCGCATACCTTACCGTGAAACAATTACTAAGATTGCTCGTGCCGATTACCGTCATAAGAAACAATCGGGAGGAGCCGGACAGTTTGGCGAAGTTCATTTAATTATTGAACCTTATTTAGAGGGTGCTCCAGAAAAAGAATTATATAAAATAAACGGTCAGGAATATAAAATATCCGTTCGTGATAGACAGGAAACAGCCCTTGAATGGGGCGGTAAACTCGTGTTTATCAACAGTATTGTTGGAGGTGTTATTGATACCAGATTCTTGCCCGCCATACAAAAAGGAATAATGGATTGTATGGAACAAGGTCCGTTAACGGGTTCGTATGCCCGGGATATTCGGGTTATTGTATATGACGGAAAAATGCACCCTGTGGATTCTAACGAAATTTCTTTCCGACTGGCAGGGAAATATGCCTTTAGTCAGGCATTCAAAGAAGCAGGACCAAAAGTATTGGAACCTATTTATGATGTAGAAGTGTTGGTTCCGGGAAGTAGGATGGGCGACGTTATGAGTGATTTGCAAGGTCGAAGAGCCATTATTATGGGAATGGAAACCGATAAAGGATTAGAAAAGATTTTTGCAAAAGTTCCTTTGAAAGAAATGGGTAATTTTTCTATTTCTTTGAGTTCGAATACAGGAGGAAGAGCTTCTTTCAGTATGAAATTTTCGGGATACGAGATACTTCCAGCAGATGTACAAAATGCACTGTTGAAAGAATACGAACAGACTCACAAAGAAGAATAGCGTTTTTTTATTTGATAAAGAGGTAGTTAGAAATAGTTACCTCTTTATTTTTTTAGTAAAGTTTAACAGATTTTTTGTAATAACTTTTTTGCACTATAGCTACTTTTGCAAATTAAAACCTTAAATTTTGTACCGATGAAAAAATTTTTTGCTCTTCTGAGTGGTAAAAGGTGGCGTGTACTACTTTTTACTTTCTTTATCATTTCTCTTTTCACTTGCGATTTGTTTGCCAGTGACATTAGTTCTATTTACTCTTCCACTCGAACGGACTTTCGAGATGAAACAATCTATTTTGTAATGACGACTCGTTTTTATGATGGAGATGCGTCTAACAATCTACAATGTTGGGACGCACAGAGTCTTAATCAGGGAGATCCTGCCTGGCGTGGTGATTTTAAAGGGTTAATAGAAAAACTTGACTATATAAAGTCACTTGGTTTTACTGCTATTTGGATTACTCCTGTGGTAGAAAATTGTAGCGGATATGATTATCATGGATATCATGCTATTAATATGAGTAAGGTAGATTCGCGTTATGAATCGACGGATGTTGATTTTCAAGATTTAATTGATGCTGTTCATGCAAAAGGCATGAAGATTATATTGGATGTTGTATTCAACCATACAGGCAATTTTGGTGAAGAGAATTTATGCCCTATGTTTACCAAAAAAGGAGATCTTTCTTCTATTAATTGCCTAACAAGACATGTTGACAGTAAATTGCCTGCAAATTACGATAATTTGACTCCCTCTGCACAATATCAAGCTCGTTTGGCTTTGATGAAAAATACGGATGGCGTAAACCATGATACCAATAATTATTGGCATCATTTTGCTAATTTTAACTGGGATGATATTACTTGTCAATGGGCTCAAATAGCAGGAGATTGCGTTGATTTAAATACCGAAAATCCGGCTGTTTATAACTACATTGTTAATTCGTATTCCCAATTCATCCGTATGGGAGTGGATGGTTTCCGGGTCGATACAGGTCGACATATTTCTCGTTTGGTATTTAACAAAGTATTTAATAATGCTTTTCACAATGCAGCAGTAAATGCCGGAAATAATAAGTTTTTCATGTTTGCTGAAATTTGTACTCGTGATAGAAATTATTGGTATCGTAATACTCCGGCAATGTCGACTCCTTTTTACACATGGAAAGATTCCAAATCTTATAATTGGAGTGAGGATCCATCCGAATATACAGGAAAAGCTGTATTTGAAAGTACAGCTTTTTCAACAACCAATCAGTTGTCTTGCATCCAAATGTATAATGATAATGCACAAGGTAATTCTTCTGAAAATGCTCAACCCTCCTCAACCAACGCCTTTTTAAATGGTAATAACTATCATACTCCTGATTATTCAATGAACTCAGGTTTAAGTGTGATTGATTTTCCAATGCATTGGAATTTTGAAAACGCAGGTAGTGCCTTCAGTGTGGCAAAAAGTGGTGATCATGCTTATAATGATCCAACGTGGAATGTAGTATATGTAGATTCACATGACTATGCCCCCGATGGAGCTCCTGAACATGAGCGTTTTGCCAAAGGTCAAGATGTTTGGGCTGAAAATTTATGTTTGATGTTTACTTTCCGCGGAATCCCTTGTCTTTATTACGGTAGCGAAATTGAATTTAAGAAAGGGTTGCCAATTGACAAAGGTCCAACTATTCCTTTAGCACAGTCGGGAAGGGCATATTATGGCAATTATATCACGGGGGATATTAACGTGACAAATTTTGGTGAATATGCAAATGCAACCGGAAATATGGCGGTAACACTGAAACATCCGCTTTCCAAACACATTCAACGTTTAAATAAAATTAGGATGGCGGTTCCTGCTCTTCGTAAGGGACAATATTCAACAGATGGAGTTTCAGGCACTTTAGCCTTTAAACGTCGTTATACTGATGCTACAACAGATAGTTATGTATTAGTTGCAATTTCCGGTAACGCTACATTTAGTAATATTTTAAATGGAACTTATGTAGATGCTATTACCGGAGACACAAAAGTTGTAACGAATAATACGCTTACGGCAACGGTTTCTGGTAAGGGAAATATGAAAGTTTATGTGCTTAACACAACATTAACCCCTGCTCCCGGGAAAGTTGGAGAAGATGGTAAATATCTTTATGCAACAACATCTGTCAATGAAGATCAGGGAACTTATCCCACCGATCCTGAAACTCTATTGCCCGTTGAGCCTAATAATCCTGATCCGGTTGTTCCCGTTGTTGATCCAACTATTGGTCCCAACGAAAAAGCTATTTTCTTTGAAAAACCAAGTACTTGGGGAAATAATATAAAAGCATATATTTATTATAATTCTGCAGGTTCTAATGTTGTTAAGGTTTCCGGAGATTGGCCCGGGGCAGCGATGACAAATCTTGGTAATGGTGTATATAAATATAATTTTGATGGAGAAATTAGCAATTGGTATGTTTTATTCAGTGATGGAAGCAATCAAGCTCCGAGCAGTGTTGGTTTTGTAGTTGTTAATGGCGGATATTATACCGTTAAAGGATATGACCATACGGTAGCTACTTCCAGTGGCATCAAAGAAACAACTTCCGATGGATTAAGTATATACAGTAACGAAGGAATTCTTTATATTAATACTCCTGAAGCAGGTTCCTATTTAGTTTATGGAATAGATGGAACTATTGTTCGTAGTCTTAATCTAAATGAAGGTTATAATACGGTTTCCGATTTGGCGAAAGGAGTTTACATTATCGACAAACAAAAGATAATTGTAGAATAACAGACAATAAATAAACTGTTGTAAAAGGAAATGGGGAGTATGTAAAAACACTCCCCATTTTTTGTATATAAGTTAAGACCGGTTTATTATTTCCGTTTTTTCAATGAAAAATAGAATTCCAAGCCTCCTGTTTTTCTATTTTTGGCAACGATTTCTCCATGATGAAACAATACTGCATGTTTAACAATGGCCAAGCCCAATCCTGAACCACCGTTTCGGCGACTTCTTCCTTCATCTGTACGCAAAAAACGGTCGAATATTCTTTCTAAAAATTCCGGTTTTACGCCGCAACCTGTGTCATAAAATAAGAAGTGGTAATATTCATCATCTTCTTCACAACATTGGATAGAGATTAAAATATTTTCTCCAGCATAATTGATGGCATTTTCAATTAGATTTCTGAAAATGGAATACACGAGGGTTTTATTTCCAACAATCTCAATGTGAGAACTGAGTTTGTTTTCAATAAAAAATTGTGTTGGGTTGAGACGAAAACTCAGCTCTTCTATGGCTTCTTCGGCGACTTCTCTGACATTGATTTTTTCTTTCTCAAAAATAGAGGCAGCTTCCTCCATTTTTGTCAGTAACGCGACATCATTAATTAAATCGGAAAGACGTAATGTTTGTGAGTAGGAACGTTCCAAAAAATAACGTTTCTTTTCGGGAGTTATTGGTTTGTCTCCCAACAAAATTTCCAAATACCCCCGAATACTGCTTACCGGCGTCTTCAGCTCATGAGCAATATTATTCGTCATTTCTTGTTTTATTTGTCTATTACGATCTTTTTCAATGTCTATTTCACGTTTACTTTCTTCCAATTGTTTGTAAATAGAAATGATTTTAGCTCCAATTTCACCTGAGTCCGTGTCGGGAAATTCGATGGCATCATAGTCTATTTTACCCGCTTCTACAGAGGTGACGAATTTTTTCAGGGAAGTCATTACTTTCCCGAATTTGTCTGAAAAATAGAGCAAAATAAATAACGTTATAATGAACAATAACATGATGGAATAAAGGAACAAACTGTCTTTATGAAAAAAATCGTTAAAAGTTAATGAATAAGGTAACGCTGTTCGGATATAATTTCCTTCGGGTGTTTTTTCGGCAAAGTAGAGGTAATCTTTTCCTGTGGAGTTAGATTCCCGAATGGAATAGCCATTACCATTTAATTGTGCTCCTAAAATCTCCGGACGATTGAAGTGATTGTCTGATTTTCGGATATTAAAAATATTGTCGTATTGCAAAACACCCTGATTATTAATGATAGATAAACGGACGTTTTCCGGTAATAATTTGATAACGGAAGTTGTATCTTTGGAGGTAAGCAAATAATTTTGAACTACTTCGGAGTAGACTTTTAAATCGGACACAAGATTCTCCGTTTTGTACCTTTTTTCTCTGTTCAGTTGGATTGCGATATCAATAAAAAGGTAACCCATAAAAGCAATGAGAAAATACAGAAAAAGCTTTCTTTTGTATGTCATAAGATTATTTTTTTGTTATTCAAAACAATAGCCGAATCCGGGTCTGTTAATAATATGATTTCCAAAATCTCCTAATTTTTTTCGTAAACGAGCAATATGAACATCAACTGTGCGTATCAAAACGTATGACTCGTCGTTCCATACATGGTTGAGAATTTCTTCTCTTGAGTAAAAGCGACCAATCGATTCGCATAACATTTTTAAGATTAGAAATTCTTTTTTTGTGAGCAATATTGTTTCATCGTTTATTTTAACTGTTTTGGCAATATCGTTAATCGTTAATTCTCCTACATTGATAAGATGATTTTCTACTGTGTCATTTTTTGGCTTGGCAGTTCTTCGGGAAATAGCCTTGATGCGAACCAGCACTTCTTTCAGCGAAAAGGGTTTGGTGATATAGTCATCTCCTCCAATGCTGAATCCTGTTATCATATCGTTTTCAGTATTCTTTGCCGTAAGGAAAATGATAGGAATATTGTTTTTTAATTCCGTTCTCAATTTGTTTGCCAATTGATATCCGGACATCCCTTCAAGCATCACGTCCAACAAAATTAAGTCGTGGTCATTCGTCAATATTTTTAGGGCTTGTTCAGCGGAATTGGCAGTATCTACTTCGTATCCTTCATTTTCCAAATTAAAACGAAGAATCTCGCATAAGTCCATTTCATCATCGACGACCAATATTTTTTTCATATTGCTTATATTTTGTGAATATGTTTGATATCTCTTCCTTCTGTTAGAAAAATAACGGCTTCAGCAATGTTGGTTGCACTGTCGCCAATACGTTCCAATTTGTACGAAATACGTTCAATATTTAGTGAATCGGCAAAAAAGTCGGGATATTTCTCTTTATCGGTTATAGACAATAATTTTTTGTGAATCTTAATGTCCAAATCATCCACGAAATCGTCCGACCGAATCACATTGTTTGCAATGTCGTTATCTTCTTGTATGAAAGCAAAGATAGCATTTTGTATCATTTTGTTTGACATTTCAAATAATTTCAGGGCATCCTCTTTGAAAAGCTCATATATGGAGTCTTTTTTCAGCAAATCGGACATTCTTTTACTAATGCCATAGAGCAAATCGCCTGTCCGTTCTAGGTTACCAATCATATCGAAATATGCAATAAGCCTTCTTAAGTCGCTCGCTCTAGGACTTTGAAGGACGATACTGTTTACAATTTCTTCGCGAATTTTTACTTCACATTGGTTGATCAGTTGTTCGTTGGCTTTTATTTTTACAAATAACTCTTCGGAAGATTCTCCTTTTATTTGTTTGTGAATAATTTCTAACTGTTCAATAACAGCATCGGACATGGTTTTAAATTCGTCGGTTAATCTATTCAAATATTCTTCTCTTATCGTTTTCATGTTATTATCGTTTTAAATTATCCAAATCTTCCTGTTAAATATTCCTCTGTACGTTTGTCTTCAGGGGTGGTAAACATTTTTTCTGTCCTGTCGAATTCCACTAAATCGCCCAAATACATAAACATCGAATAATCTGAAATTCGGGCAGCTTGAGACATATTGTGTGTTACAATCACGATAGTAACTTCTTTTTTCAGTTCCACCAACAATTCCTCAATGCGGTTTGTGGCAATGGGGTCGAGAGCAGACGTTGGCTCATCCATTAGCAAAATATCCGGTTTGAGTGCTAATGCACGGGCAATGCAAAGTCTTTGTTGTTGCCCTCCGGAAAGGAAAGCTCCCTTTTTTTGCAAAGAATCTTTTACTTCTTCCCAAAGTCCGACGTTTTTGAGGCATTTTTCTACCATTTCGTCTCTTTCTATTTTTGAAGCTTTGATTCCGTTTAATTTATATCCAGCAATGACATTATCGTAAATACTTAGCGTAGGAAAGGGATTAGGGCGTTGAAAAACCATTCCTGCCATACGACGAACTTCAATAGCATCCATTTTGAGAATGTCTTTTTCGTTTAGCTTTATTTCTCCTGTAACGGTGATGCCCGGATATAATTCGTGCATTCGGTTAATAGCCCTTAACAGTGTGCTTTTACCGCAACCCGACGGACCCATAATAGATGTGATGAGACCTTTTTGGATATCTGCGGTTACGTTGTTTACTGCATTTTTCCCCGGAGAGTATGAAACGCAAACATCTTTTAGAGTTAAAATGTTTTCTCTTATTGAATTCTCCATTTTTTCGTTATTTGTTTTGCAATAATATTAAGGGTTAACACCAAAAGTAACAGAAAAAGAGATGCACTCCAAATCATGTTTTGCAAGTTGGGGTCGTTGTAAAATTCCCAAATCAATAGCGATACTGCCGAGCTTGGTCTTGTTACGTCCCATTGTATAATAGAACTGCCCAAAGCGGTTAGCATAAGTGGTGCCGTTTCGCCTATCACACGCGAAATTGCCAATAAAATTCCCGTAAAAATACCTCCAAAAGCAGAAGGTACAAGAACTTTCAGTACTACGGACGAATAAGATGTACCTAAAGCTAATCCGGCTTCTTTCAGGCTATTGGGGAGCATATTTAATGTTTCTTCTGTTGATCGGACAATTAAAGGGAGCATCATAATGGCTAAGGCGGCACTGCCGGCAACAGCTGAATAACTTTTTAATGGAGAAACAATCCATGCAAATGCCACAATACCTACCACAATGGAAGGAATACCTTGTAGTAAATCTGTAACGAAACGCACTACGGCAGAAAATTTTGTTGTCCTTTTTTCTGATAAATAAATGCCTGCCAATACACCAATCGGAATAGCAACTGCCGATGCCATCAATACCATCAGCAAAGTGCCGATAATACCATTGGCAATACCTCCCGGAATAATGTTATCTGATTTTATGGCCAATAAAGCATCTAAGGTGGTAGGCGTTTTTTCTGTGAAGAAAGCAAAGTTAATTTGTCTCCATCCTTTTAGTAAAACTTCACCTAAAATGGCGAATAAAGGCACCGCTGTTAGTGCAGCAAAAAAACAAACAATGGCAAAAAATACCTTGTTTTTTAGTGTACGGTATTTTAGTGTATTCATTTACTATTTTGTTTTATCATCAGTTTTCCGATGAGGTTTATTATTGCTGTTATCATAAACAATAGCAAGCCTACTGCGATAAGTGAAGAAAGTTTTATCCCGTCTGCTTCACCAAATTGGTTGGCAATGATACTTGCCATGGTGTTTCCTGTGTCGAAAATAGAGGTTGGAATTCCGTTGGAATTTCCTATTAGCATAGTTACTGCCATTGTTTCTCCCAATGCTCTTCCCAAAGCCAAAACAAAAGCTGAAAAAATACCTGAACCTGAAATGGGTAGAATAACGTATCTGATTACTTCCAAACGAGTAGCTCCCAAACTGTAAGCCCCTTCTTTTAATTCTTTAGGAACCATGCGTATAAATTCCGAACTTAGCGACGAGGCGTATGGAATAATCATAATTGCCAGTACTAATGAAGAGGTCAATATGCCGAACCCTTGTTCTGATAATCCCAAAGAAATGATAATCGGTCTTAGCACATAAAATCCCCATAACCCGTAAACAATAGAAGGAATTCCTGCCAGTAAATCAATGACCGTTCCAAGTCCTGAAGCCAATTTCTTGCCTCTAAAATATTCGCCGATAAAAATAGCTACCGGCAAAGCAAAAGGCAAACAAAATATAATTGCCAAAAAAGAAGTCAATATTGTGCCGATGATAAATGAAAGGGCTCCATATTGTTCTTTGTCCATTGTCGGGTCCCATTTTGCAGAACTAATAAAATTCCAAAAACCGAATTCCTTAAAAGCAGGAATAGCCCCACTCGCTAACGAGTAGAGTATTCCGCCGGAAATCACCAAAATTACTATTGCCGAAAACCAAAGAATTATTTTAAAAGCTTTGTCGGACATGGTTTATTTTTTATAGTTTCTTTCCTTCATAGGTAATTTTACCTATATTTTTCTTTGACATTTCTATTAAATTTTTAGGAAGAGGAGCATAATGCACTTTTTCTGTCATATTTTGGGCTGCGTCGCTCAACATATAGTTTAGTAAATCTATGGTAACCTTTGCTTGTCCTATAGTTCGTTTTGAATACGCTTGTTCTTTGTATACAAGTATCCAAGTAAAGCAACTGATAGGATAAGCTCCTTTTGCTGGAGAATTAGTTATCATAGCACGTGTATCAGCAGGGAGTTCTCCTGCCGCAGCGGTAGAAATTGATTTGCCTGAAGGAAGAATAAATTCATTATTGGAATTTTGCAAAGCAGCGATAGCAATTCCTTGAGCAAAAGCATACTCTGAACCAATATAGCCGATAGCTCCTTCTGTTTGGCTAACCGTTCCGGCTACTCCTGGGTTTCCTTTGGCTGCGATTCCGGTAGCAAAGTTTAATGATTTTCCGGTTCCTAGTTTTTCGCTCCAAACGGGACTGACTTTTGTTAAATAATCACTGAATACAAAGGTAGTTCCGCTACCGTCAGAACGGTAAACGGGGGTAATGTTTTTATTTGGTAAAGCAATCTCTTTATTTATTGCTTGAATACGAGGGTCGTTCCATTTGGTAATTGTTCCCAAATAAATATCAGCGACAATGTCTCCTGTAAGGTTTAAATTTTTTACGTTGGGAAGATTATAGGATAAAACCACAGCTCCCAAACAAGTAGGAATATGTATTACTTCTTTCATTTCACTTGCTTCCTTGTCAGAAAGAAAAGCGTCACTTCCAGCAAAGTCTACAACTCCCTCTTTTAAACTACGTATACCGCCACCACTACCGACGCCACCGTAAGAAACAGCGTTTCCTGTTGTTGTTTGAAAGTTCTCGAATGCTAAATTGTAATAAGGAAGAGGAAATGTTGCTCCTGCTCCTGCTAATTGTTCGGTGCCTTTTTTGTTACATCCTGTAGCCAATAACAAAAGACCGATTCCTGTAAAAAATAATAGCTTTTTCATCTTTTTTGTTTTTTGTTTAACTTCTATTTCTCCTTACAAAAAAACACTAATGTTGTTGCATTTTCATTGAGCAATTGTTACAAAAATGTTAAGCTATTTCGTTTGTCGTAGATTGGAACCTGTTTTTTATTTATGGCAATTTATAGAAATCAGGAATTGCAATAGGTAACATAAGATTATTAACTACCGGAAAAACCTTTTGAAAAGGACTTTTTGTAAAATGCTGTAAGAAATATTGTAAATATCAAATGTTTTTATTTCTTAATGAAATTGGATTTGAATGAAACTAAAATGTAATTTTGCGGGCAAAAAAAAGAAAAGGATGAAAAAAAATTTATGTGTAATTTTATTTGCCGTTTTTAGCACGACAACTTTTGCTCAAACCATAGAGCCAAAAACGGAAGATTTTAAAATGACCGTTAAGCCTATTGTTACTATTTTTTCCAATTTTGGTACGGGAATAGGACAAGGAGCTGACAATAACTCGGGTTTTAACCTTGACCGCGTTTATTTAGGGGCAAGTTTTAATTTGACAGAAAGTTTATCGGGTCGTGTTCGTTTGGATATTGGTAATCCTGAAGTTTCAGGTTCCAAATTGGAACGTGTGGCGTATGTAAAAAATGCCGAATTGAATTGGAAAACAGGAAATTTTACTTTAAACGGAGGGTTAATTAATACCATTCAGTCTGATGTTCAGGAAAAACAGTGGGGATATCGCTATATCCTAAAATCTTTCCAAGATGAATATATTTTTGGTTCCAGTGCCGATATGGGTATTTCTGCCCAGTATAATTTTACGGATTGGTTATATGTTGATGGTATTTTTAGAAATGGAGAAGGGTATAAAGAACTAAACAAAGACGATAAATTTTGTTATGGAGGAGGCGTAACCTTGCAGCCTATTAAGCCGTTAACAGTCAGAGTTTATTATGATCGATACGATAAAAAGCCTGCTGATACGTTAGTTGCTAAATCTCGAGAAAATCTTGCCTTATTTTTAGGATACAAACAAAAAGAATTTTCTTTCGGTGCTGAATGCAACAATTTGTTTAACTCAAAGTTCACTGAAAATAGTACTTTGAGAGGCCTTTCTGCCTATGCTACGGTTAAATTGCCAAAGGATTTGGAAGTGTTTGGAAGATGGGACTATTTGTATTCTCAAAATGATTGGAATATTGCCAAAGATGGGCAATTAGGTGTCGTCGGATTGCAATATTCTCCCTGTAAATATGTTAAATTATCACCTAACTTTAGGGCTTGGCAACCAGCCGAGGGAGGAGAAGCAAAAATGTCTGCATTTTTAAATTTACAAGTAGCATTATAGGTCAGTACAACAAAAAATGTAGGATGGGTTGCTAAGAACTTGGCAACCCTTTTTTATGCTGTTAAGATAAGAAAACCGACCGTGCCTTTTACTTCTGTAATGAGGTCTTGAGGAGCGACAAGAAGTTGTAATCCTCTTTTGCCTGCACTGATGTAGATTTTTGCCAGGGTGAGGCAACTTTCGTGAATATAGGTCGGAAAATGTTTTTTCATGCCTATAGGGGAACATGCTCCTCGAATGTAGCCTGTAATGGACAATAATTCTTTCATAGGAATCAAATCACAACTTTTGTTGCCTGAAATTTTAGAGGCTTTTTTCAAATCCAGTTCTTCTGCTCCCGGAATAACACACACAAAATGGCCTGTTTTATCGCCTTTCAGCACAAGTGTCTTGAAAACCAGTTCTATCGGTTCGTTCAGTTGTGCAGCGACGTGAATGGCACTTAAATCCGATTCATCTACTTCGTATGAAATTAATTCATAATGTATTTTCGCCTTATCAAGTAGTCGGGCAGCGTTTGTTTTTTCTATTGACATACAAGAAATCTTAACAATAACATTGCAAAATTAGATATTTTTTACTTGCTTTGAGACAATTACTTATTCATGGTTACAATATGTAATTCTTTATTCATAAAAAATTGCATATTAAATAAAAAGAATACTTTTGCATCACATAAACAAATGTCATGTGAATTAGTAGTTAATTTTTTTTGATATTTTTGTAAAAAACTTTCAACACTGACACATAATTGAATTAATGTCCAATAAAAGAACTTTACATTTTTTTGCCATAGAAAAGCTGACGTTGCTTTATATTCTGATTACGACTATCATTATTCTTTTAATCGGAGTGGAGTTTCAATCAGCTATTAAATTGCTGACAACTAGGTTGTTGATTGTCGTTTTTATGGCTTTGTTGGCATTTATCAGTAGTAAGAATGATTTGAAAATTATTCGTTTTTTAAGAAACGTTTTCGTTGGATTGTTATTAATTCTATGGTATCCCGAAACGTTTGATATTAACAGGTCACTAATCAATTATGATCATTTGCTTGCCTATTGGGAGCAATTTATTTTTAGTTGCCAGCCTGCTCTTTTGTTTTCACACAAGGTTACTCAAACATGGTTTTGCGAATTGATGAATATGGGCTATTTTGCATACTATCCGCTTATTGTTTGTACCGGTTTGTATTTTTATCTTTTGGATATTAAGTATTTTAAATATTTTTATTTTACTGTTTTAATGTCCTTTTTTATTTATTATTTGATGTATATATTTTTCCCCACTGCCGGTCCGCAATACTATTACTCCGCTATTGGTCTTGAAAATGTAAGATCGGGAATTTTTCCCGCTGTAGGAACCTATTTTGATCAACATCCTGTTCTTACGCCTGCTCAGACAAATGTGGGAGGTTTTTTTCACGGATTGGTTGAAAGAACACAACGAATCGGCGAAAGACCTACTGCTGCATTCCCGAGTTCCCATGTTGGTATTTCGACCTTGATAGTTCTTTTGATAATGCGTTATCGCCGTCGTTTGTTTTTGTTTTTAGTTCTGCCGGTTTATTTTGTACTTGTGTGTTCGACGGTTTACATACAAGCTCATTATGTAGTAGATGTTTTTGCAGGATTTATAACTGCCATTTTATTGTTTTGTCTGAGTAATGCTGCTTATAGGGCATTCTCGTCCCCTAACAGTTGATATTAAAGTTATTATTCTCTGTGATAAATAAAGTATTTACGGTAATGTAGATTACAACTTCAATTTATACAAACTAATTACTCTCAATTAATTTCCTCCACCACCTCTGTTTCCACCGCCTTTTACATCATCATTTTCGATGGTTTTTTGCACTTTTTTAATTTCATCTTTTAATTCTCCAAAGCGGTAAGAAACGGAGATTCCGAAAGATTGTGGTTTATATGAATATTTACTGTTAGCTCTGTAATCGGTAGTTTCTGTGTAGTCGGAATAGTAGTTTTTTTCCAAGAATGGATTTCTGGCGTAGAGCGAAACATTTAATCTTTTCTTTAAAAAGTCGCGACCCAAAGACATTCCATAATAATAGTATTTGGAGTTTTCACCTTGTAAGGCAATTCCGGGGGAATAATAACCTCCATAGGTAGTTAACTTGATTTCAGCCGGCAGTGTAAATCCGCCATTGATTGAAACACTATAATTGAACCCCTCGTTATTTAAATCGCTTCCATCGTTTGTGTCCATATATACGTAGTTCATATTCCCATTTACACCCACCTTTATTGACTTGTTGGCTTGCCAGTTGGCATACAACGATAACCCTGTATTTCTGGTTATTCCGATGTTTTTATACGTGCTGTAAGTAACCGTGTCGTTTAATGCTTTGCTTACACTTTCAAATGCATTATCAGTAAAAGAAGTGGAAATACTGCTGTTTAATGTTAATTTGGAATTGATATAGCTATAATTAAACGAAAAAGAATTATCTACCTCAGGGTTTAAATCGGGATTTCCTTGAGAAAGAGCGTATGGATTGGAATTGTCGAGAAAAGGATTCAAGTACCAAATTCCCGGGCGACTGATGCGTTGGTTATAGCTTAATTTGATATTGTTGGCATCATTCAGCTTATAACCGAGAGTTACGGAAGGCACCAAATTCTGAAAATTTACATGAAAACTCGTATCTGCCAATTCAATATCCGAAAATGTTCCTTCGAAACGAACTCCACTTCTAAGACTAAGTTTATTTAGTTTTAGCGTGTAACTTGCATAAGTTCCCAAAATATTCTGGGTCTGATTCAGGTTGTTTTTAGGTTGATTGGGCATAGGTTCCCATTCTTGTGTTAAATCGTTTTGCAGATAATAATTATTGGTGCTGTTGTTTAGCCGTAAAATATACTTCACACCAACATCAATGGTATGAATTTTACCAAATGGTTCTGTATAATCCACCTGAAATGTATGTTCATTACCGTTGGCATCATATAAAATGTGCTGCTTGTAGCCTGTATAATTGAGTATTTCCGTCACTTCCGAAGTATTATCCGTTTTGTTCGGTGTCCAATTTAGTTTGTATGATAGGGTAAGCAACTGTTGCGGTTTTTTGAATGTATGTTGATAATCAAGAGACAAATCAATTCCTCCCCAATCGTTTTGGCTTTTGGTTGATTGTTTAAATGCTGAAAGAGTATCTTTCAATGCGTTCATCGAACAAGTACCGGCATCATCAGTAGGGGAGCCTCCACCGATATATCCGCCCACTGTCAAACTTACCAAATTAAGGGAATCAAATTCGTAACTTGCTTCAATATTACCGTAATAAAAACGGTATTTTGTATCGGAATATGAATATTGTGAAATATACTTGACAGATTCTGCATTAAAATTTTCAACGTCTCTTTTATACGTTTGGTCTGTTTGGCGTTGATAATTGTAATTTAGGTTTGTCGTTAAGCCAAATTTTCCTTTTTTCGTGGACAAATATGCTCCTCCATTATAGCCATTTTTTGAATTAACTGAACCGCGAATTGTTCCTGTAAAGCCGTTCAATGCATGCTCCATCACAATGTTGATGATTCCACCTACTCCTTCAGCATCATATTTGGCTCCGGGGTCGGTAATTACTTCAATTTTTTTTATGCTTGATGCGGGAATGCTTTTTAATACCTGCGATGGATTGTTTGTCATCATGCCCGATGGCTTGCCATTCACGTAAATTTTAAAATTGGATGAACCTTTGAGTTGTATTTTATCTTCTCCGTCAACGGTAACCATGGGGACTTTGCGTAACATATCCAACGTATTGGATGATTGTGCTTCCGGATCCGATTTCATGTCGTAGCTAATCTTATCCATATCCACTTTCACTAAAGGTTTGATTGCCATCACTGTTACTTCGGATAATTGTGATGGAGATAAAAGAATTTTGCCAAGATCCAGCTTTTTTTGACCGGCAATGATTGTAATTTTAATTTGTTTTTTTTCTAGACCAGTCGATTCAAATGTCAGAAAATAATCACCGGTTTTATTCAGAGTAATATTGAACGCTCCGTCGCTTTCGGTTGCCAGTCTTTTCAAGTAAATATCAGGTTTAGTAACTTCCGCAACGGAAATAGTAGCGTAAGGAATGGTTTCAGCAGAAATGGAATCGACAACAATCCCTTTTACCGAATATGTTGTATCTGTTTTTGTTTGAGAAAAAAGAGGAGTAATAATTGTTGTCGTAAACAGTATTACGAGGTATAAAAAGACCTTACGACTCATGTGTTTGTTTATTTAAAAAGTTATTCTATTCATCATTCTTACAGAAAGGTCAGGCATAATTTGTCTATTTCTCCCCTTTTACGAAACCGCTTTCCTCTTCCAATTTTTTAACTACATCGGGTTCTTTTACCTCGAGGTTGTTATTGATGTAGAATTGAAGGTATTTTTGTAGAGTTTCTTTATCAAATACGCCTTTAAAATTTGCTTCGGAAATAACAAAGCCCTTGTAATTTATTCCTTTCAGTGTTTCCTGAATAGAGTTATTTCCGAGAACGGATTTTTGATACCAAGCTGCTTCTGCCAAATTTTCCAAGCCCATAACGGCTATAGCATACAATTTTTCATCCAATTTACGGACTTGCATATCAAAGTCTTTAATCATAAAACGTGTAAAGTTATATGATGCGATTTCGAATACCATGTTATTTTTTTCGTCCTCGGAGCCTTGAATTAACAAAACGAATATGTGCTTTGTTTCAGGTTCGTATTTGAAACCTGCTTTTGTAATGTTTTCAGCAAATTTTTCTTCTGAAACAATCGTTTCGCGTTGTGCCAATAAGTTTCCGTTCGAAGGTGTCGACAAAATTTCCTGTCCTTGATTGATCAAAGCAATCATATCTCTAGCCATTGGTGTAACTTCACTTGTCGGATACGTTTTTACCAGTTCTTCCATTTTTTCTTTGAACTTTTCTTTACCTTCTTTTTTGCCTGTAGTCAGGGCTTCTAAGAATAAAAATTTAGGTAATAGTTTGGAAAATGGAAGTTCCTTTTGGGCAATTTGGCTATTTGTTAGGACTTTATTAAAATCATTTTTCAGAAATGCCGTGTATGTTTCCTGATATAAACTTTCTTCTTTTGAGCGTAACTCGTTCATTTCATTGAGAGCATCCGGATTTTTTAAAACGATGGCATATTTGGACTCGGGGAAATTAGCAATTATTTTCTGCTTATATTCCTCGGCTTTTGCTGTATTTTCAGTTCTTAAATACAATTGGTAGGCATGGAACATGGCATCGGGCATTTGCTTGAATTTTGGGAAACGATGTTCCAACTCCCCAAATGTCTCCTCTGCTAACGGATAATTTTGCAATTTTTCTTCGTAAATGAGGAACAGATTGTATAAACTTTCTTCTATCAGCTTGTTGGAAGCCTCTTTTTGGACTTCAGTAAAAGGAATTTGTTGCAAATAATATTCAACATCTTTGTCCGTTAATACCTTTTTTTTCGTTGCTTTTTCTCCAATTGCTGTTGTATCTGCTATATTTGTTGAGTCTGTATTTTGTTCCGTTTCCTGTATTTCTTGGTTTAATGAAGCTTTATTTTTTCTCCTCCAGTTGTCCTCCAAGGCTCGTTGTCCCCATTTACGTTGAAATTCAATTTTACCTTTGGCTACTAAGGTCGGATTGTAAAAGTACCAAGACTTATCACTTGATTCTCCTAAAGCAAGACCAGGTATTACAGGAACAGAACTTTCGGTTTCAATTTCTTGTAAACGAGCGTCCTCTTCAGTCTTCTTTTTGATTTCTTCCTTTTCCTTTTCTTTTTCGGCTATTACCTTTTTGATTTTTTCAACTCTTTCTGTTTCAGATAATTGAGAGAGCATTTGCAAGCTATCTTGCAAAACTACGGTATTGTAGTTGGTTGCCAAGTCGTTTAAGTTGTCAGCAAGTTTTTTTAATTCTTTGTAGTTGTCATAGTCTCTTGAGATAAGAGGTAAAGCTTCGTTATACAAAGGTTGTGCCAACAAATATTTTCTATCATCGTAGTAAATTTTACCCAAACTGAGTAGAGCTTCCGCTTTTTCCACTCCATTATGAGTGCTTTTCTTAATAGCAAGTTTGTAGTTTTCGATAGCCAACTCTTTTTTACCGTTACGTTGGTACAGTTTGGCAATGGCACAATAGATTTGATCAAGGTATTTTTTGTTTTTTGGATCCTTTGCAAAATTATTCAACTGTTTCAAAATCTTTTTGTTATCGGCACCTTGGTATGATTGGGCTTTTTTCAATGTGGCATTGAAAGCCATTTCATAGGGTGGATTTTGTTTTATGACTAACGAATAGGATTCAAACGCCTTGTCATATCGATTGTTTAGTTCGTATAATTGTCCCAAAATGAAAGCAATACGGGCTTTTTCTGTTTTTTTGTTGGTGCTATGTAAAGCTGTTTCCAAAAAAGGAATGGCTTCATCGTATTGTTTTTCTTTTAGCAATAAATCAGCTTTCGTAAATACAAAAAGTTGTGTTGTGCCAGACGTAAAACTTTTGTCGTTGAGTTTATTTAAAATATTTTCTGCCTCGTAAAACCAACTCATTTCGGCGTAACAACGAGCAAGCCAAATGTTTGCTTCTGTACAAAGAGTTGTATTGTCGGAATAATGGCGAATAGCGTACGTAAAAGAAGAACCTGCCGCTAAAAAATCGGCTTTGTGAAATTGGGCTTTTCCCAAAAGCACCCACGACTTTTCTATCATACCATTGTATTCTTCTTTTTTCAGAAATGCCTCATATTTAGGGTCTTTTGATTTTTTTGAGTCTTTTTTCGGTTTCTTTTTTATCGAATGTGTTTTAATGGCTTTTTGGCACTTTTCGATGCAAACATCCATTTCGGCTGTAGCAACAGTTGCATTTTCGTGTTTGCTTATAGGATAAATGGGCAGAATGTCGGAATAATTGTCTTTGCCTTTCTTGTTGATTTTTTCTATGCCCTTTTTATAGCTTTCGTTGGCATTGAAATAAACATTATAGCGAGTCGCAAAGTCTTGATATCCGCGAGACAACGAGGTGTTTTGTTTCGTAGAACATTGGCAAAGAAGCAAGAGAAAACAAAATTCGAGAAGAATATAGTTGATATGCTTTTTCAAAGTAATATCGTTTAAAAGATTTTGATTTCACAAAAGTAGAGAATTTAATGGATTTGAGGTTGACCCAACGGCATTTTTTGTAAAATTAACAGGTTTTGTGTGGAAAAGTAACCAAAACATATGCAGAAGGTTAGGGCTTATTTTATAAGAAAAACGGTCAAAAAGTTTTAAAAAATAAAAAAATCACAAAAATTTCTTTGAAATATTATTTTTGAAATAATAAGTATTATTTTTGTATGAATTAGGAATTAACAATTTAAAAATAAAAGAATTATGTCAAAAGTAACCGTTGTTGGTGCAGGAAATGTTGGTGCTACCTGTGCTAACGTATTAGCAATTAATGAAGTAGCAAATGAAGTCGTTTTAATTGATGTGAAAGAGGGTGTAGCAGAAGGCAAGGCCATGGATATTATGCAAACTGCACAGTTAATTGGATTTGACACCGTGGTAAAAGGATGTACCAATGATTATTCACAAACATCAGATTCAGATGTTGTAGTCATCACATCAGGTATGCCTCGTAAACCGGGTATGACTCGTGAAGATTTAATCGGTGTAAACGCAGGGATTGTAAAAAGTGTTGTATCAAGTGTCTTAAAATATTCTCCCAATGCTATTCTTGTTATTGTTGCTAATCCAATGGATCCAATGGCATACTTAACTATCAAATCAACAGGCTTGCCTCGTAACCGAGTTATCGGTATGGGTGGTGCTTTGGATAGCTCTCGTTTCAAATATTTTTTAAGCCAGGCTTTGAATTGCAATGCCAACGAAGTGGAAGGTCTTGTAATTGGTGGACACGGAGATACTACTATGATTCCTCTTACTCGTTTTGCTACTTACAAAGGATTATCAGTTAGCTCTTTGTTAAGTGCTGAGAAGTTAGACGAAGTGGCTAAAGCTACTATGGTTGGTGGTGCTACTTTGACAGGTTTGTTGGGAACTTCTGCTTGGATGGCTCCGGGTGCTGCATCTTCTTATTTGGTTGAATCTATCATCAAAGACCAAAAGAAAATGATCGTTTGTGCTACTTACCTTGATGGTGAATACGGCGTGAAAGATATTACTATCGGTGTTCCTGTTATTATTGGCAAAAACGGTATCGAACGTATTGTCGAACTTGATTTGAACAAAGACGAAAAAGAAAAATTCGCTGCCAGTGAAGCTGCTACTCGCAAAACAAACGATATTTTGACGGAAATGAAATTGATTTGATCGATTTGAATATTGTGTTATAAGAACTGCTATCTTGGTAAAGGGTAGCAGTTTTTTTATGCGATAATTGTTCGCATGTCGAAAAAATCGCTACTTTTGCAAGTATAAATAGGGAATGGAACTTCCCTGAAATAAACCGCTAATTAATTGGCTGATAGTTCCTACCGTATTATAGTCCCCAACAGATTATGCGTAGGGAGTTTACATTAAAAATAAATCATTCAAGGTTCTTTTTTCTGAAAAAGAATTTTTCTTTTTGCTCGTCTTTTCCCGACTCGATATTTTAATTTGCAATTATAAATAATGTCATGATATGATACGAATTTTGTTCATTATTGGTACCGGTAGTTTTGTAGGTGGAGTTTTGCGGTTTCTTGTGTCACGGTTTATTCAAAATGCGGTTATTTCATCTTTCCCTTACGGAACATTTGTTGTAAACATTATAGGATGTTTCCTTATTGGTTTGTTTTACGGCATTTCAGAGCATGCGAATATGATGAGTGCCGAATGGCGAATGTTTCTTACGATTGGTTTTTGTGGAGGATTTACTACTTTTTCAACTTTTGCCAATGAAAATTTGGCGTTGCTCAAAGATGGGAACATCTTTTATTTTGCTCTATATGTCAGTTTAAGCGTTTTCATCGGAATTTTAGCAACTTATTTAGGAAATCTGATTATTAAAATATTTTAATTATGGAAATTAAAGGTGAAGCCAAAGTGTTGAGAATATTCATTAGCAATACCGACAAGTTTAAACATAACTCATTGTATGAGATGATTGTTTTTGCTGCCAAACGATACGGTCTTGCCGGGGCTACGGTGTTGAAAGGTGTAATGGGATATGGTTCAAGTAGTGTTATTCATTCTGTTAAATTTTGGGAAATAACCGAAAAATTACCTGTTGTCATCGAAATTGTTGATGAAGCGGAAAAAATTGAAAAGTTTACAGAAAAAATATTGCCTTGGTTTGAGAAACTACGATATGGTTGTATGATAAC